>JBBASJ010000041.1:10373-21139 GCA_040399325.1 Prochlorococcaceae cyanobacterium
CTGGGCTGACGGCTGGGCTGACGGGACGTCAGCGCTTCACCAGATCGCGCACACCGGCCACGCCATCGTTGACCTCGCCCACCAGCACCTGATCGGTGAGGTTCACGAACAAGCCGTTTTCGAGGACCCCTGGAAGGTTGTTGATCTCCTGCTCAAGCGCCGCCGGATCGGCGATCCCATCGGCGAATCGGACGTCGAGCACCAGGTTGCCCTGGTCGGTGACCACGGGGCCGGCCTTTTTGACAGCCATGCGCAACTGGGCTTCACCCCCCATGGCCGCAAGCTGAGCCTGAACCTGGCGCCAGGCACCGGGCAGCACTTCGACCGGCAGCAGAAAGCCCAGATTGAGCCGATCGACCAGTTTGGTGGAGTCGACCACCACCACAAACCGCTCGGCGCGGCGGGCCACCAGCTTTTCCTGCACATGGCAGGCGCCGCCACCTTTGATCAACTGAAAACCGGGATCGACCTCATCAGCACCGTCAATGGCCAGATCGATGCGGTCGATGGCATTGAGGCTTTTGAGCGGGATCCCGAGCTCAGCCGCCAGAACCTCGCCCTGAAAAGAGGTGGTCACCCCAGTGATGTCATGCAAATCACCCTGCTTGAGTCGGGCCCCCAAGGCCTGAATCATGAGCGCGGCGGTGGAGCCCGAGCCCAGGCCAACCACCATCCCGCTGCGGATCTGCTCGGTGGCGGCCAGGGCGACGGCCTGTTTCATCTGGTCCTGCAGATCAGCCATCGGTCGCCGGGAGGTCAGGAGGGAGCGCGACCGTAGCAAGGTCGCGCTCCGGCGTCTAACCGGCGTGGGGCAGGGCTGCCGGTGAGATCGACAGGTGCAGTTCGCTCTGACCGCGGATCACGGTGAGGTCGAGGGGCTGGCCCACGGCAGCGTGTTCGACCTGACGCAGCAGATCGCGGGGTTCGTTGACGGGCTGGTCATCCATCGACACGACAAGATCACCGCGCCGCAGGCCCGTCTTCTCGGCGGGGCTGCCCTCGATCACCCGCTGCACCAGGGCGCCATCACGCTCGGGGAGCTGCAACAGGGCGTCGGGATCGCGGTTGTTGTCGCGGGCGCGGCGGGCCGTCAGCGGCACCAGCTGCAGGCCCAGGTAGGGATGGACCACCACACCACCGGAGCTGAGCTGGGCCGCGACCCCTCTGGCCAGGTTGATCGGGATGGCGAAGCCGAGGCCCGCGCCGGGGCCCGAACGCACCAGGGTGTTGATGCCCACCACCTCACCGGCGGCGTTGATCAACGGTCCGCCCGAATTGCCGGGATTGATCGCGGCATCGGTCTGAATCAGGTCGAGCCGCTTGTCGGCAAAACCCAGCAGGTTGATGTCACGGTGCAGGCTGCTGATGATGCCCAGGGTGACCGTTCGCTCCAGTCCATAGGGACTGCCGAGGGCAATGGCCCAGTCGCCGACTTCGAGTGCTTCGGAATCCCCGAGACGCGCCGCCTGCAGGGCCGACCCACCCCTGATCCGCACCACCGCCAGGTCGGTGACCGGGTCGGACCCGACCACCTCGCCATCGAGCTGCCGACCGTCGGCCAGCGTGACCTCAACCCGCTCCACCTGGTCGACAACGTGGGCATTGGTCAGCACGAGCCCCTGTTGGCCGTCAAAGACAACGCCCGACCCCTGTCCCCGCTCGCGCAGCGATCCCGGATCGCCGAACAGGTCGCGCAACATCGGATCCAGCAGGGCCGGATCAAACGACTGGGGTGCCAACGAGCGCTCGGTGTCGATGCGCACCACCGCCGGCGCCGCCTCGCGGGCGGCAGCCGCCACGAAGCTATGGACGGCAGTCACAGGCGCGAGCTCTTCGGCGCTGGCTGCAGCAGGCAGGCCGAGGCCAACCACCAGGCCCCCGAGCGCGGCGAGGAGCACGACGAATGACGCGGCGCGTGACACGGCGCGTGTCACCCCGGGCAACCCAGCCATTGGACGACGTATCGGCATGGAATCAGTCAGCGGGCCCCACAGATCCAGATCTGGGCCTGAGGCTAGGAGGCACAAGCGCTGGCCAGCGCAGCAGCCGCTGCCGCAGCAGGCCATCGGGCCCGATCTCCAGCAGCCGCCCTCCGGGCTCGGCGGCGCGGTTCAGGGGGCAGGGCTGCACCGGGCCGTAACTGCAGAGGGTTGAGGGGCAACCGAGCAGCAACACCTCGCTGCGCCCCGGGAACACGCCCTGCCAATGCTGATGAATGTGACCGAACAGCACCGCCCGCAGATCGACCTCGGGCTGCAACAGCTCCAGCAGGGCAGGCCCATCGTTGAGGGCAATGGCATCAAAACCGGGATCCCCGATGGCCACAGGTGGATGGTGCAGCGCCACCAGCAGGGGGGCCGCCCGGCGCGCGGCCAGGACCTGCTGAAGCCAGCGCAGTTGTGCAGACCCCAGCCAGCCGGCATCGCTGCCGGGGCGATGGCTGTCGAGCAGCACCAGATCAGCCGCCGTGCCGGTCACCAGCGTCGGGGCTAGCGACCCATGGCGCCCGACCACCGCCCGCAGCAACTGGGGATGGTCGTGGTTCCCCGGCAGCAGGGCGATGCGGATCCCCTGCTCACGCTGCAGATCAGACAGCAGATCACGCAGAACGGCATAGCCCAGCCAGCTGTCGTCATGGCAGAGATCCCCGCTGATCAACAGCAGATCGGCCGGGCCCCAGGTGCCACCGACGCTCAGGCGGGCCTGCCTCAGCGCCTCGCCAAGCTGGAGCCACGGCAAGCGTCCGCGGCACAGGGCCATCGGATCGGCCAGAAGGTGGGGGTCGCTGAGCTGAAGCAGCCGCATCCACCTAAGTTGCAGTGTTCCGCGACAGTGCGCCATGGCCACCATCCCCCCCGGCAGCCGTCAACGCTGCAGCCTCTGCCAGGTGGAGATCCAGGTGATGGCCGGTGGCAACGACCTGGTCTATTTCAGCCATGGTGGACCGGGCAGCCGGGCCAAGCTCTGGGCCCGGGTCTGCCAGTACCTGCGCAGCGATGAGCAGAAGGGTCAATGCCTGAATCAGGATCCTGGCGTGCCCGGCCAGGTGCAACCCAGCGACTACTTCGCTGAAGCCCCGATCATCGAGCTGCCCGGGCTGGCGACCAGCGAGGACACGCCATCGTGAGCGAGACCCTGCTCGCGGCGCTGCTGAACCTGGCCCGAAGCGCTGCCGAACCCGCCGGCTATGCGGTCAGAACGGTCCAGATCCTCAGCCATCGCATCCCGGCGACCCTGCAGGTGACGGTGGAGCGGCGCGATGGAGGCGACATCAGCCTCGATGAATGCGCTGGTCTGAGCGCCCCGCTGGGGGATGCGATCGAGGCCGCCGGCCTGCTCACGAACGCGTATGTTCTGGAGATCAGCAGCCCCGGCATCGACGAGGAGCTCTGCAGCGATCGTGACTTCCGCAGCTTTCGTGGATTTCCGGTCGCCGTGCTCCACCGTGGATCCAAGGGGACTGAACAGCGAAGCGAAGGTCTTCTGCTGGAGCGGGATGCGGAAGTCGTGCAACTCAACATGCGCGGACGAATCAAACGCATCGAACGCGCTGACGTGATCAGCGTCCGCCTGATCACCCCGAGCTCCGACAACTGAATCACCCAAAACTGAATCACCCCTGCCATGGCCCTTGTCCTTCTCCCCGGTCTGAACAACCTGATCGAGGACATCAGCGAAGAGAAAAAACTCCCGCCCCCGGTCGTCGAAGCGGCCCTGCGAGAGGCTCTGCTCAAAGGCTATGAGCGTTATCGCCGCACCCTGTACCTGGGCATCAGCGAAGACCCGTTTGAAGAGGACTACTTCTCGAACTTCGATGTAGGCCTCGACCTGGAGGAAGAGGGGTATCGGGTACTGGCCTCCAAGATCATTGTCGAGGAGGTGGAGAGCGAAGACCACCAGATCGCCATCGATGAGGTGCGCCAGGTCGCCGAGGACGCCCAGATCGGCGACACCGTGGTGCTCGATGTCACCCCTGAAAAAGATGACTTTGGGCGCATGGCCGCCGCCACCACCAAGCAGGTCCTGGCCCAGAAGCTGCGCGATCAACAGCGCCGCATGATCCAGGAGGAGTTCGCCGACCTCGAGGATCCGGTGCTGACCGCCAGGGTCATCCGTTTCGAGCGCCAGAGCGTGATCATGGCCGTGAGCAGCGGCCTGGGTCGGCCCGAGGTCGAAGCCGAGCTGCCCCGGCGTGACCAGCTGCCCAACGACAACTACCGCGCCAACGCCACCTTCAAGGTGTTCCTTAAAGAGGTGAGCGAGGTGCCGCGGCGCGGTCCCCAGCTGTTTGTGAGCCGCGCCAACGCCGGCCTGGTGGTGTACCTGTTCGAAAACGAGGTCCCCGAGATTCAGGAGGGTTCGGTACGGATCGTGGCGGTGGCCCGCGAAGCCAATCCCCCCAGCCGCTCGGTGGGTCCGCGCACCAAAGTGGCGGTCGACAGCGTCGAGCGCGAGGTGGATCCGGTGGGGGCCTGCATCGGTGCCCGTGGCTCCCGCATTCAGCAGGTGGTCAACGAGCTGCGCGGCGAAAAGATCGACGTGATCCGCTGGTCCCAGGATCCAGGTCAGTACATCGCCAATTCCCTGAGCCCCGCCCGGGTGGAGATGGTGCGCCTGGTGGATCCCGAAGGCCAGCACGCCCACGTGCTGGTGCCGCCCGACCAGCTGAGCCTGGCGATCGGCCGCGAGGGTCAGAACGTGCGCCTGGCCGCCCGGCTCACCGGCTGGAAGATCGACATCAAGAACGCCAGCGAATACGACCAGGAATCCGAAGATGCGGTGGTCACCGAACTGATCGCCCAGCGCCAGGAAGAAGAAGCGCTGCAGGCCGAAGCAGAAGCGCGCCTGGCCGCCGAACAGGCTGCCCGGGCCGAGGAGGACGCCCGCCTGCGTGAGCTGTACCCGCTGCCCGAAGACGATGAGGAGTATGGCGACGCTGAGGGCGAATTGAGCGACGCTGAACCGGCGGATTCAGAGCTCACGGATGCCCAGCTCACCGCTGCCGAAGTCGCTGATGCCGAGTCCAGCGACGCCGAGCCCGACGGGGACGGGGAGCGGTGAGCGCGCGGCCCGTGCTGAGGCGTTGCGTGGCCTGCCGTGAGCTGCTCGATCGAGCCCAGCTCTGGCGGGTTGTGCGCCTGTCGACAGGTGGCGTCCAGCTTGACGGCGGACAGGGCCGCTCGGCCTACCTCTGTCGGCACGCCACCTGCCTGGAGTCAGCCCTTAGACACAAACGACTGCAGCGGGCACTGCGCTGCCAGGTGGCTGAATCGATTCTCAAGTGCCTTGAAACCAGACTGGCCGGCAACGACCCAGCCTGCTCTGAGGCAAGATGAACCATGGCCGCAGTGTGCGCGCGGCCCGGCAAGCCCCAGGGCCCTCTGGCCCGCAGGCCCCGCCCTTCGGAGACCTGAATGACCAGCAGCGGCAAAGTGAGAATTTATGAGCTGTCCAAGGACCTGGGCCTGGACAACAAGGACGTGCTCGACGCTGCCGAGAAGCTCGGGGTCGCCGCCAAGAGCCACAGCAGTTCGATCAGCGATGACGAGGCCCTGCGGATCCGCAAGCTGATCAGCGGCTCCAACGGCAATGGCAACGCGCCGAAGCCCGAGGCCAAGCCCGCAGCTGCCCCCGGCAAAGCGATCCTGTCGGTCAAGAAAGCCGCTGCTCCAGCCCCCACGGCCCCGGGCGCCCCAGCCGTGGCACCCCGACCCCAGGCCCCCCCGACGAAGCCCCAGCTGGTCAGCAAGCCAGCTGCTGTCGCGGCAGCCAAGCCGCCTCTTGCGGCTGCCCCTGCCAAGCCAGCAGCAGCCAAACCAGCCGGCACGGCCCCAACCCCTGCAGTGGTCAAACCACCGGTGGTGGTCAAACCCGCAGCCGTGGTCAAACCCGAAGCCGTGGTCAAACCACCGGCTGCGGTCAAACCAGCGGCAGCGATGAAGCCGCCTGCAGCCCCTGCCAAACCAGCGACAGCCGTCAAACCGCCTGCCCCCAGGCCTGACATCGTGGCCAAGCCCGCCGCGGCAGCCCCCCCTGCCAGGCCCGCGGCGCCGAGCCGTCCTGCTCCATCGCAGCAGAGCGGCAGACCTGCCATGCCAGCCAGGCCGGTCGTGATCGCCGCCAAACCGGCCCGACCGGGAGCACCTGCGCCCAGCCGACCCGGTCAACCCGGCAGCAACAGGCCAACCCCGGGAGGTGGTCTCCGTCCGGGACGTCCCGAGCTGGTGGGCAAACCGATCAGCGCCCCGACCACGGCCAACCGTCCTGGGGCACCGGCCCCGACACGACCGGGCGCGCCGGCTCCAACCCGCCCCGGCCAGGGCGGGCGACCGTCAGGCGGACGTCCGGGCCAGACACCACTCGAACTGGTGGGCAAGCCGATTCGTCGGGATGGCAGCGGCGCGGGCGGCGATCGTCCGGCAATGCCGGGGCGCCCCGGCATGCCAGCCGGAATGCGCAGGCCGATGGCACCAGGCGAGCTCATGCAACTGCAGAAGCCCTCGCCAGGTCGCCCCACGGCACCACCGCCGCGCCGCCCCGGAGACCGGACCGAAGCCGGCGGCACCGACGGCACCACCACGCCCGAACTGGTGCGCCCCAGTGCCGCACCGCCGACGGCTCCGCGGCGACCGGGATTCAGGCCCGCCCAGCCCGCCGGTGCGGCCCCCCGCGCCCGGCGCCCTGACTGGGACGACAGCGCCAAGCTCGAGGCCCTGCGCAGCCGCACGCCGCAGAAACAGCGCACCAAGGTGCACATCATCGGCGAAAACGATGATGCCCTCACGGCCGAAACCGGCGGCTTCGCCGGCGAACAGGAGGCGGTGGTGCTGCAGGCCAGCCTGGCCCGACCGGCCAAACCCCGCAGTGCTGGGGCCGGGGCTGCCAAGCCAACGGTCGCGGTGCGCAAGCGCAAGAAGGAGACCACCCGTCAGAGGCAGCGACGCCGCGCCATGGAGCTGCGCGCCTCTCGGGAGGCCAAGGCCGTGCGGCCCGAGATGCTCGTGGTGCCCGACGGCAACCTGACCGTGCAGGAACTCGCCGAGCGACTGGGGGTCGAGAGCTCCGAAATCATCAAGAGCCTCTTCTTCAAAGGGATCATCGCCACGGTGACCCAGAGCCTCGACATGTCGACGATCGAGACCGTCTCCGAGGAATTCGGTGTTCCGGTGCTCGAAGACGACGTCCAGGAAGCCGCCAAGAAGACCGTCGAGATGATCGAGGCCAGCGACCTCGAACACCTGATCCGCCGTCCGCCCGTGGTCACCGTGATGGGCCACGTCGACCACGGCAAGACCAGCCTGCTCGATGCGATCCGCAAAACCCGGGTTGCGGCCGGGGAAGCCGGTGGCATCACCCAGCACATCGGCGCCTACCAGGTGGAAGTGCCCCATGCGGGCGAAACCCGCAAGATCACCTTCCTCGACACGCCTGGCCACGAAGCCTTCACGGCGATGCGGGCCCGTGGCACCAAGGTGACCGACGTGGCCGTGCTGGTGGTCGCGGCCGATGACGGCGTGCGTCCCCAGACCCTAGAGGCCATCAGCCACGCCCGCGCCGCCGAGGTGCCGATCGTGGTGGCGATCAACAAGATCGACAAAGAAGGGGCTTCACCCGACCGCGTCAAACAGGAGCTCTCGGGGCTCGAGCTGGTCGCCGAAGACTGGGGCGGCAGCACCGTGATGGTGCCGGTGAGCGCCATCAAAGGCGAAAACGTCGACACCCTGCTGGAGATGATCCTGTTGGTCTCCGAAGTGGAGGACCTCCAGGCCAATCCCGATCGCATGGCCAAGGGCACCGTGATCGAGGCCCACCTCGACAAGGCCAAGGGCCCGGTCGCCACTCTGCTGGTCCAGAACGGCACCCTGCGCGCCGGCGATGTGGTGGCCGCAGGCCCCGTGCTGGGCAAGGTGCGGGCCATGGTCGACGACACCGGCAAGCGGGTCAAGGAAGCCGGTCCGTCGTATGCGGTCGAAGCCCTCGGCTTCAGCGAGGTACCCACCGCCGGCGATGAATTCGAGGTCTATCCCGATGAGAAGGCGGCCCGGGCCGTGGTGGGTGATCGCGCCAGCGAAGCGCGGGCGACCCGTCTGGCCCAGCAGATGGCCTCCCGCCGGGTGTCGCTGGCCTCGATGTCGGGCCAGGCCAGCGAGGGGGAGCTCAAGGAGCTCAACCTGATTCTCAAGGCCGATGTGCAGGGCTCTGTCGAAGCGATCCTGGGATCCCTCGAGCAGCTGCCCCAGGGCGAAGTGCAGGTGCGGGTGCTGCTCTCGGCGCCGGGAGAGATCACCGAAACCGACGTCGACCTGGCTGCCGCCTCTGGGGCCGTGATCGTCGGCTTCAACACCTCGATGGCTCCCGGCGCCAAACGGGCTGCCGATGCCACCGGTGTCGACGTGCGGGATTACGACGTCATCTACAAGCTGCTGGAGGACATCCAGATGGCCATGGAGGGCCTGCTCGAACCCGAGCTGGTCGAAGAATCCCTGGGCGAAGCCGAGGTGCGCGCGGTGTTCACGATCGGCAAGAGCGCGGTCGCGGGTTGCTATGTGACCACAGGCAAGCTGCAGCGCAATTGCAAGGTGCGCGTCTGGCGCAACAAGGAGAAAGTGCACGAGGGGGACCTCGACTCCCTGCGCCGCAACAAGGACGACGTCAAGGAGGTGGCCACCGGCTTCGAGTGCGGCATTGCCTGCGATCGCTTCAACGCCTGGCAGGACGGTGATCGCATCGAGGCCTACAAACTGGTCACCCAGCGCCGCACACTGAGCACCTGATCACCGCGCCGCCCTTGTGACCCCCCGCAGCGAAGCCTGGCTCTGGGTCCAGCTGATCGCTGGAGCGGCCCTGCCTGCCGAGCTGGTGCTCCTGGTGCTGCTGTTGGGTGGGGCCGATCCAGGCCCCCTGCCCGCGCTGGAGCGACTGCTCAGCTGGGCGCTGGGGGCCGTGGCTCCGGCGTTGCTGCTGCTGCGGCGTCCTGCCGATCTGCGCTCCCTGCTGCTGCTGCAGGCAGCCGACCGGGAGCCAACGCCGCTGCAATCGCGGCTGGCCGCCGAGCAACAGCCAACATCCGTTCAGGTGCTGTTTGTCCTTGGCGTGGTAGCTCTGCTGCCGCTGCTGGTCTGGGCCGACCGCGCAGCCGCACTGGCCACGGCGCTGAGCCCGCTGCAGAACGCCGGACGCCTGGGCTGTCTGCTGGCTGGCACCGCTCTGCTGGCGCCCATGGTCTGGCAATGGCAGCAGCTGGTGCAGGCGATCTGGTTGCTGACCCGCAGCACGGAGCAGCTGGCCGCCACAGCGCCCCTGAGCAGCGACGCCCTGCAGCATCAGCGCACCCAACTGGGCCTGCGGCTGCTGAGGTTGCCCGTGCTGCGTTTTGAATCAGCTGGTCCCGCGGTTGCGGTCGAACCCGAGCAGACCGCCGAACAGGACCAGGGCGCCGACCTGGATCAACAGGTCGGTTGAAGCCACGTCACCCCCAGCTGCCGTGCGCATGGCCATGGTGGCCAGACCGACCGCAGCCGACGCCGCCAGAGCCACCCACAGACCACGGCGCAACCCCCTCCAGGGGGTTCTCGCCTCCTGCAACAACCTCGCCCTGAGGTCGGGGTCAATGGGCCTGGAGTCGTCTGGCATCTGCAACCTCAAAGCCCAGACCAAATGGTAAGTTCAGGGCCGCGCCGGTGTAGCTCAGCGGTAGAGCAACTGATTCGTAATCAGTAGGTCGCAGGTTCAAATCCAGTCACCGGCTTGCTCAGCGCGTCTCAGGTTCCGCAGTCAGCGGCGCCTCGGGGACAATCAGATCAACGGCTCTGCGCACATCGCCGAGCACCTGCAGCAGCAAAGTCGGCGAGTCGTGCAGCAGCGCCACCCAGCTGGCCAGGTAAGCCGCGTGATTGGCCAGATCGCTGCCGATTTCCAGGCGATCACCCAGCAGCACCGAACCCAGTTCAGCCACCAGCTCTTCGCGGGCATAGGACGGGCTGCCAAAGCAGCCGGCCAGGTCGCGGTTGAGGCGGGTGGCGTGACCGGTGCTGTGAATGACCTCATGGGCCCAGGTGGCATAGAAGGCCGCGGCGCTGTGAAAGGCACACCGTTCAGGCAGCACGATGCGATCAGCCTGTGGGCTGTAGCAAGCCTCAGAGCCGCCATGGCTCATGGGTACGGGCCAGCGCTGCAGCAGCGCTTCTGCCGCCGCCAGACGCTCGGGCTCCGGCCGCATCAGGGTGCGGTCGCTGGCGCGGCGGGCCTCGAGCAGGCCCGGCAGGGCCTCGCCCACCAGGTCAACGGCATTGAACACCGCCATGGGGCGGTAGCTGACCCAGCCGCTGCCGGTGGCGTCGTCATCGGAGGGGCCATGAACCATCGGTTGCAGCACATGGACTGCCTTGCTACCGCGCCGCGGCGCCAGGCCCAGAGTTTTGGCCTCAGCCCAGCCGCACCAATAGGGAAGCCGGGACGCCCGCAGATGCATGCCCAGGGTCAGCAACACCGGGTTGGCCCCTCTGTAGGGACGCCCTGAGCGCAGATTGACGTGGTGCCCGGTGAGCGGGCCATCCCAGGTGCGGCGCCAGGGGCTGGTGCCGCGTTCCATGAGGCTGATCAGGGAGGCCACGAGCGTCGCGGCGGTATCGGCGGTCTTTGCCATGAAATCCAGGGATCGCAGCGTTGTCGCTGCTCCAGTGCCACCCCCCGTAACGCAGCCGATCCTGAGCATCAAAAAACCCCCTGGCGGAGCAGGGGGTTTCAGGGATTCCGTAGGTCGAACC
>JBBASJ010000042.1:0-20979 GCA_040399325.1 Prochlorococcaceae cyanobacterium
GCGGCGTCAAACAGGATCAGCGCGTCGTTGGCGCGGGCATAGTCGACCCAGGCCTGGAGCTGCTCTTTGGTGGCGACGGCGCCGGTGGGGTTGTTGGGGAAGCAGAGGTAGATCAGATCCACCTTCTCGCTGGGGATCTGGGCGGTGAAGCCGTTCTCCGCATTGATCGGCAGGTAGGTCAGGCCGCCGTACTGGCCCGCATCGTCGGCATCACCGGTGCGGCCCGCCATCACGTTGCTGTCGACATACACCGGATAAACCGGATCGGTCACGGCGATGCGGTTGCCCTCGCCCAAGATGTCGAGAATGTTGGCGCTGTCGCACTTGCTGCCGTCGGAGACAAAGATCTCCTCGGCACTGATCGGGCAGCCGCGGGCCACAAAGTCGTGTTGGGCAATCGCCTCGCGCAGCCACAGGTAGCCCTGCTCGGGCCCATAGCCGTGGAAGCCTTCGCGGGTGCCCATCTCGTCGATGGCGGCCTTCATGGCGCTGCGGCAGGCCTCGGGCAGGGGCTCGGTCACATCGCCGATGCCCAGGCGAATGATGGAGGCCTCAGGGTTGGCCTCGCTGAAGGCTTTGACCCGCCGGGCAATCTCGGGAAACAGATAGCCCGCCTTGAGCTTGAGGTAATTGCCGTTGACCTGGGCCATTGCGCGCTTGCTTGATGGCCGCGATTGTCCTATGCGGCGGTGGCCGGCTGGCTCGTCGCAATGCCCTGCAGGTCCCTGGCCAGAGCCTCGCGGCTGGTGTGCACCGAGTGGCTGCCCAGCACCAGCGGATGGTTGTGCTGCACGCCGGCGCCCGCTGCAGCGAGGTGCCGGTCAGTGGTCCTCTGGTGAGCATTGACGTTGTGGTGCTGCGCACCGCCGCCGAGCAGGGCCTGGGCATCGCCCGCCTGCCGGCTCGCACCCGCGCCTTCATCGACTTCGTGCAGCCGCGCATGGCCCGGGCGCTGACAGTCGCCACGGCGATCGAAAGCGCTGTGGGTGAGAGGCAGTCGCCGGGGCTGCTTACACTGGTAAGCAACGCTAGGGTCTCAAGTGATGGACGCCTTGCTCACGCTGTCCTCCAAGGGGCAGCTTGTGATTCCGGCGCGATTGCGCCAGCTTCTGGGCTTGCGCGCTGGCGATCGCCTGGCGCTGAGCCTGGAGCCTGATGGCCTGCATCTGGTGCCCCAAGGTCCTGGTAAGACCGCCAGTGCCCATGCGTTGATCGGCTGTGTGGGCTACCAGGGCGAAGCGATACCGCTTGAGCGGATGGATCCGGCGCTCTATGTCAGCAAGGATGAGCCGTGAGCCTGCCGATCGCGCTCGACACCAATGCCTTGGTCAGGCTGCTCACCAATGACGACCCCAAGCAGGCTCGGCGGGTCGCCGATCTGATCGAAGCAAGCCCCGCCTGCTTTGTTCCGATCACTGTGGTGCTCGAGCTCGAATGGGTGCTGCGCGGGGCCTACAAGCTCCCGCGGGAGGCCATTGTTCGTGGCTTTCAGGGCTTGATGGCGATCAGCCATCTGTCTTTGGAGCAGGAGGAGCAGGTTCTGCAGGCCCTCGATGCCTATGCCCGGGGTCTTGACTTTGCTGATGCCCTGCACGTGCTGCGCAGTGAGGGTTGCGCAGCCCTGGCCAGCTTTGATCGGGCCTTGGTGCGGCAGGCTGCCCAGCTGGCGCTCAGCCCGCCTGTGCAACAGCTTTAAGCGGTTCTCGGCTGTTGCCTTGCCTACGCTCAAGGCATGGCCGTCACTGTTGCCCCGATCGATTTCAACGCCCTGATCGATCTGTCGATCAGCAAGCCGGCCCGTTACCTGGGCAACGAGCGGGGCGTTGAGCCGCGCGACTGGGATCGCGCCTGGCCAGCGGCGGGTGTGCGCTGGGCGCTCACCTATCCCGAGGTCTACGAGGTGGGCGCCAGCAACAGCGGCCACATCATTCTCTATTCGATTCTCAACAGCGTGCCTGGTCAGCTGTGCGATCGCAGCTACCTGCCGGCTCCCGATCTGGCGGCGCGGCTGCGCGAGCGCGGCGTGCCTCTGTTTGCGGTCGAGAGCCGCCGGCCGCTCAAGGCCTTCGACATTCTCGGCTTTTCGCTCAGCTACGAGCTGGGCGGCACCAACATTCTCGAGATGCTCGATCTGGCGGGCATCCCGATCCATGCAGCAGAGCGCGGCGATCTGCCCCTGGATCACCCCGAGGCGCCACCGTTGATCTTTGCCGGGGGGCCGACGGCCACCAGCAATCCCGAGCCGTTTGCGGCCTTCTTCGACTTTGTGGCCCTGGGCGACGGCGAGGAGTTGCTGCCCGAGATCGGTCTGGTGGTGGCCGAAGCCCGTGCCGCCGGACTGAGCCGCCGGCAGCTGCTGCGCGATCTCGCCCAGGTGCCGGGGGTCTATGTGCCCAGCCTCTATGGCCCTGGGGCCGATGGCATCGCGGTGGTGCCGCTGGAGCCCGAACCACCAGCGCGCATCCAGCGCCGCACCGCCACGCCCATGCCCCACTACGCCATGGGTCTGGTGCCCCACATCGAGACGGTGCACGACCGGCTCACGGTCGAGATTCGCCGCGGCTGCACCCGCGGCTGCCGGTTCTGCCAGCCGGGCATGCTCACCCGCCCGGCCCGCGACGTGGAGCCCGAAGCGGTGATCGAGGCTGTCGAAGAGGGCATGCGCCGCACGGGCTACAGCGACTTTTCGCTGCTGTCGCTGAGTTGCAGTGACTACCTGGCCCTGCCGGCGGTGGGGGTCGAGCTGCGCAACCGCCTGGCCGACAAGAACGTCACCCTGACCCTGCCCAGCCAGCGGGTCGACCGCTTTGACAGCAACATCGCCCACATCATCGGTGGCGCCCGCAAGGGGGGCATCACCTTTGCCCCCGAGGCGGGCACCCAGCGCCTGCGCGACATCGTCAACAAGGGCCTCACCGATGCCGAACTGCTCTCTGGCATCCGCACGGCGATGCAGCAGGGCTACCGCAAGGTCAAGCTCTATTTCATGATCGGCCTGCCCGGTGAGACCGATGCCGATGTGCTCGGCATCGCCGACACCTGCCGCAGCCTGCAGCAGCAGTGCAGTGATCTGGGGCGGCTGGAGCTGAATCTCACGATCAGCAACTTCACGCCCAAGCCCCATACGCCGTTTCAGTGGCACAGCGTCAGCACCGCCGAGTTTGGGCGGCGCCAGCAGCTGCTCAAGGGCGCCCTGCGCCAGCTGCGCGGGCTCAAAACCAATTTCACCGACATCCGGCTCTCGGCGATTGAAGACTTCATCGGCCGCGGCGACCGGCGCGTCGCCCCGGTGATCGAGGCCGCCTGGCGGGCCGGGGCAGGCATGGACTCCTGGTTTGAGTCGGCCGAGCGCAGCCACAACGCCTGGAGCGGCGCCATCGAGGCCGCCGGACTGGGTGGGCGTTACCGAGCCCTCGAGCTGGGGGCCTGGAGTGCAGCCGAGGCCATGGATCCCGGCGATCTCGAGGCCTTCTGCCGTCAGAGCCTGCCGTGGGACCACATCGACTCGGGGCTCGACAAGCGTTGGCTGGCCGATGACCTCAAGAACGCCCTGGCAGCGGCCGTTGTTCCCGACTGCTCCTTTGAGGGCTGCAGCAGCTGCGGGGTATGCGGCCCGGAGCTGGGCCACAACGTGGTGATTCCGCCGCCCCAGGTGCCGCCTGCCCTGCCCCAGCGGGCCCCAGCCAGCGAGCGGGTCGCTCGTCTGCGCATCGGCTTTGCCAAGACCGGCTCCCTGGCCCTGATCAGTCACCTCGACACCCTGCGGATGCTCGAGCGGGCCCTGCGCCGTACTGGGTTGCCAGTGAGCTTCACCGGGGGCTTTCACCCGCTGCCGCGGCTGCAGCTGGCCCTGTCGTTGCCCCTGGGGGTCGAGGGGTTGGGCGAGTGGTTGGATCTCGAGTTCACCGCCCCGGTCGATCCGGCTGCGGTGCGGCAGCGCCTGCAGGGCGAGCTGACCACAGAGTTTCAGCTGCTCTCTGTCGCAGAGGTGCCGGTGTTCGGACCCAGTCTCAGCCAGGAGCTCGAACGTGCCCGCTGGAGCTTTGCGCTGCAGCACCCCGTTGACGACGTGGTGGCCACAGGGTCAGCGGCTCCGGCCCTGTGGCAGCCCGCGCTGGATGCCCTGCTGGCTGCCGATCGATTGCTCTGGCACGACACCGACAAGAAGGGTCGCCCCCGGCAGTGGGACGGCCGGCCCTCTCTGTTGGGGCTGCAATGGTGTGATGGACGTGTTCTGCTCGAGGCGGCGATCGACCCCCAGGGCCGCAGTCTCAAGCCCGAGCAGATTCGGACCTGGCTTGCTGAACGGCTCCGGCAGTCACTCGTTCTGCACGGTGTTCGCCGGGACGCTCTGTTGCTGCGACCGTGCTAATTTGGCAAGAGATCAGAAGCCAGACGAGCCGGTAGCTTCTCGACAGCTGCGGCCATCCCTACGTCTGTCCCGCTGATCCAACGCTTTCCCGAATTTCCGATTCCATCAGACTTCCGGGAGGTGTTCACCGCGGCGCCTCAGGTCGTAAGAGTTCAGTTCAGTCTTCGTTGTTCCAGCCGGCTGATGGTCGCTGATCAGCCCTCATCGCGTGGGAGATGGCCTTGCCATTCCTTCGCCGCCAGCATTCAACTCCGTGATCGCTGCCAGCAGCAGCGATTGCACGCCGCCGCAGCCATCGCAAGCTCCTCAGCGACGCCCCCAGGGCTCCACAGAGCTCCAACTCCCTTCCCCTATGTCTCAGCAGATCGTCATCGCCGAGCAACTGCGGATCGCCGCAGTTCTCACCGATGAACGCGTCGATGAACTGATTGTTGCCCAGGGTCGTTACCAGATCGGTGACGTTTATCTGGGAACGGTCGAAAATGTTCTGCCTGGCATTGATGCCGCCTTTGTCAATATCGGAGAAAGCGAGAAAAATGGTTTCATTCATATCACCGATCTCGGCCCGCTGAGGCTCAAGAAGGGCGGCGCAGGCATCACCGAATTGCTGGAACCACGCCAGAAGGTGCTGGTCCAGGTCATGAAGGAACCCACGGGCACCAAGGGGCCCCGCCTCACCGGCAACCTCACCCTGCCCGGTCGCTTCCTGGTGCTCCAGCCCCACGGCCAGGGCGTCAACATCTCACGTCGCATCAACGGTGAAAACGAGCGCAACCGTCTGCGGGCCCTCGGTGTTCTGATCAAGCCGCCGGGTGCGGGCCTGTTGATCCGCACCGAGGCCGAGGCTGTCAGTGAAGACCTGCTGATCGATGACCTCGAGTCGCTGCTGCGGCAATGGGAGGCGATTCAGGCTGCCGCCGAGAGCGCCAGTCCGCCGGTGCTGCTCAACCGTGACGAAGATTTCATTCATCGCATCCTGCGCGATCACTTCAGTCCAGATGTCGGGCGAATCGTGGTCGACAGTGCCGATGCTGTGGCGCGTGTGACGTCGTTTCTTGGTGCCGATCCAGCCAGTCCGGCGGTTGAGCACCACAACGATGGCACCGAGATTCTCGAGCATTTCCGGGTCAATGCCGCGATCCGCGATGCGCTCAAGCCCCGAGTGGAGCTGCCTTCGGGAGGCTCGATCATCATCGAGCCCACCGAGGCCCTCACGGTGATTGACGTCAATTCCGGGTCGTTCACCCGATCGGCCAATGCCCGTGAGACGGTGTTGTGGACCAACTGTGAAGCGGCCGTTGAGATCGCCCGACAGTTGAAGCTGCGCAACATCGGAGGTGTGGTCATCGTCGATTTCATCGACATGGATTCCCGCCGCGATCAGCTGCAGTTGCTCGAGCATTTCACCCAGGCGGTGCGTCACGATGCGGCCCGCCCCCAGATCGCCCAGATCACCGAGCTGGGCCTGGTCGAGCTGACGCGCAAGCGGCAGGGTCAGAACATCTATGAACTCTTCGGGCGCGCCTGCCCGAGTTGCGGTGGCCTGGGCCATGTGGCGGTGCTGCCCGGCAAGGACACCCTGCAACCCCTGGCCACCACCTCCGGGCTGGTGCGCTCGGCGGCCTCGGCTCGCTCCGAAGTGGCCAGCCCCGGTGCGGCCGAGAGTGGTGGCCGGCGTCGCCGCGGCGGCCGCGGTGGCCGTGGCGCTCAGGAGCCGAGCGAGCTCATCACGGTTGATCTGTCCGGGGCCGATCAGGCTGCTGGCGATGAGGCCTCGGAAGCATCCACCCAGGGTGATGCTCCATCCGCAGCCTCCCGTCGCCCCGAGCTGGAGGTCGTGGCCGTTGCCATGGAGCCTGCCCAGGAGCTTGTCTATGGCTGGATGGGGTTGAGTCCGGCGTTGTTGCTTGACCAGGCTTCGCAGTCCGACAACCTGCTGGTGCGGGTGGTGCGTCCTGGCGAAGACACCGAAGCCGTGCTGAACGAAGCACGCCAGCAACTCGCTGCCGCAGGTGGCCGGCGGCGTCGGCGCGGCCGCGGTGCCAGCGACGGTGGTGCCAGCGAAGGCGGTGCCCTGCTCGAGGCCCCGAGTTCCGCCGACGCTCCGATTGCCGTCGAGATCACGCCCCTGGCCGATCCCGGCCCTAACGAACCCGTGCTCACCGTGGCGTTGCCCAGCCGTGAGCGTCGTGCCGCTGCAGCGGCGGCAACCCCGAAGGCCACACCGAAGGCGGCAGCAGCGGCCGCCCCGGAGGTCGAGGTCGATGACGGTGAACCCCGTCGCCGCCGGCGCCGTTCGTCGGCAGCAGGCTGAAGTCTTCGGCGGTGCAGGCCAGGGGCAGTGCGGCGCCGCAAGACCCCTACCGGGGCCTTGATCCGGGGGTCTGCATCGGTGTCGATGAAGTGGGCCGGGGCAGCGTGTTCGGCCCGGTCTTCGCTGCGGCCGTGCAGCTGCCCGCTGCTGCCCACGCACACCTGGCAGCAGCGGGTCTGACCGACAGCAAGCAGCTCTCTGCCAAACGGCGTCAGGCCCTGGTGCCCAGGATTGAGCACTGGGCTCGCGGCTGGTCCTTGGGTCAGGCCTCGGCGGCAGAGATCGACCGTTTCGGGATTCGTCGGGCCACCGAGCTGGCCATGCTGCGGGCCCTGCAGCGTCGTCCATGGCAACCCGAGTTGCTGATCGTCGATGGCAACCTGCCGCTGCGGTTGTGGTCAGGTCCCCAGTGCACCCTGGTGGCCGGCGATCGCCACTGCCTGGCCATCGCCGCAGCCAGTGTGATCGCCAAGCAGGCTCGCGATGGCCTGATCACACGCCTGGCGGCCCGCTACCCCGGCTTCGGCCTGGAACGGCATGCCGGTTACGGCACGGCCCAGCACCGTCAGGCGCTGTCGCGGTTTGGGCTGACGCCGCTGCATCGCCGCAGTTTTTTGAAATCCTGGGCGGTAGCTTCACTCCAGGGCCCCGATTAAGCGGCGGCAGGGGTGTGCGGGGATTCCGTGCACCACCGCTCAAAATCCCCGAGCAGTTGCTGCCCGACCCTGCCCTTGATGCCAAGCAGGATGCCGGAGAGCAAGGACTGGCCCGTGGCTTCCAGCACCCCGGCAGGGATCAGACGCAACAGGGGCGGCTGGCTCACCTCAACCGCAAGGGTTGCTTCTCCGCTGAGTCCCTGACCATCGGCACGGAGCCAGGAACTGAGCGTCAGCACGAAGTCATCGACCAGACCCAGTCCTTCGAGCTGGCAGTCCCTGGCCTCGAGTTCGAGGCGGTCGCCTTCAAGCCTGGTCGCCAGCTCCACGATCGGCTGGATCCGCAGTTGAAACACCTGCAGGGGGCTGACCGCATAGCGATAGCGACCAGGCCCCAGCGGCTCCAGCTGGTCAGGGTCCAGCAGGGCGTTGACCACGCGCTGTTCCTGGCGCAGATAGGCCGGCAGACGATCCCAGTGCCGGTTCACCGCCAGGGTCAGTTGCTGGCTGGCACGGAAGGCCAAGGGCATGGCCAGCTGGCCGAGGCGGCATGATCCTATCGAGCACCCCAGCAGCCCCCATGCGCGTTGCCTTCCTTGGACCGAGCGGCACCTATGGCGAGCAGGCGGCACGGCGCCTGGTCCAGCTCGAAGCCATCGAGGCTGCCGACCTGGTGCCCCAGCTCGGCATTCGTGCTGTGGTTCAGGCGCTGGCCGCCTCGGTCTGCGATGCAGCGGTGGTCCCGGTCGAGAATTCGGTGGAAGGGGGTGTGACCGCTGCCCTCGATGCCCTCTGGGAGCACCCGGAGCTCAGCGTGGCCCGGGCCCTGGTGCTGCCCATTCGCCACGCACTGCTGGGCAGTGGCCCGCTGGAGGCTGTCAGTGAGGTGCTCTCCCACCCGCAGGCTCTGGCCCAGTGCAGTCAGTGGCTTGCCGACCAGTTGCCCTCAGCCCTGCAGCTGCCCACCAGCTCCACCGCAGAGGCCGCCCGCATGGTGCGTGGCAGCCGCTTCCGGGCGGCCGTGGCATCGCTGGAGGCGGCCCGCGAACACGGCCTCACCGTGCTGGCCCATCCGATCAATGATGTCGCTGGCAACTGCACCCGCTTTCTGCTGTTGCGCCGGGGCGAGCGAGCCAGCCATGGCGATCTGGCCAGCCTGGCCTTCTCCCTGCATGCCAACCGGCCTGGGGCGCTGCTGGAGGCCCTGGCCTGTTTCGAGCGCCATCAGCTGAACATGGGGCGCATCGAATCGAGGCCCTCCAAGCGCGAGATGGGCGAATACATCTTTTTTGTGGACCTCGAACTCTCCAGGGAGTCAGCCGAGCAGACCCTGCGGGCGGCTCTGGCTGACCTCACCCCCCTGTGCGAGCACCTCGCCCTGTTTGGGGCCTATCCGTTGACGACCGACCTGGAGAGCACCCCCCTTGAGAGCAACGACCTGGAGAGCAACGACCAGGAGCTGGCTTCCCAGGGCTGATCAGCCTGGCTTCTGCCCCTTGAACACCCCGAACTGCATCAGCCCTGTGGTGAAGGCCCAGTGCATCAGCAGGATGGTGGGCACCTCGCGCAGGCCGAGCGCCACACCGCGGGGGCCGAGACCCAGCACAGCTGCTGGACGGCGAAAGCCCTCGAGAATCGAATCAATCCAGGAGGGGAGGGTTGGCTTCGACCAGTCAGCAATCGTGACCCTCACTCCGTCAGCGTGACCGCTGCCCTGTAGATGGGCTCTCAGGCCTTCGATCGAAGCAAATTCAGGGTGTGCCCAGTCGTCGAGGAGGCGCCGCATCACCCAGCGCTCCCGAGGGCTCAGGGGGGTCTGGGTGTCGTCACGGCGGTTCCAGTCGGCCACGGCCAGCAGGCCACCGGGCCTGAGCACCCGCAGCAGTTCGTCGGCGTACCGCTGTTTGTCGGCCATGTGAGGACAGGCTTCGACGCTCCAGACCGCATCGAACTGCCGCTCGCCGAACCCGAGTTCCAGCGCGTCCATGACCGCGAAACGGCAGTGCCGGCTCAGCGGCTCCGGGGTTAGGGCCTGAGCCCGGGCGATCTGGGCCTGGCTGATGCTGATGCCCTGCACGTCGAAGCCGTAGTCGGCAGCCAGGATCCGGGCACTGCCACCGATGCCGCACCCCACATCGAGCACGCGACTGCCCCTGGGCAGCGTGTCGAGGCCGCTCCACTGCACCAGGGCATGCACGAAATCGACCTTGGCGGCACGAAAATCCCGCCGCCTGGGGGGCGATCCGTAGTGGCCCAGGTGGATGTGGTCGCCCCAGAGACGCTCCAGCAGGGCATCGTTGGTCCAGTTGTCGTAGGCCCTGGCAACGCTGCTGCTGTTGGTGAAGGCCCTGCTCATGGTTGCGTGCCGGTCACGAAGGGGTGAAGGTGTCCTTGAGGACGGTGCGGGCCGCCAGTTGCCGCCGCGTGTGATCGAGCAGCTTGTATTCCTCGCGCAGTCGTTCGCTCGTGTCGGTGATCTCCAGCAGGGCCTGCTGTTGATCCGCCACAGGACCTGCCAGGTGCGCTCCGATCCAGAAGGACAGTTCCCTCGGCAGATCAGGTAGGTCCGACGGCAGTGTTGCAGGCTTGCCAAGCAGCTTGCCGGTCAGCTCCACCACATCACGCAGGGCCTGTCTGACGTCGGCCGCCAGGGAGACCAGTTCATCAGGGCTATCGACACGGTCATCCTCGATCCAGCTCACGAGGGCCAATCGGTACGGCGCCTCCCGCAGGATTTCGAGCACCCTGAAGCGTTGCTGACCCAGGGTGACCACGTTGCTGCGGTCATTGTCCTGGGTGCGGCATTGGATGATCTCGGCGCAACATCCAACGCTGGCCATGGTCTGGGAGTCGGGATCCCATCGGATCACGCCGAAGCGTTTGTCCTCCGCAAGAGCCGTGCGCAGCATCATGCGGTAACGCGGCTCGAAGATGTGCAGGGGGAGCACCTCCTGCGGGAACAGGACCAGATCGGGAAGGGGGAACAGCGGCAGCTCTCTCACAGCCAGTTCGCCCATGGAGTCGCCGATTGATGCATGGATCCTAGGGAGCCCAGGCCCGTGATCGCTTGGCTGATCACGGGGACTGATCGCCACGATCAGTCAGACCTGGCCACTCCAACCGGCCTGAGTTTCGATGCGGAACGCTGGAGGCAGGCCTCAGAGCTTGACTTCGATGTCGACACCACTGGGCAGGTCGAGCTTCATCAGCGCATCGATGGTCTTCGAGCTGGGGCTGAAGATGTCGATGATGCGGCGATGGGTCCGGGTTTCGAAATGCTCGCGTGAATCCTTGTCCACGTGGGGTGACCGCAGCACGCAGTAGATCTTGCGCTTGGTCGGCAGGGGAATCGGTCCGATCGCTGTTGCAGCGGTGTGATCGGCCGTTTCGATGATTTTTTCGCAGGACAGATCGAGCATGCGGCGGTCAAATGCCTTGAGCCGGATGCGGATCTTCTGCTGGGAGATGGCAGTGGACATGGGGAGAAAAACGCTGAGGGCTTGCGCCAGTCGGGGGCGCAGGACCAGGTTGGGGAGGCTTGCCACAAGGGCAGGCCTTGAGGCCAGGTTGTCGAGGTGCGGAAGGGGTGAAGGCCGGTGTGACCCTCACCCCTTAACCCTAGATCAGCGGAAAACGCTGACCAGGATCACTCGATGATCTTGGAGACCACGCCGGCACCGATGGTGCGGCCGCCTTCGCGAATGGCGAAGCGCATGCCCTGCTCGATGGCCACGGGGCAGATCAGCTCACCGGTCATCTTGATGCGGTCACCGGGCATCACCATTTCGACGTTGGAGCCGTCGTCGGAGGTGAAGGCGGTGATCTGGCCGGTCACATCCGTGGTACGGATGTAAAACTGCGGGCGGTAGCCGGCGAAGAAGGGGGTGTGGCGACCACCTTCTTCCTTCTTGAGCACGTACACCTCACCTTCGAACTTGGTGTGGGGCTTGATCGAGCCGGGCTTGACCAGCACCATGCCGCGCTCGATGTCTTCCTTCTGGATGCCGCGCAGCAGCAGACCGACGTTGTCGCCAGCCATGCCCTCGTCGAGCAGCTTGCGGAACATCTCCACACCGGTGACGGTGCACTTGCGGGTGTCCTTGATGCCGACGATCTCGATCTCTTCGCCCACCTTGACCTTTCCGCGCTCGATCCGGCCGGTGGCGACGGTGCCGCGACCGGTGATCGAGAACACGTCTTCCACAGCCATCAGGAAGGGCTTGTCGACTTCGCGCTCAGGCTCGGGAATCGACTCGTCGACAGCCGTCATCAGGGCGTCAACCTTGGCTTCCCATTCGGCGTCACCCTCAAGGGCCTTGAGGCCAGAGACCTGAACCACGGGGATGTCATCACCGGGGAAGTCGTAGCTGCTCAGCAGTTCACGCACTTCCAGTTCGACCAGCTCGAGGATCTCCTCGTCGTCGACCATGTCGCACTTGTTGAGGGCGACCACCAGGGCGGGCACGCCCACCTGCTTGGCCAGGAGGATGTGCTCCTTGGTCTGGGCCATGGGGCCGTCGGTGGCGGCCACCACCAGAATCGCGCCGTCCATCTGGGCGGCACCGGTGATCATGTTCTTCACGTAGTCGGCGTGACCGGGGCAGTCCACGTGGGCGTAGTGCCTGTTGTCGGTCTCGTATTCGACGTGGGCGGTGTTGATGGTGATGCCGCGCTCACGCTCTTCGGGAGCACCGTCGATCTGGTCATAGGCCTGCGCCTTGGCCATGCCCTTCTTGGCCAGCACGTTGGTGATGGCGGCGGTGAGGGTGGTTTTGCCGTGGTCAACGTGACCGATGGTGCCGATGTTGACGTGGGGTTTGTTCCTTTCGAACTTCTCGCGAGCCATGGTGTTAAAGAATCGGGGTGGTGGTTTTGGGTACGGGAAAGATCAGGATTTGCCCTGATTCTTGGAGATGATGGCCTCGGCCACGTTGCGAGGAACTTCCTCGTAGTGACTGAATTCCATCGAGAAAATACCCCGACCCTGAGTCATGGATCGGAGCTGGGTGGCGTAGCCGAACATCTCGGCCAGAGGCACCTTGGCCTGGACCTTGGACGTGCCGTCATCGACGGATTGTCCTTCGACCTGGCCGCGGCGTGAGGAGAGATCGCCGATGATCGAACCGAGGAAATCCTCGGGAATCTCGACCTCCACCTTCATCATCGGCTCAAGAAGTACGGGATTGCACTTCTTGACGGCGTCCTTGAAGGCCATGGAGCCGGCGATTTTGAACGCCATTTCCGAGGAATCGACGTCGTGGTACGAACCGTCGACCATGGTGACCTTCACGTCAATCATGGGGAAGCCCGCGATCACGCCGGATTCGCAGGTCTCCTTCATGCCGTTTTCGGCAGGACCGATGTATTCCTTGGGAACGATGCCGCCAACAATTTTGTTGACGAATTCAAACCCTGAACCCGGCTCTCCGGGCTGCATTTCGATCACCACGTGGCCGTACTGGCCCTTGCCACCGGTTTGACGGGCGAACTTGCCTTCGCCTTTGGAGCTGCTGCGGATTGTTTCCCGGTAGGAAACCTGAGGAGCGCCGATGTTGGCCTCCACCTTGAATTCACGCAGCATGCGGTCCACCAGGATTTCCAGGTGAAGCTCGCCCATGCCAGCAATCACGGTCTGGTTGGTCTCGGGATCCGTTGACACCCTGAAGGTTGGATCCTCCTCAGCCAACGACTGGAGTGCCTTGGAGAGCTTTTCCATATCCCCTTTGGTCTTGGGCTCGACAGCCACAGAGATCACAGGCTCAGGAATGAACAGTGATTCGAGGATGATCGGCTTTGAATCAACGCAAAGGGTGTCACCGGTTGTGGTGTCCTTGAGGCCGAGCACGGCGCCAAGGTCGCCTGCACGCAGCTCATCGACTTCTTCCCGATCATCAGCTTTCAGCAGAATCAGGCGGGAGATTCTTTCTTTCTTGTCCTTGGTGGAGTTCAGCACGTAGCTGCCCTTCTGAAGGACTCCTGAATACACGCGCACAAACGTGAGTTTGCCGAACGGATCGGCCATCACTTTGAAGGCCAGAGCGCTGAACGGTTCGTTGTCGTCGGCAGGGCGGACGGCTTCGGTTCCATCTGCCAGAACACCCTGGATCGGGGGCACGTCCACGGGGGCCGGCAGGTAGTCGACAACGGCGTCGAGCAGGAGCTGCACACCCTTGTTCTTGAAGGCTGAGCCGCAGAGCATGGGCACAAGGCCGTGCTTCAGCACGCCTTCGCGGATGCCGTCACGCAGTTGCTGCTCGCTCAGCTCCCCTTTGTCGAGGAACTGCTCGATCAGGTCCTCGTCGGTCTCTGCCACGGCCTCCATCAGGGTGAGACGCCAGGTCTCAGCCAGATCAACCATGTCGGCCGGAATATCGGTTTCCTCGATGTCCTTGCCGAGATCGTCCTTGTAGATGAAGGCCCGGTTCTTGACCAGGTCGACAATGCCGCTCAATTCACCTTCGGCTCCGATCGGGAGCTGGATCGGTACCGCTTTGGCCTTGAGTCGGTCCTTGATCTGACCGTAGACCTTGAGGAAGTCGGCGCCCGTGCGGTCCATCTTGTTGACGAACACCATGCGCGGAACGCTGTAGCGGTCGGCTTGGCGCCACACCGTTTCCGACTGGGGTTGAACCCCGCCCACGGCACAGAAGACAGCGATCACACCATCGAGAACCCGCATCGAGCGCTCGACTTCGATCGTGAAGTCGACGTGCCCGGGGGTGTCGATGATGTTGATGCGGTGCTCTTTCCAGCTGGTGGAGATGGCGGCAGCGGTGATGGTGATGCCACGCTCACGCTCCTGTTCCATCCAGTCGGTGACGGCGGCGCCGTCATGGACCTCACCCATCTTGTGGACCACGCCTGAATAGAACAGGATCCGTTCAGTGGTGGTGGTTTTGCCGGCGTCGATATGGGCTGCGATGCCGATATTTCTGACGCGTTCCAGTGGAAAGGCGCGAGCCACGTGGGGTCTCCGGGAGGAAAATCAAAAGGCGGGCGTCACTCTACAGAGCGGGCCTGCCTCAGAGGCTGAGGCAGGGCTCGGCAAACGGGAGAGTGGTGGTCTGACTGCCCAGGAACTCAGACCGTGGTTGGCATCAGTAGCGGTAGTGGGCAAAAGCCTTGTTGGCTTCGGCCATCTTGTGAGTCTCCTCACGCTTGCGCACGGCACTGCCGGCTTCGTTGGCGGCGTCCATGAGCTCACCGGCCAGCTTGTGGGCCATGCTGCGGCCATTGCGGGCGCGGGAGAAGTTGACCAGCCAGCGCAGGGCCATGGCCGTGCCCCGTTCCTGACGCACTTCCATGGGCACCTGATAGGTGGCACCGCCGACCCGACGGGCACGCACTTCAACCAGTGGGGTGGCGTTCTTGACGGCCGTTTCAAACAGTTCGAGGGGGTCGCCACCGGTGCGCTCACCGATCAGACCGAAGGCATCGGAGAGGATCCGCTGTGCCGTTGACTTCTTGCCGTGCTTCATCAGCCTGGCCACGATCATCGATGCGAGGCGACTGTTGAACTGGGGATCAGGAAGGATCGGACGTTTTTCGGCAGCGTTGCGGCGGGACATAAACCGGAACCGGGCAGATGGTGAAGTGTCAGTGGGTTGGATCGTCGATCACGGGGACGAACCCCGGTTCAATCCTTGGGGGTCTTGGCGCCGTACTTGGAGCGGGCCTGACGGCGGTCTTTCACACCGGCGGTGTCGAGGGTTCCGCGAATGATGTGGTAGCGCACACCGGGCAGATCCTTGACGCGGCCACCGCGGATCAGCACCACGGAATGCTCCTGCAAGTTGTGGCCGATTCCGGGGATGTAGGCGGTCACCTCAAAACCCGATGTCAGACGCACACGGGCCACCTTGCGCAGCGCCGAATTGGGCTTTTTGGGCGTCGAGGTGTAGACGCGGGTGCACACGCCCCGGCGTTCGGGGCAGGCGCGCAGCGCCGGGGACTTGGTCTTGCGGGTCAGGCGCTGCCGTTCAGTGCGGATCAGCTGCTGGATGGTGGGCATCGAGGACCGGGTACGGGTCGGCGAACAGGATCGGAGGACGCGATTCGGTCGACCGACCGACAGCGACAATCCGCCACCTTACTGCGTCACCGACCCCCCTCTGAGCAGGGGCCCAAAGGCTGCGCCGCAGGCGCAGCTGCTCTGGCCGTCGGGTGGGTGCACCAGAAAACCGCCACCGCTGAGATCGCCGCGATAGTCGAGGCAGACGCCGCAGAGCTGGGGCCACTGCTGTTCGGGCGCATAGACGGTGACGCCGTCGGCCCGGGCGACCGGCACCCCTGCCAGGTGCCCTGGTCGCAGTCGGATCGTCCAGCGTTCGCAGCCGCCTTCGATCAGATCAAGGTGCATCATCCCGGGTGTGCCGGCCACGGCGGCCTGGCGTCCCAGCTCGGCGGCGGCGGCGGCGGTGATGTGCAGGCTCTGACCTCTGGTCATGGCAGGGGGGCCGGTCGGGCGCCGTGGCTCAAACTCAGCTCACTCTGGCAGTCGCCACGGGGGGCGCTGCCGCTCTGGCGTGCACCTGGCCGGCAGGCCTGAACCGCTTTTGGCACCAGGCCGAGGCCGTGGTGAACCGCCCCGGCGACACCCCGTCCCTTGACGGTCATGACCCCCCCCAGCACGAGGCCGGTGGAGCTGCCGCCGTCAAGGTTCAGCGCCTCTGTCAGCCCCAGTCGCCGCAGCAGGCTGGCGGTCTCCCCCAGGCTGGGCCCGGCATTGCCGATCCCCTCGAGGGTGATCAGCCAGAGCTGGGTTCCGTCGCCGGCGATCACCGTGCGTGGGGCACCCTGCTCCAGAAAGGAGCCGCTGAAATTCTCCAGCGACCCGTTGAGCACGATCCGACCGTTCTGCAGCAGCAGTGGCCCGCCCCCGATCACGAACGGGGCGTCAGCCAGCGGGTCGCTGTTGCGCGCGGTGATCGTCAGTGTGCTGCCCTCCTCCCAGGGCAGTTCGGCACCGCCACGGGCCACCACCAGGATTTCGCCGGATCGCAGCGGCACGCCCTGATTCAGTTCGGCGCTGTTCCACAGGCGCACCACCCGTCCGTTCCGGATCACCAGTGCCCGCTCGTCGCCGCTGAGGGCCCGGTAGCTGGGGCCCCAGTCGGCGGTGTAGCGGCTCAGTCCACGTTGCAGGTAGCCGCTGTTGATCAGGGTGATGGGCCTGCTGTTGCCACCGGGATCACTGATCGCTTCATCCAGGCTCAGACGGCCGAAGCGCGGCATGGTGCCGGGGGACCAGGCCACAACCCCGCGGCTGAGGATCGGCCCTGAGAGCCAGCGCCCCTCGACGCGCAGGGCGCCGAGGGGCAGTTTCTTGACCCGGTTGAAAAAGCCGCCATTGATGGCAACCAGCGCATCTTCGCGGGCGGCCAGCTGCTGCAGGGAGCTCAGACCCTCCATGCCGCCGCTGCGGGTGAGGGGCCTCAGCTCGAGGGTTGTGTTGCGGGGATCGAGGCGTACGGCGTTCAATCTGATGGCGCCGTGCACCTGCCGGTCCCAGTGCAGATCGCGGCCCAGCAGGGCCAACAGACGTGGGTCGTCCGGCTGGGCCGGCTGGGTGGCAGCGGCCGGCCCGGGGGGCAGATCGATCACGATCCGGGCCGGATCGCCCAGGGTCAGGAGACGCTGTGGAGCGCTGGTCCTCGGCTGCAGACCCAGCGCTGTGTCGCTTTGCTGCACCGTCAGCCCCAGTCGATTCAGTTCGGCCTGCTGGGCCGGCGTGCTGACCAGGCTCAGCCAGAGCCGCTCCCCATCCCGTCGCACCAGGGCCTGGCCAGCCAGATCGAGCACGATCCGCCGCGCCCCAGCGGTGCTGGAGCTGCGCACGTCGAGCAATCGGGTCGGCGGCAGCGTCAGGCTGAGCCTGTCGCCCGTGACGGCGATCGTCACCCCCGCATCGCGAAGCAGGGCCGCCGCATCGATGGCCACCTCATCCTCAAGTGGCCGCAGGCCATCGGGCGGCACGTCTCGTTCGCGGCCGAACCAGTTCAGGCGCAGCCCCCCCGACGTCAGGCTGCGGCTCTCCACGCCGAGCTGGTTCTGCAGAACCTCCAGCGGCAGCCAGAGCTGCGTTGGGTCTGTGGTGCTGCCGCTGAGCTGCCAGCGGGCCTGTTGCAGCTCACCGTTGAGATCCAGCCTGGCGCCGCTGCGGCCGGTTGACCGGCCCTCACCGGGGACAACCTGCGGTGGCAGGGGGGGCAGCGGCGCCAGCGGGCTGCCGGTGTTGAGCGATGCCAGCAGGGCAAGGAGCGCAGCTGCCGAGGGCATCACATCTGCAACCGATCGCGATGCAACCTAGCGGCGATCAGCGGATCCTTAAGATCCAAATCTGTGCCTTCGCCAACGGTGTTGCCTGCGGGCTGCTGTTGGGGGTCGGCTGCATCACTGGTCTGCATCACTGGTGTCGAGAACCTGGTCCATGCTTGCTTTCCCCCAACCCGTCTGGCCCCATTGCGACAGTGCCGCTCCGGCGGCGGTGGGCGGGGAAAAGGATGCCTGTGGCGTGGGCTTTCTGGCCCATCTGGGTGGTGAAGCCAGCCACTGGGTGCTGCAGCAGGCCCTGCGCGGTCTCGACTGCATGGAGCACCGCGGCGGGTGTGGCGGCGACAGCGATTCGGGCGACGGCGCCGGCGTGCTCTGCGCCATTCCCTGGGCGTATTACGAGGCGGTCTGGCCGGCCGCCCAGGCGTCCAGCGGTCAACTGCGCGGACTGGCCACGGTGTTTCTGCCCACCGATGCAGTTCGCCGCGCCCAGGCCATCCAGTTCTGCGAACAGGAAGCCCAGACCCTCGGCCTGAGCAGCCTGGGCTGGCGCGATGTGCCGGTCGACGCCAGCGTGCTCGGCCCGCTCGCCCGCGACACGGCTCCCCACATCGTCCATTGGCTGGTCGGCGCTGACCCCGCCATCGATGGCGATGCCCTCGAGGCCCGGCTGTTTCGCCTGCGGCGGCGTGCCGTCGACCGCACCCGGGCGGTCTGGGGAGCGGTCAGCGGCGACCTTTATTTCGCTTCGATCAGCTGTCGCACCGTTGTCTACAAAGGCATGGTGCGTTCGGAGGTGCTGCCGCACTTCTACAGCGACCTGCGCGATGCGCGGTTTGCGGTCAGTTTTGCGGTGTACCACCGTCGCTTCAGCACCAACACCCTGCCCCGCTGGCCCCTGGCCCAGCCGATGCGGTTGCTCGGGCACAACGGTGAGATCAACACCCTGCTGGGCAACATCAACTGGGCCAGTGCCGCCGAGGCCAACCTCGAAGCGGTCTGGGGCGATGCCGCCGGCGACCTGCGGCCCCTGGTGAATCCGGCCTTCAGCGATTCGGCCAACCTCGACGCCACGCTCGAGCTGCTCGTGCGCAGCGGCCGGCCGATCACCGACAGCCTGTTGACCCTGGTGCCCGAGGCCTTCAGGGATCAGCCCGAACTCGATGACAAGCCTGAGATCCGGGCGATGTACGAGTACAACGCCTGCCTGCAGGAGCCCTGGGATGGTCCGGCCCTGCTGGTGTTCGCCGATGGTCACACCGTCGGCGCCACTCTGGATCGCAACGGACTGCGTCCGGCCCGCTACTGCATCACCAGCGATGGCTACGTGGTGATGGGTTCGGAGACCGGCGTGGTCGAGCTTGAGGAAAGCCGCATCATCGAAAAGGGCCGTCTTGGCCCCGGCCAGATGCTGGCGGTCGACCTTGACCGTGGTCGGTTGTTGCGCAACTGGGAGGTCAAGGCCGAAGCGGCCGGCCGCCATCCCTATGGCGAATGGCTTGCTGAGCAACGCCGCAACCTGAGCCCCCAGCCCTGGGAGCAGCAGCGCCGGCTCGGGGATCTGGAGCTGTTGCAGCTGCAGAGCGCCTCGGGCTTCGGCGCCGAAGACCTGGACCTCGTCATCGAAGACATGGCCGGTGCTGGCAAGGAGCCGACCTACTGCATGGGGGATGACATCCCCCTGGCGGTGCTCTCGAGCAAGCCCCACCTGCTCTTCGACTACTTCAAGCAGCGTTTCGCCCAGGTCACCAATCCGCCGATCGATCCGCTGCGCGAAAAGCTGGTGATGAGCCTGGAGATGCATCTGGGCCAGCGCCGTTCGGCCCTCCGGCCCCAGCCGGAGGCCGCGGCGGTGCTGCATCTCGATTCACCGGTGCTCAACGAGGCCGAGCTGGTGGACCTGGGCTGCCATGGCCTGGCGCTGAGCACCCTCTCGACGCTGATGCCTGTGGTCGATGGCCCCACTGCGCTTGAGGCCTCGGTGCGGCGGCTGTGCAGCGACGCCGAAGCTGCCGTGCGCGCTGGTGCGCGCATCGTCGTGCTGAGCGACCGTTTGGGCCTCGACGGCCAGCTCGGCGGCATCAACGCCACCACCACCGCCCTGCCGCCGCTGTTGGCCGTGGGTGCGGTGCACCACCACCTCTTGCGCTCGGGCCTGCGGCTCGAGGCCTCGATCGTGGTCGAGACCGCCCAGTGCTGGAGCACCCATCACCTGGCCTGCCTGATCGGCTATGGCGCCAGTGCTGTGTGCCCCTGGCTGGCCTGGGAGACCACGCGCCACTGGCTCGCGCATCCCCGCACCCAGAAGCTGATCGAGACCGGCAAGTTGCCCGCCCTGAGCCTGGACAAGGCTCAGGCCAACGTGCGCCAGGCCCTCGACGACGGCCTGCGCAAGATCCTCTCCAAGATCGGCATCTCGCTGCTGGCCAGCTACCACGGCGCCCAGATCTTTGAAGCGATCGGCATCGGCGCCGATCTGATCGCACTGGCGTTCAACGGCACCACCAGCCGGGTGGCCGGTCTCAGCCTCACCGATCTCGCCAGCGAGACCCTGGCGATCCACGCCAAGGCCTTCCCCGAGCTGAACCGCAGCAAGCTCGAGTTCATGGGCTTTGTGCAATACCGCACCGGTGGCGAGTACCACCTCAACAGCCCCGAGATGGCCAAGGCCCTGCACGCCGCTGTCAAAGCTGGCCCGGGCTATGACCACTTCTCCACCTACAAGACCCTGCTCGAGAACCGGCCGGTCACGGCCTTGCGCGATCTGCTCGAGCTCAAGCCGGCTCCCACGCCGCTGCCGCTCGATCAGGTTGAGAGCGTCGAGAGCATTTGCAGTCGCTTCTGCACCGGCGGCATGAGCCTGGGGGCCCTCTCGCGCGAGGCCCACGAGGTGCTGGCGGTGGCCATGAACCGCATCGGCGGCAAGAGCAACAGCGGCGAGGGCGGCGAGGATCCGGCCCGCTTCAATGTGCTCCACGACGTGGATGGCGAGGGCCGATCGGCCACCCTGCCCAGCATCAAGGGCCTGCGCAACGGCGACACCGCCTGCTCGGCGATCAAGCAGATCGCCTCGGGCCGGTTCGGCGTCACCCCCGAATACCTGCGCAGCGGCAGGCAGCTCGAGATCAAGGTGGCCCAGGGGGCCAAGCCCGGTGAAGGCGGCCAGCTGCCCGGCCCCAAGGTCGACCCCTACATCGCCTGGCTGCGCAACAGCAAGCCTGGCGTCGGTCTGATCTCACCACCGCCGCACCACGACATTTATTCGATTGAGGATCTGGCCCAGCTGATCCACGACCTGCACCAGGTGCATCCCGCCGCCAAGGTGAGCGTCAAGCTGGTGGCCGAGATCGGCATCGGCACCATCG
>JBBASJ010000043.1:0-12331 GCA_040399325.1 Prochlorococcaceae cyanobacterium
TTGCGTTGCAGTCTGGGGGTGATCCCCAGCTCCGCCCCGCGCCAGAGGTCGTTCATCTCGCGGGTGAAGTGGGCAGCCAGTTGGGGTGAGTCGATCACCAGCAGGGTCTCATCGTTCTGGTGAGCGGCGCTGGGGCTCCAGTTGAAGCTCCCTGTGATCACTCGCCGACCGTCGATCACCGCGAACTTGTGGTGCAGTTTGTCGCCTGCGCGCAGGCGTGGTGTGCCTACGCCGGGCAAGCTCTGCTGCCAGGGGCTGTTGCTGGCCTCGAGGCGGCAGTCGTTGTCGGGAAGGCTGATGCCCAGCAGATCGAGGGTTTCGCTGAAGCTCCGGTTGGCGAATCCCGGATCGGCCAGCAACCTGATGCGCACGCCCTGTTCGTGCAGCCGGCGCAGGGCATCGGCCAGATTCTGGGCTGAAAACACGAACAGGCTCAGGTCGACCTGCTCACTGGCTTCTGACAGCAGTGTGTCGATCCAGTGCAGGCCATGGTCCGGATCGGCTTGGCTGTGGGGTGCAAACAGCACCTGCACCGACGTGCTGCCCACCAGCGCCTGCTGCGGGCCTGGGTTCTCCTTGGCCACGCCGAAGCGGCTGTCGGGCGCGCCGCCGGGACCGTCGCCCCAGAGGCGGTCGAATTCGGCCATGAACAACGCCGCCAGCTGGGGGCTGTGCAGACGCAGCAGATGGTTCACATTGCCGCGGCTGCCGCTGTCGTCTGGATCGCCATGAACGCACGACGGCGTGAAATTGGCCGAGCCCGTGATCACCGTGGCGCCGTCGACCACCATGAACTTGTGGTGCATGAGGCCGCTGCCTGCGCTGCCATCGGCGGTGTCGTCGATCATCGGAACACCGCCTTGCTGCAGCAGCAGTACCGCATCACCCCAGCCCAGTTGCCGCAGCTGCTGGTTGCGGCGGCGCAGGTGGGGGTTCAGGTCGCTGTCGTGCTGCTGGCTCCAGGACGTGCTGTAAGTGTTCTCCAGAACCACCCGCACGTCGAGCCCCTGGCGACGCCTGCGCACCAGGGCCTCGGCCACCCGCGGCAGCGACAGCTCCTGTACCGCCACCAAAATCTGGCGTTGGGCCCGCTCGATGCTCTGCAGCACCAAGGCCTCCAGGTCATCGCCCTGGCGCCACTGGCCGTTGATCGGGCTGCGGTAGCGCGCGGTGACCCGATGATTGAAGGCCACTTCGATCCCTGCAGGCCATGGCAGGGCAGCTGGGGCACGGCCTTCGATGCCGGCCCGGGCATGGCACCCGCTGATCAGCAGGGCAGAGACAAGGGCCAGCCAGCGCTGTGGTCGGCAGAGGCGATGCATGGGGCTGCAGGGTTGCTGCAGCGAGAGTTCCCACGCACCGGTGCCTCAGTGGTGGCCTGGCATTTCGGCGGTGCGCAGCATCGCCACAAACCAGGCTGTGGCCAGCAACACGGCGGTCAACAGGCTCGCGCTCAGGCTCACCCGGGTCATCACCAACGGAAGCGCCAGTGGCAGCAGCAGGGCTCCCGCCAGCGGGGTCAGGGCGACGAGGGTGCGCTTCAGAACCATTCGAGCTTGGCCTGGTCGGCTGGGTTGCTGTTGTCTTCAGGGGTGGTGCGGTTGAAGGCCAGGGTGATGTGGCGCTTCTGCTCACCGTCGGCTGCAACGGCCTCGATCGGATAGAGCTGCTCACCATCGCGGAAGGGCACCTGAATGCGGAAGGTGCCATCGGCTGAGAGGGGCACTTCTTCGCCGCCGATGGTCAGGCGGGCAGCGGGATCGGTGGCGCCATAAACGATCAGCTCGGCATCGGCCACGAGCCAGAAGGAGCGCTGGCGGGCCATCAGACCGGCACCCGATTCGTTGCGGCCGCTGGCCCACAGACCAGCACCCGAGGCATTGAGTCCGGACTCGCCCAGCAGGCTCTCCTCCATTTCGTGGAAGGCCTCCGAGCCGCGACCCAGGCGGCGCCAGCGGGAGGTGGCACTCTGGTACAGACGCTCGTGCAGACCGCTGTCGGCCGTTTCCATCAGGCTTGTGGCCGCTTCGGCCGGCGAGGCCTCGAGCGAGAACGGCACGAACTGATCGAGAATCTGCTCGCTGGGATGCAGGGCCGGCACCCGGGCCACTGAGGAGTAGGCCAGTGAGATCCAACCGCCGGACCCGGCCTTGCGGTAGCCCAGTTCGACCCGGTAATCACGATCGCTCAGGGGAACAGGCAGGTACCACTCGGTGGCATGGCTGTCGACCACCACTTCCTGCATGGTGTGGGGATGGCTGGAGCCGGGAGCCAGGCCGGTCACATCGGCAACTCGCAGGCACAGCTGGGTGGCGCCGGCGCTCTGGGCGCTCTCGCGATCGGCCACGGAGATGTCCCAGAACACGTAGGCCCACTGGGGGTCCCTGGGCAGAAAGACCACATGGGTTTCGGCCGCCGGTCGCGGAGCCGGTGCCAGCTCAGCTTCGATGCTGCTCGCGTTGCGTTCGTTCGTCGATCGGGAACTGATCGCGTCGAGCAATTCCTCCTTGGATTTGCGGCTGTAAAGACTCACTCCCAGGTCACTGGCGACCTGGCGCAGTTGCCGCAGGGTCATCATCGCCAGGGAGGAGAGGGACTGAGTCACGGCTTCTGATTTCGTTTGGGATCAGTCTGAAGACTTTCCCATTGATCGCTCCGGCGTGGGGCCTGCCGTCAGGAACCACTGACTGCGCTTGGTCGCAACGGGCACGGTTCAGGCCAACAAAAAAGGCGCCTCCAGGCGCCTTGGGTTGGATTGGGTGCAGGGCCAGCTGGCCCGAGATCAGCGGCCGATGCTCCGGTAAGGCACCTTGGCCATGTAATCCATGCCGGTGTTGCCGGAGGTTCCGGCGCTCGAGCGCATCGCAGGCAGGGTGCGCACCCAGGGAAGGTAATCCTCCACAAAGCCGCCGCGGCGCTGGCGACTGCGCTCGGGGAATGCCCTGGCGGTGCCGGTGTACACCACCTGGGGAAAGCCCAGGATGCCGCGGTAATAGGCGTCGTAACGGGGGCTGGTGATGTTGAAAGGGGTCTCGCCCAGTTCACGCGATCCCACCACGCGGTTGCGGTGGAAGGGCACGGTGTCGTAGCCGAAGGCGTCGAGATACTCCTGGCTGTCGAGAATGTCGTCGACCATGCCCTTGACGCCACGGGTCATGAGCACGGCTGACCAGGCGATCTCTTCGCTCTTGCCGTGGGTCTGGCGGCCCAGCAGCTTCTCCACCAGGTGGCGGGCCACCTTGTAGTTGCTGTTGAGGTTGTAGAAGCTGCGGTTGAAGGTGTCCGACAGGCACAGCGAGCGGATGAAGTCGCGCACGGTGATCTGGCCATCGCGCAGCTGGGATTCCAGCGTGCGGTCGCGATCCACCTTGAAGGCGTGGAAGTAGATCTGCCGGTAGGCGGCCTCGATCACGAAGTTCTGGTCTTCGCGATCCATGGCCTTGTCCATGGATACGGCTTTGGGGTCCTCATCGGAACCAACCCGTAGCGCGTTCACACGCGAGTTCTGGGTGGTGGGTGCGTACTTGAGGAGCGGCAGGGCCACGCGAACTCTGGCAGTCGTCGCTGCGGATCGTAGAAGTGCGTCAGGGCCTGGGTTCGGCCGCGCTGGGCAGGACTCACAGTCCGTAACGTTCCGGACCGGTGTTCACCAGCCCAGCGGCGAGAGACTCTGCGCGGCCTCTGCCGGGGTCTGGGCCGTGGCCCGGGCGGTCTCGCTGCCTGCGACGTCGGTCTCCCTGAGACGGGTCTCCACGCAGAAGGAGGCGGTGTTGGAGAGGCCTTCGACCGTGCTGGTGCGCAGCCGCACGTCGGGACCCGCGAAGCTGAAGCGCTCGAGGCTGTTCATCGTTTCGTAGCTGGTGGTGAGCAGCAGGCCGTCGCGCTCATCCATCCAGAACTCGCCGGCCACCGGCGCCGTCTCGGCGTAGCCCCGATCGCGCAGAAGCAGGCCGGCGCGGCCCCGCTCGTCGGTCGGAATCAGGCCGAAGACGCTTTCGCCTTCGTGGGTCTCGCCGGCCTTGTCCCAGGCCATCGAGCCGCTCCAGCGCACCCGGCAACCACCGACCAGGCCCGCTGGATCCTGTTGGTGCAGCTGGGCGATCGCGGCAAGCCTGGGGTCGTGAACCTCCAGAGCTTCGACCACGATCAACGATCCCCCCGCTTCGGCCCGGCGATGCAGCAGGTGGTGGCTGCTGCGTTGCGAGTGCCATCGGCCGCAGCTGAGCTGAAAGAAGCTGATCGCATCGTCGATGCGCATGGCCGCTTGAACACGCAGGGTTGGGTGGATGATCGCAGGGCCGGGGGCTGAGGTGCTGGTCAGCGGAGCTCTGGCAGCCCTGGCGGCGGCCCTGTGCTGGACACTGGCCAGTTTCTGCTGGCGGCGCCTGCCCAGTTCGCTGGGTGCCTCTGAGCTGAACCTGCTCAAGAACGCCCTGGGGCTGGTGTTGCTGCTGCCAGTGCAGCTGCTGCACTGGCAGGCCCTGCCTGCAGGGGCCTGGCTGTTGCTGGGTGCCAGTGGGGTGCTCGGGATCGCCGCCGGCGACAGCCTCTTTTTTGCCGCTCTGCGTCGCCTGGGCACCCGCCGCACTCTCACGATCGAGGCGGCGGCGCCGGTGGTCACCACCGTGGCAGGCCTGGCTCTGCTGGCCGAGTGGCCCTCGCGATCCCAGCTGCTGGGGCTGGCGTTGGTGAGTGCAGCCGTGCTGCTGGTGGCCCGACGCCAGCGGGGCGAAGGGGCTGCCGCAACCCCGCACACGGTCTCAAGCCAGGGTGTGCTGTTGGCCCTGCTGGCAGTGCTGTGCGCCAGCGGGGGCGCGCTGCTGGCCCGCCAAGTGCTGGCTGCCCAGCTGATCTCACCGTGGCAGGCGGCGTCCATCCGCCTGGGGGCCGCCACCCTGATGCAGCTGCCGCTGGCTCCTGCCCTGTTGGCCGCCGCCAGCACCCAGGGCCCGCGCCCCGCCCGCCGCCGCTGGCCCTGGGTGCTGGTGGCCACGCTGCTGGGCACCACGCTGGGCATCGCGCTGCAGCAATCGGCGCTGGCCCGGCTTCCGCTGGGGCAAGCCATGACCCTGATGGCCACGGCCCCTGCCATGGCCGTGCTGCTGGCGCCCCTCGATCGTGATCAGCCTGGATTCAGCGGCCTGCTGGCGGCGCTGCTGGCGGCTCTGGGGGTGTGGTTGGTGCTGCAGTAGCCAGCCGCTGGTCGGCCTGTTCGCGGGCCCAGCTGATCAGGGCCTCCAGCTCCAGCTCCAGGGGTGTGACCCCGTGCTGGGTGGCCAGCGCCTCGAGCTGGTGGCCGGCACCGTGCAGCTGCATGGCAAGCTGCTGGCAGAAGTCAGGGTCCTGGCTCAGCCCGGGCTGCTCGAGCAACCACTGCTCGATGGCGGCTGGCCCGGGCAGGTGCGGGCTGTGGGTGTGCCGCTGCACCTGTTGCAGGGTGCGCAGGGCATGGGCCAGCAGGCGCAGATGGTGCCGCTCGAGCGCCGGCAGCAGGGTGGCGTCGAGCCGGTCGATCTCCGCGGCGCTCAGGGGGCTCGTGGCGCTCAAGAGCGGGGTGTCAGGCGGAAGCCGCAGGAATGGCCCGATTCGAGCCGCCAGTGCACCCGGTCGACGGTGCAATCGGGAAAGGTGTGACGGATCAGCTGCAGTTCCTGGTCGCACACGCAGGGGAACTGCTCGGCGATGCGCATCACCGAACAATGAAATTCGCGGATCACCCAGCCATCAGGCTCCAGGTCGCACTCGGCCACGTAGCCCTCGGCCTTGCGAAGCTCCACCAGGTGTGCCACCCGATGCTCGAGGGGACCGTCGCCCAGGCGCTCGCGATACTGGGCGGCCTGCTGGATCGCCTGGCTGCCGAGCACCGACCGCAGGGCTTCGTCGGGCAGCTGCTGGCTGAGCGACTCGAGCAGGCTCACCGCGAAGCCTTCGCTGCCATCGGCAAACTGGGCCTGGCCCTGGCTGGTCAGATGCCAGCGGTAGCTGGGGCGACCGGGACCTTCGGCGCAGGAGGAGCCCTCGATCAGCCCCTCGTCTTCGAGACCACGCAGGTGACGCCGGGTTGCTTGCACCGAGATCTTGAGGCGTGTCGCGATGTCATGGGCCGTGGCCTCGCCCAGACGCAGCAAAATGGCCAAGATGCCCTTGCGTGTGGTCGGTTGGGCTTGGGCCAGGGCAGTGGCGCGCATTGCAGACCTGTCGCATCCCAACGATGCCACGCGCGCTCGGCGATTGGGGGTTGGCGTCAGGGTGCGGCTTCCAAGGGGCACAATGGCTCGAGCCGCCAGCCACCGCTCCGGTGGCCTACGTTGGGTTTAGAAACCCAAAGGTTTCGAATCGCGATCGCCTTCGGACCCGCTTCGGACCCGCTGACTCCACGCCACCCCTCGCCCCTGGTGAGGTCCTGACGCCTACCCATCTTCGCCATGGCTGACACCGCTGCTTCTGCGCCGAGCTCCGAGAGCCTTGAGGTGATCCGCAAGTTCGCAGAGACCTACGCCCAGCGCACCGGCACCTATTTCTGCAGTGACACCGGGGTCACAGCGGTTGTTCTGGAGGGATTGGCCCGTCACAAGGACCAGCTCGGCGCGGCGCTCTGTCCCTGCAGGCACTATGAAGACAAGGAGGCGGAGGTGGCTCAGGCTTTCTGGAACTGCCCCTGCGTGCCCATGCGCGAGCGGCATGAGTGCCACTGCATGCTGTTCCTCACCGAGGACAATCCGTTTCGTTGCGACAAGCAGACGATCTCCATGGATGAGATCAAAAGCAGTATTTCTGGTTGAGTACTTCCAATGACCTCCACTGCCGTTGGTGATCTGGTCGCCCAGCCGTACAAATACGGCTTTGTAACCGAGATTGAAACCGAAAAGATCGCCAAGGGTCTGAGCGAGGACGTTGTTCGTCTGATTTCGGCAAAAAAGGAAGAGCCCGCTTTTTTGCTTGACTTTCGCCTCAGGGCCTACCGCCAGTGGCTGCAGATGCAGGAGCCCGATTGGGCTGCCCTGGGTTACCCGCCGATCGACTATCAGGACATCATCTATTACGCGGCGCCCAAGCAGCAGAGTAAAAAGACAAGTCTTGATGAAGTCGACCCAAAGCTCCTGGAGACCTTCGACAAACTCGGTATTCCGCTGAGCGAGCAGAAGCGCCTCTCCAACGTGGCTGTCGACGCTGTGTTTGACAGTGTTTCAATTGCCACAACTTTCAAGGAGCAGTTGGCAGAGCACGGTGTGATTTTCTGCTCGATCAGTGAGGCGGTCAAAGAACACCCTGGTCTGATCGAGCGTTATCTGGGGACTGTGGTTGCCAGCAACGATAACTATTTTGCAGCGCTCAATTCGGCGGTCTTCAGTGATGGCTCCTTCGTGTTCATTCCCAAAGGAGTCGAGTGCCCAATGGAGCTCTCCACTTACTTCCGCATCAACTCAGGTGACACCGGGCAATTTGAGCGCACGCTCATCGTGGCCGAAGAGGGGGCTTCAGTGAGCTACCTCGAGGGTTGTACGGCCCCGATGTTTGACACCAATCAGTTGCATGCAGCAGTGGTGGAGCTGGTGGCACTTGATGATGCGTCGATCAAGTATTCGACGGTGCAGAATTGGTATGCAGGCGATGAACACGGCGTTGGTGGTATTTACAACTTCGTAACCAAGCGTGGTCAATGCCGTGGTGCCCGCAGCAAGATCAGCTGGACCCAGGTCGAAACGGGTTCAGCGATCACCTGGAAATACCCCAGCTGCCTCCTTCAGGGGGCTGACTCGGTGGGTGAGTTCTATTCCGTTGCTCTCACCAACAACCGCCAGCAGGCTGACACCGGCACCAAAATGATTCATGTGGGGCCCCGCACCCGCTCCACGATCGTGAGCAAGGGCATCAGTGCCGGGCATTCCGTCAACAGTTACCGCGGCTTGGTTCAGATCGGCCCCAAGGCGGTCGGCGCCAAGAATTACAGCCAGTGCGATTCGATGCTGATCGGTGACCAGGCCGGCGCCAACACCTATCCGTACATCCGTTCGCAACAGAGCGATGCGGTGGTTGAGCACGAGGCCAGCACCTGCCGTCTCTCGGCCGATCAGCTTTTCTACCTGCAGAGCCGGGGCATCGGCTTTGAGGAGGCGGTCTCGATGATGGTGAGCGGTTTCTGCCGCGATGTGTTCAACCAGCTGCCGATGGAATTTGCGGCCGAGGCCGATAAGCTACTCGCCCTCAAGTTGGAGGGATCGGTCGGATAGATGCTCCTCTGGCTGTCTTTCGATGCCTTCGACCTGCACGCGTTCCAGCAGCCCCATTGTTCTTGCTGTGTTGTCCTGAGTTTCTGTGATCCGTTCTGACGCTCCAGTCCTGCTTGAGGTTCGTGATCTGCGCGCCTCCGTTGACGATCAGCCGATCCTGCATGGCGTGAATCTGACGATTCGTGCCGGTGAGATCCACGCTGTCATGGGCCGCAACGGCAGCGGCAAAAGCACCCTGTCGAAGGTGCTGGCCGGTCACCCCGCCTACACGGTGACCGGTGGAACGGTCACCTATAAAGACCGGAACCTGCTCGACCTCGACCCTGAGCAGCGGGCTCGCATCGGTCTGTTTCTCGGCTTCCAGTATCCGGTCGAGATCCCCGGGGTCAGCAACCTCGAGTTTCTGCGGGTCGCCACCAATGCCAGGCGTCAGGAGCGCGGCGAAGCGGAGCTCGACACGTTCGCGTTCGACGACCTGGTCAACGCCCGTCTCGCCGTGGTGCAGATGGATCCTGCCTTCCTCGAGCGTTCGGTCAACGAGGGCTTCAGCGGCGGCGAGAAGAAGCGCAACGAGATCCTGCAGATGGCCCTGCTGGAACCGGTTGTGGCGATTCTTGATGAGACCGATTCCGGCCTCGACATCGATGCGTTGCGCATCGTCGCTGCTGGCGTCAACCAGCTGGCCAGCCCCGACAATGCCACCCTGTTGATCACCCACTATCAGCGCCTGCTCGATCTGATCACCCCCGACCACGTGCACGTGATGGCGGCGGGTCGCATCCTGCGCAGCGGCGGCCCTGAGCTCGCCCATGAGCTCGAGCGCACCGGTTACGACTGGGTTGATCAGGAGCTCGCCCTGGCCGAGGTGGGCTGATGGTGGCGACGACCCTGGCCCACACCTGGCAGGACCTGGCCGGCGCCGCGTTGCCCTCCCGTCGGATGGAGGACTGGCGCTTCACCGATCTGGCTGCGCTGGCGGCCATGGAGCCCCGTCCCTGGACCGGCGGCGATCCGTTGGCCTCACTGCAGCTGCCGGCCGGGGTCACCCGCCTGCCCGAAGCCGAGCTGGCCGCCGTGTCCGGCCAGTGCCTGGCCCGTAACGGCTGCAGCGACCATTGGCCCGTGCGGCTCAACGCCGGGGCCCGGCCTGTGCGTCTGGGGCTGCGGGTCGAGGCCGGAGCCGAACCGCTGCAGCTCGCGCTTGATGCCGGCGGCGCTGGTGAGCTGTTGGCCCTGCATCTGGTGTTGCTGCTCGAACCGGGCGCCTCACTGGCATTGTCGCAGCAGCTGTCGGCCTCTGGAGCCGCGGTCTGCAGCCTGGTGTGTGAGGCCCGGCTCGCGGCCGATGCCCAGCTCCACTGGGGGCTGGTGGCCCAGGGTCACAGCGGTGCGACCATGCTGGGGCATGTGGCAGTGACCCAGGAGCCCGGCAGCAGCCTCGAGCTGGTGACCGTGAGCAGCGGCTGGGGTCTCAGTCGTCTGGAGCCCCGGGTGCAGCAGGGCCAGGGCGCGGCCCGCACCCGCCTGCGGGGGTTGCAGTGGGTTGATGACAACCAGCTCGCCGACACCCATAGCCTGGTGCGGTTTGACGGGCCCGACGGGCAGCTCGACCAGCTGCACAAGACCGTGGCTGCCGGTGCCGGCCGCAGCGTGTTCAATGGCGCCGTCCAGGTGCCCCGTGCGGCCCAGCGCACCGACGCGGCCCAGTTGAGCCGCAGCCTGCTGCTGAGCGACCGCGCCCGGGTCGACACCAAACCCGAGCTCGAGATCGTCGCCGACGACGTCAAATGCGCCCATGGCGCCACGGTGAGCCGCCTGCAGCAGGACGAGCTCTTCTACCTGCAGAGCCGTGGCATCGCTGCCGATCAGGCGGCCCGTCTGTTGCTGGCCGGGTATTGCCAGGATGTGCTGCGGGAGCTGCCTGCCGCTGCGGCGGGCTGGTTGCCGACGGCGCCGCCATTCAGGGAGCCTTGAGCCGATGACCCCCTTGACTGCGATGGAGGGCCAGGAGGCCCCGGCCCTGACCGCCGCCCCAGCTGCTGGCCATGATGCTGTCAATCTGGCGGCCCTGACCCGACCCGACTTTCCCCTGCTGGCGCAGACCGCCTGCCTGGGCCAACCCCTGATCTACCTCGATCACGCCGCCACCAGCCAGAAGCCACGCCAGGTGCTCGACGCCCTGCGCCATTACTACGACCACGACAACGCCAACGTGCACCGCGGTGCCCACCAGCTGAGTGCCAGGGCTACCGAAGGCTTTGAGACGGCGCGCGAGAAGACGGCCCGGTTCGTCGGCTCGGCCAACCCGCGCGAGATTGTGTTCACCCGCAATGCCAGCGAGGCCATCAACCTGGTGGCCCGCAGCTGGGGTGAGGCGTTTCTGCGACCGGGCGATGAGGTGCTGCTCACCGTCATGGAGCACCACAGCAACCTGGTGCCGTGGCAGTTGCTGGCGGCCCGCACCGGCTGCGTGCTGCGTCATGTGGGCCTCACCGCAACCGGTGAGCTCGATCTTGACGACCTGCGCGCCAAGCTCACGGCGCACACCCGGCTGGTGAGCCTGGTGCAGGTGAGCAACACCCTCGGTTGCCTCAATCCGATCGCCGAGGTCTGCGCGCTGGCCCACAGCGCCGGGGCCCTGGTGCTCGTCGATGGCTGCCAGAGCCTGCCCCACCTGCCGGTGGATGTGAAGCGGCTCGACTGCGACTTTCTGGTGGGCAGTTCCCACAAGCTCTGCGGCCCCACGGGCATGGGCTTTTTGTGGGCGCGCGAATCCCTGCTTGACGCCATGCCGCCGTTCCTCGGCGGTGGCGAAATGATCCAGGACGTGTTCCTGGATCACAGCAGCTGGGCCGATCTGCCGCACAAGTTCGAAGCCGGCACGCCGGCGATCGGTGAAGCGATCGGCATGGGGGCGGCGCTCGACTACCTGAATGCCATCGGTCTCGAGCGCATCCATGCCTGGGAGCAGCAGCTCACGCGCCACCTGTTTGCGCGCCTGCAGGCGATCGAGGGGGTGCACATTCTTGGCCCCACCCCCGAGCAGCAGGCCGACCGTGGCGCCCTGGCGGCGTTCCATGTGGAGGGTCTGCATGCCAATGACCTCGCTGCCCTGCTCGATTCGGCGGGCATCTGCATTCGCAGCGGTCACCACTGCACGCAGCCGCTGCACCGCCATTACGGGCTCAGTGGCACGGCCAGGGCCAGCCTCAGCTTCACCACCACGCCTGAGGAGATCGATCGCTTTGCCGACGAGCTTGAAGGCACGATCGCCTTCTTGCGCGAGCACAGCTGAGTTCAGGCCGGCGTGAGCACCGCCAGAGCCTCGGCCTGATGGGCCCCCTGCCACCCCCAGCGCCATTGCCAGCCGGCTGCCTCCGCGGCCGCGGCGATCACCTGCCGGTCTGCGGGGATGTCGCAGCGGCTCAGGTGGCTGATCACATGCTCCTGCTGCTCGGCTGTGAGCTGGGGCCAGTGGGCGGTGATGCGCCGGGTGTAACGCGTCACATAGGCCTCAAGGCTTTCGCCGGGTTGCCGGAACACATCGATCCACAGGAAAAGCCCACCTGGGGCCATGCGCTGGCGCGCGGCCTGCAGGAACGTTGCCTTGTCCGCATCGCTGAGGTGATGGATCGCAAAGGCCGAGTGCAGGATGTCGACCGGGCGTTCGATGACGGCATGGCCGTCAGCTGCGGTTCCCTGGGTCGCCCAGACCAGCAGATCGGCCTCGACCCAGTGGCTGGCGAAGGGCACGCTGCCCAGGGCTTGCTGCGCCAGCGGCAGCACGGCAGGCGTCAGGTCAAGACCCGTGTAGCTGGCCAGCGGCAGACGTTGCAGCAATGGCCCCAGCAGGGCCAGGTCGCCGCAACCCAGATCAAGCAGATCGGGTGCTGGGGCCGCGTCGGGGCGGGCGTCGAGCCACGACTGAATCGCCGTGGCCGTGGCGTTGGCCACGGCCCGGTGCTCCATCAGATCGTGCTCAACAATGGCCCGGTACGAGGTCCATTGCCGCTCAAAGAAGTCCATCTCTCCATCTTGCCCAAGCGACGGCGGGGTCAGGGTTGCAAGCCTTGCCTGGACGTTGGAGCCACTCGGTCTCG
>JBBASJ010000043.1:12431-19901 GCA_040399325.1 Prochlorococcaceae cyanobacterium
CGACGTTGTAGCGACAGCGCTCGGCCGTGAGTCATGGCCGCTCAGGCACGGCTGCTCGGCCATGACTGTTGACGCTGCAGGCCCAAGGTGTGTCGGCTGGGTCGCAGGCTGGCTTTGTCGTTGGTTGCAGCCGCATGCCTGAGGCGTGTGCCTGCTGCTTCAGCCCGGCTCGTCCCACAGGTTGGCCCGGGTGTACGGGCCCTGCGGCAGCTCCCAGAAGCTGCCGTCGACAAAGCGATGGTGGCGATCCAGCCCGGCGATCTGTTCCAGTTCGGCTGGGCTGAGCTTCAGCTGGGCCGCCGCCAGGTTGGCGGCCAGCCGTGCGCCCTGCACCGATTTGGGGATCACCGCCGTGCCGCAGGCCAGTCCCCAGGCCAGCAGAACCTGGGCGGGGCTGGCGCCATGGGCTGTCGCGATGCCGCTGATCACCGGTTCGCTCAGCAGTGGCAGGGGACCCCCGGCCGCCGGGGACCCCAGGGGCGAATAGGCCGTCACGGCGATGCCCTGCTGCTGGCAGAAGCTCAGCAGGGCGTTCTGCTGCAACCAGGGATGGCGCTCGATCTGGTTCATCGCCGGTCGGATGCGGCAATGGGGCAGCAGGTCGTTCAGCTTGACGGCGCTGCAGTTCGACACGCCGATCTGGCGTACCAGGCCCGCATCGACCAGGGCTTCCATGGCGCTCCAGGTCTCCCGCAGGGGCAGCTGCTCCAGCGCGATCTGGTCGGCGGCCACGCTGGGCATCACGACCCCGTGCCGGTGCACCACCGGCCAGTGGATCAGGTACAGATCCAGCTGCGTCAGCTGCAGGTCGGCCAGGGTCTGGGCCAGGGCGGGCCGCACCTGTTCAGGGCCGTGGCAGTCGTTCCAGAGCTTGGAGGTGATCCAAAGCTCCTCCCGCCGCACCACGCCGTCGCGCTGCGCGCTGGCCAGGGCCGCGCCGATCTCGGCTTCGTTGCCGTAGATCGCAGCGCAGTCGATGTGGCGGTAGCCCAGCTCGATGGCCGTGCGTACCGCGGCGCCCACCGTGCCAGGGCTTGACTTCCAGGTGCCCAGACCCAGGGCCGGCATCGGGGCGCCGCCCGTCAGGGTGAGCGTTGGCGTCGACTCAGCAGCGTTCACAGGCGCCAGGTGAAGTGCTTCCAGCCTGGCGACAATCGGGGCCGATTCAACGTTTGTGGTCGCACCTGATGTCCCGATTCTGCTGGCCCTGGGCTGCCCTGCTGGTGGCCATGCCGCTGCCCGCTGCCCAGGCCGCCCCTGCCCTGCAAGCTGCCGCCTGCCCGTCGGGGGCTGGGCTGGCCGCCCTCTCGGGCACCTGGCAGGCCGAGGCCCTGGCCCATGTGCCCGGCGGCGTGGCCCCCAGCCGCCAGCGGCTGCAGCTGCAGGTGGGGGCCGATGGTCGGGTGCGCGGCCAGCGCGACTGGGCGGCCGTGATCACAGGCCCCGCTGCCGTGCAGGGGCGCGATCGCCAGGGGCAGGCCGCCTTTGCTGATGTGCAGCCGATGATCGGCTGGATCGAGCCCCGCAGCTGCCGGGTGCTGCTGGTCGAAACCGAAGACGCCGGACGGGTCAGCGGTTGGTTGCGTCGTCAGGGGGGTGAGTCGGTGCTCGAGCTCGAGATCAGCCAGAGCGGCCGCGGCGCCGTGGTGGTCATGGCAGTGTTCCGCCAGCAGCCGGCTTCACCCCGCGCCCCTGGTAACCGCTGATGCTGATCGCGCCGTCGCTGTGTGTGGCCAGCCCGGCAAAGCGCCTATGGCCCTGCCGGATCAGTGCGGCCTCGGCTGCTGTGGCGGCGGCCTGCTCCAGGGCCTGCAGTTCGGGCGTGATGAACTCCAGCAGGTAGCTGCAGAAATCGTGCAGCTGCTGGCATTGGTCGGGGCACCAGTGGTGGATGCCCACCATGGTCACGGCCACCTCGGTAAAGCCTGCCTGGGCCAACAGCGGTCCGAGGGCAGGGCCGGCGTGGGCGTTGCCGTGGCGGTTGAAGTGGGCCACAAACGCGCTCAGCAGCGCTGCGATGGCCGCATCGGGCGGCGAGACCCGCAGGCTGCCGTAGTCGGTTTCGGTGAGGTGAATGCTGCCGCCGGGGCGCAGCACCCGCAGCGCTTCGGCCAGCACCGCCTGGGGATCGGCCAGGTGCTCGATCACCCACACCAGGCGTACCCGCTCAAACGACCCATCCGGCCAGGGCAGCGCGGCGCCGTCGCCCACCACCAGCTCGATGCCGCTGAGGCCCTGGGCGTTCAGGTGGCGCCGCGCGCCGGCGATCTGCTCGGGGCTGATGTCGATACCGCACAGCTGGGCCTCGGGATGGGCCCGGGCGATCTGGGCCAGCACGGCCCCCACGCCACAGCCGATCTCGAGCAGCCGCTCGCCGGGATGCAGCTCCAGATTGGACGCCAGCAGCTCGTCGAGCCGCTCGGCCTGGTCGATCAGCCGACGCTGCTCGCGCGCGCTGGTGCCGTGGATGTAGGTCACAGCTCCAGCAACGCGGCGGCGGCCTGCTCGCCCGCTTCGATCGCTCCCTCGAAGTAGCCCGGCCAGCGCGGTGAGACCTCGGTACCGGCCCACAGCACCCGGCCGTGGGCGGCGGGGGCGGGCCCGCCTTGCTCCCCGGCAGCCAGGCGGGCGTGGCTGGTCCAGGTGCCCGGGCCCACAAAGCCGGTGAAGGCACCGCCACTCCAGGGCTCGGCGTTCCAGGGTTGTTCGATCAGATCCAGCGGTTGGCCGGCTTCGGGGCCCCAGTAGGTCATCAGGTCGGAGAGGATCAGTCGCCGGCGCTCTGCGGCGGGCAGGGCGCCCAGGGTGAGGGCCCGCTCGCCCGCCACAAAACTGGCCAGCACGGCCGGGGTGCCTTCGGGTGGGCCGCTGTCGGCGGTCAGTTCGAGCGCAGGCTGGTTGCCGATGCCCAGGCCGTTGAGGCCCTGCTCGCGCCAGAAGGGACGCCCATAGACCGCCAGGATCTTGGTCATGCCCCCCATCGGCGAGCGCTGCACCAGGGCCCGGTGGGCAGCCGGAAGCGGTGGATCAAAACTAATACCCAGCCGCAGCTGGGGAGGCACGGCCACGATCGCTGACCTGGCCTGGTGTTGCCGGCCGTCGGCCGTGGCCACGCTGACCCCTTCGGCGCTCTGGTTGATCGCCACAACCGCCTGCCCCAGCTGCACGCAGCCGGGATCGCCGGCCTCCAGGGCATCGACCAGCAGGGGCGGCACCTGGCCAGCACCACCGCGCACCAACCAGGCCTCGGGGCTTTCGTTCTGGGGTGCCACCGTCTGGGTCCAGGCCAGATGCAGGATCGACGTCTCCCAGGGTTCAAAACCGCCCGAGCCGCCCACCCGGCACAGCCAATCGAACGGCAGCCTGGCCAGGGGAACCGTGCTGTGTTCGCCAACCCACTGGGCCACCGTGAGCCGGTCCAGCCGCTGGGCCCCGGCAGTGCGCCAGGGCTGCATGGGGTCAATCTGGCCCACCAGATCGGCAAAGGCCCGTTGCAGCTGCCGGGTGGCTGCCAGCTCGGCGCCGGGCAGGCCGAGAGCCTCCGGCTCAAAGAACAGCAGGCTCTGCTCAAAGCGATCGGCCAGGGGGGCCACGACCCTGCGCCCCTGCCAGTGGAACACCCCCTGACCGTCGTAGTGGCTCGCAACGGTTTCCAGGGTCAGCTCATCGAGCAGGGCCGCAAAGCGGCGGTGGCTCACGCCGCCCCACTGCCCGCCCAGATCGACCACAGCCCCATGGGGCGTGGTGGTGCTGACCATGCGTCCGCCCACGCGGGTGCGCGCTTCGAGCACCCGCACCCGCAGGCCTGCGCGCTGCAGCCGCCGCGCGGCCACCAGGCCCGAGAGGCCTGCGCCCACCACGACGGCATCGACTGTGGTCACCATGGGCTCGTCGATGGCTTCGGATTCACTCACCTTGGCAAGCGCAGCCGCGAAAACAACCTTGTTTCTGGCGGTGCTGGGTGGCCGCACCAACAGCAGCACCATCGAGCTGCACGACGTGCGCTTTGTGGCGGGCCTCACCATCGACGACACGCTGGGCGAGCTGCGCCGGCAGTGGTTCGGACGGCGTGAAGGGCTGCACCTCGACAGCTACATGGCGGTGCGCGCCATCGACGGCTGGGCGGTGCACCTGGTGCGTGAACCGGTCGCAAAGCGGCCCGAGCGGCTGTGGTTCGTGAACCTGGGTGCCTACAACCCCGATTGCCTCGCTGAATTGCATCGCTTCGGCCTGGTCGTGGCTCGGTCGTCCCAGGCGGCCAAGGCGGCGGCAAAGCGCCAGTGGCTGGCCGGTGCCCTGCAGCAGCACAAGGACGATCTGGTGGCCGTCGACGACTGCCTGGCCCTTGAGCAGCTGGAGCTGCTGGGCGGCGAGCGCTGGCATGTGCAGCTGGAGCCCCACCCCGAGGGGCTGAGCCAGCCCCAGGTGCCCGACTGGTTTGGCTACCGGCCGATCTGATGGCCACCGATGATCAGCCCATCACGCGGGCAACAGCAACACCATGAACATCGACGGCCAGGCCTGGCGCACCATCTGGCTCGAGCCTGACGGGCGCTCTGTGGGAGTCATTGATCAGACCCAGCTGCCCCACCGCTTCACCACCCGCACGCTCGGCAGCTGTGGGCAGGCGGCCGATGCCATCCGCACCATGGTGGTGCGGGGCGCCCCCCTGATCGGTGTCACCGGGGCCTATGGGCTCATGCTGGCCCTGCAGGCCGACCCTGGCGATGGGGCGCTGGCCGCGGCGTTTGAGCAGCTCAATGCCACCCGGCCCACGGCGATCAACCTGCGCTGGGCGCTCGAGCGGGTGCGCGATCGGGTGGCGCCCCTGCCCCCTGCGCAACGGGCCGAGGCGGCCAAGCGCGAGGCAGCGCTCATCGCTGACGACGACGTTGCCATGTGCGAAGCCATCGGTGAGCACGGCATGGCGCTCTTTCAACAGCTGGCGGCCGCGCGCCCGGCCGCGCGGCAGGACCAGCCCTTCCATGTGCTGACCCACTGCAACGCCGGTTGGCTGGCCACGGTCGACTGGGGTACGGCCCTGGCACCCATCTACAAGGCCCACCGCGCCGGGCTGAACATTCATGTGTGGGTCGATGAGACCCGCCCGCGCAACCAGGGCGCTTCGCTCACCGCTTTTGAGCTGGGCCGCGAGGGGGTGCCCCATACGGTGATCGTCGATAACGCCGGCGGTCACCTGATGCAGCACGGCCAGGTCGATGCGGTGATCGTGGGCACCGACCGCACCACCCGCACCGGCGATGTGTGCAACAAGATCGGCACCTACCTCAAGGCCCTGGCCGCCCACGACAACGGTGTGCCCTTTTATGTGGCCCTGCCCGCATCCACAATCGACTGGCGCGTGGCCGATGGGGTGGCCGAGATCCCGATCGAGGCCCGCAGCGCTTCAGAAGTCACGCAGATCCAGGGGGCTTTGGTGCATTTGGATCGTCCAGTTGATCAATCCATGCTCGGCTCCATGGCCAGCGTGCAGCTCACACCCAATGGCTCAGCCGGCTTCAACCCGGCTTTTGACGTGACCCCGGCGCGGCTGGTGACGGCCCTGATCACCGAGCGTGGCGTCTGCGCAGCCAGTGAGGCGGGGCTCCAGGGGCTGTACAGCGGCGCGTGATCGTTTGCGACGTTTCAGGGTTTCACGCTCAGGGCCTCAGCCAGGGACATCACCTCGGCGCGGGCGTTCAGTCGGTAGCTGTGGTGGCCGGGGGTGATCACCAGCAGGCGATCCAGTTCCTGATCGTTTAAGGCCTGGCGCATGGCGCATTGAGGCTGTCAGCCGTGGGGCATCGGCGCGTTTGATCTCCACGCCGAGCCGTCGACCCTCATGGCTGATCAGTAGGTCTAGCGCGGCCCCCCATGGGTGGCCCAAAACCAGGCGCCGTCGGGCCGCCAGGCAGCCAACAACTGCTCGATGACGAATCCCTCCGCCAGACCAGGCTGTCCGCGTCTGAACGGGCGAGATGGGAGCGCGGGAACCCGCCCCGACTCCAGAGTTCTGTCACGGCATCGAGGCCCACCTCCGCCAGGTCGAAGCCCGCCATCGACACCATCTCGAGGCGACCCGCCAACGATTCCGACGATGGGCGCAGGAGTGCCGGCGAGACAGAGCCCAGGATCAGAAACGGGCCGCTGCTGCGTCCCGGTCGGCCAGTACCCGCAGCACCGGGAACAGCTCGGGCCTGGGTTGCACTTCATCGATCACCACCGTTCCCTGCAGATCGCCCAGGGCTGTCAGAGGTGCCTCCAAACGGGCCAGGGAGATCGGATCCTCAAGGTCGAAATAGTTCGGCGAGTCCACCGGCACCAGCTGGCGGGCCAGTGTGGTTTTGCCGCACTGCCTTGGTCCCAGCACCACCACAACGGGTGCGCGCGCCAGGGCAGCCTGCACCGCATCAAGAAGGGCCAAGCGTTGAAGCATGACCCCGAGTTGAGTCAGTCGCCTTGAAAATCATGCGGTAGTTGCTTGATTTTGAAGGCAACAGCTGTGTGGTGGCTCTCTTGCTCAAAGGCCCCAGCCGCTCAGCACGATCTTGCCGGTGGAGTGCCCAGCTTCCAGCTGCCCATGGGCCGCGCGCAGGTTGGCGGCGTTGATCGCTCCCAGGTTGGTGCGGGCGGCGCTGCGCAGTTCGCCTGTATCGACCAGCTCGGCGATGCGGCTCAGGATGCGGCCCTGCTGCTCCAGATCGGGGGTGCCGTACTGGGCGCGGGTAAACATGAACTCCCAGCACAGCCGTGCGCTCTTGGCCTTGAGCAGGGTCTGTTCCAGGGGGCCGCGGTTGCCCACGATCGCCAGGATCGCTCCCTGGGGCGCCACCAGTTCGGTCATCTGGTTCCAGTAGGCATCGGTGTCGGCGAGGTTGGCGATCCAGGGGATCTGGGGCGTGGTTGCCAGTTGTGGGGCCAGCGGCTGGCGGTGGTCGATCACCGCATCGGCCCCGCGTTCGAGGCACCAGGCTCGGCTCCCATCTCGCGAAGCGGTGGCGATCACCCGCAGCCCGGCGCGCTTGGCCAGCTGGATCACCATGGAGCCCACCCCACCGGCGCCGCCGATGATCAGCAGCGTCTGCCCCTGCTGGGCCGCTGTGGGTTCGGGGCTCAGACCCAGGCGCTCAAACAGCCCCTCCCAGGCGGTGAGGCCGGTGAGGGGCAGGGCGGCGGCCTCGGCGGCATCCAGGCTCTGGGGCGGGCGGCCGCACAAGCGGTGGTCGAGGGCCACCAGCTCGGCGTTGCAGCCCTGGCGTGTCACATCGCCGGCGGCCATGACCCGATCACCCACCCGCCAGGTGCCGCTGGCCGCGGCGAGCGGCCCCACGGCTTCCACCACACCGCAGCAGTCGAAGCCCAGCACGAGCGGCGGTTCATGCAGCCGGTCGTCGGCAGCTCCCTGGCCGGCCCGAAGCTTGGTGTCGACCGGGTTGACCCCGATCGCCTCCACCCGCACCAGCAGGTCGT
>JBBASJ010000044.1:0-18510 GCA_040399325.1 Prochlorococcaceae cyanobacterium
GCTGTAGAGCGCAATCGCCATCTTCAGCTCCACCACACCGGTGGGCGGGGTTGTCGCCTGGGGGTTGGTGCTCGGCACCGGCACGGTGGCACCTTTGCCGGCAATGGGCTGGCCGAGGCTGAAACCGCCGCTCGAACCGGGCGGCAGATACACCACCAGCAGCGACAGGGCCTCCATGCCCCGCAGAAAGGCCAGCACCTGGGGATAGCGGCCCCGGGCGGTCAGCAGCAGCAGGGTGCTGTTGAGCCCCGCCTTGCGCAACGGGTCGCGGGTTGTGGCAGCGCTGGCCTGCTGCCGGGCCTGCTGCTGGCGCTGGCGTTGCCTGCGGGTGCCCTTGGCCTGGGCCTTGAGCGGGTCACCCTCCTCGCCCTCGGCGGCGGGCAGGGCCGGTGTCGGCTCAAACAGCTGCAGCTGCACGCCATGACGCTGGGCCTCGTTGTCGGCCTGGGCCAGAAAGGTGACCAGGTCACCGCTGCCGGCGATCAAGGTCAGCAACTGGCGTTGCTGCCGCTCGGCCGTGAGCTGCTGGGCGCCGACGCGGGCCAGATCAGCGCGTATCTGGGGCAGGCGTTGCTCCTGCTCCAGCTGGTCACGCTGCTGGCTGGTCTGCACCTGCAGCACGTTGAACAACGGCAACGCGCCCACCAGCAGCACCAGCAACGCCAGCAGACCACCGCCGCCCAGGGGCAACCAGAGCAGCAGTCGCCGCATCAACACACTGTCCTGATCTGACGGCAGTGGGGTCATGGCAACAGCCCTTCGCCACGCAGCAGCTGCAACCGCCGGGCCATGCCGGTGGCCCCCAGCTCGCTGAGCAGCTGCAGCTCGACCGCCGGCGGCAGCGCCGGCCGCAGGGCCGCCGTGAGTTCAAACCCCACCTGAGCCGATGGCGCAGCAGGCTGGCCCGCAGGCGGCGGGCTGGGCCGGAGCTCGCCGCGCAGGGCCTTGAGCAGCCTGACGCTGCCCGCCTCGAGCAGGGGCGAGCGCCCCAGGGCGATCTGCAGGGCATTGATGCGGGCAAAGGCCTGCGGATCGGCAGCCGTGCCCAGCAGCCGCAGGTTCTGCTGTCCGGGCGACACCGCCAGGCTGGTGAGCTGCACCCCCTGGGGCACCCGTGTCTGCAGATCCCGCAGCAAGGCCGAGCCCGAGCGGGTGGTGACCAGACCCTGCAGCAAGGCCCGGTTGGCGGTGGTCAGGGTTCTGAGACGGCTGCGTGCCGCACTGAGCCGGGCTTCGCTCGCCTCAACCGTGGCCTGCACCAGGGCCAGCCGCGCCAGCTCGCCCTGCAGCTGCTGCTGCCACACCACCAGCAAAGCGGTGAGCACCACACTGGTGGCCAGCAGGGCAGCCCCGAATGAGCCGCCGCGCAGCACCAGGCTGCGGCGCTCACGCGCCAGCGTGGCCGGATCGCTGAGGCCCTGCTGCTGGCGGGGCTCCTGCAGCAGATCAGCGGGCACCAGATCGGGGCCCATGCAGCCGTGCAGCTCGGCTGGCCCCTCGAGCTGCCGCAGGGGCAGCCCCAGGGCCCTGGCCAACGCCACCGGGTCGCCCAGGCTGCCGGCCAGCCACAGCTGGCTTGCCCTGAAGCCAGGGTCCCGGGAGCCGTAATAGTCGAGCACCGCCGCCAGGTGCGCCGGCAGCTGGGGATCGTCACTGTCCAACTGGCGCTCATAGAGCGGCATGCCCTGGCGCCAGAGACCCGCGGCGCAACGGGCGCCGTTGCACTGCAACACCAGCACATCCTGCTGGGGCTCAAGGGCCGGCAGCAGCGCCTGCCGCAGGCACACCTGGGCCGGGACCAGACGCTCGAGCGTGGCGCCGGCAATCGCAAACACCGCGATCCAGGCTTCCACCAACTGGCGCGGGGCCGCGATCAACAGCGAGCGCAGCGGCTGACCAGGCCGAGGCACGCCCGACAGCGGCTGCAGATCGATCGCCGCATCGGCCAAGGCAAACGGCAGACCAAGCTCGGGGTCCACCGTGCGCAGGGCCTCAAGCGGCGCATCGGGCCAGTCGTCGAAGGGCCATTCGATCACCCGCCAGTGGGCCACCGGCCGCGGCAGGGCCAGCCACACCGGCTGGGCCATCAAGCCCTTGCTGAGCAGCAGATCACCAAGAAAGTCGCCAAGCTCCTCCACGCGCAGTGGCAGGCCATCGGCCAGCACCTGCGCCGGCAGCAACGACTCCCAGACCGGCACGCTGATGGCACCGCGCCGCAGGGCCAGGCCGCGCAGGGTGGGCTCCTCGAGGCTGAGCACCACCCGTTCGGCCAACCATTGGGATCGCAGCGGGCGCCAGAGCTCGCGGACTTCGGCAAGCACCAGGATCGGCTTCCGCTCCTGCGCGCAAGCTAACGAACTTTGGAGCTGCGGTCAGCCTGCGATCAGGCCGCCTCAAGCCAGGGCAGGCCGCTGCCCACCGCCGCGCCGATGTGGGGCAGGCCGTGGCGATCGAGCTGCAGGCGCAAGCCCTCAAGAATGGCCGGCACCAGCTCGGGCCCCTCGTAGATCCAACCGGTGTAGAGCTGCACCAGCGAAGCCCCGGCCGCGATGCGCTCCCAGGCAGCCTGGGGCGAGTCGATGCCGCCCACCCCCACCAGCGGCAGCGCCGGGCCGGCGATGGCGCGCAGCCGCCGCAGCACCTCAAGGGCGCGGGCCCGCAGGGGCGCACCGCTGAGACCACCAGCCTCCTCGGCCAGGGTCAGGCCGCTCTGGGCCAGCCGGCGCTGCTCGAGGCCCAGACGGTTGAGGCTGGTGTTAACGGCGATCACGCCGGCCAACCCCTCTTCGTAGGCCATGCGGGCAATCGCATCGATGGCGTCGTCTTCGAGGTCGGGCGCGATCTTGACCAGCAGCGGCGGGCAGCCCGGCAGCCGCCGCAGCCGCTCCACCAGGCGCCGCAGCTGACTCTCCTGCTGCAGATCCCTGAGCCCCGGCGTGTTGGGCGAGCTCACATTGATCACCGCGTAATCGGCCAGCGGTGCCAGCAGATCGAGGGAGCTGGCGTAGTCGTCGGGAGCGAGCTCCAGCGGTGTGCGCTTCGATTTGCCCAGATTGATGCCCAGCACCGCCGGTCGTCGGCCCGGAGCCGGCAGCCGCTGCCGCTCGAGGGTGCGCAGCACCGCCTCGGCACCGCTGTTGTTGAAGCCCATGCGGTTGAGGGCCGCCCGTTCCGCCGCCAAACGAAACAACCGGGGCCGGGGGTTGCCGCCCTGGGCGTGCCAGGTGACCGTGCCCAGCTCGGCAAAGCCAAACCCGAAGCAGTGCCAGATGCCCGCGGCCACCGCATTTTTGTCAAACCCTGCCGCCAGCCCCACCGGGTTGCTGAAGCGGCAGCCGAACAGACTCTGCTCGAGCCGCACATCCGGGCGCTGCAGCTCCCGGGCCAGGCCGGCCAGCACCGTGCTGACACCAGGCCAGCCACGCCGCAGGGAGGCCTGGCCGAGCGCCGCCAACGACAACGCCGACAGCTGTTCGGCATCGGAGCCCTCATCACTGCTGAGCAGTGGCCCCACAAAGCGGCGATAAAGGGCACCGGTTCCGGTGGGAGCCATCTCCCGATCGACGTCAGCCATCACCATCGTGCGATGCCGCAGACCCAGCCTGCAGCCGCCAGCGGCCTTCGGCCAGGGGTTCGATCCACCAATCGCGCCAGCGCCAGGGCCCCTGACGCTCGGCCACACGGGCGACGGGCTCCTCCAGCAGCTGGGCCAGCTCCACCAGGGTGAGGCCAAAACCGCCCCGACAGAGGCGATCGGCCAGCTCAAGCCGACTCAACAGCTGCTGCAGCGCAGGCGGTGCCGGATCGGCCGCAACGGCTTCTGCCGACGACGCTGCCGCCGCAGGAGCCGCCTGACCGCGGCACCAGGCGACGGCGATGGCATCGCAGCGTTCGTTATCGGGGTCACCGTTGTGGCCCCGCACGTGCTGCAGCACCACGCCGGGAAGGCGGGCGCGATCGAGCTGCTCCCAGAGATCGCGGTTGAGCACGGGCGCACCGGCGGCCGTCTTCCAGCCCTTGCGCTTCCAGCCCGCCATCCAACTCTGGAGGCCATCGATCACGTAGCGACTGTCGGTGCGGATCGCCAGCTGCGGCTGGCGCGGCAGGGTCGCGAGCTCCTGCAGCACCGCCAGGGCCGCGGTCAGCTCCATGCGGTTGTTGGTGGTGGCGGGATCGGAGCCGCCCAGCTCCCGAACGCTGCCATCGGCAAACCGCAGCAGGGCGCCCCAGCCCCCCGGCCCCGGGTTGCCGCTGCAGGCGCCGTCGCAGGCGGCAGCCACCACAGGGTTGGCCGAGCCGTCGCCTCTGTCCGGCGGCGATGTTCGTTCACCTGGCACTCGACAACTCCGGCATCTGAGCTAAAGAGCATCCTGAGCCAGACCATCCTGAGGCCGGCATCACAGCGATGGGCACCGCACGACACCACCGACTGATCCTGGGAACCGCAGTGCTGCTGGCGGCAGTCCAGGGCGGGGCGGTCCTGAGCCGCGGCCTCGCCGACGGTGGCGGGCAGCCCACGCCGCTCACGACCCACAACCTGCTGGCAGCCCAGGCCGACGGACGCGGACGCTGGACGCCGGTGCTGCTGCAGCAACAGGCCGCAGGCAGCTGCTGGCGCCCTGGAGCCGACGGCCGCATCGTGGCCCTGGAAACCACCGCCAACCCGGGCAGAGCCTGCAGCCTGGGCAGTCTCAGCGCCCGCTTGAGCCTGCAACCGCCCGACAACGGCAGCCCGGGCAACTGGCGTTTTCAACTGCGGCAGCAGGGCAGCAACCTGACCCTTCAGGCCCGTCACTGGCGCCACGGAACCAGCATTGACGTGGCCAGCGGGGTCGATCCGAGCGGCGGGCGCAGCGGCAATGTCGCGGGCAGCGGCGAACTGATCGCCCTGACACCACTGGAGACCTGGGTTCTGCAGGGCGCCAGGCTGGTGGCCCTGGGGGCGAGCGGTTCGCTGGCCGCAGGGCTGCCGCCACCGCCGCCACCGCTGGGCAGCCCCGAGGAGCGGCAGCGCGTGGTCGCCCTGGCGGTGATCCCCTGGAGGCCAGTTGACAAGCTGGTCACCGGTCCCTAGCCCTTCAAGGACCGGCCGTTAAGTTGTGTGAGTGAGGAGTGAGGAAACGCACCGGGTCGAAACAAGGACAGACTCCGATTGCAATTCCAATCTCAGCCCTGCCTTCGGCGGGGCTTTTTTATTGCTTCACTGCCAGCTCGAATCCAACAACGCGAGAGCTGCCTTCCGCTGGTGATGCCAACAGCCAGGCGCGGCCTCTTCCAGGTGCAGGCCGAAATCCAGACGGCAGGACGAATCTGCGCCCTGCCCCTGGGGTGAACGGCTCAACAGAAAGCTCAGCGATCAGTGGCCAACGTGACCGAAGATGCCGGCACTGGCCACCACGGGAACACCTGCGGTTGAGCTGGCTCCAGGGGTCACCAAGAGATCCTCGTGCAGGTACGGGGAGTACACCGACTCGTAGGTCGACGATTCCACGTTGAGTCCATTGGCCAACGGGGAACTGGCGCCCAGCGGATAGGTGTAATTGCCCCTCAACGACGCATTGAGTGCACCAAGAGCCAAGGGCACCGTCACCGGATTCGCGGTGATCGAAGCGTACGAGGTTTTGAGCAGATCCTTCATGGCCTGCGAAGGACCAAGGAACATCATGATGTCACCATCGACATTCATGTTGTTAACTACCTGCGCATCAAAGTAAAGACCGAAATCAACAATGTTCGCCAGCCTCTGAGCGTCAACCGGCGTCACCGCCGTGAAGTCATCTCCGATCATCCGGTAAGTCGAGCGATCAGACAGATTTGTGATGCCCTGGTAGGCATAGCGAACATCGCCGGTCGCATGGTTGTAGTACTGGTCATGGATCGCATCCACACTGACGGGATTGGCTGGGTCATAGGCGCCGCGATAGGTGATCACCTGGCGCACGTAGTCGACCGTGCGTCCATCGTCGGCAAGACGGCGGGCAAGCCGATGCAACTCGGCCGGCGAAGGCAAGCGCTGCAAATGGGTGACGTAAAGACCGATGACGTCACGCGAAGCCTTCACATAGGCAGCGTCACTGCTGAAACCAGGCAAGGCATCGAACGTCTGCTGGGAGGTGTACGTGAACAGTTCCCGTGCCTGGCCGCGACTGGCCCCCAGCACGGGATTGGCCAGGTAACCCGCAAACGTTGCATCGAGCTCAAGTGCCTCGCGGTAACCGGTCACGGGATCTGGCGCAGGGCCAAGATCACCCGCCAGCGAACGGATATCGGCCAGAACCCAATCGAAAGCCGCCTCAGATTCAAGGATCCCGATCGGCTGACTGAGCAGAACCTGCTCGTCAGCAGAAACATAGGTCTTGTACTTGGCAACATCAAAATAGGGGTTATCACCCAACTTGGAATGCGCAACATATTTGGCCGCCCTCAGCGTGGCTGACTTCATCAGAGCTGTTGGCGCATATTTTTCGTACAAATAAAGCGTTTCAAGCCCAAGATTCTGATAAGAAGAAAAGCCTGTTGTCAGACCAATCTCGCCACTGAGTCCGCTCTGGAAGAGCGACAACACCAGATTGAGGCGCGAAGATTTGACTTCGACATAATTACCTGCTGCCTGGGAACCGATAAAGGCAAAATCGACAAAGTTATCGGCATCAAAATCACCCAATGTGAATCGGGTCTCCGTGGCATCAGCCAACTCAGGGTTGGAGCTGAAGGCCTGTGTCGAGCCGCTGTAATAGAAGCCGGAGGGTGAGCGGCTGAAAACACTGAGCAAATTGCCGCCACCCTGACCAGCACCAACCACGATGTCATTGAGACCATCACCTGTGACATCACCGACATCAAGGTGAACTCCTGAGTTCCAGCGCCCACTGGCACGTCCGCCCGTGACCGCCGCCTGACCAAGCGACGTGTACGGAGAGAAAGCATGGAACGAACCCATCAGCGTCAGATCGATACCGTTGTAGACCGAAATCAGATCGCTGCCTCCATCGGCTTCCCCGACAACAACGTCGACATAACCATCCTTATTGACATCACCAAATGCGATGCGCTGACCAACATTGGCCTTGGCCGGGAGCGTGAAACGCTGGAAATTTGATGCTCGCTCGATGGTGATTACTTCACCAGGAGCAAATTCCTTTTTGCTTGCAAGCCAGGAACGCTCCATATTCTCAATGATCTTGATAATGATTGCCTGCCCAGAGTCCTCGTGGGGAAGAATATGGCAGTGCTGCAGATAACCACCCGTGTAGTTATCATAGGTGGTGGCCGTCGTCAACAGACCAGGCTCCCACTCGTTGTAGGCCGCGGGCGCGGGATAGCGATTGCTGCTGGGCGAAGAATAGGACTGACTCTTGATCATCGCCGCCGGCAGAGCGATGGTGTCAGCACGCTCAAGGGAACCGTAATAACTCTCCCCATTCGCGACCTGGTTGGGGTCAAACTGGACCAGCTCATCGATAATGGGAAGGAGCCTGGTCACCGAGACCGGATTGTCTGAAATCTGTTGGTTGAGGACTCGCAACAAAGCTGTTGCTGTCACCACAAAAGGCGTGGATTGCGCAACTTTGTTGACGGCATACAGCCCAGCGGTTGCCAGATTGACAAGACGCTGCTGAAAGGCAGCACCCTCACTACCACTGCGAAGAGTCTGCAGCATGTAAAGCGGGAACTTTTCAAATCCAAGCTCGAATAACTTGGTCGCCCAAAAAGCCGCTTTGTACTGATCATAGATATTTTCTCTCGTCAAAGTATAATAAGCACCATCGGCAACTTGCCCGTAAAAGTCTTTGGTATAATCGCGCTCAGTGATATAGAATCGCTGAAACTCTGCCCTGTATGTTGTCGAAGTGGAAAGCTCAGAGGCTAGATCCTCCTCTGAGCGACCGTTCACGAGAAAATTGGTGTACTGAACCAGCTCGTCAGGGTTGGGGAGACGACCCAGGTAAGCCATGAACAGTTGAACCACCGAACGCGACTGTGCCGAGTCAGCCGTCACGGGCGACACAGCCAGCCGTTCACTGGGAACGGACTTTGGCGAGACGACCTGGAAGTGGTTCTGGTGGGGGTGAAACGGATGCTGCTCCGATGCCCAATTCTCGTGATTCCAGTACTCGAGCGTATCGAGCTGCGCAATCAGCGCTGGGTTGTAGGGAAGAATATTGTCGTTAATCAGAAATGGCGTGGGATAACCGCCATAGCGGTTCACTTCGCCGTTCATTAAAGTGCGCGTTGTGTCGTAGATCGAACCATTGATCTTGCGGTAACGGTTCGCACCCTCCACAAACAAGTCGCCCGACCAGGTGATCCGTCGCTCACGCAGCGGTGTGAACTGCGACAGATCAAGGCCGAGGCTGGCATAGGGAAGCGTGGGCGTCACCTGCGATGGCAGCAAGGCCGGCTCTGCCGCGACAGGCCCCTCCACCACCAGCGTTGCGAGTTCGATGTCGGGCCAGATCCATCCGCCGGCACGCAAACCCGCACCCGTCCAGGCTTCCGAGATGACCTTGTATTCGCCTGGGTCTTTGAAATAAGTGAGTGTTTCGAACCGCCTGGCCGGACTGAGATAAAGGTTGTTCTCAAGATCCGGAGAGGGAAGATCAGTGACCACCGCTCCAACCGGGTCTTCCAGTTGGAGACCATTCATGATGGTGTTATTGATCCCGGAATAAGCCTTGGCGATGCGAGGCGTTTGATAACCGTCCTTTCCATAGATATACACATCACTGAACTCACCCCAAGTCGACTTGTCTTTGATATTGAAAGCAACACCAGGCTTGGTCTTGACGATTTTGACGTTATAGAAACTATTGCTGGTGTAGTTAATAAAAGAAAAGGAGTTCCAGGTTCCGGTTGTGTAGCCAGAGCGGGAGGGCTGAAACTCACCATTGACGAGGTGAATATTTCGGGCCGTATCCTCAGGGGTGAAGGCACTGGTCAGGACTTCAAAGCGCTGCGTCTGCTCGTTGAAGGTGACGTTGAAGTTTTTGATACCGATGAAATTACGGGTCGCGTTCTCAAAGCCAGCAATATGATTCAGAGAATCGCCAATCTGGAGGTTGCCGAAAGCACCACCGTAGACCTGGCCATTGGCCGAAGAATGGAAGTGGGGATGCCACCACGAGAGGCCTTCATGATGCGACTTGGGCAGCTTGATGACGTTCTTGGAGCCTTCTGTCTCGAGATCGGGGAATAGAAGAGTGTTGTATTCAATATCGACGTTGTCGCCGTAGCCTTTGGGAGAAACATTCGTACCGTGAAAGTGCATGTTCGTGGAACCGGCACCACCCCCTTCCATGAACGCAACACCCGAGGTGACCACCTCAGGCGACTTGTCAAGATCAAGATCCGAGAACTTGGTGGTAATGACAAGTTTCTGCCCGGGATTCAACTGAATCATGGCGCCCGGGCTGTCTTGATGAAGGATGCCGGTCTCCGCATCCAAATGCCCGTACGAATAGAGGTAAACAGGTGAATAGGTATCGCGATTCTGATTATTAATATCTTCGAATGAATAAAGAAGCTCAGCGTCGGTATCGGCGTTGGACGGCACAGGCACGCCCAGAGTATTGACGACGTAATTTTTCAGGCCTTTGATATGAAAAGGTCCCTGACCGAAGTAGGTGGTGTAATGCACTTCGCCGTTGACAGCACCATCTTCGTCGCCGGGACCGCCGTCATAGACGTAGTACTCAGAGAAGAAGGGGCCCCTCAGAGCGGCTGGGATCGGTCCTGATTCAGCGGCCATGGCTGCAGCGGGGCGTTGATGGGTCGTTTCTTGATTCTGGCTCGCCGGACTCGCGTCGGTAACCGTCGTGAACTTTGTCATCAAAGGCCCATCGACAGTCCAGGCTGCGGTTGATACAACAGGCTGCCCCCTGCCAGAGCACCAGTGACCGATTCGAATCGAGGCCCGGCGGGCCAGGGTCGCCACTGGCTGCTGTCACCGGGGGTAGCCCTGGGCCTGACCTGCATGCTGACGGCAAGTCTGCCTGTGCCCGCCCAGGCTGACAGCAGCGGCGAACCGATCGCCCGGACCCGCAAATCGATTGTGGTCGATCGGCCCTGCGGGCAGGTCTGGCCTCTGGTTGCCGACTTCAGCGGCATCGCAACCTGGTTCAAGGGGTTTCGTTCCTCGAAGCGCGTCGCCGGCCAACCGGGCCGCGTCGGCGAGATTCGCGAGCTCGTGCGTGCCAGCAACGGTCAGATCGTGCAGGAGAAGCTGATCTATCTCGATCCTGTGGGGCTGGAGCTGGGCTACACCCATGTCCTCAATGGCCCCGTGCGAGACAACGTTGCCCTGGTCTCCCTGGTTCCCCTGGTCCAGGAGCAGTGTCTGGTCAGCTGGTCAAACACGTTCCGGCCCAAAGCAGGTCAAGACGGTCAGCAATCCAGCACCTTCTTCCAGACCGCCTACCTCTCGGTGTTGCAGAACCTGAAGCAGGCTGCCGAAAAGGCTCCCTGACACTGCATTCGGGGCCGCAAGCGCTCAGGTACGGCAGCTGGTCTGTCACACCATTGCTGCAGCGACGCATCGCCCTGAATACGGTGTTACGTACTTGTGCTCTGCGCTCCCCGACGTCATGGCCCGTGCCCGTTCGTCTGCCAGCGGATTCGCTCTGACTCTGACGCTGCTGACGGCCGGAGCCCCCTCTGCCCACGCCCTTGTCGAGGAGCCTTCGTCGACCGCTGTGGCAACGTCGACCACCGAGTCGATCAACGCGAAGCTCAAGGGAGCCGGTTGTCGTGCAGACGTGAGCCAGGGCAGCCCGGCTGCAGCGGTCGCGCGCCAGATCCGAACCTGCGCGAACACGCCTGGCCTGGGAGCCACCCAACGCGCTGAATTGCTGGACCTGGAATCCCGTTTCCTCACCCAGCAGGCCCTTGTCTCGCAGCAGATGTCGAATGCGGCAGCCAGAAAACTCTTCAGTGCCTTTCAGGAGCAGATCGATGCTCTCAAACGAGACGTCGCCGAGCTGAAAAAATCGAGACAGGAATCAGAGCGCACCAACCAGGCCCGTGAACAGGAACTGAACCAGACGATTGCCAACCTGCGCCAACAGGTCGCGACGCTGGAGCAGAAGACACCGGCCACCGTGGCAATGGCTCCGTCACAGCCCGGCGTCGCCGGTGGCAGCGGTGGGTCTGCAACAGCCGCCCCAACAGGCCAGGAGCCAGCCAAACCTCCCAAGTTCCGCCCCACCCTCACCATCAGCGGTTCGGCCAACCTGGTGGTGGGTGGCGTCACGGGTCCGTCAACCAGCCTCGCCACCAACTACTGGACCGGCAGGGTTCAGAACACCAACCGAGACTTTGCCAACAGCGCCGTCGAACTCTCACCCAACTCGGTGACAGGAGCCACCAACAAGGCCGGGGGCACAGCTTACGCCTACTACCTGACGGGTCAGAGCAACCTGTTCTTCCCGCCCAACGGCTTGCAACCTGTCAGTCCATCGGTGGCCTCGAATTACGCCATCGCCTCGAGCTGGACCGGCGGCAAGGTGCGCTTCACCTCCCTGTCCAGAGGCGGGAATCTGATCATCACCGACCCGTCTGATCCGAACTACAACGCAACCAGTTTGCGAACGCTCGACAAGGGGGGCTACGACCTCTCGATCAATCTCAAGGGCCAGCCGGTTGTTCCAAACTCGGGCCTGGGCGGTCTCATCAACCCCACCGTCAACTACGAACCTGTAAACGCCAACAGCTTCAACCTCTCCAACCTGGGATCCGACATCACCTTCGCCAACATCCCGTTGGGATCTCAGGATCTGCAGAACCTAATCAATCTGGCTAACGAGTCTAGGTCCCTCAAGATTGGCAACAACGCCAACCAAACCCAAGTTAGAAATGCAGCTGCCGGAGACACAATCAGCACCCTCGCCAACCGCAACGGCACCTCGGCAGCACGATTATTGGAGCTCAATCCCCAACTGCCCCCCTCGACGGCTGCCAACACGGTGCTGGCACAGGGAACACCAATCAATGTGCCCACCGTGGGCTGTGTGGTGCTCTGCCAAGGCCTCAATACTGTGGCCAACGGTGGTCTGGTTCAGAACACGGCGTTCTATGACGACCTTCTGAACCTGGCCATCGCTGAATACGGTTCGCTCAGCAGCCAGCAGCAGAACAACCCGACCATCCTGGCTGCGGCACAGACGTTTGTGCGCGGCCTCGTGAGCACCACGCGCGATGATGCGCCCGAGATCGAAGATTTCAATTTTCAGCGCAGTTACACCTTCAACAACGATGTCAAGGTTCACTTCAGAACCAGTTTCACCGGTTCTGACCTGCTGAACGTTTCACTGCGCTACCGCAACATTGTTCCCTACGGAGAGCGGGGACGCTTCCCGTCACTCAACCTGGCCTACGGCTTCGGAACGATCAACGACTCGTACGTCAGTTTTGATCGTCTGTGGTGGAAGATTCCGTTTGGCCAGGATGCATCCCTCTGGGTCGGCACACGCTACAAGGACTACGATTTCCTGCCGGTCCAGTACGGAACCTTCTATCCGGTTGAGCAGCAGAATTACTTCTTTGCCAGCGGTGCCGGACTTGCTGACTATGTGGGATCCGGAGCAGGATTCACCTACAACAACATCGTCCGCAACTTCCTGGGTGGCAACCTGTCGATCGGAGGTGGCTACATGGCCAACCCGATCGACGCCCTCAACCCAGTCTCCAACAGCTACCAGCAAAGGGGCATCGTGGGGCGTGACACTCGCTTCCGCGCACCATTCCAGCTCGGTTATGTGAGCAACGACGGCAACGTTCTGGCCTCGTTGAATTACGTCTACAGCAAAGGCGACACTCTGAATGCTTTCGTTGGCACAAATCTCAGTGCCAACCCATTCTTCTACGATGTTGATTCCTACAATCAAGTGGGCGCAACCTTCGCTTGGGAATTCCTCGAAAATATCTCTTTGAATCTCGTCTATAACCACTTCTATTACACAGCACGTGAAAACGTGAATGTGTTCGGCGTACCCATGGCCAAGGCTGGCGACACAGCTAAAGCCCAGAGCTGGATGGCGGCTTTGGTCATTGACGACCTGATTGTTGACAACGCCAAGATGGGTCTGGCTGTCGGCCAGGTGCCATCGGTCTACAGCAACACTTCAGCTTGGGGTACGAATACCGCACCGATCGCCTTTGAAGCCTGGTACAACTATCCCTTCTCTGACCGCGTCTACATTCAACCAGCCGTCTTCCTTGTGACCAATCACGACGGCTTCAGCAACGGCGGCACCGACTGGGGCAGCACCTTCCGGGTCTACCTCAATTTCTGATCAAGACCACCAACCAACAGACCCGGGCCCACAGCAACAAGCCCTCGCCTGAGCGAGGGCTTTCCATTGAACACGTCTTGTTACCAAGAGTGTCGCGCGAAGCAAGCCTGGGTCAAGCCTCGATCTGCTGGATGAACAGATCAATCAGCTCATCGGTGAAGGCAGGATGCTTGGCCGTGATCAGATCGCCGTCGACCACACTGCCGACAGTGCCATCATCACCATATTGAACATCTGCACCAGCATTTTCGACGTCGCAGATAATATTGTGTGCGCAGGTCACACGGCGTCCTTCGAGCAGCGAGCGATCAGCACACAACAGCCAAAGCGAATGGCAGATCGTGCCTATCTTGACCCCGGGGGTGGCATTGATGCGCCGTAGCAGCTCAACAGCTGGAGCATCATTAGGCTTGCCCTTTTCAGGCTTCACGCTGTAGCGCAGACGATCGGTGGCGTAGGCGCCAATCAGCAAGAAGCCCTTATAGTCACTTGGATTGACATCCTTCACATCTTTGGTGACGATCAGATGTTCTTCAACCCAATCATTATCTGGATTGGATCCAAATTGCAATGAGGCATTGCCCCAGAGATTGGACATGTATTCGAGATCGTATCCAGCAGCGGGGAAACGCCTGTTGAAGAGCCTGTACTCGGTCATGTCGAAGTGCTCTTCGATAAACACTCCGATCTTGCCTTTGGATTCACCGTGTGCCTTGATTAACATGTGGCCCCGCTGATTTGAGAAAAGTTGCAGAACAAGAGCAGTGACAAGCCGGGAGAGGCCCCCTCTGTCTCTCTCAAAATTAGAGACCACGGGATCCTAGCGAAGAAAATCCAGGATTTCTTAATTGCCTCTGCCAGCTAAACGTCTGCCTCTCATCACAGATATTTGTCCTCCAGGTTGAAGCCGAGCGAACCCCTCGGATTCAAGGCTCCTGAACGACCCATTGCTTGCCGCAGACAGAGGCCACACCTACCATGAAAAGATGGGGCATGCACTGTGCACGCTCCAACAACATGGGCGGCAATCAAGCATTGACCTGCTCCATTCGCGATCGCTGGTCACCGCATCATTTGCGCAACAACGATCAACTCTTACACCCCCCGAACACATCACCATGGCGCGGCGCAACTATTACGAAGGGTTGGCAGCTGATTATTCCCGTCCTGGCCTGGTCAGCGACGCGATGAAGGCGCAGCTGATTCAACGCTCGGCTGAAATCGGCAATCTTCAGGAAGCCGTTCTGCCTCAGATTGGCCCCGACTACACACTCGAGCAAATTGAAGCCGAGAACAAGGAATTCTGGCCCACCCACTGCGAGGCTCTGCGCCAGGGGCGGGGCGATCTGCTGACCAAGGAATATCGCCCTGACCTTGTGTATCACTGCCAGGACGGCCCCTACTACGGCATCACCGAACAGCAGAAACGCGAAAAGCACTGGTGGGCCATCATCGCGCAACCAGGTGTGACGATGGTGTGGCCGATTGTGCAGATCTGGGGTGAGTTCACTCACTTTGAATGGATCTGCCTCGATGACAACACCGGTGAACAGATCGCCAAGGGCAGTGTCTGCTGGGTGCGCCGTGGTCACCGCGGTGGCTGCTACTACAAGAGCGAGCAGCTCACCTTTGTGCGTGACGTGTTCGCCTCCGAAGACCTGCTGAAGCTGATCAGCACCTGATCCTGAGTCCTCCAGGACGCTGAGCTGCGTCGGCGTCAGCCGCGCAGCTCGGTCTTGAGGATCTCATCCATGCAGCGTTCGGCAAAGGCACCGATCGTCAGAGCCGGATTGGCAGCGGCGGTGGCCAACGGAATCAACGCACCATCGACAACATAGAGCCCCTTGTAGCCCTGAACCCGTCCATAGAAATCGCAGGCCTTGCCCATCACTGCACCACCACAGGGGTGGGCCGTGGCACCAGCACCAACCTTGATGGAGTCTCTGGCACGCTTGGCCTCAGCCTCGGGTGTGATCGCTGAAGCCAGACGCGTGAGCGTGTATTCCATTCCCTGTTCGGTGTTCTTCTGACCGGGTGTGTTGGCGGGCCAGTGCAGACGTGCCCTGCCTTCCTTGGCGTCGTAGTCCCAGTACCCACTGTCCTGGGGAATGGCCATGCCGAGGAAAATCAGAGCATCTTCAGGATTGTTGGGCTGCGGGAAAGCAATCACGGTCTGGGGGCCGTGGGGATTGGTCTCATAGTCAAGACCCACAATGTGGGCTGGGCCGCCGCTGCTGCTGCCGGCCGGTCTGCCCGTGCGGAAGGAGCCGAATGTGTCGCCGTTGTTGCCCCAGTGACGACCGACCTCGCCGTTGAGGCGCGGCAGCGTGCCCCGGGCCTTGGCACGCACCAGCAGGGAGGTGGTGCCCATCGAGCCGGCACCGAGGAACAGATAGTCGCAATCAACGGTGTGGCTGGAGATGACATTGCCACGCTCGTCAATGCGGTTGTAGTCGACGAGATAGCGGTTACCGTTCTCCCGGATATCGACAACATTGCTGAGTTCCTGAACCTTGACCCGGCCACTCTCCTGGGCGTATTTCAGGTAGTTGCGATCAAGGCTGTTCTTGTAGCCGCTGTTGGACCCATACCAGATCTCACCCTCGGTGGCCGATGCCGGCAGCTGGCCGCGCAACTCCCTGCGCACCACATGCCAGTTGCTGGCCGTGTTGATGCGTTCGTTGCGCAGGCCCGCGCGGTTGGCAAGCTCCTGAAACACCCGCGCCCCCAGATAGGGAGACGACATCAGGATGTCGTCAGGAATCGGACCGGCATCCATCATTTCAACGACCCGCGGGTAATACTCGCGGTCCATTTCGTCGTAGCTGACCGCCGCCGGAAAGGCGAGGCCAAAGTTCCTCTTCGAGGGCTGCAACAGCACGGTGTTGTAGACGAGTGAGCCCCCACCGACACCGGAAGACGCCCATACGATGATGCCGTCTTCGTTGTAGCGCTCCACCAGACCGACGTAGCGGTCCAGTGGATCCTTGGGCCCATCATTGACAAGCAGGTCGACCTCAGACAGCCACAGGGCGCGGCCGTCAGGGTTGCGGGATGTCGCAAACGGGCCGGGCTGGTTGGCCGTCACATCCCAGCGACGGCCGCGCTCCAGCACCAGGGTGTCGATCCCCTTCTGCCCCAGGCGATAGGCGGCGATGGCACCACCGAAACCACTGCCGATCACCAGGGCCTTGACCCGCTGCCGGCGCGGGATGGTGGCCTGAGCGGCAGCGCGGGTTGCCCGGGCAGGTCGGCCGGCCTGGCCAGAACCGGCCGCCATGGCCGGTGCCAGACCAGCGGCGGCCAGAGAGGCCAGACCACCGACCAGCAGCCGGCGACGGGTGGTGTTCAACGGACGCATGGTGATGATCGATCAGGGACTGAAGGCAACAACCGGGCAAGAAGCCCGGTTCAGAAGGGCTTCTTAAGGGTCAGGAGGTAGACCTTGTCGGCCGAGGTCACGAGGATGTTGGTGTTGTTGACACCACCGGGCGCCAGGTTGGCGACGTGGTCAGGGAAGGGGATCGAGCAGATCGGCTTGCCCTGAGCCGTGAACACCCCGATCCCGCCGGGGCCGGTCGCCCAGATGTTGCCGTCGCGATCGACCCGAAGACCATCACTGGCATTGGCGGCGACGTGTCCACCTTTGATCTGCTGGAACACAAACAGGGGCTTGGCTGGCAGCGGCTTGCCGTTGTACTCGGCCAGATTGATCGTGTAGATGGTGTTGTCGCTGGTATCGCTCACATAGAGCAGCGATTGAGACGGGTTCAGGCCGATGCCATTGGGAATCTTGAGGGCGTCGTTGATCACGGTGAGGTTGCCGTTGCGGACGCGATACACCCCCTTGAAGCTGAGATCGGGAGCAGCCTTGACAGGGCCGTAGCCCTCGAGCCCGAAGGTGGGGTCGGTGAAGTAGATATCACCGTTCTTGGCGACAGCCACATCATTGGGGCTGTTCAGCTTCTTGCCCATGTAGGTGGAGGCAATGACGCGAAAACCGCTGCCATCCCCATTGACGATGCCCAGGGTGCGGTCGTGCTGGGCGACCACAAAGCGACCGTCGGGCAGCAGCGCATGGCCATTGGGATAGCCGGCCGGTTGGCGCAGGGCCGTGAGCTGACCGCTGGCGGTGATGCCGTACTCGGTCTCACCCATCAGATCGCTGAAGATCCAGCGCTGGGCCTTGGGGTCCCAGGCCGGACCTTCGGTCCACTTGAAACCGATCTTCAGTGGCTTCATGCCGCTCAGATAGGCAGGGCAGGGGACCCCGCCCTGGGCTGCACCCGACGCCTCAACCGCCACAGGCGCCATCGCACCAAACAGGGCCGTCAAGGCCAGCAGCAGGGACCAGCGCCGCGCAGGCCGCCGGGAGGAATTCAGCTTCATGACCATGAGCTTGATCAACACAACAAGGAGTAGAGGGCCGTTGGTGGATGGCGACTGAAAAGCAGCCGGGCTGCCGCTCAGACCTCACCCGGATCGTAGACAGAGCGCACCGATTGCACTGAATTGTCACGGTTTGTGAGCGATGTGATGGCCATTGGCGAGCCGAGGTCAATCCAAAAAAAATCCGGCCCCACGGGGCCGGATCTCGTTGGCAGTGCAGTGCGCCTTCCGGCGCCAAGGATCACTTGATGGTGACCTTGCCGCCTGCCTCTTCGATGGCCTTTTTGAGGGCTTCGGCATCGGCTTTGGAGATGCCTTCCTTGACGGCCTTGGGAGCAGCCTCCACAAGAGCCTTGGCATCGCCGAGCCCGAGACCGGTGGCCTCGCGAACGGCCTTGAGGACCTTGATCTTGGCCGAATCTTCGAAGCCATCGAGGATGACGTCGAATTCGGTTTTCTCTTCAACGGCTTCAGCAGCACCGCCAGCGGCGGGAGCGGCCATCACCACGCCGGCGGAAGCGGCGGCAGACACACCGAAGGCCTCTTCGATCTGCTTGACGAGCTCGGAAGCTTCAAGCAGCGAAAGGGTCTTCAGCTGTTCGAGGATGTTGTCGGTAGTAGCAGACATGGTTGGGAATCAGCAACAGATCTGTTGGGTGGAACAGTGAGGATCGGTTGAACTCTCCAGCGCGGCTGTCAGGTGAGGAACGGCTCAGGAAGCCGAACCCTCTCCCTTGGCGTGCTGGTTGAGCGCCCTGGCAAGACCGCTCGGAACCTCGTTGATACCCACAGCAACCTTGGTGGCCACGGCATTGATCGCACCGGCGATCTG
>JBBASJ010000045.1:0-18420 GCA_040399325.1 Prochlorococcaceae cyanobacterium
AGGGTTGAAATCCTGTTCGGTGGTGATCCGTTCTCCAGTTATCTGGTGAACTTCAAGCCCTCTGCCACCTTGATTGATTTGTGATCGGGTTCTGGTGACCGGGCCGACTGACTTCTGCGTTTTCTGTTGCCGCTCCAAGCTGTTGGCCCAGACCGTTGCTGCCTGTTTGGCTTCCCCCGGAAGTGAAGGCAGATGGTTGCCCGGCGTCTTGAGGTCAGGCTGCAGCCCGGCGCCAGCGGCGGCCGATGGCACCGGTGACGGCGCCCAGGAGTCCGCCGGCGAGTCCGACCACCGTGCGGATCACCAGATCGGCCGTGACGAGCACCGCCACCCAGAACCCGAACAGAAAAGCCAGATCGGCCATGGCGAGAGTTTCAGACTGCAAGGACGCTAGCGGCGTCAGCCGTGGGTTCAACGCCGCGAGCGTCTCCAGCTCTGCACGGCCCGCGCAACCAGCCACAGCGCGCCCAGCACCACGGCGATGGCGATCAGCACCTTGATCAGATCGGCAAAGGGTTCGATCCAGCCCGCCACGCGCTGGTAGCCCTCGCCAAGGGCCGTGCCCATGACGGTGAGCAGCAGCACCCACAGCAGGCTGCCGGCTGTCGTCCAGAACAGAAACGTGCGCTGGGGCATCAGTTCGATGCCGGCGGGCACCGACACCAGGGTGCGGATGCCGGGGATCACCCGTCCCCAGAACACCACTGCCACCCCGTGACGGTTGAACCAGCGGCGGCTCTCGCTCAGGGCCCTGGGCTCGATGCCCAGCCAGCGGCCCCGACGGGTCAGCCAGCGCTCCAGCTGTTCTTCGTTGACCAGACGGCCGACGCCGTACCAGAACCAGGCCCCCAGCACCGTGCCCACCAGGCCTGCCAGCACGGCCGGGATCAGCTCGATCTTGCCCTGCTGCACCAGAAATCCAGCCAGGGGCATCACCACCTCAGACGGGATCGGTGGCACCACGTTTTCCAGCAACATCACCAGGCCGATGGCCAGATACCCCAGCAGGGGATTGGCCTCGACCGCCTGAGCGATCAGACCCGGCAGGGCATCGATGAACGCAGTCAGTGCCATGAAAGGGAAGCAGGGGCGACGGGCTTGGCATCAGCTGGGGCTGGCCATCACCGGTTGTAGCCGCTCCAGCTCTTGAGTTCCTCGAGACTCTGTACCCCCGTGAGCCGCTCCTTGCCCTTGAGGTCCCAGGTCGGAAAGACCTTGATCAGGGCAGCTTCACAGCGCCCCCGGTCGCCGGGCACCCGATCACACTCCACGTAGGGCAGCTCCTTGGCGCCCTGCTCGCCGAACAGCGCCTTCTGGCGGGTGCAGGCGGGGCACCACCAGGCGCCATAGAACAGGGCGCCCACCCGCTTGAGGTGGCGGCTCAGGCCCAGCTGCTCATCGCTGGCGGCGGGGGCGGCGCTCGCCGTGGTGAGCACGCCCAGCAGCAGCACGGTCAAACCGATCAGAACGCCCGAGCGGGCTGGCGCAGCGTGCTGCATGGGTGCCTCAGACTGTGGCGAAAGTTACGGACTCCCTGCCGGGCCGTCGCGTTCCTGTGAGGAAAGGCAAGCGTTCGGGCTTCCGCCCCCTCGCGATACGGCAGCGAACCCCTCACTGCTGAGACACTGACCCCATGGCAGTCAACGGCTACCGCGATTACTTCCAGGTGCTGGGCGTCGATCGCAGTGCCGATGCCGAGGCGATCAAGCGCGCCTTCCGCAAGCTCGCGCGCCAGTACCACCCCGACGTCAACCCCGACAACAAGGACGCCGAGGCCAAGTTCAAGGAGATCAGTGAGGCCTATGAGGTCCTCTCCGATCCCCAGAAGCGGCGCCGGTACGAGCAATTCGGTCAGTACTGGAACCAGGCCGGCGGCGGTGCAGGTGGGGCCGGTTTCGATGTTGATTTCGGCCGCTACGGCAATTTCGACGACTTCATCAACGATCTGCTCGGCCGTTTCGGTGGACCCGCCGGGGGTGGTTTCGGTGCCGGGTTCCCTGGCGGCTTTGGCGCAGGGTTCGGCGCAGGGTTTCCCGGCGCAGGGCCCCAGGCCGCCCGGGCGGCTTCGGCCAACCTTGATGCCGAGGCCACCATCAGCCTCAGTTTTGCCGATGCCTTCCGCGGCTGTGAACGCACCCTGGCCGTCAACGAAGAGCGGGTTCAGGTGCGCATCCCCGCCGGGGTCAAGAACGGCAGCCGGCTGCGGCTCAAGGAGAAGGGCAACCTGCAGCCGGGCACCGGCCGCCGCGGTGACCTCTACCTGAACCTGAAACTGCAGGACCATCCCGTCTGGAGCCTCGATGGCGACCAGTTGCGGGCCGAGCTGCCCCTCAGCCTCGACGAACTTGCCCTGGGCGCCGAGGTGCAGGTGGCCACCCCCGACGGCGTCGCCACCGTTCAGGTGCCGGCGGGCATGACTCCGGGCCGCAGCCTGCGCCTCAAGGGCAAGGGCTGGCCCATCAAGGGCGGTCGCGGTGACCTGCTGCTCACCCCGCTGCTGCGGCTGCCGGAGCAGCTGTCGGCGCGGGAGCGGGAGCTGCTTGAGCAGCTGCGCCAGGCGCGCAGCGTCGATCCCAGGGCTGCCTGGCTGCAGGCCGCGCGCCTTTGACACCAGGGGCTGCTCCGTAGGATCCGCGCAGCCCTCAGGCCCCCATGGAGCTCACCTACCGCCCCCGCCGGCTGCGCCGCACCCCTGCCCTGCGGTCCCTGGTGCGGGAGACGGCGTTGGCCCCCACCGATTTCATCTACCCCCTGTTTGTGCACGAGGGGGCCGGCAACGAGCCGATCGGCGCCATGCCCGGCTCCCAGCGCTGGAGCCTGGAAGGCCTGGTCGATGAAGTCGGCCGCGCCTGGGATCTGGGCATCCGCTGCGTGGTGCTGTTTCCCAAAGTCGCCGATGGTCTCAAGACCGAGGACGGCGCCGAATGCTTCAACGAGCACGGCCTGATCCCGCGGGCGATCCGCCGGCTCAAGGAGGTGCACCCCGACATGGCGATCATGACCGACGTGGCCCTCGATCCCTACAGCTGCGACGGCCACGACGGCATCGTCAGCGACGAAGGCGTCGTGCTCAACGACGAGACCGTGGCGATCCTGTGCAAGCAGGCCCTGGCCCAGGCCCGGGCCGGTGCTGACCTGATCGGCCCCAGCGACATGATGGACGGCCGTGTCGGGGCGATCCGCGAAGCCCTGGATGAAGAGGGCTTCGAGCACGTCGGCATCATCAGTTACACGGCCAAGTACGCCAGCGCCTACTACGGCCCCTTCAGGGAGGCCCTGGATTCGGCCCCGCGCGCCGCGTCAGCCAAGCCGATTCCGAAGGACAAGAGCACGTATCAGATGGATCCGGCCAACGCCCGCGAAGCCATCACCGAAGCCCAGCTCGACGAGCAGGAGGGCTCCGACATCCTGATGGTCAAGCCAGGTCTGGCTTACCTCGACATCATTCACCGCCTGCGGGGCGAGACCGAGTTGCCGATTGCGGCCTACAACGTGAGCGGCGAGTACGCCATGGTCAAGGCAGCCGCCCAGAACGGCTGGATCGACGAGCGCGCCGTGGTGCTCGAGACCCTGCTCAGCTTCAGGCGTGCCGGTGCCGATCTGATTCTCACCTACCACGCCTGCGATGCGGCCCAGTGGCTGCGCCAGGGCTGAGCGGCGCTTGGCGCCGGTGCCGGTCGGTGCGATCCTCCACCCGTAGCCGTTGCGCGCTTGCCCACCCATGGCCAGGTTTCTGCTCCTCTGGGTCCATGGGCCGTGGATCGCCTCGTCGCTGATGGTGCTGCTGGCGTTTCGGTTGCTGCTGGCGGACGATTTCAGCCTGCATGGCCATGGCTGGGGCTTGCTGGGGAGCGCCGCGATCTGTTTCTCGATCGGGTGCGTCTGCAAGGTGTCGTGGGTGCTGGCCCAGCTCAACCGCCGCCGCGCCGCAGCCGAACAGCAGCTTGAGCATCTGGTCCTGCACTGAGCCCCATCGCTGAGAACCCGCCCCATGGGCCGCTCCTCTGTTCTTCTGTTGATCGGCCTGCCCTGGATCACCGCCGTGGCGGTGGCGCTGATGGTCACGAAGATCCATTCCTTTGGAGGTCGCGTGCACTGGGGTCTGCTGGGCAGTGCCTGCATCTGCTTCTCGATCGGCTGCCTGGCCCGCACCAGCGTGGGCCTGCACGACATGGCTCAGCGTGCCCAGCGCGAGCGGGCCTCAGACACCCATCGGCAGGCCCCGTGAGCGCCATGGCGACGACCCTGCGGCGTGCCCTGGCACTGGTGGCCCTGGCGCTGTCGCCTGCACCGGCGCTGGCGCTGCCCAGCAAGCCCCAGCCCGCCTCGCCCGCCTTGCTGCGTGCGCTGGCCGCCTTTGAGCGCGATCTGCAGGAGCTTGACGGCGCCCTGCGGGGCGCGCCGGCGGCCCAGCACCCCTTCAGCCTCGATGACCAGGCGTTCAAGGCCCCGGCGGCGGCGGCGCTGCCGGTCGATGTGACCGCCGCCCAGCAGCGTGAGCAGCGGCAGTTGAGTCTGGTGCAGGCCATGGCGGTGGCCGTTGCCAACAACCCCGAGCTGGCCGAGCGGCGTGCCCGCATCGCCGAGATGCGCGGACTCAGGCGCTCGGTGCAGGGGCGTTTCTGGCCCCGGGTGGGCCTGACGCTGGGCGGTGCCTTTGCCCAGCGTCAGGTGGGCAACCAGGTGCTCGATGGCAACAGGGGCCTCTATCCGGCCCCGCCCGCACCGGCGTCGGCTTTTCTGGTGGAGCAGGGGGGCTGGAACCGCATCCTGGCCAACCGGGGCGGGGGCTGGGGCAGCCTGGAGCTCGACTGGGACCTGATCAGCTTCGAGCGTGGGGCGGCCCTGGCTGAGCAGGACCAGCGTCTGCGCGCCAGCCTCAAAGACTATGGCGATGCCCTGCGGCTGCTGCAGCTGCAGGTCAGCGAGGCTTACTACGGCCTGCAGCTGGCCGATCAGCTGCAGCGCATCCGGGCGGCCGTGGTGCGCAACGACGCGTTGGTGCGCGATCAGGTCGCGGCGCTCAAGACCAGTGGGCTGGTGCCGCGTCTGGATCTGCTGCGGGCTGAAGCCACGCTGCAGCAGAGCCGCTTTCGGCTCGAGCAGGCCGAGGCCCAGCGCCTCAGTCGCCGCCAGGCCCTGACCAACCTGCTCAACGTGGCCTTTGGCACCCTGCTGCTGGCCCGCAACGATGTGACGCTGCAGCCGCCCTGGCCCCTGCCGCTCGACGCGACCCTGGTGGCAGGCCTGCGGGCCAACCCGTCGCTCGAGCGGCTGACGGCCGAGCGCCAGGCCCTGCTGCGCCAGGCTGACCGGCGCAGCGCCCAATTGCTGCCCAGCCTGCAGCTGTTTGCGGCCGGTGGCGGTGGCTCCGACCTGCTCACCAAGCCCGTGATCGAGCTCAGGGGCTGCTGCGCCGAGACCAACATCCGCCAGCTCGCGAGCCAGAGCGCCGACTGGGTGGCGGGCCTGCGGCTGCACTGGCGCCTGTTCGATGCCGGTGTCACCGGGGGCGAGGCCGAGGCCAGCCGGGCGGCGGCCGAGGCGGTGCTGCAGCGCCTGGCCCGTCAGCGCAACCAGATCCGCCAGGAGCTCGAAACGGCGTTCTACGACTACCGCGCCTCGCTCAGCCAGTTGAATGCGGCCGAGGCCTCGTACCGCGCCTCGCGGGAGGCCTTTCGCGATGCCCGCGCCCGCTACCAGCTGGGTCTGGCCGACTACACCGATGTGAGCGAGACGATCAGCCTGATGACCCGCGCCATGGAGGGCATCGCCGAATCCATGACCCTCGCCAACGTCAGTTATGCCCGCATGCTGCGCCAGTTGCTGCCGGTGCCCGAGCAGTCCGAGGTCCTGCCCGAGCTGCCGCTCACGCTTCCGGCTTCGGTGTCAGTGTCGGAGGCTCGGCAGCCCTAGCGGCCCGCAGCTGCAGGCGCTGGCGCAGGGCGAGGCTGCGCCAGACCAGCAGCACCAGCAGGGCGACAAACCAGAACCACACCTCGGGGGCATTGCTCTGCAGCAGCACCAGCAGGAACAGCACCTCGAGCACCACAAAGGGCCATTCCCGTTTCATGGCAGCGTGCCTCGCTGGCGCAGGTCGGGTTGATCCTGCTGCAGCTGCAGCCTGGGGGTGCGGTAGGTGCCGGTCAGGTCGCGCAGCACCGGCAATAGGTAGCTGAACGGCGTGCGCCATTCGACGTAGGCGTGTGCCCGCAGCGTCAGACCTTCGCGGATCGGAAACACGCTGCTGCCCCCCGAAAGGGTCCAGCGGTAGCCATCGGCGCTGTGCCGACTGGGCACCAGGGCGATCTCGGTGCGAATCACCGGACCACTGGCCACCAGCGACTGGGCCAACGGCGGATTGCCCATCGTGGTGTCGATGTCTTCGGGGGTGGCGGGCAGCAGGCTGACCCGCTGCACCACGCCCTCGATCCCCCCGAAACGGCCGCGCTGCTGCCAGTCGGGCACCACTTCGATGCCCTGGCCGCTCTGCAACCGCCGGGCGTCGGCAGGCCTGAAGTAGGCGATGGCGCGCAGGCCGGTGGCGCTGGTCTGGGCCGTGGTGGATCGGGCGCCGATGGTGCCAAGGCGCTGGCCCGGTTTGACGGTCTGCCCCTTGATCACCTGAAGATCAAGGATGCTGCCGTCGCGCTTGGCGCTGAGGTTGCCGGCATACCGGAGCTGGGCCTCGGTGACGCGCAGTTCGCGCCGGGTGTTGTCGATGCGGAAGCGACGCTGTTGCTGCTCGGTGTCGATGTCGAGCTTGACCTTGGTGAAGGCGCTGATGACGTCCTTGTCGCGGATTCGCAGCTCATCGAGCTCCACCTGCAGCTGGGTGTTGCGGTCGGAGGTGGCCACCACCTCCTGGGCCAGGGGCGCCACCACCTGGCTGCGGGCCAGGTGGGCAAAGTCGGCCACCTTCTGGGCATAGACCTTCTGCAGCGCCAGCACCCGCCGCTGTTCGCGGGCCAGCTTGTGCAGGGCGGTGTCGCGCACATCACGGGCGGCGCGCAGTCGGATCGCGTCGCGGCGGTTGAGATCGTTGTTGATCTGCACCAGCTCGCGCAGGTCGCGCTGCTGGCGTTCCAGTTGCTTTTCGAGGGCCGGCTGGTCGAGCACCATCAGCACCTGCCCCTTGCGCACCGGGTCGCCGACCTTGACCCGCAGCTCGCGGATCTGCCCTTCGGCGCGGCTGTCGATCAGGGTGGCCCCCCCCGGCACGATCACCACACCGCGGCCGGTCACTTCGGTGGGCACAGGCCACAACAGCGCCCACAGCAGGGTGAGGCCGCCCACGCCGAGGAGGCTCAGCAACACCTGCCCTTCATCGTCGTGGGCCTGGCGCTGCAGCCAGCCCTTGACGGCCTCGAGGTTCACAGCAGCCGGGTTCATTAGCCCCATGATTCCTGAGCGGCCCCAGCCCTGCGTGTCAGCGTTGACAATGGAAGGATCCCGGATCCTGCCGATGTCCGCCAGCCACCGTCTCGGCCACGTTGCCCTGCGGGTGCAGGACATGGAACGTGCCAAGGCCTTCTACACCGCCCTCGGGCTGCGGCTCACGTGGGATGCACCCGACTGGGCCTACCTGCAATCGCCGCTCACCGGCGACGGCATTGCCCTGCTCAGCCCCGACTACCGCGCCGCCGGCCCCCACTTCGCCTTCCATTTCAGCGAGCGCGCCGCGGTTGATCGGATGCACGAGCAGCTGCAGCAGCAGGGCTACAGCTGCGGCCCGGTGCACGATCATCGCGACGGCACCGCTTCGTTCTACCTGCAGGATCCCGAAGGCAACTGGCTGGAGCTGCTCTATGAGCCGCCCGGTGGGATCCCCTCGAATGTGCCCGGTCAGCAGGCCATCGCTGCCCCCTTGAGCGCCGCCGGGTGATTCCAGAAGTCGAAACCCAGGAGCTGCTCGAGTGGCCGCGGTTGGCCGAGCAGCTGGCTGCGTTCGCCAGCACCGCTGCCGGTCGGGCCCGTTGCCTGGCTCTGCCGCTGGCGCCCGAGCTGGCCATCGGTCGGGCCTGGCTGGCCGAGACCGCTGAGCTGCTCGCCCTCGATGGTGTGCTCGACGGCGGACTCAGCTTCGACGGGGTGGTTGATCTCGCCCCGTTGGTGCAGCGCTGTGCCAAAGGGGGCACAGCCGCTGGCGAAGCCTTGCTCGACCTGGCCCTCACCCTGGCGGCGGCTCGGCGCCTGCGGCGCCAGATCGAGGACCCCGAGCTCAGGCCCTGCACCAGCGCTCTGGTGGCTGAGCTGCGCACCCTGCCTGAGCTCGAGCAGCGCCTGCGCTTCTGCCTCGAAGACGGGGGGCGTGTGGCCGACCGCGCCAGTGCGCCGCTCGAAGCGGTGCGCCGTCAGTTGCAGGCGGTGCGCGGCGAGCGGCGTGAGCGGTTGCAGGAGCTGCTGCGTCGCTACGCCCCGCTCCTGCAGGACACGATCATTGCCAGTCGCAGTGAGCGGCCGGTGCTGGCGGTCAAGGCCGGGGCCGCCGCCCAGGTGGCGGGTCTGGTGCATGACAGTTCTGCTTCGGGCAGCACGGTGTTCATCGAGCCCCAGGCGGTGATTCCCCTGGGCAACCGCATCCGCGATCTCGAAGGTCAGGAACGGCAGCTTGAGCAGGCCGTTCTGCACCAGCTCAGCACCCTGGTGGCCGATCAGGCTGAAGCGCTCGGCCAGCTGCACGCCGTGCTGGTGCAGCTCGATGCCGCCCTGGCCAGGGCCCGCTACAGCGCCTGGATCGGTGCGGTGCGCCCCGAACTGAGCGACGACCCCAACGGCCGCTTCGAGCTGCGCGAGCTGCGCCATCCGCTGCTGCTCTGGCAGCAGCGCCGCCAGGGCGGTCAGCCCGTGGTGCCGGTCACCATCACCGTCAGCGAGCAGCTGCGGGTGGTGGCCATCACCGGCCCCAACACCGGCGGCAAGACCGTCACCCTCAAAAGCCTGGGCCTGGCGGCGCTGATGGCCCGGGCCGGCCTGTTTTTGCCCTGCAGCGGCACCCCCCGGTTGCCCTGGTGCTCCCTGGTGCTGGCCGACATCGGCGACGAGCAGTCGCTGCAGCAGAGCCTCTCCACCTTCAGCGGCCATATCCGCCGCATCGCCCGCATCCTCGAGGCTCTGGCCCAGCCGCGGGTCGGTGCCTCCCTGGTGCTGCTCGACGAGGTCGGTGCCGGTACCGATCCCCAGGAGGGCTCGGCCCTGGCGGCGGCCCTGCTCCGCCATCTGGCCGACCAGGCCCGTCTCACCGTGGCCACCACCCATTTTGGCGAGCTCAAGGCGCTCAAGTACGGCGATGCCCGTTTCGAAAATGCCTCGGTGGGCTTCGATGTGGAGACCCTGCAGCCGACCTACCGGTTGCAGTGGGGCATCCCCGGCCGCAGCAACGCCCTCGCGATCGCAAGGCGGCTGGGCCTGCTCGAACCGGTGCTGCAGCAGGCCGAAGCCCAGCTCGCCCCCCTGGCGGCCGGCGATGTGAACCAGGTGATCGCCGGCCTTGAAGACGAACGCCAGCGCCAGCAGGATGCCGCCGAGGAGGCCGCTGCCCTGCTGGCCCGCACCGAGCTGCTGCACGAGGAGCTGCTGTCGCGCTGGGAGCAGCAGCAGCTCCAGAGCGCCGAGCTGCAGGAGCAGCGGCGACAGCAGCTTGAGCGCTCGATCCGCGATGGACAGAACGAGGTGCGCCGCATCATTCGCCGCTTGCGCCAGGGCCGTGGGAACGCGGCTCGCAGCACGGCCGAGCAGGGCGAGACCGCCCGCCAGGCGGGGCAGCGGCTGCGCCAGCTCGAGCAGCAGCACCGCCCGGCTCCCGAACGGCGCGAGCATCAGGGCTGGATGCCCGCGGTCGGCGAGCGCGTGCGGGTGCTGTCACTGGGCAAGGCCGGCGAGGTGCTGGCCCTGGCCGCCGACGGCCGCGAACTCACGGTGCGCTGCGGAGTCATGCGGCTCAATTTGGAGCTCTCGGCGATCGAGGGGTTGCAGGGTGAAAAGCCGTCGCCGCCGCCGGCGCCCCAGGTCACCGTGCAGGCCAACGGCAGCCAGCGGGGGCGAGGCCCGGCGGTGCGCACGGCCCGCAACACCATCGATGTGCGGGGGCTGCGGGTGCACGAGGCCGAGGCCATCGTCGAAGAGCATCTGCGCTCGGCTCCCGGGCCGGTGTGGGTGATCCACGGCATCGGCACCGGCAAGCTCAAGCGCGGGCTGCGCCAGTGGCTCACCACCGTGCCCTACGTCGAACGGGTCACCGATGCCGACCAGGGTGACGGCGGCCCCGGCTGCAGCGTCATTCACCTGCGATAAGGCCGCTCTGCCGGGCCCGCCCCGTTCAGAGCGGCGGCAGGCTGGGGCCGGTACCGGCCCTGTTGTCGCGAGGCCGGGGCAGGGCATTGCCGGCGGCGTCAAAGAAGCGCCAGCCCTGGCCGTCGACATCGAGGTGCACGTTGTCGCCGATGCTCACAGCCGTGGCAGGGCTGCAGCGCACCTGCACCAGATGGTCCCCCTCCTCGAGCCGGCAGGTCAGCAGCTGCTCGTTGCCCAGCGCTTCGCGGTGGCAGACCTGAGCAGCCAGGTTGCGGTTGGTGGCGGGGCCCAGCCGCAGGTGCTCGGGCCGCAGGCCGGCGGTCAGCTGCTGGGGTCCTTGCCACAGGTGCAGCACCTCGCCGATGGCGCCCTCGGGCACAAACCGGCGGCTGCCCAGCTGGATCTGCCCCGGGCCGCCCAGGCTCACCGGCAGCAGGTTCATCGCCGGGCTGCCGATGAACTGGGCCACAAACAGATTGGCGGGCCACTGGTAGAGCTCCATCGGCGTGCCCAGCTGCTGCAGCCGCCCGCCATTGAGCACGGCGATGCGATGGCCCATGGTCATCGCCTCGACCTGGTCATGGGTCACGTACAGCGTCGTGGTGCCCAGACGCCGCTGCAGCTCCACGATCTGGGTGCGGGTGCCGGTGCGCAGCTTGGCGTCGAGGTTGCTGAGTGGTTCATCCATCAGGAACACCGCCGGCTCCCGCGCGATGGCGCGCCCCAGGGCCACCCGCTGCTTCTGCCCCCCCGAGAGCTCCTTGGGCCGGCGGGCCAGCAGGGGTTCGAGCTCCAGGGTCGCCGCCACTGCAGCGATGCGCTCGGCGATGCGTTCCTCTCGCACCGAGGGCACCCGCAGGGCGGCCGGCAGGGGGCGGCTCAGGCGGTGCAGGCTGTCCTGCAGCTGGGCCAGGGGCCCCCGGGGTGCACTGCGCCGCAGCCCGAAGCCGATGTTGTCGGCCACGCTCAGGTGGGGATACAGGGCGTAGCTCTGGAACACCATGGCCACGTTGCGGGCTGCCGGGCGCAGCCGGCTCACAGGCCGTCCGCCCACGAAGATCTCACCGGCGGTGGGTTGCTCCAGGCCTGCCAGCAGTCGCAGCAGGGTGCTTTTGCCGCACCCCGAGGGGCCCACCAGCACCAGGAACTCACCATCGTCGATGCTGAGGTCGAGCTCCTGCAGCACCGCCGTGGGCTGCTGACGCCCCGTGCCATTGGCCCGGGGCGGGTAGGCCTTGCTGACCTGTTGGAAGCGAACGTCAGCCAAAGCGGCGCCCCAACGGCTCTTCGGAGAGCGCGATCCTAGGTTTCATCATCATGCAATTCATCGATCAGGCAAGGATCGCCGTCAGGGCCGGCCGCGGCGGCGACGGCATCGTGGCGTTCCGCCGCGAAAAATATGTGCCGGCAGGCGGTCCCTCGGGCGGCGACGGCGGCCGCGGTGGCGACGTGGTGCTGCGAGCCGACGGCAATCTGCAGACCCTGCTCGACTTCAAGTACCGACGTCTGTTTGAAGCCGCCGACGGCCGCCGCGGCGGGCCCAACCGTTCCACCGGCGCCGGTGGCGACAGCCTGTGCATCAAGGTGCCATGCGGCACCGAGGTGCGCGATGCCCGCACCGGCATCCTGCTGGGCGATCTCACCGAGCCTGATCAGGAGCTGCCGGTCGCTTTTGGTGGCCGCGGTGGCCTGGGCAATGCCCACTACCTGAGCAACCGCAACCGGGCCCCCGAAAAATGCACCGAGGGGCGCGACGGTGAGGAATGGCTGCTGCAGCTGGAGCTCAAGCTGCTGGCCGAAGTGGGCATCATCGGCCTGCCCAATGCCGGCAAGAGCACGCTGATCGCCGTACTCTCGGCCGCCCGCCCCAAGATCGCCGACTATCCATTCACCACCTTGGTACCGAACCTCGGCGTGGTGCGCCGACCCAGCGGTGACGGCACGGTGTTTGCCGACATCCCCGGCCTGATCGCCGGGGCGTCGCAGGGGGCAGGTCTGGGCCATGACTTTTTGCGCCACATCGAGCGCACGCGGCTGCTGATTCACCTGCTCGATGCGGGCAGCGAACAGGTGATCGCCGACTTTGAGACGGTGGAAGCAGAGCTGCAGGCCTATGGCCACGACCTCGGGTCACGCCCCCGGCTGGTGGTGCTCAACAAGGTCGAGTTGCGCGAGCCCGAGGAGCTCAAGACCCTGAAACAGCAGCTCGAGCAGGTGTCGGGCCGCCCGGTGCTGACCATCTCAGCGGCGGCATCCCAGGGGCTCGACATCCTGCTGGCTGCGGTCTGGCAGGAGCTGGGAATTCAGTCGTCGTAAACCAGGCACTCGGGGGCGTCGGGGTTCAGATCACAGAACACCTCCAGCGGGGTGGGGTCGTGGTTGTCGCCGGGGTGGTGGTCCTTGTATTCCTGCAGTCCCTTGAGCTCGCCTTCAAGGTGGCGCACCTTGCCCATGTCACCGGCGGCGCGGGCCGCTTCGATTTCGCTCTGATCCTGCTGGATGTGCTCGTCGATGGATTTCATGGATGAACGGCTCCGAAGGCCCTCATTTCAGCGCGCCCACCATACGGGTGCCCGAGGCTTGCGGGGGAGCTCTGTGACGGGCTGCTCATTGCCGTCGGCGTGGCTAAGCCGTGGGAAGGAGCTGCTCCAGGAGTCGCCATGCCAAGGATCCAGGCCCGCCGAGGGCGCCACTTCATCGATGAGACCGGGCGTCTCTTCTGGATCAACGGCCCCGAGGAACACTGCTATCTGTCGGAGCAGCGCCAGTGGCGCAACGGCCTGAGCTTTGACGATGTGTTGGATTGGAAACAATGTGCGCCCAGTGGCCTGGTCAGTCAGCGCTTCGGCTCGCTGCAGGCCGCCTGTGAGGCCTACGAGCACAACCAGATCAGCTGGTATCAGGACCTCTACCTGCGCCGCATGGGGGAGCAGATGCAGGCCCATCGCAGCGATGTGGACTACAAGCCCACGGTCATGAAGCAGGCCGAGGCCCAGGGCGCCCGGCCCCGCCGCCAACCTTGGAAGCTGCCTGAACCCGCCGGGCCGGTCTGCGGTCTGCCGCCCCGCGCCGAGCCAATGGCTGCTGCTGAGGTGCTGCACCCGCGCCGCCGCCGCCGCCCTTCAGGCCGGCAGCTCGCTGAGCTCTAGCCAGCGTTCCTCACCCCGCTCGATGCGGGCGCTGAGCTCGGCCAGTTCCTGGCTCAGGGTTTCGATGCTGGTGTAGTCGCTCGCGCCGGCGCTGAGGCGCTGCTCCAGTTCGTGGCGGCGGGCTTCCAAGACGGGCAGCTCGCTCTCCAGCCGTTCCAGTTCGCGGCTCTCCTTGTAACTGCGCCGTCGGGGCTGGTCACTTCTGGGTTTGCTCTGGCCTGGAGCGGCTGGCCTGGGGCGGGGCTCAACGCGCGCGTTGGCCCGGGTTTCCAGGTAGTCGCTGTAGTTGCCTTCAAAGCGCTTCAGTTCGCCGTCCTCGAAGCTGAACAGGCGGTCGACCGTGCGATCCAGGAAGTAGCGATCGTGGGAGACGATCACCACGCACCCCTGGAAGTCTTCGAGGAAGTCTTCGAGCACGCTCAGGGTCTGCACGTCGAGGTCGTTGGTGGGCTCGTCGAGCAGCAGCACATTGGGCGCCTCGATCAGCAGGCGGCAGAGGTGAAGGCGCCGCCGCTCGCCCCCCGAGAGCCTGGCCACGGGCTGGTGCTGCTGGGCCGGGGGAAACAGAAAGCGCTCCAGCAGCTGCGACGCCGAGAGGGTGCTGCCGCCCAGCTTCACCTGCTGGGCCGCTTCGCTGACCACGTCGATCAGTCGCCGTTCGCGGCCCGCCGGGTCGGTCTCGGCCAGCACCGTGTGACTGTGCTGGTCGAAGTAGGCCAGCCGCACGGTGCTGCCCAGCACCAGGCTGCCCTGCTGCAGTTCGCGCCTGCCGGCGATCAGATCCAGCAGGCTCGACTTGCCGCTGCCGTTGGGTCCGATGATGCCGACCCGGTCTTCCGGGTTGAAGGCATAGCTGAAGTCGCGCAGCAACGGGCGATCGGCCTCGGCCCAGATCGCGAGCGCTTCGGCCTCGATCACCTGCTTGCCGAGGCGTCGTCGCTCACTGGCCAGGACCAGTTCGCCCCGTTGCTGCCGCTTGGGTGCCTGCTGCAGCGCTTCGATGCGCTGAATGCGGGCCTTCTGCTTGGTGCTGCGGGCCTTGGGCCCCCGCCGCAGCCACTCGAGTTCCCGCCGCAGCACGCCCTTGAGTTTGGCTTCGGAGGCTGCGGCATCGGCTTCGGCCTCGGCCTTGCGGCCCAGATAGGAGGCGTAATTGCCCTCGTGGGTGCGGGCCTCACCCCGGTCGACCTCGACGATGCGTCGGGTCACCTGGTCGAGCACATAGCGGTCGTGGGTGATCAGCACCAGGGCGCCCGCAAAGCGCTGCAGGTAGTCCTGCAGCCACTGCACGCCATCGGCATCGAGGTGGTTGGTGGGCTCGTCGAGCAGCAGCACCTCGGGGTCGGCCACCAGGGCCGCCGCCAGGGCCACCCGTTTGCGGTAACCACCCGAGAGGTCGCCCACGGGTCTGTGAATGTCGGCGATACCCAGCCGCTGCAGCACCTCGCGGATCTGCTGCTCGAGCCCCCAGGCCTGGCTCTGGTCCATGCGGCTGTTGAGCGCGCCCAGCTCGGCCAGCAGCTGGCTGTCATCGCGGCCCTCGCGGTGGGCCAGCGCCAGGGCCTCGCTCACGGCGGTGAAGCGGCGCAGCAGCTCCATCTTTTCGCCGCTGGCGCTGAACACCTGTTCGAGCACGGTGCGCCCGGGGTCGAGCTGGGGCTCCTGGTCGACCAGCACGATGCGGGTGCGTGGCACACAGCGCCGTTGGCCGCTGCCCAGCGGTTCGACCCCTGCCAGGACCCGCATCAGCGTCGATTTGCCGGCGCCGTTGGGTCCGATCAGGCCGAGCCGATCGCCGGCCGCGATGTGCAGATCGAGACCTTCAAACAGGGTGCGCAGGCCGAAGTCCTTGCCGGCGCCCACCAGGCTGATCAGGCTCAACTGAGCTGCTCCCGGGCTTGCCGGTCCTGATCCAGGCCAGCCAGGTACGCAAACACGCTCTTGTCGCCCACGTCGGCGGCCGCCGGCATCGGAAATTTGCGCCCGCACAGCAGCAGGAGCAGGGCGCTCTCAATGGCCATCAGCCCTGCGCTGGTGGCTGGCTCCAACAGCCCCACCAGGTAGCCCAGCAGCGCCAGCGGCAGCAGCAGTGTCACCCCGATCGCCTCCACCCGCCTGAAGCAGAAGAACTCCTTGAACCCGATGCCGGCCAGGGCGGCAAACAGCGGTCCGATCGCCAGCAGCCACAGCCGTTGCTGCTCCAGTGCAGCGACCATCTGATCAGGCCCCACCCGCCAGGCCATCACCCCGGCGCCAAGGCAGCCCAGCAGCCACAGCGACTGCAGGGCCCGGTGCAGGGGTCTGAGATAGATATGGATCCAGCGCAGGGCCAGCCCCAGTCCGAGGGCGAGCAGCGCCAGCCAGGGCCAGAGACCCTGCGGTCCCAGCAGGCGCCATTGCAGCAGCAGGGCCGTCTGGGCGACCGCGGCCAGCAGCAGGGCCAGGCGATAGCCCAGCACCTCGCGACGGTCGCGGGCGTCGATCACGTACGGCCCGTAAACCCCCTGCAGGATTGGTTCGCTCATGCCCGCTCCGGTCGGCCTTGCACCAGTGTGGCCAGTGGCGCGCCCGCAGGAACGATTCCCCCCGGGTTGAGCGGAAACAGGGCGCCGAAGTAGTCGCGCCGCCAGGCCTCGGGCCAGCAGCTGGCCGCCACCCCCTCGAGCGCATGGAAGCGCTGCCGCCAGCGCCACAGGCCATCGAGTTGCCAGAGGGGCACACGGCTGCAGCCAAACAGCGGCGCATAGACCAGCTCCAGCCTGATCAGGGTTGGAAACAGCACCACATCGGCCAGGCTCAGCTCCGGGCCGCTGAGCCACGCGCCGGGTTGCTGCGCCAGGGCTGCATCGGCCCTGAGCAGGGTGGCAAAGAGGGCGGCCTCCGCCCGGTCATAGGCCCCCTGGTTGCGGGCGAAGCCGCAGCGATAGACACCATCGTTGACGTTGTGCTGCAGATCGTCCCGCCATCGCTGGGTGGCTCCGTGCTGGCCCTGCGGCTCCAGATTCAGCGGTGCTGCAGTGGGGGGCTGGGGCCAGCGGTTCAGCCATTCGATCAGGCGGGCGCTTTCGTTCAGCACGATCCGGCCCTGGCTGCGGCTGTACAAGGCCGGCACGGTGGCCCGGGCCGCTGGGTCGGCACCGCTGCGCCGGTAGAGCTCGGTGAGGGTCCGGCAACCCGCAAACGGCTCGCTGAAACACCAGCGCCCCGCAGCCGGGTCGGGATCGGCCACCACCAGTGCGATCGCCGGGGCCAGCTGCCGCAGGGTCCACACCAGCCAGGCCCGATGGGCCCACGGGCAGCTGCGCCCCACGATCAGCACATGGGCATCGGCTGTGGTGGCATCAGTCGGAATCGGCGGCAGTTCGGCAAAGGCAGGGGCCGGGCGCTGGTAGTTGCCGTCGCCATCGGCGGGTCCCAGGCCATTCATCAGCTGCAGCCACTGCCAGGTCCACAGACAGCGGGCCGTGCGGACCAGGGTCGCCGGGGGAGCCATTGTTTGCCTCAGGTGCGTCAGGCTGTGCCCCAGTCATCCGCAGAGGCCGATGCCGGGGCCGCAGGCCGGTTCAATCCTGGTGGTGGGTGGGACCCATGGCAATGAGCCCAATGCCCCCTGGTTGCTGCAGCAGTGGCAGAGACAGCCCGATGGCCTGCAGCACCACGGCTTTGCGTTGCAGCTGGTGCTGGGCAATCCGGCGGCCCTGGCGGTCGGCCGCCGCTATATCGAACGCGATCTGAACCGCAGTTTTGCCGAAGCCCTGCTGGCCGATTCCCAGCAGCAGAGCCTGGAGGTGCAGCGTGCCCGTGCGCTGCTGCAGGCCCATGGGTCCCAGGGCGCCAGCCCTGCGCTGGTGGTCCTCGATCTGCACAGCACCACTGCGGCCATGGGCAACAGCCTCGTGGTCTATGGCCGTCGGCCCGCTGATCTGGCCCTGGCCGCCGGAATTCAGCAGCGTCTGGGCCTGCCGGTGTATCTGCACGAGGCCGACCAGGCCCAGCAGGGGTTTCTGGTCGAACGCTGGCCCTGTGGCCTGGTCATCGAGGTGGGGCCGGTGCCCCAGGGGCTGCTGCACGCCGGCATTGCCCGCCAGAGTCAGCTCGCCCTCGAAGCGGCGCTGGCGGTGCTCGACCAGGCCGCCGCCGGCAGCCTGCGCCTGCCCGCCGCGCTGGTGGTGCACCGGCACCTGGGCAGTGTTGACCTGCCCCGCCATGGCGACGGCACGCCGTCAGCTCTGCTGCACCCGCGGCTGCTGGGGCGTGACTGGGCGCCCGTGCGGCCGGCGGATCCGGTCTTCCTTTCCCAAGATGGCCATTCGATCGTGCTGGAAGCGGTGCTGCCTGCGCGGTTGCAGGGCGAGTCCTGCCTCTGGCCGGTGTTCATCAACGAGGCCGCCTATGGCGAGAAGGGAATCGCCTTCAGCCTCACCCGCCGCGAAACCTGGCCCCTGGCCGATCAGGCGCTGTCGGCGCTGGGCGCGGTGGCCCTGGGTCTGACCCGGCGCCGAGCCAACTAGCCGCAGGCCAGGGTCGACTGCTCCTTGGTGCAGGGCAGATCGCTGACACTGCCATCAGCCCAGTAGATGCGCAGCCGGTCGTCGGCGGTTCCGCTGCGGTAAGTGAGGGATCGGATCCTGCCCGCCGGGGCGTTGCCGACAGCTGCTCCCGTCGCAGCAGGATTGCGCCGGTTGAGCCGCTGCTCCAGCTGCTGGACCTGCAGTTCGAGCCGTTCCTGGCGCTGGATCAGTTCTCCCATGCCTGGCTGACGCTCGGCGTTGCAGCCGCTCAGGCTCAGCAGCAGAGCTGCCCCAGCGAGCACTCCCCGAATCCGGGGCGCCCAGTCGGTCTGCCGGGGACGGCGGGTGGCGGCAGTGCGGGGCATGGCCAGCTCGGCAGGCCTTGCCGTCTTAGCAGCGATCCCGGGGTTCAGCAGCGCTGATCACAGCGATCAGCAGAGCTCATGGGTCCGAGGCCGGCGGCGCCC
>JBBASJ010000046.1:0-17747 GCA_040399325.1 Prochlorococcaceae cyanobacterium
TGCGCCGCAACGTGATCTACTCGATGTTCATGTTCCAACCGGCCCCTGCGGCCGAGGTTGCCTGATCAGCGCGTGCTGCCGGGGTTGTCGCCCAGAAACTCCAGGATCTCCCGGTCCATGAGGTTCTGGGCTTCGCCGCGGCAGGGCTCCTGCAGGGGGCGGCCGGCCGCCAGTTCGCGCAGGCAGGCCTGGGTGCGGGCCAGTTCGCCCTCGAGGGCGTCGATGCGCTCCATCAGGTTGCGGATCACGGCGGCCTCGGCATCGGGCAGGGCCGAGTGGGCCAGCGGGTCGATGCGCACGCCGCTCTGGTGGATCACCCGGCCGGGGATGCCCACCACCGTGCTGTCGGGGGCCACGTCGCGCAGCACCACCGAGCCGGCGCCGATGCGGGTGTTGCCGCCCACGGTGATGGCGCCCAGCACCTTGGCCCCCGCACCCACCACCACATTGGCCTCGAGCGTGGGGTGGCGCTTGCCGTGGGCCTTGCCGGTGCCCCCCAGGGTGACCCCCTGATACAGCAGGCAGTTGTCACCCACCACGGCGGTTTCACCGACCACCACGCCCATGCCGTGGTCGATGAACACCCCCCGGCCGATGCTGGCCCCCGGGTGGATCTCGATGCCGGTGAGCCAGCGCCCCAGCTGGCTCAGGCTGCGGGCCAGCAGCCCCGCGCCGGGCAGCTGGTTGCGCCACAGCCGGTGGCTGAGCCGGTGCAGGGCCAGGGCATGGAGCCCCGGGTAGCAGAGCAGGATCTCGAGCGTGCCGCGGGCCGCCGGATCCCTCTCCTTGATGATCGCCAGATCGGCGCAGAAGGCTCGGAGCATGCCCCCATCCTGCCGAAGCCAGGCCCGACGGCGAGGGGTTTGACCGAGGGGCCCTCGCTCGTGCATGATCACCGAGCCGAAGGCGATGCCCGGCAGGCCCGCGGATGTAGCTCAGTGGTAGAGCATCTCCTTGCCAAGGAGAGGGTCGAGAGTTCGAATCTCTTCATCCGCTTGTTTCAGATCTGCGCCGGCGCGGTTCACCCCTGCAGCAGGCCGATCTCCTTGCGCAGCAGGTCGATCGTGGCGCCCCCCAGGTAGCTCTGGGCGCAGTGCACCACCGGCAGCCGCATCAGCTGGGCCCGGTTCTGGCGCAGGGTCTGCTCCACCAGGGGCATGCTGGGTCGGTCGCACAGCACGTGGCTGGCGGCCCGCAGCAGGGCCAGCAGGCGGCTGCCCGTGTCGGGGTTGGCCGTCATCACCAGCAGCTCGCTGCCGCGCATGCTGTGCAGGATCACTTCGGCCGCCCGCAGGATGCCGGGGCTGATGCTCACCAGGCCCACGCAGCTGCCGGAACGCAGCTCCTTGAGCAGGTCGAGCTCATGGCGAAAGTCATTGAGGTCGACCGGCACGGCCCGCACCCCGTGGCGCCGGGCGATCTCCTCGACCGGCTGCAGAAAGTAGCGGCTGGTGACCACGGTGCCGTTGTTGGCGCTGGTGAGCACCGCCTCCAGCTCCTCCATGGGCACCACCTCGACCGGCACCTCCAGGTTGGGGGTCAGCTCTTCGGCAATCAGCATCGACGCGCCGATGTCTTCGCGGGGGGTGCTCACCAGCACCCGGGCCCCGCAGCGCAGGCGCCAGTCGATCTCGCGGGTGATCAGGTCGCGGGCCTGCTGCAGGGTGCAGCCCGCTTGCAGCAACCCGTCGACGCTCTGCCTCACCTCGCGGTCGATGTCGGGCAGGGCCTTGTGGCGCAGCCCCGGCGGGGGCTTGATCTCGCGGGGGTTCTGCTGGTCACGCACATAGATGCCCGATCCCGCCATCGCCTCGACGACACCGTCGGTCTCGAGCTGGCGGTAGACCTTGCTGATGGTGTTGCGGTGCAGGCCGGTCTGCATCGCCAGCTGGCGGGTGCTGGGCAGCCGGTGCCCCGGCGGAAAGTGCCGCGCCGCAATGGCGAAGCAGATCTGGTTGTACAGCTGGGTTGACGCCGGGATGTCGCTTTCCTGCTGGATGTGGAATCGCACGCCGGAGTGGGCCAGATGACGGTCCGGCCACCATACGGACCCCAGGCCCGGGTGACAATTGCCGCGGTGGCATAACCCGAAGCGATGACGACCTCCTGCGGTTCCTGGGTCACCCTGGCGGCCCCCGGTGCGCCGGATCTGCGCTGCTGGTGGTCAGCCCCGGCCGCGCCCCGTGGTGCGGTGCTGGTGCTGCCCGAGGTGTTCGGGATCAACGGTTGGTTGCGCTCGGTGGCCGATCGCCTGGCGGCGGCCGGCTACGCCGCCCTGGTGATGCCGATCGTTGCCCGCACGGCCCCCGGACTCGAGCTGGGCTACGACGCGGCGTCGCTGGCCGAGGGGCGGCTGCACCGCGATCAGGTGAGCGCCGAGGGGTGCCTGGCCGATGCCCGCCGCGCCATTGCCTGGTTGCAGCAGCAGCCCGGCCTGGAGCAGCGCCCCGTGGCCTGCCTGGGCTTCTGTTTTGGCGGGCACCTGGCCCTGCTGGTGGCCAGCCTGCCCCAGGTGGCGCTCACCTGCTCGTGCTACGGGGCCCGGGTGTCGAGCTTTCGTCCCGGCGGCGGAGAGCCCACGCTTGCGGTGCTGCCCCAGGTGGGCGGTGATCTGCTGTGCTTCTGCGGCGATCAGGATCCGCTGATGCCCCCCGAAGAGCGCAAGGCGATCGCCACGGCCCTGGCGGCCTGCGGCTCGGGCCGGCGCCGCGAGCTGGTGGTGTTTCCCGGGGCGGGGCACGGGTTTCTGTGTGACCAGCGGGCCGACTTTGCGCCGGCGGCCGCGGCCCAGGCCTGGGCGCTGTTGCTCGAGGCCCTGGATCAGGTGTTCTGAGCGCCGGCGGGGCCCGCGCCGGCAGCGGCGGCCGTTTTGACGGGCTTGGGCTTGGCCTCGCCGCCGGTGGGCTTGCCCGAGCTCAGCTTGCGGGGGCTCAGGAACATGATCATGTTGCGGCCCTCGCGCTTGGGGGGCTGCTGGATCTCGGCGTTCTCCTCGAGATCCTTGGCCATGCGCATCAGCAGCACCTCGGCCAGGGCCGTGTGCTGGATCTCGCGGCCGCGGAAGATCACCGTGCACTTGACCTTGTCGCCGGCCTTGAGGAAGCGCACCGCCTGACCGATGCGCACGTCGTAGTCGTGCTGGTCGATCTTGTAGCGCATCTTGACCTCCTTGACTTCGGTCTGGTGCGACTTCTTCTTGGCCTCCTTGGCCTTTTTCTCCTGCTCGAACTTGTATTTGCCGTAATCCATGATCCGGCAGACCGGTGGATCGGCTTTCTCGCTGACCAGCACCAGATCGAGCTCCCGGTCCTTGGCCACCTCGAGCGCCGCTTCCCGTGTGATCACCCCCAGCTGACTGCCGTCGGCGTCGACCACCCGCAGGTTCGGGTAGCTGATGCGTTCGTTGATGTTGGGCAGCTCCCGAACGGGAGCACGGCGGTCAAAACGGGGACGTGGTGGCATTCAGGCGGGTGGTACCGGTGGAGGGCTGGAATCACTGACCCCACACCCTAGGACGCGCTCCACCGCGAGCAAGGCCTGGGCCAGTTGTTGCTGCAGATCCGAACCCTCGAGCCACTGCGGCTGGTGCTGGCGCCTGAACCAGGTGCGCTGCCGTTTGGCGTACTGGCGGGTGCGGCGGCCGGTGATCGCCACCGCCTCGGCCTGGCTGATCTCGCCCTGGTGAACCCGGCGGGCCTCGGCGTAGCCGATGGTGCCGAGCAGCTCCAGACCCTCGCCGTAGCGCTGCATCAATGCTGCGGTTTCGGCCAGCAGTCCGCCTGCATAGAGGGCCTCGGTGCGGCGGCTGATGCGTTCGCCCAGGTCGGGGGGGTTCAGGCCCAGCTCGAGCACCCGCCAGGGCGGTGGCGTGCTGCTCTGCTGCACGCTCATGGGCCGGCCGGTGCCGTAGATCACCTCGAGTGCCCGCTGGGTGCGCACCGCATCGGCTGGGGCGATCCGGGCCGCGGCCGCCGCGTCGGCCTGCCGCAGCAGCTGGTGGCAGGTGGGCTGGCCCAGGGCCTCCAGCTGGCGGCGCAGGGCGGGCTGGGGCGGCACCGCCGGCGGTGCCATGCCCTGGGTGAGAGCCTTCAGATAGAGCCCCGTGCCGCCGGCCAGCAGCGCCATCGGCCCACCCGGCCGCGGCCGCGCCAGTTCTGCGCTGATCGCAGCGCTGGCCAGCCCGCAGAACTCCTGCAGGTTGATCGGCTGGTCGGGATCGCGCAGGTCCAGCAGCTCGTGGCGGGCCGCCTGCCGCTGGGCCGGGCTCGGTTTGGCGGTGCCGATGTCCATGCCGCGGTAGAGCTGGCGCGAATCCACGTTCAGCACTGCCAGATCGAGCGCCTGGGCCAGGGCCACCGCCAGGTCGCTCTTGCCACTGGCGGTGGGGCCCAGCAGCACAATCACCAGGGGCAGGGCCGGCGGGGTGTTCGGCATGGCTCCACTCTGCGGCAATAGCAACCCCCCGCTGCGATCCGCTTCAGAGGCCTCCAGCGGCGCCTGGGGCGTGCCGGATCGCCCTGCCGGTGGTAAATTGGCCCTCGGCAGAGGGAGTCTCGGCCCCCACCCTGTTTCCAGCCGCTGGCCGGTTGCCCGGCGTCAATCTTCTGGGCCCCGTTCTGAGCCCCTGTCCTGAACCCTTGACCTGGGGAACCCCTCCCGCATGAGCGACGTCAGCAAAGTTCAGGCGGCCTACGGCGCCGAGCAGATCCAGGTTCTCGAGGGTCTCGAGCCGGTGCGCAAGCGCCCGGGCATGTACATCGGCTCCACCGGGCCCCGCGGTTTGCATCACCTGGTCTACGAGGTGGTCGACAACTCGGTCGACGAGGCCCTGGCCGGCCACTGCGACCAGATCCTGGTGGTGCTCAATGCCGACGGCTCGTGCAGCGTCTCCGACAACGGCCGCGGCATCCCGACCGACATCCATCCCCGCACCGGCAAGAGCGCCCTGGAGACGGTGCTCACCGTGCTCCACGCCGGCGGCAAGTTCGGCTCGGGGGGCTACAAGGTTTCGGGCGGCCTGCACGGCGTGGGCGTCTCGGTGGTCAACGCCCTCAGCGAATGGGTCGAGGTCACGGTGCACCGCCAGCAGCAGGTGCACACCCAGCGCTTTGAGCGGGGCCAGCCGATCGGCATCCTGGCGTCGGCCCCCGGCGCGGCCGGTGAGCTGGAGCGCACCGGCACGGCGGTCACGTTCAAGCCCGACATCGAGATCTTCACCGGCGGGATCGAGTTCGACTACCAGACGCTGTCGTCCCGTCTGCGCGAACTCGCCTACCTCAACGGCGGCGTCAAGATCGTGTTTCGCGACGAGCGGCCGGCAGCCCGCTCGGCCGAGGGCGTGGCCCACGAAGAGATCTATTTCTACGAAGGCGGCATCAAGGAATATGTCGCCTACATGAACGCGGAAAAGGATCCGCTTCACCCCGACATCATCTATGTGAATGCCGAAAAAGAAGGCGTTCAGGTCGAGGCAGCCCTGCAGTGGTGCGTGGATGCCTACTCCGACAGCATTCTCGGCTTCGCCAACAACATTCGCACCGTCGACGGCGGCACCCACATCGAGGGTCTCAAGACGGTGCTCACCCGCACCCTCAATGCCTTTGCCAAAAAGCGCGGCAAACGCAAGGAAGCCGATGCCAATCTGGCCGGTGAAAACATCCGCGAGGGCTTGACCGCCGTTCTCTCGGTCAAGGTGCCCGAGCCTGAGTTCGAAGGTCAGACCAAGACCAAGCTGGGCAACACCGAGGTGCGGGGCATCGTTGACACCCTGGTGGGCGAGGCCCTGGGTGAATTCCTGGAATTCAACCCCTCGGTGATCGATCTCATCCTTGAGAAGGCGATCCAGGCGTTCAACGCCGCCGAGGCCGCCCGCCGCGCCCGCGAACTGGTGCGCCGCAAGAGCGTGCTCGAGAGCTCGACGCTGCCCGGCAAGCTGGCCGACTGCAGCTCCCGCGATCCTTCGGAGTCGGAGATCTACATCGTCGAGGGCGATTCGGCCGGTGGCTCGGCCAAGCAGGGCCGCGACCGTCGCTTTCAGGCGATCCTGCCGCTGCGCGGCAAGATTCTCAACATTGAAAAGACCGACGACGCCAAGATCTACAAGAACTCCGAGATTCAGGCCCTGATCACGGCCCTGGGTCTGGGCATCAAGGGTGAGGAGTTTGATGAGAAGAATCTGCGGTATCACCGCATCGTCATCATGACCGACGCCGATGTCGACGGCGCCCACATCCGCACCCTGCTGCTGACGTTCTTCTACCGCTATCAGAAGTCTCTGGTGGAAGGCGGCTACATCTACATCGCCTGCCCGCCGCTCTACAAGGTCGAGCGCGGCAAGAATCACACCTATTGCTACAACGAAGCCGACCTGCGATCGACCCTCGACGGTTTCGGCGAGAAGGCCAATTACACGATTCAGCGGTTCAAGGGCCTGGGCGAAATGATGCCCAAGCAGTTGTGGGAAACCACCATGGATCCAACCACCCGCACCATGAAGCGGGTGGAAATCGAAGACGCCCTCGAGGCCGACCGCATCTTCAACATCCTCATGGGTGACAAGGTGGCCCCGCGGCGCGAGTTCATCGAGACCCACAGCGCTGAGCTCGATCTCGCCCAGCTCGACATCTGAGGCCCGCCTGGTGATCGCCACCAACCTTCGAACCCTGGCCCTGATCGGTTTTGCGCTGGTCGGGCCCGCCGCCCTGCCCGCGGGTGGTGCCGATGCCCGCATGCCCGAGCTGCGCCGCCGCCAGGGCAGCAGCGAGCCGTTGACGGCCCCTGCGGCGGCGGTGCTGCGCTGCGCGCCCCAGTGCCAGGCCCCCGTGATCGCCCAGGCCAGCGGCGGTGAGCCCCTGCGCCTGCTGCGCCGCTGGAGCACGATCGGCGGTCAGCGCTGGTTGCAGGTTGAACTGCCGGCCCAGCTGCCCGCCCAGCTGATCAATCCAGCCGCAGCGGGCGCGCCCCGCCGCGGCTGGCTGCTCGACACCCAGGCCTGAAGCCTGCGGGCTGAAGTCAGGTCGGCTTCAGCCCAGGGCAGCTTCGATGGCGTCGATCAGTTCGCGCGACTCGGGCTCAACGTTGCTCTTGAAGCGGGCCAGCACGGTGCCGTCGCGGCCCACCAGGAACTTCTCGAAGTTCCAGGCCACGTCGCCGGCGGGCTCGACCTGGGTCAGGGTCAGGTAGGGCTCGGTCTTGGCGCCGGTCGCATGCACCTTGTCGAACAGCTCGAAGTTGGCGCCGTAGGTGGTGGCGCAGAACTGCTTGATCTCGCTGAGGCTGCCGGGCTCCTGGGCGCCGAAGTCGTTGCAGGGGAAACCCAGCACCGCAAAGCCCTTGGGGCCAAAGGCTTCCTGCAGCTGCTGCAGGCCGGCGTACTGCCGCGTGAAGCCGCAGCGGCTGGCCACGTTGACGATCAGCAGCACCTTGCCGGCCCACTCGCCCAGGCGGCGCTCGTCGCCCATGGCATCGCGCACGCTGATGTCGTTGACCGAGACGGAAGCCATGGATCGATGGATCGGGGTTTCGCCCGGAACTTAGCGACCCATAAACTCGCCGTGAAGCGCCCGGGGCCATGAGCGAGACCAACGGCGTGGTGCTGGCCGAGGTGGTGGCCCAGCAATTGCAGGCCCTGCTGGAGGCGGGCAATTACGACGGCGCCAAGCTGCTGCTGCAGCCGGTGCAGGAGGTCGATGCCGCCGAAGCGATCGGCAGCCTGCCGCGCACCCTGCAGGCCCTGGCCTTTCGGCTGCTGCCCAAAGACGAGGCCATCGAGGTCTACGAATACCTCGATGCGGCGGTGCAGCAGACCCTGCTCGAGCGGCTGCGCAGCGGCGAGGTGCTCGAGCTGGTCGAAGAGATGTCACCCGACGATCGGGTGCGTCTGTTTGACGAGCTGCCGGCCAAGGTGGTGCGCCGCCTGCTGGCCGAACTGAGCCCGGCCGAGCGGCGTGTCACGGCCCAGCTGCTCGGCTACGAGGCCGAGACTGCCGGCCGTCTGATGACGACCGAGTTCATCGATCTCAAGGAGTTCCACAGCGCCGAGCAGGCGCTCGAGATCGTGCGGCGCCGGGCCCGTGACACCGAAACCATTTATTCGCTGTATGTGACCGACGGCTCGCGCCACCTCACCGGCATCCTGTCGCTGCGGGATCTGGTCACGGCCGAGCCCCAGGCGCGCATCGGCGACGTGATGACCCGCGAGGTGGTCAGCATCAGCACCGACACCGACCAGGAGGAGGTGGCCCGGGCGATCCAGCGCTACGACTTCCTGGCGGTGCCGGTGGTCGACCGCGAGCAGCGCCTGGTGGGCATCGTCACCGTCGATGACGTGATCGACGTCATCGAGCAGGAGGCCACCCGCGACCTCTATGCCGCCGGCGCCGTGCAGGCCGGTGATGAGGACGATTACTTCCAGAGCAATCTGTTCACCGTCGCCCGTCGCCGCGTGGTGTGGCTGCTGGTACTGCTGCTGGCCAACAGCGGCACGGCGGCGGTGATCGCCTCAATGGACGGGGTGCTCAAGCAGGTGGTGGTGCTGGCCGCGTTCATTCCCCTGCTGATCGGCACGGGGGGCAACGTCGGCGCCCAGAGCTCCACGGTGGTGATCCGCGGTCTCAGCACCCAGCGCATCCAGAGCCTGGGGCCCGGCCTGGCGATCGCCCGCGAGGCGGTGGCCGGGGCCCTGCTGGGGCTGCTGATGCTCATCGTGGTGGTGCCCTGGGCCGGCTACGTGTCGCATGGCAACTGGCTGGTGGCCTGGGCGGCGGGCCTGGCCCTGGTGGCGATCACCACCCTGGCGGCCACGGCCGGTGCTGCCCTGCCCCTGCTGTTTGACCGTTTCGGTCTGGATCCGGCGCTGATGTCGGCCCCGTTCATCGCCACGGCCACCGACGTGGCGGGTGTGTTCATCTACCTCAACATCGCCGCGGCCCTGCTGCGCTGGGGTGGCTGGGGCGGTTGAAGCCGGGTTGTTTCGGCTTTATGAGAGGAGTTCACACTTCTTCAGGTTAGGCTTTACACAACTTCAAGCCTGAACCCCCGTGGTTGTAGCTACAGCCGCCCCAGCCGCACCTGCAGTCGACGGCGATCTGGTGCGCAGCTACCTGCGCGACATCGGCCGGGTGCCGCTGCTCACCCACGAGCAGGAGATCACCCTGGGCCGCCAGGTGCAGGAGCTCGTCGCCCTCGAGGAGCTGGAAACCGAGCTCGAGCTGCGCGCCGGTGGCTCCAAACCCAGCTCCGAGCAGCTGGCCAAGGCCGCCGGTCTCAGCCCGGCATTGCTCAAGCGCCGCCTGCAGGCCGGTCGCCGCGCCAAAGAGCGCATGGTGGCCGCCAACCTGCGCCTGGTGGTGAGCGTGGCCAAGAAGTACACCAAGCGGAACATGGAGCTGCTGGATCTGATCCAGGAGGGCACCATCGGCCTGGTGCGCGGTGTCGAGAAGTTCGACCCCACCCGCGGCTACAAGTTCTCGACCTACGCCTACTGGTGGATCCGCCAGGGCATCACCCGCGCGATCGCCGAGAAGAGCCGCACGATCCGGCTGCCGATCCACATCACCGAAACCCTCAACAAGCTCAAGAAGGCGCAGCGGGACCTGTCCCAGCTGCTGGGCCGCACCCCCACCGTCACCGAACTGGCCGAAGCGGTCGAACTGCCGGAAGAGGAGGTCAAGGACCTGCTCTGCCGTGCCCGTCAGCCGGTGTCGCTGGAAACCAAGGTGGGCGATGGCGACGACACCGAGCTGCTGGATCTTTTGGCCGGCGACGGTGAGCTGCCCGACGAGCGTCTCGATGGCGAGTGCCTCAAGGGCGACCTGCGGGCGCTGCTGGAGCAGCTGCCCGAGCTGCAGGGCCGCGTGCTCAAGATGCGCTATGGCATCGAGGGCCCCGAGGGCGAAGAGCTGCCCGAACCGATGAGCCTCACCGGCATCGGCCGGGTGCTGGGCATCAGCCGCGACCGGGTGCGCAACCTGGAGCGCGATGGCCTCACCGGCCTGCGCCGCCTCAGCAACCGGGTTGAGGCCTACGTGGCGGGCTGATCACTGACCAGGGTCTTCAGCCCGGTTCCAGCTGGATCGTGCTGTGGGCGATGCCCAGCGCCGCCAGGTCCACCTTGGCCTGGTGCAGCAGGGTCATGTCGTCGATGGTGCCGATCACCCGCTTGACATGGGCGGTGAGGGCTGTCTGGGAGGTGCTCATGCCCCACACGTGGATGTGGTGCACATCCACCACGCCCGGCAACGCCCGCAGGCAGCGCTCCACATCGTTGAGATCGATGCCGTCGGGCACCGCGTCCATGGCCACGACCATGGCATCGCGCAGCAGCTTCCAGCCGCTGCTGCCCACCGCCAGGCCCACCGCCACGGCGGTGAGGCTGTCGATCCAGGTGAGGCGGGTGATGCCCACCACGATGGCGCTGGCCAGCACCGCCACCGACACCGCGGCATCGCCCAGCAGGTGCAGCCGCGCGGCGCGGCGGTTGAGGTCGTGGTGATGGTCGTGGCCGAACAGCCAGGCCGAGAACAGGTTGACGGCGATGCCCGCCGCTGCCGCCCACGCCACCGGCAGGCTGTCGATGCTGTGGCCGCCCCGGCCCAGCCGCTGCAGGCCTTCGACCACCAGCACCGCCGAAGCCATCAGGATCAGCACCGCGTTGACCAGCGAGGCCAGCTGGGTGCTGCGGCCGAAGCCATAGGTGAAGCGTCCGCTCGCCGGGCGGGTGCTCAGCCGCTCGGCACCCCAGCCCAGCAGCAGCCCGGCCACATCGCCGAGGTTGTGGATGGCATCGCTGACCAGGGCCAGCGAGCCAAAGCCGAAGCCGATCACCAGTTGCAGGCCCGACAGGCCGCTGTTGAGAATCACGCTCCAGCGAAAGGCGCCCGGCGAGCCCGCCCGGTGCTCATGCTGGTGGGGGTGGGGCTGGCGCTGGATCGCCAGGGCCTCCTGCGCCGCCGGATGGCCATGGGAGTGGTCGTGGGGATGCTCCTGAGGTGCGCTCATCGAGCCAGGGCCTGCAGCAGGGCGAACAGGCCGAAGGCTAGAAACAGACCGCCGCTGAGTCGATAAAGAATCCGTTCGCTCAGACGTGTGCCGATCCACTGGCCGGCGCCCACCGCCAGGGCGGTCACCAGGGCATGGCCCAGCAGGGTGCCCGCCACCAGCCCCGCCAGGGTGAAGGCCGGTGCAGCCGCCAGCACGATGGTGGCCAGCTGGGTGCGGTCCCCCAGTTCGGCCACGAACACCAGGGCGAAGGCCTCCCAGATCACCGCCCAGGCCCCGTGACCGCTCTGGCGACGCTCGGCCTGCTCGACGGCCGCTTCGGCTTCGTGGGCTTCGCAGTCGATCGCATCGGCCGCCATGCCCTGGGCATCGACCAGCAGCTTGGCCCCGAAGCCCACAAACAGCACCGCCGCCACCCAGGGCAGCAGCGCCAGGGGCAGCAGTTCGCGCAGGCCGAAGCCCAGTGCCAGCGACAGCAGCGTCACGGCGGTCAGGGCGGCGAAGGCCCCCACGAACACCCAGCGGGGCCGGTGCCGCACCGCCAGAATCAGCGCCATGAAGAAGGTCTTGTCACCCAGTTCGGCCAGGGTGATCGCCGTCAGGCTCGAGCCGAAGGCCGTCAGGGTTGAAGCGTCGCTGACCGCCACGGCAACGGTGAGACCGGTCGTTCAACAATGCCACCCAGCAGTGCCCTGGCGCCCCATGGCGACCTTCGGTGTCGTCGATCACGTGGCGCTGGGCCCGCGGCGGCCAGGCTGGGCGGGCAGCTAGGCCGTCCGCTCCGTGCTCAGGGCCGGTGATCGTGTCGTCAGCGCCCGCGGCGGCCACCGCTGGCGTGTGGTGCATGCCGTGCGCGGACGTCTGCGGCTGGTCGCCGAGCGGCCCCAGCCACCCCCGCAGCTGCTCGCCAACCTGGTGCATCAGGCGCAGCACCGGCGCTGGTTGCGGGCGGTCCGGGTCAACCACTGGGCCGGTTCGGTGGTGATCGAACACGATCCCGGGCGCCGGTTGCACCGGGCCGCCGTGCTCGAACTGCTCGATGCCGCCCAGTTTGGCCACCAGCACCAGGCTCCGCCGACCGCCCCACCCCAGCTGAAGCGGCGCGCCATCGGCCGGCTCGGGGTGGTGGGCTCCCTGCTGGGCCTGGAGCTGCTGGTTGGCCTGCCGGCCCTGGTGGTGAGCGCCGGCCTGCTGCCGTTGCTGCTCGGACCGTTGCTCATCTCGGGCTGGCCGTACCTGCGCCGCGGCCTGCTGCCGCCCCAGAGCCTGGATCTGTTGTGGTTTTCGAGCCTGCTGTGGCGGGGTGAGACCCGCGCCGCCCTGGTCGAGTACGGCCTCGAGAGCGGCACCCATCTGCTCTATGGCTGGAGCCGCTCGCCCCGCTTCAGCAGCGAGCTGCAGGCCTCGATCGCCCATGCGCTGCAGCAGGCCAGCGTCACCTGCCTGCAGGCCGATGGGCAGTGGCAGCCCCTGCCGGTTGCCCGGTTGTGCGCCGGCGACCTGATCAGGCTGCAGGCCGGCGAGCTGCTGCCCACGGCCGCCCTGGTGGTGGGCGGCGAAGCCATGGTCACAACCCGCAGCCGCGACGGTGATCCCGGGCTGGTGCTGGTGCGTGCGTTTCAGCAGCTGCCGGCGGGGGTGCAGCTGCACAGCGGCACCCTGAGGCTCAAGCTGCAGAGCGGTGTCGAGCGCGACCGCGATCTGCGCGGCCTGCGCTCGCAGGTGCTGCGCCGGGGGGAGCTGGCCCCCCTCGACCGGCCGCCGCGTCTGGTCGCCCAGGCCCAGCGGCTGCACCAGCGCTCGATTCCCTGGCTGCTGCTGGCGGGTGGGGGCGCCCTGGTGGCGGGCCAGCCCCATGCCGCCGCGGGCCTGATGCAGTTCGACCCGGGCAACGACTGGCAGCAGTGTGCGGCGATCGTCTACGGCGCTGCCCAGCGGGCGGCCGAGCGTCTGGGGGTGACCCTGCGCCGCCCCGAGGCGATCGATCCGTTGGCCCGCTGCCGTGTCGTGCTCATCAGTGATGCCGTGCTGGGCAGCTGGTCGACCCGCCAGCTCAGGGCCTTGCATGACTGCGATCCCTGGATCAGCCGGGATCGGGTGATCCAGATCCTGGTGGGTTTCCGCGTTCGCCTGCGGCCCTGCGGTCTGGCGCCGCTGCGCAATCTGCTGCTCGAGAGCGACCTCGACCCGGCGGTGGTCGAGGACCTCGAACCGCTGCCCCCGGTGGGCTACCGCGGCCGGGTCGACGGCGTCGATTTCTGCATCGGCGGTGATGCGCTGCTGCGGCGCCTCGGCCTGAAACCCCCCGAGTCGCTGCCCCTGGCCGCCGGTCTTGATCGGCTTTACCTGGTGCAGGATCTGGGGCAGGGCCGCCGGGTGCTGGCCGCCGCCGACTTTGAGCTCAGACTGCCGCGCCGGGTGGTGCGCCTGTTCCGCAGGCTGCGGGCGATGGACTGTCAGATCCGTGTGGTCTGCGGCTGGGACACCGGCCTGGCCCAGGTGGCCTCCCGCCGCCTGGGGATCCCGCAGGAGGCGGTGCTGATGGCCGACTCCATGGCCGCCCGGGTCGACCTGTTGCAGCAGCTGCGCCGCACCAGCCGGGCGCCGGTGGCGTTTCTGGGGTACGCCTTCAGCGATGCGGCCGCCCTGGCCGCTGCCGATGTGGCGATTGCCCTCGACGATGGCATCGTGCCGTTCACCAGCCTGCTGGCCGATCTGGTGATCCCTTCGGAACGACTCGACCGCCTGGCCGACTGCCTGGCCCTGGCCCGCCGGGCGCGGCGCCTCAACCGCACCAACCTCGCCCTGGTGGCGGGCCCCCACCTGCTGGCCCTGGTGCTCAACCTGCTGCGGCCCCTCAATCCGCTGGTTTCGATCCTGTTGACCGACCTCCCCCTGCTCGCCGCCGAACTGCAGACCCTGGTGCTGCTGCAGGAACCGACGCGGCACCGCGCCTGATGGAGATCAGCGCCGTTGCCCCTGACCTGCGTGAGGTGCTGCTGGCCTGGTGGCAGCCCCATGGCCGCCACTGGATCCCCTGGAAGCTCAGGCCCGACGGCAGCCCGCCGCAGGCGGGCGAACCCCTGGATCCGTGGCCGATCTGGAGCGCCGAGATCATGCTGCAGCAGACCCAGCTGCAGGTGGTGCTGCCCTACTGGCAGCGCTGGATGCAGGCGTTTCCCACTACGGCGGCCCTGGCGGCTGCCAGCGAACACGAGGTGCTGCTGCGCTGGCAGGGCCTGGGCTATTACGCCCGTGCCAGGCGGCTGCACCAGGGCGCCGCCATGCTGAGCGCCGCAAGGCTGAGCGCAGCAGGGGAGGCTGCTGATGCTGACCCCTGGCCGCGCACGCTCGAGGGCTGGTTGGCGATCCCCGGGGTGGGCCGCAGCACCGCCGGCAGCATCTTGAGTTCGGCGTTTGACCTGCCCCATCCGATCCTCGATGGCAATGTCAAACGGGTGCTGACGCGGCTGACCGCGAGCCCCCGGCCGCCGGCGCGGGATGCCACCGGGCTGTGGCGGCTGAGTGCGTCGCTGCTCGATCCGCAGCGGCCCCGAGCCTTCAACCAGGCCCTGATGGACCTGGGCTCAGGCGTCTGCACCCCCCGCAATCCGAGCTGCGGCCTGTGTCCCTGGCAGGGGCACTGCGCTGCCTACGCTGCCGGCGACCCTGCCCGCTACCCCGTGAAAGAAGCGCCCCGTGAGCTGCCGTTTCAGGTGATCGGCGTCGGGGTGGTGTTCAACGACGCCGGCCAGGTGTTGATCGACCAGCGCCTCAACGAAGGGCTGCTCGGCGGCCTGTGGGAGTTTCCCGGCGGCAAGCAGGAGCCCGGCGAGCCGATCGCCGCCACCATCGCCCGCGAGCTGCGCGAGGAGCTGGCCATCGACGTGGCGGTGGGCGAAGCCCTGATCACGCTCGACCACGCCTACAGCCACAAGCGCCTGCGCTTCGTGGTGCACCTGTGCCAGTGGCAGCGCGGCGAGCCCCAGCCCCTGGCCAGCCAGCAGGTGCGCTGGGTGGCGCCGGCCGAGCTTCCCAACTACCCCTTTCCGGCGGCCAACGCCCGCATCATTGCGGCGCTCATGGAGCGTCTGAGTCTGGCAGCCTGAATCTGGGGCTTGAGTCTTGCGGCCTGAGCCTGTGATCCATGGCCTGGTTCTGGCCGGTGGGAGGTCGTGGTGACGACGGTTCAAAAACACGCCAGAGTTCTGGCGGGTTTTTTGAAGCAACCGGCGCACACCCCCGCAGACCTGTCGCATCGCATGACACTGGTGCCCATGGCGTCCCTGAACTGCTCGTCACCAGTGACGTCTCGGACCCGGTGATGACCGCCGCCAGCAAGCAGCCACCCCAGGTGCTGTGCCTTGGCGAGGCCCTGATCGACCGACTGGCTCCCCTGGCCACCGATCGTCTCCCTGGGATGGGCGGCACCGCACGGGCGGGTCATGACCATCTGGGGGGCGCGCCGGCCAACGTGGCCTGTGCCCTGGTGCGCCTGGGGACCTCCAGTGCCTTTGTGGGACGGCTGGGCAGCGATGCGTTCGGTGCACGCCTGGCCGAGCTTTTCACGGCGAGGGGCGTCGATCAGCGGGGCCTCCAGTGGGATTCCCGACGGCCCACCCGCATCGTGCTGGTGCGGCGTGACCCCACGGGCGAGCGGCAATTCGGCGGGTTTGCGGGCGATGGCGGGGCGGGCTTTGCGGATCAGGCGCTCGACGCCGGTGAGCTGTCTGCCGCACTCGGGCCCCTGCTGGCATCGGCGCGCTGGTTGGTGCTGGGCACCATCCCCCTCGCTTCGGCCGCCGCGGCGCAGGCTGCCTGGCTCGCCATCCGTGAGGCCGCGGCGGCCGGCGTGGCCATCGCCCTCGATGTCAACTGGCGCCCCACCTTCTGGGACGCCGCTGCCGATCCGGCCGCCGGACCCACACCGCTCCAGCGCCAGCAGCTGGAGCCGCTGCTGGCGGTGCCCCGGCTGCTCAAATGCACGGCCGAGGAGGCCATCTGGTTCTTCGGCAGCACCGACCCGGCCCAGGTCAGTGCGGCCCTGCCCCAGCGGCCCCTGGTGGTGGTGACCGACGGCGCGGCGCCGTTGCGCTGGGCCCGCGCCGCCACGGCTGAGCGCCTGGGCCTGGCGGGCTCCCTGCAGCCTTTTGCCGCCCGGGTCGTCGACACCACCGGCGCCGGGGATGCCTTCACAGCCGGACTGTTGCATGGGTTGTGCGGCGCACCGGTTGAACCGCCTGAGTTGCCAGAGCTGATGCGCTTTGCCAGTGCCTGCGGCGCTTTGGTCTGTCAGGGGGCCGGGGCGATGGACCCCCAGCCCAGCGCCGCCCAGGTCAGGGCGTTTCTGGCGGCTGCTGGCGCACAGGGCCCCGCAGCAGGGCCAGGCGGCCAGCCTCGGGATTGTGGGGGTCGCTGAAATCCAGTCGCACCTGCCAGGCCTGGTGGGGGTGGGTGCTGAGCCGTTCGGGCCACTCAAGCGCCAGCAGGGCACCCAGCTCCAGGGCCGCTTCCTCTTCCTGGGCCAGCAGCTCGTCGGCCGCGGCGACGTGGTCCAGACGGTAGAGGTCCAGATGCACCAGGGCACCGTTGTCACCCTGGTACTGCTGGGCCAGGGCAAAGGTGGGGCTGGTGATCGGTTCGGTGATGCCGAGCGCCGCCGCCACCCCCTGCACCAGCGAGGTTTTGCCGGCGCCCAGATCACCCTGCAGCACCAGCAGCGGGCGCGATCCTGGTGGCAGCGCCAGCCATTGCAGCGCCAGGCTGTGGCCCAGCGCACGGGTGGCGGCGGCATCGCTGAGCAGCAGAACCTGCGGCAGGTTCTGCGGCAGGTTCTGCGGCACGTTCTGCTGTCCCATCCCTGTAGATTCCCACTCACGCGAGCCCGAAGCCTCGGCGCCTCTGCAGATCTTTCAACGCCCTTCCAGCCGGAAGCGAGCCGTACCCAGGAGACAAACCAATGGTGGCAACACCCACTGCGCCTGCGCTGCAGAGCACCAGCACGTATGTGATCGCCGACCTCGGCCTGGCCGATTTCGGCCGCAAGGAGATTGCGATCGCCGAGACCGAGATGCCGGGCCTGATGGCCCTGCGCACCAGGTTCGCCGGTCAGCAGCCCCTCAAGGGCGCCCGCATCGCGGGTTCCCTGCACATGACGATCCAGACTGCGGTCCTGATCGAAACCCTGGTGGCCCTCGGCGCCGAGGTGCGCTGGGCCAGCTGCAACATCTTCTCGACCCAGGACCACGCCGCCGCGGCCATCGCCGCCGCCGGCATCCCGGTGTTCGCCTACAAGGGCGAGACCCTCGATGAGTACTGGGCCTTCACCCACCGCATCCTCGAGTGGGGCGACGGCGGCACGCCCAACATGATTCTCGATGACGGTGGCGATGCCACCGGTCTGGTGATGCTGGGCACCAAGGCCGAGAGCGACCTCTCGGTGCTCGACAGCCCCTCCAACGAGGAGGAGACCGCCCTGTTCAACAGCATCCGCCAGAAGCTGGCGGCGGTGCCGGGCTTCTATTCGCGCATCAAGGCGGCCATTCAGGGCGTCACCGAGGAGACCACCACCGGTGTGGCTCGCCTCTATCAGATGCAGAACAGCGGCGAGTTGCCCTTCCCGGCGATCAACGTCAACGACTCGGTCACCAAGAGCAAGTTCGACAACCTTTACGGCTGCCGCGAGTCCCTGGTCGACAGCATCAAGCGCGCCACCGATGTGATGGTGGCCGGCAAGGTGGCCCTGGTGC
>JBBASJ010000047.1:0-16428 GCA_040399325.1 Prochlorococcaceae cyanobacterium
CCCAGCTGGGTGACCACCTGGCCGGCGCAGAGCGAACCCAGCCGGCCGCAGGCATCGATCGTCTGCCCCTGGCAATAGGCATGCAGAAAACCCGCGGCGTAGAGGTCGCCGGCGCCGGTGGTGTCCACCAGGGGGCCCAGCTGGAACGGGGCCACGCTGTGGGTGCCCGCGCCGTTGAGAATCAATGAGCCCAGTTCGCTTCGGGTGAGTGCCGCCACCTTGCAGCGGCCGCGCACCTGTTCGGCCGCCTCCTCGAAGCTGTTGGCCTTGTACAGCGCGGTGATCTCCATTTCGTTGGCAAACAGGATGTCGACGTGGCCGTCGACCAGCTCCTGAAAGCTGTCGCGGTGGCGCTCGACACAGAAGGCATCCGAGAGGCTCAGGGCCACCTCGCCGCCGTTGGCCCGGGCGACCTCGGCCGCGGCGATGAAGGCCGCCTTGGCGTCGTCGCTGTCCCAGAGGTAGCCCTCGAGATAGAGCACCTTGGCCTGGGCCACCAGTTCCAGGTCGAGATCGTCCGGATGCAGCTGCACCGAGGCACCCAGGTAGGTGCACATGGTGCGCTGGGCATCGGGCGTCACCAGGATCAGGCAGCGGGCCGTCGAAGGGCCGCTGTGGGCCGCGGGGGTCTGGAAGCGGGCCCCCACAGCCTTGATGTCGTGACTGAAGATGGCCCCCAGCTGGTCGTCACGCACCCGGCCGATGAAGGCGGCGCGTCCGCCCAGCTGGGCGATGCCCGCGAGGGTGTTGGCCGCCGAGCCTCCCGAGGTTTCCAGGCCCGGGCCGAGGCTGGCGTACAGGGTCTCGGCCTGCTGCTCATCGATCAGGGCCATGGTGCCCTTGGTCAGCTGGTGGTTGTCGATCGTGTCGTCATCGGTGCGGACAAGCACATCGACGATCGCGTTGCCGATGCCGACAACGTCAAGGGTTTTGGCAGGCATCAGGTTCAGGCGCTCAGCAGGGCCCGCTTGGGACCATGGATGGGATCTTCCACCACGATCGTCTGATCGCGGCTCGCACCCAGCGACACGATGGCGATCGGCACTTCCATCAGCTCGGCCAGAAAGCGCAGGTAGGCCATGGCTGCCGGGGGCAGGTCGTCGAGGCTGCGGCAGTCGGCCGTTGAGCTCTGCCAGCCCGGCAGGCTCCTGTAGACGGGCTTGCAGCGGGCGAAGTCCTCAGAGCTGCTGGGGAAGTGCTCGATCCGCTCACCGGAGAGTTCGTAGGCCACGCAGACCTGGATCTCGTCGAGCTCGTCGAGCACATCCAGCTTGGTGATGGCGAGGCAGTCGAGCCCGTTGACCTCGACGGCATAACGCCCGATCACCCCGTCAAACCAGCCACAGCGGCGGCGGCGTCCGGTGGTGGTGCCGAACTCGTGGCCGCGGTCGCACAGGTGATCGTTGAGGCTGCCCTCGAGTTCGGTGGGAAAGGGACCTTCGCCAACGCGGGTGGTGTAGGCCTTGGCCACACCGATGACCCGGTCGATCAGGGTGGGTCCCACCCCAGCCCCGATGCAGGCCCCGCCGCTCACCGGGTTCGACGACGTCACATAGGGGTAGGTGCCGTGATCGAGGTCGAGCAGCGTGCCCTGGGCGCCTTCGAACAGGATGTTCTTGCGCGCCCTGGCGGCCTGATGAATCGCCCGGGTGCAGTCGACCACATGGGGAGCCAGGCGCTCGCCATAGGCCGCGTACTCGGCGATCACCGCTTCGGGGTCAAGCGGGTCAACGCCGTAGATGACCTGCAGCAGCTCGTTCTTCTGGGCCAGGGGCCCTTCCAGCCGATCGCGCAGCCGGTCTCTGTCGAGCAGATCGATCACCCGGATGCCGTTGCGCTCCGACTTGTCGGCATAGGTGGGGCCGATGCCCCGCCCCGTGGTGCCGATGCGACGCTCGCCGCGTCGCTGCTCCATCGCCTGATCCAGCAGGCGGTGATAGGGCATGGTCACGTGGGCCGTGGACGCGAGCTGGAGGCCGCTCACGTCAATACCCAGCTCGAGCAGCATGTCGAGCTCTCCGAGCATGACCTTGGGGTCCACCACCGTGCCCGAACCGATCAGGCAGATGGTGTCGGGGTAGAGGATCCCCGACGGGATCAGGTGCAGCTTGAGAACCTGGCCATCAACAACGATCGTGTGCCCGGCGTTGACGCCGCCCTGGTAGCGCACCACCACATCGGCGGAACGGCTCAGGAGATCGGTGATCTTGCCCTTTCCTTCGTCGCCCCACTGCGCACCGATGACGACAACGTTGGCCAAGGACACAGCGGCCCGAAGCCGCTTCTAAGCACAATCGGTGAGCTTCTCAGACGGGCTGCCCTTTCGTCAAAGGGTCAGGCGCCGCGCACCACCGAGGTCTCGGCCTTCTTGAGCTCCTTGGTCAGGCGGCTCTGCAGGGCTTCGCCCAGGGGACGGTTGGGGTAGTTGGCGTAATGGCCGGCCAGCGAATTCAGCGCCGTCTGCATGGTGGTGAAGGAGCTCAGACCGTTCACGGCGCTGCGTGGGCGGTAGCGCGCCATGTAATCGCTCATCAGCGCCCGGGCCTGGGTCTCGGCTTCAGGGCGGCCGGGATCGTCGCTGGCCAGGCTGATGGTGCTCAGCAGGCTGTCGGCCACGGCCACCGTGTCCTCGACATAGTTGCCGGTGAGCCCGTTAGCGCTGGTGCCGCATGCGCTGAGCAGCAGCACGCAGCCCAGGCACAGGGCAATCAGGACGCGGTTGAACTGCCCCAGCCAGCGGCCCAGGCCCGCAGCGACTCCGGTGAGCAGGACGGGCATGGAGAGTTCGCAATTCAGTGCCGATCCTAGGCGGGCTGTTCGAGCAGTCCCAGGCGCTCCCGTTGCAGTGTCGGCAGCAGGCTGCTCAGCAGGGCTGAAGCCTGCAGTTCCTGGCTCACCGATCCCTGGCGACGCACCAGCTCGATGCGTCCTTCGGCGGCGCCGCGGCCCACCACGACCCGCCAGGGGATGCCGATCAGGTCGGCATCTTTGAACTTGACGCCGGCCCGTTCGCTGCGGTCGTCGAGCAGGGCATCGATCCCGGCCTGGCAGAGACTGCTGTAGAGCTCCTCAGCCAGCCGGCCCTGCTGTGGGTCGTCGCCATTGGCCGGCACCACGATCACTTCGAACGGAGCAATCGAGACCGGCCAGCAGATCCCCTGGCTGTCGTGGTGCTGCTCGACCGCCGCCTGGGCCAGGCGCGAGACGCCGATGCCGTAGCACCCCATCCACAGCGGTTCATCGCTGCCGGCCTCGCTGGTGAAGGTGGCCTCCAGGGCCTCGGAATACTTACGGCCCAATTGAAAGATGTGCCCCACCTCAATGCCCCGGGCCGCCTCGAGATGCTGGTCTGGATCATGCACACAGCGGTCGCCGGGTTGGGCGCTGCGCAGATCCAGGCCTGCGGGCCGCATGGCCGCCGTGGGGCAGAGCTCATCCCAGCTGGCTCCCTGAAGGTGGGTGTCGGGGTGACAGGCACCACAGACGAAGCGATCCAGCTCGAGGGCGGTGGCATCAGCCAGCCGCAGGAACCGGGTTGTCCAGGAGCCGGCGCCCTTCAGCACCGCATCGCTGAGCTGGGGGCCCAGGGATCCGAAGGGCAGTGCCGCCAGACCCTCGGCCTGGAGCTGCTCCGGGGTGATCGGGGCGATCTCGAGCAGGGCGCCGGCGCCCTGCTCGGCCCGGCCGCTCACGGCATTGGCGAGCTTGACCTCGTTGAGCTGCTGATCACCCCGCAGACTCACCAGCAGGGGCTGGGGTTGGCCAGTGGCGAAGCGCGCCAGCAGCAGCAGCACCTTCACGGTCTGCGAGGGGTCGAAACCGTGGGCGCCGCAGAGCTCCTCGATGCTGCGCAGGCCCGGGGTGGCCAGCGCGCTGCAGCTGCCGGCCTGCAGCGGAATGGCAGGCGAGGGAAGCGAGACCGCGCGCTCCTGGTTGGCGGCATAGCGCCCGTCACTGCTGGTGAGGATCAGGTCCTCTCCGGCCTCGGCGGTGACCATGAACTCCTGGCTGGCGGATCCACCGATGGCGCCGCTGTCGGCCTCGACCGCCACGGCCCGCAGTCCGCAGCGGGCAAAGCTGCGGCGGTAGGCCTGATCCATTGCCCCATAGGTCTGCCTGAGGGAGGCCTCATCGGCATGGAAGGAATAGGCGTCCTTCATGATGAATTCGCGCCCCCGCATCAGGCCGAAACGGGGCCTGATCTCATCGCGAAACTTGGTCTGGATCTGGTACAACGTCACCGGCAATTGCCGGTAGGAGCGCAACAGATCGGCGGCCAAGGCGGTAATCACCTCTTCGTGCGTGGGCCCCAGACCCAGCTCGCGCCCCTGGCGGTCGTCGAGGTGGAACATGATTCCCTCGCCAGCGGTGTAACCATCCCACCGACCGCTGCGCTTCCACAACTCGGCCGGTTGCAGCTGGGGCAGCAGGGTCTCGAGCGCCCCGGTGGCGTTCATCTCCTCGCGAACGATGCGCTCGATCTTCTGCAGCACCCGCCACAGCAGGGGGAGATAGGCGTAGATGCCGCTGCTGATCCGGCGGATGTACCCCCCGCGCAGCAGAAGCTTGTGGGACACGATCTCCGCTTCAGCCGGATCGTCGCGCAGCGTCACCAGCAGCAGGCGGGAGACGCGCATGGCATCCATAGCTCAGATGGCCGGAAGCTATCACTGCCCCCAGCTTCGGGCGCTGGTCAGGTTCGCCAGCTGCACAGAGCCGCTGCACGCCCCAGAAACCTCTGGTAGGGTCTGGCCGTCCCAATCTTCCAACTGCCGTCTCATGTTTGCCCAGACGATGCACCCTGGCGGCCTGGGCGGCGGCACAACCGATGGCGTGGCTTCTCTGGCTGCAGCGGCCAGCTCTGATGCCGGTGACGGCGATGCCCTGATCGGGATTGATGACGTCCAGAAGTCGCTGAACCGCTCCAGGGCTTCGGTCTATCGCTACACCAACACCGATCCGCGCAATCTCAATCCGCCATTCAACCCCCGACGGCTCAATCCCGAATACCGCAGCGATCAGAAAGATCCCCTGTTGTTTCACCCCAATGAAGTCGCTCGCTTCGCCAGGGATGTGCTGCGCATTAAGGAGGTGACCGTTGAGGTGCTCAACTCACCTTCCACGGCCACCCAGCAGTTGCTGAGCTCAATTCTTGAGGAGCTCCGAGGGATTCGCGAACGCCTCGACCATTTCGAGTCTCGCCCCACCGAGATCTCAAGGCGTCGTGATCAACACGACCAGAGTCGTCCGGCCGCCTGAGATGGTCCCGGTTCATTGCTGTAGCGTGATGTCCAAACAACAAGGGCCTTGCCGGCAGCGGCCGCGACGGCTTCAGCTTCTGCAGCGCATCACTTGGCACCCGATCATTCGATGATCTCGCCGACAGCAACATTGACGGCTTCAGCACCATCAGCCACCCCCGCAGCCCGTGATTCGAGCGGCAACATCGTGAAGGAGCTGGGTCCCGAGTCGGATGAGGTACCCCACAGTAAAAGCCTGGTCGAAGCCCAGCTGCTGCCCTGGATCCTGGGACCGCTGATCGCCCTGGCCACCGTGGTGGTTCCTCTGGCAACCGTGCTTGGAAGCCGTCACCACAGCGACCTGCCCCGGGCCCTTTCTGCCGGTTCTGGCGGTCGGACCGGTGACCTTGGCCACGAACGGCGCCGCCAGGTTGATTGAACGGCTCAGCACCCCTGCATCAGGGGAGCTTCTGCAGCAGGTAGCCCTGCACACCAAGGGCCTGGAAGATCGGGGCAGGATCGCTGAAGCCAGCCGCTTCGACCAGGGCGGCGAGCCGGCTGCTGCCGATCGGGTGCACACCCTGGGTGAGCCCTGTCACGGCGGCTTCAGCCACGGTCACCCCGCTGGCCCGCTGAAAACCAACCCAGGCCGCATCGACCTGCTGCTGCAGGGGTGAACGCTCGGGCGCCATCAGATCCACCAGCACCAGCTGACCCCCAGGCCGCAGTGCCCTGGCCAGGGCGGTCAGGAAGGCGAGTTTGGTGCCGTCATCGGGCAGCGACTGCATCACCAGCACCGAGAGGGCGCCATCCAGGCTGTTGTCAGCCTCGAGGGCCTCGACCGTGGTCTGCTGCCAGGTGATCGGGTTCTCGGCTACCGCTGAGGTCGCTGCAGCCAGCCGTTGCTGGGCCGCCTCCAGCATGGCGGCCGAGGGATCGATCGCCAGCAGGTTCCAATCGGGCCGCTGGGCCCTGGCTTCCAGCAGTTCGGCGCCGGTGCCACAGCCCGCGACCAGCACCGACGCCCCGCGTGGGCCAGCCAGCGGGGATGCCGACAGCAGTGCCACCGCCAGCCGGGCCAGGCTGGCGTAGCCGGGCACGAGCTGTTGAACAATCAGGTCGTAGCGGCCGGGGCTCGAGGCAGACACCGGGTTCTTCCATGCGTTCTGATCACGCTATCGGCAGGGCCGAATCCCGCTGATGGCCACGCCGGATTGCGGCTGAAGATTGCGACCGCATCGGCACGGGTGCGGGGGTGAGGCCCGGGTGGCTTAAGTTGGGCGGCGCCCGTTCCCCCGATTGCAGCCGTGCCCACCATCCGTTTCGAGCAGGAAGGCCAGCAAGTCGGCTGCATCGAGGGTGCGAATCTGCGCAAAGCCGCCCTCGACGCCGGCGTCAACCCCTACAAGGGCCTCAACAACCTCAACAACTGCGGTGGCCTGGGTCAGTGCGGCACCTGTGTGATGGAGGTGGTGGAGGGTATGCAGAATCTCTCCCCCCGCTCCGATGTGGAAGAGGTCTATCTCGCCGATCGCCCCGCCAATTACCGCCTGAGCTGCCGCACCACCGTCAACGGCGATGTGACGGTGCGCACCCGCCCGGCCGAGGCCGTCGGCAAGGGATCCAACAGCCTCATCGGCGCACTCAAGGCACTTGTGGGGCGTTGAGCTCGGCGTTGAAGCTCTACAGCTACCGGGCCTGCAGCACCTGCCGCAAGGCTCTGGCCTGGTTGAACGCCCAGGGCCTTGAGGCTGAGGTGATCGACATCACAGCCCAGCCGCCAACGCTCGCGGAGCTCAAGCTGGCCCTGACGCAGTTGGGTCGCAAGCGCTTGCTCAATACCAGCGGTCAGAGCTATCGGGCCCTGGGTGCGGCAGCCGTTGCAGCCATGGATGACAACCAGCTTCTGGCTGCCCTGGCTGCCGATGGCCGCCTGATCAAGCGTCCGGTGCTGATCGCCATCGACACCAGGGGTGAAGAGCGGCTGATCACCGGTTTCAAGCCCCAGGAGTGGCAGGATCTTCTGGGCTGAGCCCGGTGTTGCGGGCCATCAGCAGGTCCAGTTCTTCGATCAACGAGGCCACACCCGAGCGGCTGATCTGGTTGAGGTAGGTGCCCTTCAGATTCTCGAGCAGGGCGCTCAGCAGCTCCTGGGTCTGGCTGAGCACGGGTCCGTTGTCGAGGGCGGCAGCCAATTCGTCCCAGAACCGGTCGATGGTGCGCTGCAACAGCTCCAGCTGGGCGGTGTCGGTGCGGCCGAGTTGGTTGCCGGTGCTGCGTGACAGCTCCAGCAGGTTGCGGGTCATGCTGCTGGCCAGTTGCCGGCTCAACCCCGATTCCAGCTGCAGCAGCGGTTGCAGCTGACGCAGGGGAGGTGGCACCATCGCTCCCTCGAGGCTCTGCCTGAGGCTGTAGGCCAGCAGTCCCTGCAGTTCAGGGGCCAGCCGTGGAGCCACCTGGCTCAACAGCAGTGGGGCCCAGATGCGCAGCAGGGCCACCAGTTCCTGATCCTGGCCGCTGCTGACGCTCTGGTGGCTGCGTAGGGCCCGGATGCGGCGTGGCCAGTCGCGCGAGCGCAGCAGCGACTGGGTGCCATCGAGCAGCTGCAGGGCCAGCACCTCAAACAGCTCGAGCGCCAGCAGCGCCACCACGGCTCGGCTGATCACCGCGCGCAGCGGTTCGATGTTGATCAGCTTGCTGGTCTGCAGACGCTCGACGGTGGGCAGCAGCCGCAGCCAACGCCAGAACGGCAAGAGCAACGGCAGGTCGATCCAGCGGCGCAGGAATGCATCGCGCCAGCTCAGGCCCGGGATTCGCCGCCGCAGGCGAATCACCCGCAGCAGGATGTCGAGCGCGAACACGCTCTGGAACAGCAGCAGATCGATGCGCCACACATGGTCGGTGGGGCGGCCGTTCTCGTCGATCGAGCGCCAGTAGTTGGTGGCCACCAGCGGCAGGATCTGCTGTCTCCAGAACCGTTGCTCCTGGTCCCAGCCCCGCTGGCGCAGCCAGGGTTCACTCAGAAGCCGGGCCGCAGCCGCTTTGGATGAATCACGATCGGCCCTCTCCCTGAGCCGGTTCTTGATCTTCTCGAGGGTGCCTGCCGCGTTCGAGGCCAGAAAGGGGTTGCTCTCGACCATGGCGATGGTGAGCTCGGCCTGGCGTGCCAGCAGCTGCCGCTGCCTGGGGTCCAGGGGGCCTTGTCGGGGCTCGGCCATCGCCCGTTCGAGCGCCTCGAACTGCCTCAGATAGGCCTGGGTCTCGCGGTGGGGCTCGATCCCCTTGATCGGATCGATCCAAGGTGTCACATCGGGCATGAAGCCCAGAGCGATCACCACTGGGGTGCCCGGCAGCGGGTACAGGTTGCGCTGCAGCCAGAAGCTGCGCAGCGGCACGTAGCTCAGATCAAACGCCACCCAGAGCAGGTTGATCCCGGCCCAGACCGCCACGAATCGGTCCCAGGCGCGGGCCAGGCCGTGGCGCGGGGTGGGGCGAAACCCATGCCAACGCGGTCGGGCCATGGCGGCAAAGGGGCGATGCATGCCTAATCTGCCGTCTTCCTCTCCCACAAGCGGCCCTTTCTTTGGCTGATCTCAGCGGCGACCCACCTCCACCAGCTGGCGGCTCTGCCGGTGCGGAGGCCAACGAGAGCGTCTGGCCCTTTTGGCGCACCGTGGTGATCACCCTGGCGGTGGCCCTGGGCATCCGGCACCTTCTGGTCGAGGCGCGTTACATCCCCTCGGGTTCGATGCTGCCGGGACTGCAGATCCAGGATCGCTTGCTGGTCGAAAAGCTCAGCTACCGGACGCGGTTGCCGCGCCGTGGCGAGATTGTGGTCTTCCACTCCCCCCATGCCTTTGATCCGGTGCTGTCGGGAGGGCGCAGGGTCAGTGCACTCGACTGTCTGACGAGCAACGTTCCGCTGCTCAACAAGGTTCCTGGACTCAGCAACCCTGCCTGTGACGCCTTCATCAAGCGCGTGGTCGCCCTGCCCGGCGAACGCATCAGCGTGGATCCCACAGGTCGGGTGACCATCAATGGCCAACCCCTGCGGGAGCCCTACGTCACCCGTTACTGCCCCTATGACGGCAGCAGCCTCAGCGGCTGCAAGACCCTTGATGTTGTGGTGCCCGCCGCCCATGTGGTGGTGCTGGGCGATAACCGTTCCAACAGCTGGGATGCCCGCTTCTGGCCCGGTGGTCCGTTGCTGCCCGACGAGCAGATTCTGGGACGGGCCTTCTGGCGCCTGTTTCCGTTTGATCGCGCCGGTCAGCTCTGAGCCGAATCGCCCTGTCGGTCAGTCGAGTTGCCAGTCGCTGGGCGCCAGCGTTCCGCAGGCCCGCACCCTGCCGCAGATCGTGCTGCCGTCGTTCAGGGGTTGATTGGCCGCCAGCGAACCCCCGCGCTGCCGGTCCCAGCACCACTGCGCCTCAGGGTCAAACAGCAGCCACTGCCGGCTGCCGCTCCTGAGCTGTTCAGGCTCCTGGCCCAGCAGGCTGCACGGCCCCCAGCAGAGGGCTTGCCAGAGTTGCTGCAGGGACCAGCCCTGCTCCACCACCAGGGCCTGCCAGAGCAGGGGCAGGGCGATGCCGTGGCCAGCCAGCCCGGCACGACGTTGGTCGATCGGCAGCAGTTGTTCTTCGGCATCGAGCGCCTGGTGGTGCACGGCCACTGCCGTGATCACTCGGTCGGCGAGGCCCTGCACCAGGGCCTGACGATCGCCGGGCCCACCCAGGGGCGGCTCGAGCCGCCAGCCCCCGGCCGTGGGATGCAGCCGGCCGCTGTCATTGACGAGTTGCCACCAGTGCACGGTGGCCTGGGGCCTGACCGCACTGCCGCGCAACGCAGCGACCGCCTCGGCTGTGGAGAGGTTCATGGCCACCAGCCGTCGCTGCGGGTGGGCCTGTTGCAGCTGCAGCACGGTGGCAAGGGGCAGCGTCTCACTGCAGCTCGGATCAGGTGGCCAGCCGCCCCGCAGGGCCTCGACCCGTTGGCGCACCAGGCCGCCTGCGGCAAGGCTGCGGCAGCGGGGGGCCAGCAGCAGCGGATGATCCCCGAGTTCGCCCAGCTGCAGGCTGCGCTCCAGCAGCACCGATGTGGGCAGCACAGCAGCCGAGGCCAGGCCGATGGCACCGGCCGCCAGCAGCTCGCTGTGGGGCGACAGGTCCTGGCCCCCTGTGCCCCGATCCAGGCTTCCCCAGAGGTGCACCCGGGGTGCCAGCGCCGGGCTGGGCAGCTGCAGGCGATCGGGATGGTCCCGGGGTGGATCGCCCCAGGGCAGCAGGGCCACCTGGCCGTAGCCCCCCTGGGCCGCCGCCCGCACCAGGCTGGTGAGGGTTTCGGCCCGTCCCAGCAGGGGGTTCTCCAGCACGCTGTGGGGGTCCACCAGGCTTGGGCCCAGCACCCAGCCGCCGGTCTGGATGGGGCTCAGTCCCAGGCTTTGTGCCTGATCGGCGGCGTCCTGATCAAGGCCCAGCAGCACCCCATCGCGTCCCAGCAGCGCCTCGGCGTGGGCGATGGTCTGATCGGGACCCCGCACCACGGTGAGGTTCTGAAGCCAGAGCGGCGCTTGGGGCATTGGCTGCGGGTCGGCTGCGGATCGCCGGTCGCCTCGGGCTCAGAGAGCTCCTGCGGCAGTGCGATCAAGTACTCCTCCAAGATGATGGGTGAGATTCATGGCCGTCACCACCGGATCGCCGGATGCTCCCGAGGGATAGTCGATCACGGTGATGCCGCCATTGCCCTGCTTGATGGCCCAGATGTCTCCGGGGGCCAACCCCAGCAGGGCGCAGAGGATGGTCTTGTTGACCGCGTCGTGGGCCACCACCAGCGCCGTTTCGTCGCAGCGCAGCCCGGCGACGATGGTTTGCCAGCAGGCAAGCGAACGGTCCCAGACCTGCTGCAGCGTCTCGCCTTCGGGCATCTCAACGGTTTCTGGTCTGACCTTCCAGTCGGCCAACAGCAGGGGCCAGCTTGCGGCGATCTCCGCTTCGAGCTGACCCTCCCAGAGGCCATGGCCGATTTCGACCAATCCGCGGGTGCTGGTGAGGGGTACGCCTGGATGACAGCGCAGGATCGCTTCGGCCGTCTGACGCGGACGGGCCATCGCACTGGTGTAGGCCCGGTCCAGGTGCACATCGGCCAGACCCTGGGCTGCAGCCTCGGCCTGGGCCTGCCCGTTGGCATTGAGTGGAATGTCGATCTGACCCTGAAAGCGGCCCTGCCGGTTCCAGTCGGTTTCGCCGTGGCGCACCAGCACCAGCCGTTGGCCTGGGCCCTTGGCCGGCAGCGACCCACCCAGATGTCCGCAGCCGTTGAGTGACTCCACCTGCACGCTGCCGTCGGCTGCGAGGTTGAACACCGAAATCGACGCGTTGTCGATGCGCAGCCTGCGGAAGTGGCTGGCAGGCAGACCCAGCAGCTGCAGCACCAGCGCTCGCAAAATGGCGTTGTGCCCCACCAGCAGCACGGTGCGGGGGGGCGCGTCGGGTGCTGAATCCTGCAGCTCCTCGAGCAGGCGTTGGCGCAATGTGCCGGCCTGCAGCATGAGCTCGGCCAGAGGGTTGTAGCGGCTGCCGTCAGCGCGGCTGAGCACCAGATCCTGCGGTGCAGAGCGCCAGCCCTGCTCTTCGCTGGGAAAGCGCTCCTTGACCTCCTGCCGCAGCAGCCCGCTCCAGGGTTCCAGGTCGATTTCCAGCAGCAGGGAGTCGTCGGTGGCGATCAACCCCTGGCCCTGGGTTTCAAGCAGGGCGCTGGCCGTGTCGCGGGCGCGCCGCAGGGGCGAGGTGAGGGCGGCGTCGATCGTCAGATCCTTGAGTGCCGCTCCGGTGGCGCGCGCCTGCCTGAAGCCTTCTTCGGTCAGGCAGGACAGGTCGTCGCGACCCTGAATCCGCTGCTCGGTGTTGAAGCTGCTGAGCCCGTGGCGAACCAACACAAGCCGTAGCGACACAGTCAGGCAGCTGCTGGCGCAACACTGTATGAGAGCGGGTTGGATGGCACCGCGTCGCTGGCCCCGGCCCCCGTTGCGGCAGTGGAGAATCGCACGATGGGAACCCAACCGGCCGACACCTGGCGCAGCCCCAAGGGGCTGCTGGCCCTGATCAGCCTGCTGCTGTGCGGCCTGCTCTGGCTCAACGGACTGGCCGGCAGCCTGGCGCGACCGTCGGTCGGCGATGCGCTCGAGCTCAGGCAACTGGAGCTGGCCGCGCTGGCCGAGCCCGCCCTGCCCGAACCCTGGCGCGCACCTTTGCTGGGCAGTGATCCGCTCGGCCAGCTCAGGCAGCAGCTCGCCGCGGCGGGCGCTGCGGCCGAGACCCCATTGCCCGACTCGCAGCTCACCACCTGGGGGCTGCTCGAACAGCTCCTGGGCCGTCCGCAGCAGGCCAGGCAGATCCTGGCGGGCCTCCCCAACGGCGTGCTGCCACCGGGGCAGCAGCTCTCGCCACTGCAGCAGCGGCTGCAGTGCGAACTCACCGGTCGCTCCAGGTCTCAGTGCTCACAACCGGTGGTGGCCGGAGCGGCCCTGCGGCGCCTGCTGCTGGTCACCCTGGCACCCGCTGTGCTGATGTTGCTCGGCGTGTTGCTGCTGCTGCGTCAGCTGTGGCTCTGGCGGCAGGGACGGCTGGTCCCGGTGGCTCCCCTGCAGGGACCGCAGCTGTCGCTGATCGAGGTGGCTCTGGTGGTGGCCGGCGGCTTCGTGGTGCTCGGTGAGCTGGTGGCACCGTTGCTGCTGGGCCCACTGCTCAGCCGAGCGCTGGCCCCTCTGGCTGCTGACCCCCCTCTGCAACAGGCGTTGTCGGTGCTGCTGCTCTACGCAACCCTGATGCTGGGCCCCTTGCTGATCCTGATTGCCTTTCTGCGCCAGCGGGGGCCGGCCCCCCGCGGTGGTTGGCTGCAATGGAACTGGCTGCCCCTGCGTCACACCATTCCCTGGGCTGTGGCCCAGTTGTTGATGGTGCTGCCGTTGGTGGCGCTCACCGGCTGGGTGCTCCAGCACCTGTGGCCCAATCCGTCTGGGAGCAATCCTCTGCTGGACATGGTGCTCACCAACGCCAATCCACTGGCTCTGGCGCTGCTGGCCTCCACCGCGCTGGTTCTGGCGCCCTTGTTTGAGGAAACCCTGTTCAGGGGCGTGCTGCTGCCGGTGCTGGCCCGTCACTGGGGGCAGGGTTCGGCGGTGCTGGCAAGCGCAGCGTTCTTTGCCCTGGCCCACCTCAGTCTGGGTGAACTGGCTCCACTGTTCGTGCTGGGGCTCGGTCTGGGTTGGTTAAGGCTGCAGAGCGGTCGGCTTGGTGCCAGCGCCCTGCTGCACAGTCTCTGGAACGGCATCACCTTCGCCAATCTGTTGCTTCTGGCCGGTTGAACCCTTGCCGAGCACCACAGGTGGTGGTTCACTTGCGCAGCGCACAATGTCCCTGGTGGTCGCCTCCCCGCTCAAGCAGCCCGCGACCCCATCGCCGGTTCGCCGTTCAGCACGGGGTTCCACCCGCCGCAACGGACCGAACCGGCCGCTGCAGCAGCCGCTGCAGTTGATTCAGGGTTCGCTCTCTGCCGGCAGGATGGCCCGGCAGGCCCCCTGGCTTGCCGGCCTGCACCGTGTCGCCGATGGCGCCCTGATCGGCCTTGGGGTCTCGATGCTCGGGCTCAGCGCTCTCACGCTCCACTGGCAGAACCAGTGGGGCAGCAACTACCGCGGTCTCGAGGACACCCAGAACCTTGAACACCGCCTGCAGGAATCAGCTGCGGTGCTCGAGCAGCATCACCTGGGGGCGGTGCGTCAACCCGGTTGGCTGGTGCCCACCAGCAGTGATCAACTGGTGCACCTGGCCGCCCCGTCGCCACTGCAATCGGGCGCCGGACGGCCCCAGTTCCAGACCCTGCGCTGGACGCAGATCGCACCCGGGTACTGAGATTGCGATGACCCCGGGTTCTCTGCAGCAACGGCGGCGCCGCCGCATCGTCGACCTGCAGCCGGTGCCGGTTTCACGGATGCTCGCCGTCTATGGCCTGCTGGTGCTCGGCCTGGGCGGCCTGGCTCTGCGTCTGGCCTGGTTGCAGATCGCCGCCGGTGACAACCTGCAGGCGCGGGCCCGCGCGATCCAGACCCAGTCGATCGCGCCGATCGGTCGCCGTCGCACCATCGTCGATCGCAGTGGTCGTCTGGTCGCGCTCGATGAACAGCGTTTTCGGATCTGGGCCCATCCGCGCTACTTCAACTTTCCGGGGGATGCGCCCAACCAGGTGCGCAGACCCGACGAGGTGGCGGCCCGTCTGGCTCCGGTGCTGGCCCTGCCCGTGGACCAGCTCCGGCAGACCCTGCTGCATCGCAACAGCGGCATCAAGCTCGCCAGTGAACTGGATCCTGAAACGGCCCATCGCGTCAGGCAGCTGGGGATCAGTGGCCTGGATCTCGAGGCCTATCCCCATCGCATCTATCCCCAGGGATCGCTGTTTGCCAATGTCGTCGGCTTCCTGAATCTGGAACGGGTTCCCCAGGCCGGGCTGGAGCAGAGCCGCGACCGTGATCTGCGCCGCCATGAGGACACCCTGCGCATGCGCCGCGGTGCCGACGGCACGCCCCTGCCGGAGGGCCTCGCCGCCGGTTCGCTCTATGGCGACGACCTGCGCCTGCAGCTGACGCTCGACGCCCGGCTGCAGCAGGTGGCTCAGCAGGCCCTCACCCGCCAGATCAAGAAATGGAACGCCAAGCGCGGTGCCGCCCTGGTGATGGATGTGCGCAACGGCGAAATGCTGGCCCTGGCCTCCGCACCCACCTACGACCCCAACCGCTTCTGGGCTTTCAAACCCGGGTTGTTCCGCGAATGGTCGGTGCAGGATCTCTATGAGCCCGGCTCCACCTTCAAGCCCATCAACCTGGCGATCGCCCTTCAGGAGAAGGCCATCCGGCCCGGCGACAAGGTGCCCGACAGCGGCTCGCTGACCATCGGCGGCTGGCCGATCTTCAACCATGACCGCAAGGCCAACGGCGTGATCGACTTCGCCACGGTGCTTCAGGTCTCCAGCAACGTGGGCATGGTGCGGGCCATGTCGCAGGTGAAGCGCGATCGCTTCTGGTACTGGTTGCGCAGCCTGGGCATCGATGCACGCCCCGACACGGATCTGCCGGGTGCCGTGGCCGGTCAGCTCAAGGACCGCGGCGCCTTCATCGGCCAGCCGATCGAGCCGGCCGTGGCGGCCTTTGGTCAGGGCTTCTCCCTGACGCCGCTCAAGCTGGTGCAACTGCACGCCATGCTCGCCAACGGCGGCCGCTTGGTGAGTCCCCACATCACCCGAGGCCTGCGTTCGGGCGATGCTCTGGCCTCGCCGCCCGGTGCCACCGGCATCCCCCTGCTCGATCCCGCTGTCACCAGGACCGTGATGGACTGGATGGAGGCCGTTGTCGAACGCGGCCAACTGCCGGTCAAGACACCCGGATACCGGATCGGCGGCAAGACCGGCACCGCCCAGAAGGCCGAGAACGGCGTCTACATTCCCGGCGCCTTGATCACCAGCTTTGTCGGCCATCTGCCGATGAACGATCCGCGCTATGTGGTGCTGGTCGTGGTGGATGAACCCAAGGGCGGCAACGTCTATGGCTCGACGGTGGCGGCGCCCGTGGCCAAGGAGATCATCGATGCCCTGTTGGTGCTGGAATCGATTCCGCCGTCGAGGCCCAAGACCCGCTCTGGAGCGGCCTGAGCCTTGGCCGGTCTGCTTCACCAGATCTTTGCCTGGCTGCGGTAGGCAGCCGTTCAGATCTGGCTAGCGTTTGACCAACCGGCACTGCCCCAGTCCTTCTGCATGGCCAACCTGCTTGATCAACTTGCCGCCATGACGGTGGTCGTTGCCGACACCGGTGACATCGACGCGATCCGCCAGTTCACGCCAAGAGACGCCACCACCAACCCCTCGTTGATCCTGGCAGCAGCCCAGATCGGCACGTACCAGGAGCTGATTGATCGCTCACTGCGCGAATCCCGCGAGGTCATGGGCGCCAACGCCTCGGCCGACGCGGTCGTGCATGAGGCACTTGACGAGATCTGTGTCACCTTCGGCAAGGAGATCCTCAAGATCGTGCCCGGTCGGGTGTCGACCGAGGTTGATGCCCGCCTGAGCTTTGACACCGAAGCCACGATCGCCAAGGCGCGCAAGCTGATCGGCCTGTACAACCAGGCCGGCATCGGCAACG
>JBBASJ010000048.1:0-16338 GCA_040399325.1 Prochlorococcaceae cyanobacterium
TGTTGTCATTCAGCCAACGGGCGGCTGTCGCGCAGGCTGCTGTTGAGAAGGCTGCTGTTGAGAAGATCGCTGTTGGGCACCCTGCTGCCGAACAGGCCGCTGCCGATGCGCACCCAGGTGCTGCCGGCGGCCGCCGCCTGCTGCCAGTCGCCGCTCATGCCCATGGAGCAGCCGGGCAGGCCGCAGGCATCGGCCAGGGCGCGGCAGGCCTCAAACACCTCCCGGCTCTGCTGCGGGCTGAGGCCCAGGGGGGTGATCGTCATCAGCCCAACAGGCCGCGCCGGGGCCAGATCGCGCAGCTGGGGCCAGAGCTGCTGCAACGCTTCAGGGCTGAAGCCCCCCTTGCTGGGATCGGGCAAGAACTTGACCTGAAAGAACAGCTGGGGCGCCAGGTTCTCCTCGGCGGCGATGCGCGCCACCCGCTGGGCCAGCGCCAGGCTGTCGATCGCATGGACCGTGCCGAAACTGCGCAGTACCGGCCGCACCTTGTTGGCCTGGAGCCGGCCGATGAAATGCCAGTCGAGCGGTGGCAGATCGGCCAGCTGGGCCTGCTTGGCCTGGGCCTCCTGCAGGCGGCTCTCACCGAAGCTGCGCTGCCCCAGGGCCACCGCCTGCCGGATCAGGCCGGCGGTGTGCCCCTTGCTGACCGCCAGCAGCTCGGTGCCGGGCGGAAGCTGGGCGCGAATCTGCTGCAGCCGTGCCGCCAGGGGGGCACCCAGATCACTGCTCAAATGAACGTCTGGTCAAACAACTGGCGCCAGTGGGCGTGGGCTTCGGGGCTCTCGCGCCGGGCCCTCGCGAGGTTCTGCTCGGCCAGGTGGCGGGCATCCATGAGCGGCACCACCTCAAAGGTGGCGCCCCGTTGCTGCAGCGACACCACAAAAAAGATGCGCTGGGCATAGAGCGTCGCGTAGAGATCCCTGCCCTCACCGGCTGTCGCAACCCGGTAGAGCATGCCAAAGGTGGGATGGTTGAGATAACGCTCAGCGCTCAATTCACAGGGCGCCACTGCGCCATCCACGTCTGGCCATTAAAGATCACCGAGTTTCCAGCGCAACACCAGCAGTAACAACAGCGCAACGGTGGCGCCGCCATTGAGGCGGCCGCAACCGGCCTGGACCTGGTGCAGCGCCATCGGGTCGAGCCAGCGGCCGCCGCGGGCGACCAGGGCATCGGCCCCCTGCTCGGCCCGCAGCAACACGTTGGCCAGCAACCGTTCGCCCACCGCCAGCACCAGGGCCAGCCCCCCCTTGAACCCCAGCCGCTTGAGCACCACCGCCCGGGTGGCCAGGGCGCGCAACAGGTTCTGCAGCTCTTCCTGCACCAGCGGCAGAAAGCGCAGCGCCAGCAGCAGCAGGAAGCCCAGCCGCTCGACCGGCACCCCCAGCCGCCCCAGCGGCGCCAGCAACCAGCTGATCGCCCACACCAGCTGCTCGGGCGGGGTGGTCAGCAGCATCAGGTTGGCGCTGTGCACCAGGGTGAACAGCAGCGTGCCACCACTGATGCCCAGCTCGAGCGAACGGCGGGTCACCTGCAGGGGCCCCAGGCGCAGCAGCTGCCAGGCGGCACCGCTGCGTTCGGGCGGTGGGTCCTGGGGTCGACCGGGCTCGAGCCGCAGCTCGGCCGGCGGCCGCTGCAGCGGCGCCGCCGGCAGATTGCCGGTGGGCAACACCGCCGCCAGCAGCCCCAGGGCCAGGGCCACGGCCAGCAGCAGCGCCACCCCCCGGCCCCACAGCCGCAGCGGCAGGCCGCTGCAGGCCGTGAGCAGCAGCAGCAGCGCCACCAGGGCCAGGCGCCACAGCGACCCCGCCAGAATGGGGGTCACCAGAAAGGCAACGGTCCAGGTCAGCTTGAGCCGCGGATCGAGCCGCACCAGCCAGCTGCCCGAGCCGTCGACATATTGACCGATCGGCAGCTGACGCAGCCAGTCCATGGCTGATCAGCGACTGCGGCTCTGCTGGCGGGCCAGGTCGCGCTCGGCGTCGCGCTGTTGCTTGCCACGCCAGAACAGCTTGATCGGCGTACCCTCAAACCCCAGGCCCTCGCGGATCTGGCGCTCCACATAGCGGCGGTAGGTGTCGCCGAAGAGCTTGGGGTCGTTGACAAACAGGGTGAAGCTGGGGGGCCTGACGGCCACCTGGGTGCCGTAATAGAGCTTGCCGCTGCGGCCGCCGCGGGTAGCGGGGGGCGTGCGCCAGCTCAGGGCTTCGGTCAGCACTTCGTTGACCACCGAGGTGCTGACGCGGCGGCGGTGCTGCTCCACCGCCAGCAGCGCCAGCGGAAAAATCGCCTCGACCCGCTGACCGCTGAGGGCCGAGGTGAACAGCATCGGGGCCCAGTCGAGAAAGTAGAGCTTGGCCCTGAGCTCCCGTTCCATGGCGGGCATGGTGTGGGAGTCCTTTTCAATGGCATCCCACTTGTTGACGACGACCACGCAGGCGCGGCCGTCCTCTTCAATGCGGCCTGCCAGGCGCTGGTCCTGCTCGGTGACCCCATCCTCGGCGTCGATCACCAGCACGCACACGTCGCTGCGCTCGATCGCCTTGAAGCTGCGGTTGATGCCGAAGAACTCGGGGCCATAGTTGACCGAGCGCTTGCGGCGGATGCCGGCGGTGTCAAGAATCTTCCAGGTCTTGCCCTCGCGCTCGATCGTGGTGTCGATCGTGTCGCGGGTGGTGCCGCGGATCGGGCTCACGATCGCCCGCTTCTCGCCGCAGATCGCATTGAGCAGGCTCGATTTGCCCACATTGGGGCGGCCGATGATCGCCAGTTGAATCGCCGCTTCGGCCTCGTCGTCGCTGGCCGGCGGCAGAAAGCTGATCACCTGATCGAGCAGATCGCCCGTGCCAGCCCCATGGATCGCCGAGATCGGCTGGGGCTCACCCAGGCCCAGGCCCCAGAACTCGGCCGCCATGGAGAGCCCCTGCTCAGGCGACTCGCACTTGTTGACCGCCAGCAGCACCGGCACCTTGTGCCCCCGCAGCCACACGGCGATCGCTTCATCGGCCGCGGTGCAGCCCTGCTTGCCATCGACGATCACCAGGGCCACCGAGGCTTCGGCCAGGGCCAGGTTGGCCTGCTCACGGATCTCGGGCAGAAACTCGCTGTCGTCGTCAAACACCAGGCCGCCGGTGTCCACCACCATGAAGGTGCGATCGCGCCAGAAGCCCTCCTGGTAGGTGCGATCGCGGGTGACCCCGGGTTCGTCGTGCACGATCGCCTCACGGCTGCGGCACAACCGATTGACCAGAGTCGATTTGCCCACATTGGGGCGGCCGATGATGGCCACAACCGGAAGCGCCAAAACGGCTTATCGCAACAACTGTCGTGATTTGACCTTACAGGCCGGCCGCAGCTCCACGCTGCTGCAGATAGGCCAGCATCGTGTCGGCATCGGAAACCTCCAGCGGATCACTGGGGGCATGGTCAGCCAGCCCGGCTTCAACAAAGGCCTTCTCGATGCGCAGGCCATCCAGCAGCAACGAGTAGCGCCAGGAGCGCAGCCCCATGCCCAGCTCAGAGCGATCGACCAGCATGCCCATGTGGCGGGTGAACTCGCCGTTGCCATCGGGCAACAGATGCACCTGCTGAATGCCGACCTTCTTGCCCCACTGGAACATGACGAAGGCGTCATTCACCGCCACACACACGATCTGGTCGATTCCCAGGGCCTTGAACGACCCGGCCAGGGCCTCGTAACGCGGCACATGCTGGTCAGAGCAGGTCGGCGAAAACGCGGCCGGCAGTGAAAACAGAATGCTGCGGCGCCCGGCAAACACATCCTCAGTCGTGCGGTCCTGCCAGCGAAACGGGTTGTCGCCGGGGATCGAGGCATCACGCACCCGGGTTCTGAACGTGACCGAGGGCAACTGGTCGACAAGCATGGGGGGGTCTCGCTCGTGCGGCTCAGGCTAGGCCGAACGATCGGCTCAGGCCGCCACCCCGTTCACCGCCATTGCCTGGCTCAACAACCCCAGCCTGCTGCTGATGTCGCTGATCAGCCGGTGGATGCGCGGCTGGTCGACCAGGGACCGCAACACCACCAGCCTTTCGTTGTAGGGCCATTGCAGGTCGTGGCGCAGCTGGATCGCGCCCGGCAGCAACCGGGCCATGACCGGCGTTGCAAAGGTCAGCCGATGGCTGCGGTCTGCAGCATGACGAGCCTGTGGGCACCGCGATGCTGAGACCAGGGTCCTGAAGCGCTGTCGCGAAGAGCGCTTGCACGACTGCGGCAGAAACGACGCCAACGCCAGCCCCCCCGTGGCCACCAGCTCCAGGGGGTCGCCGAGATCGTCTGCGCACCGATCCATGGTGCGATCGGCCAGGCAATACAGATGAATCGGGACTGAATACAAATCAATCTGCACCAGGTCATCAGACGGCTCGCCAAGCATCTGGGTTGGCGTCACGACACAGGCGTCAATCACATGAGAGCGCAACAACTGCAGGGGATTCTCACAACAGAAGTCGCCTTCTGGGTTGCTGCAGAACTCATGATCACCCAGCAGATCGCGGATCTGTCGATGACTCCAGGCCGGAAGATTGATGCGGATCCTTCCGTTGCTTCCCAACCGATACAACTGATGGATCTGGCGCTCCATGATCAACAGATCGTCGCACTCTGACTGCACATAGAGACCCCAATCGTCGCGACAGATTTTGCCATTGAATGCATCCAGAACGCGGCGGATTCGGCGCGACACCGTTGACTGATTGCAGTGCATGGCCTGGCCCGCAGCCTGGCCCGTGCGCAGCCAGAGCGCCAGATCCAAAGCCTCCAACTCCTCCAGGGAAATCACAGGCGACAGACGGAGTAATTAAATTATACAAATCGTCAATGAATTGTCAATGGTGCTGATGCATTAACCCTGCAATCGCCATCCCCGTGCTGTTGCGTCAGTCGTGTTCGGCACGCTGCGCCACAGCCGGCCTGAGCGCAGGGTCTGCCCCGCTCAGCTCACCGGCAGATCGCCCGGATGACCCGCCACCGGATCGGCAGGCACCGCCAGCAACACCGGCAGGGGGCCGGTGTCGGCCAGGGGCTCGGCGCGCTCGGCCAGGTGGGCCAGCAGCCAGTTGACGGCCGTGGCCCGGCGGGTGCGCCGCGGATACAGCTCTGCGATCGTGTAGCCCCCGAAACCCAGCTGCTGCTTGAGCAGCTGCTTGTGCTCCCGGGCGATCGCCCGGGTCAGGGCCACGCTCGGCGGCCGCTGGGCGATGAACTGCGGCTCGATCGGGAAGGACTCCCGCCACAGGGCCCCCGCAGCCGGGCCCGCGCTCCAGGTGCCGGAGCCGTCCTGCCCATACCCCAGGCGCGGCCAGATCAGCTCACACACGAACCGATCGCTGACGCGGTCGGCCAGCACCGCCTCGAGCAGCGCTCGGCTCAGGGGGTAGGCAACGGGCGCGGCGGCGTCCTGAACGTGCGGCATGGGTGGGCAGTGGCTTCGCTGTTGCCGTGCCTCGGCAGTGATGACATGTAATCACTGCCGAGGGAGCTTGGACGCAACGCCCAAGCCCAGACCTCTGCCTCTGCCCAGCCCTGGCGCGGCGGGGCGCGGCGCTCAGGCAGTCTGGGCTGCATGGCTCAGGCTGCTCTGCAAGCGAGCCGTGCCACGGGCCCGGCAGGGCTGCAGCTTCGTGGCAACGGCACCACGCGCGAACTGCGCTGCCGGGTGCTGCAGTCGCCGCTGGCGGGGGTGAGCGATCGCATTTTTCGTGAACTGGTGCGTCGCTGGGCGCCCGAGGCGCTGCTGTTCACCGAGATGGTGAACGCCACCAGCCTCGAGCTGGGCCATGGCACCCACAAGGTCGCCGAGCTGGCCCTCGAGGCCGGGCCCATCGGCGTGCAGCTGTTTGACCACCGGCCCGACGCCATGGCCGACGCGGCCCGCCGCGCCGAAGCCGCCGGTGCCTATCTGATCGACATCAACATGGGCTGCCCGGTCAGAAAGATCGCCAGAAAGGGCGGCGGCAGCGGTCTGATCAGGGATCCCGACCTGGCCGCCCGCATTGTTGCGACCGTGGCCGCGGCGGTTCAGATCCCTGTCACGGTCAAGACGCGCCTGGGCTGGTGCGACGGCAGCGATGCGATCAGCTGGTGCCGCCGGCTCGAGGCTGCCGGCGCCCAGCTGCTCACGCTGCACGGCCGCACCCGCGAGCAGGGCTTCAGAGGGCGTGCCGACTGGGGCGCCATCGCCGCGGTCAAACGGGCGCTGGCCATCCCGGTGATCGCCAACGGCGACATCAACACCCCCGCCGATGCCCTGGCCTGCCTTGAAGCCACCGGGGCCGACGGGGTCATGGTGGGGCGGGGCACCATGGGCGCCCCCTGGCTGGTGGGGCAGATCGCCGCGGCCCTGGCGGGGCAGCCGGCTGTGCCGACGCCCGGCGCCACCGAGCGGCTGGCCCTGGCCGCCGAGCAGCTGCAGGCCCTGGTGGCGGCCCGCGGCGACCACGGCCTGCTGATCGCCCGCAAGCACATGGGCTGGCTGTGCACCGGCTTTGCCGGCGCCCCCCAGCTGCGCCACAACCTCATGCGTGCCCCCACGCCTGCTGAGGCCCTGAGGCTGCTGGCGGGGGCGGCCGAGGGCCTGGTTCAGGGCAGCACCGCCGGCCAGCCCTGGCGGATCAGCAGCAGCGAGAAGTAGGGCTGCTCGCTGGCCGGCACCGCGGCGGCGGGCGCCAGCAGCTGATCAGGCCAGCCCACCCGTTGGGCAAACAACGCCTGGTCCAGCAGACCTCGGGCCTCCAGCAGCGGCCGTACCCAGGTCCAGCGATGGCCCAGCTTGAGCAGGGCCAGGGTGGTCTGGGCCGACGCCCCCGGGTCGCCGCCCCCACCCGTCCAGTCGAGCAATGCCTCAAGCGCTGCAGCGCTTTCAGGGGTGGGGCGAATCAGCAGCCCCTCGCCCTGCAACGCCAGCGGCCAGGCCCCCGCCGCGGCTGCCGCGGCCACCGAGGTGATGCCCGGGATCACCTGCAGCGGGCAGGCCGGATGCCGTTCAGCCATGGCCAGCAGCACATAGCTGCAGCTGGCAAACAGCGACGCATCGCCCTCGCACAGCAGCACCACCACCTCGCCGGCGGCCACCTGGGCAGCCAGGGCGGCGGCGGCGGCCCGCCAGGCGCTGACCCGCGGCGCGGCCTCGCTCACCATCGGAAACAGAAGCGGCAGCCGCTGCTGCGACGCTGCGATCCAGGGCGCCGCAATGGTGGCCGCCATGCCGACCGCCCCCTCGCGCGCCACCGGGTAGGCCACCACGGTGGCGGCCTCGATGGCCTTGACGGCCGCGACCGTGAGCAACTGCGGATCGCCCGGTCCCACCCCCACCAGGGTCAGACCGGCTGCCCCGGTCGAGGCATGCATGGGCGCTGCTGCCGCTGGGCTCTTTCTAAGGCGCCACGGGCACGACCCCGGCCAGGCTCGCCGCTGGCCAGGCCGGCCGCTGGGCGAGATTGTGATCACAACCCCCATTGCGGGCTCCGACCTTGATCTGGCCCTGGCTACTGGTGCTAGGCGCGGCGCTGCTGAGCCGCCGGCCCGAGCAGACCTATGGCCCCTGGGCCCGCCGCGCCGTGCTGCTGGCGCTGGCGGCGCTGACGCTGAGCTATCTGCACTGGCGCGTGACGGCCAGCCTCAACCTGGCTACCCCGCTGAGCGCGGGCCTGAGCTGGCTGCTGCTGGCCGCCGAAGCCTGGCTGCTGCTCAGCGGCATGCTGCCGCTGCTGCTCAGCTGGCGCCGCTTTGACGACGGCCGTGCCGCGGCCGATGCCGCAGAAGCCCGCTGGCGCGACAGCGACTGGCGTCCCCAGGTCGACGTGCTGGTGCCCACCTGCGGCGAACCCCTGGCGGTGCTGGGGCGCTGCCTGCTGGGCTGCAGCACCCTGCACTACCCCCACAAAACGGTGTGGGTGCTCGACGACAGCGACCGGCCCGAGGTGCGCGCGCTGGCCGAACACCACGGTTGCCGCTACCTGAGCCGCCGCGAGCGACGCCACGCCAAGGCCGGCAACCTCAACGCCGGCCTGGCGGCCAGCGGCGGTGAGCTGGTGGCGGTGTTTGACGCCGACTTTGTACCGCAGTCGCACTTTCTGGAGCGCACCATCGGCCTGCTGGCCGACCCCACGGTGGGGCTGGTGCAGACGCCCCAGGTGTTCTTCAACGCCGACCCGTTGATGCGCAACCTGACGATGGAGCGCTGGATGCTGCCCGACGAGGACAACTTCTACCGCTGGATCGAACCGGTGCGCAGCGCCTGGGGGGCCGTGGTGTGTGCCGGCACGGCGTTCGTGGCCCGGCGCCAGGCCCTTGATCAGGTGGGCGGTTTTGTCGAAGCCGCGCTGTCGGAGGACTTCGTGACCGGTATTGCGCTGCTGGGGCGCGGCTGGCAGGTGCGCTACCTGGGCGAACCGCTGAGCGCCGGGCTGGCCGCCGAGACCCTGCTCGATTTTGTGCGGCAGCGGCAGCGCTGGGCCGCCGGCACCCTGCAGAGCCTGCGCCTGCCCCAGGGCCCCCTGCGCCAGGGCGGCCTGGGGCTGGGGCAACGGCTGGCGCTGCTCGAGGGCTGCCTGCACTGGCTCAATACCCTGCCGCGGCTGCTGGTGCTGCTGATGCCATTGAGCTACGGGCTGCTGGGGGTGGTGCCGATCAGCATCAGCGTTCACGGGCTGGTGCAACGGCTGCTGCCGCTCTGGCTGGCGCTGCTGATCAGCGTGGGCTGGCTGAACCGCCGCAGCCGCCATGCCCTGCTCAACGAACTGCCCAGCTGGGTGCTGACGGTGCCCCTGGCCACCACGGTGCTGGCCAGCCTGGTGGGGCGTTTCGGCGGCTTTCGCATCACCCCCAAACAGCAGCCCCGCAGCCGCGGCGGCAGCTCCTGGCTGCTGGTGACCCCGCTGGCGGGGCTGCTGGCGCTGCAGCTGATCAACCTGGGCCGCCTGGTCGGGGTGCTGACCCCCGCTGATGCCGGCGCGGCCCTCAGCGCCGACCCGGCCCTGCAGCTCGCCCTGGTGTGGGCCGGCCTCACCGTGCTGGGCCTGGTGGTGGCCCTGCGGGCCTGCTGGGACTGTGCCGATCCCGAGCCGGTGCCGTGGCTGGCGCTGCCGCTCGCTGTGCAGCTGCACGACGGGACCGGCCAGAGCTGGTGCGCCGCGGTCGAGGCGATCAGCGAGCGGGGCGTTGACCTGCTGCTGGGCAGCGATCCCCCCAGGGAGCAGCTGCAACTGCAGGTCAAGGTTGACAGCGCCCCGATCCCGGCATTGCAGGCCTGGGTCGTCGACTGCAGCGGCGCGGGGTCAAAGGGGTCACGGCTGAGCCTGCGCTGGAGCGACGGTCAAACCCTGGCCCTGCAGCAGCTGCAGCGCTGGCTGTTCTGCAGGCCCGGCTGCTGGCAGCAGCGTCAGGCCATGGCGGAGCCCGTAGCGCTGGCTGCCTTGCTGAGGCGCCTGTTGACGCCGCCCCGACCGCGGCTGGCCGGACACCGCAGCCTGGTGACACAGGCTTGCGATCACGCCTGAGGGCACCCAGGATTGCGTCATGGGCGCCCCTGACACACCGCAGCGCAGCTCGCGGGCCAACATGCTGGTGATCGGCCTGGGCAGTGGGCTGCTGCTGCTTGCCGCAGGAGTGGTGCTGCACGTGTTGACGACACGGTCGCGTGATGCCGTGGTCGATACCGATTTCATCGAAATCGCCAGTCCGATCAAAGGCCAGCTGGTTGACCTCAACGTCGAAGCCGGCGATGCGGTGCAGACCGGCGAACAGCTGGCCAAGGTCGACGACTCCCGCGCCAGTGACGCCGAGGTGCGCCGTCTGCAGACCGCACTGTCGACAGCAGAAGCGGAGCTCGAGCGCGTCAGCAGCGAGCAATCGCTCAAGGCTGAGCTGGCCGGCGGCTTTGCCCGCGATGCCAGCGACCAACGCCGCCTCGAGACCGGTCGGAACGCCCAGGAGCTTCGGCAGCTGCAGGCCGATCGGGCCCGCGAACAGCAGGAGCTCGCCTTCAGCGAGCGCGACCTCAAGCGCCAGGACATGCTCTACCGCGCGGGCGCCATCGCCGAAAACGTGGTCGACCGGGCCCGCACCACGCTCGAACAAAACCGCGACCAGCTCCTGGCCATTGAGGCCCGCATCGAGGCCCAGAACCGCCGCATGCAGGCCACCGCCCGCGATCTGTCACTGGATCGCACGCGCGGCGAAACCGACCCGTTGCCCAGGTTGCAGAACACCAAGCTGGATCTGGCCAGGCTGGCGGGGCTTCGACGCGCTGCCGAGCGCCAGGTCCAGGGCCTCACAGCCCAGCTCGAAACGGCCCAGACGTTTTATGACCAGCAACGCACGGCATGGCTCAAGTCGCCGACCGACGCCGTGGTCTGGGGACTGCTGGCGCGCAAGGGTGACACGCTCAGACCCCAGCAGCTGGTACTGCGGCTGATCAACTGCCGCAGCCGTTGGGTGACAACCTATGTGTCAGAAAGCGACCTCAAACGTTTACGCATCGGTAGTCGTGCCCGCATCGACCTGATCGGTGAGAACCTCGATCTGCGTGGTCGTATCGATCTGATCCGATCCGGCGTGGGCCGCCAGGCGGACCGGGAGAACGACCCGACCCGCCTGCCGATCAACCTGGCCCGCGAGAGCCAGGTGCGGGTCCGCCTCGACTCCGACATGCCTGCACCGTCGCGCAAGCTGTGCTTTGTGGGCTATTCAGCCCGCGTCAGCTTCCAGTGAGCGGGCCAGCCAGGGCGACGGGGCCTGCGCAACGGGTCAGCCCAGCCGCCTGGGGCTTCCTGCTGGGGGCGCTCGCCCTGCTGCTGGGGGCCCTGGTGCTGGCGACCAGCGACACGGGCTGGCTGGATGCCGCCCAGCTCAATCCGCTGACCCTGCGCAGCCTGCCGGCCCAGTTCCAGGTGGCCGATGTTTGGCGCGATGCCCTGCCGCCGCTGGTGGTGGCGGGTGTGATCGCCGCGATGACCCTTTGGCTTCCGCGGCGGCCCTGGAGCCTGGCGCTGATGCAACTGCTGTTGATGGCTGTGGCGCTGCGCTATTTCCTCTGGCGCGCCACAACCCTCAACATGGCCCATCCACTGAGCCTGTTGTGCAGCGCGGCACTGTTCGGCACCGAACTGCTCTATGTGCTGACCAGCGGGCTGCAGCTGCTGCCGGCCCTGAGCTATGACCCCGACCTGCGCAGCCGTCAGGCCAACCAGCTGGAGCCATGGGTGGCGCAACAGCAACCCGGTGTTGACATCTGGATTCCCACCTACAACGAGCCGGAGCGGTTGGTTCGACGGGCAATCCTGACCTGTCGCAACCTCAGCTACGCCAATCGCACGATCACCGTGCTTGACGACGGGCACCGGCCGGCCATTGCAGAGCTGGCCGCAAAACTGGGTGTCAACTACCTGAGCCGCCCCGACAACGCCCACCGCAAGGCCGGCAACCTGAACCACGCCCTGGCCCACACCAGCGCTGAGTTCATCGCGGTCTTCGACTGCGATTTCATGCCCTACCCGCGCTTTCTGGAGCGCACCCTGGGCTTCTTTGCCGAGGAGCGGGTGGCCCTGGTTCAGACCCCGCAGCACTATTTCCAGGCGGAGTTTCACAACCGCAACCTGGGCCTCGATGTGGTGATGCCCAGCGATCTGGATTACTTCTTTCGTTATCTGCAGGTGATTCGCGATCGCGCCAACGCGGTGATCTGCTGTGGCACCTCCTATGTGGTGCGCCGCCGCGCTCTTGAATCGATCGGCGGCTATGTCACCAGCTGTCTGATTGAGGACCACCAGACCAGCACCAAACTGCTGACGCGGGGGTGGAGCATCCGTTACCTCAATGAGGTGCTGAGCATGGGTGAGGTGCCGCGCACCTTTCCTGATTTTCTGGATCAACGCCTGCGCTGGATGCAGGGCAACATCCAGATCTTTTTCCGCCCGACGGAGCTGCCGATCTGGAGCGCGCTCAACGCAGCACAGCTGAGCTTCTACATCAATCTGGCCGTCAGCGTGCTGACGCCGCTGTGGCGGCTCATCTACCTGGTGCTGCCCCTCCTCAGCCTGGTGCTGGGCTTCACCCTGATCGCCGCCCCTCCGATCGAATACCTGGCCTACGGCACTCCGTTTGTGCTGCTGCTCCACGTGATCCCCAGCTGGCTCAGCGACTACCACCAGTTTCAGTTCTGGAACGAGGTCTACGAATCCCTGTTCTGCGTGCCGGGCCTGCGCCGCATGCTGCAGGTGTTGCGCCACCCGTTTCGCATCTACGGCGGCATCGTCACCAACAAGGACGTCAGCCAGACCAACAGCCAGAACAGCAACCTGGCGCTGATCTGGCCGTTGCTCATGCTGCTGGCTGGACTGGCGCTGACGTTGGTGCTGCGCTACCTGGTGCCCCAACTCGACATGGCCCTGGGGGGCTGGCGGCCCAACTACGACGGCGAGGCGCTGATGCTGGGCTGGAACCTCTACAACGGCCTGGTGCTGGCGGTGGCGGTGCTGGCCTGCGTCGATCGGCCCAACCAGAGGGTCACCGACCGATTTCCGATCAACCGCATCGCCTGCCTGGAGAGCGGCGATCTGCGGTTGTGGGGCACCACCCTCGACATGTCTGAAGAGGGGGCAAACCTGGCCCTGCAGACGCCCCATCCAGGCCTGCACAGAGGCCAGCGCGGCACGCTGAGACTGGTGGAGCCGGCCCTCAACCTGGAAGCCGAGGTAACACGGGCCACCCCCTCGGAGCTGGCCCTCAGCTTCGGGGCGGCCGCGGCCCAGAACGATGGCGCGCTGCTGGCTCTGCTGTACAGCGGTGATCTGTGGTTCCACCGCCCCAAGCGGCTCAGCATCAGCGATGCCCTGCTGCACTGGCTGGGGAGCCTGTGGCGCGCCGAGCCGATCCGCCGGAGTTTCAACTGAACAGCGAGGCTGTCATCAGGGGCAGCGCTGGGCGTTGAAGTCGCAGGCGTAGATCGCCGGCTTCTGCCAGCTCAGCGGAATCTCCAGCAGATCGCGGCTGCCGGTGATGGCCAGCACGGCCAGCAGCACGGCCATCAGCACCGAGGCACTCACGTGCAGGCGCCGCAACTGCAGCCGCCGCGCAATCTCGGGGCGGGCCGCGGTGGTGCCCAGCAGCAGGCCGGTGAGCAACACGCCAGCCCAGTAATGGGAGGCCCAGAAACTGCCGCTCAGCGGGTTGTCAGACAGCCGCCAGATCTCGGCCTGGCTGCCCAGACCCAGCAGCCCGGCCCAACAGAGCAGGGCAAACGTGCCCCGCCACAGCGGGCGCCGCACCCGCCACAGCGCCAGCAGGCTCACTGCAACACCCACGGCCACCAGGCCCAGCTGCAGCAGCCGCGGCAGCCCACCGGCAAACGCGGCGGGGTCGGCAACAAACTTGCTGCCAAACGAATAGAGCAGGGCGATCAGCACGGCCACCACCACACCGGTGGTGATCCAGCGGCCATGGTCACTGTGCTCCTGGGCCACCTGCACCGGTTGCTTGGTGATGCCGAGCCTGCGCTCGCGCACCCGGATCCCGAGGTGCACCGCGGCCCCCACCACCGGATACACAAACAGGATCATCAGCACCGGGTGCACCAGGGCCAACCAATCGATCGTGGTCACAGGACGCTGTGTGGAAGTGTCCCTAGATTGCACCGCATCGGATGCATTGGCGACACGGCGACCGATGACCCTTCTGGCGATCTACGACCACTGCAGCAGCACCCGGGCAGACGGCCAGATCGCGCCGCTGCCCCAGCTGCTCACCAGCGATCCCGAGCTGATCGCCAGCGAGCTGCGGCAGCGCGGCATCGGCTTTGAACGCTGGCCGGCGCGCGCCACCCTGGCGCCTGACGCGGATCAGGCCGCGATCCTGGCGGCCTATGCCCCTGAGATCGCCCGGGTGCAGCAGGGCGGTGGCTACGCCACGGTCGATGCCATTCGCCTCAACCCCGACCACCCCGACCGGGTCGCCCTGCGCCAGAAATTTCTGGCCGAGCACACCCACAGCGAAGACGAGGTGCGCTTCTTTGTCGAGGGCCAGGGGCTGTTCTGCCTGCACATCGAAGGCGAGGTGCTGCAGCTGGTCTGCCAGCAGAACGACTGGATCGCGGTGCCGGCCGGCACCCGGCACTGGTTTGACATGGGGTGCGAACCCCAGTTCTGTGCCCTGCGCTTCTTCAACAACAGCGAGGGCTGGGTGGCCACCTTCAGTGGCGATCCCATTGCCCGGAGCTACCCGTTCCTCGATGCGCTGCTGGAGCACCAGGGCGCCCCATGAAGCTCGAGGCGAGGCGCCTGCAGCAGCTGCTGGTCTGCGTCGGCTGCCTCATGTTGCCCGGCCTCCTTGCCCGGTATGTGGGTCTGAGCGAGGCCTCGGGGGTGGTGACCATGGCCTGCCTGGGTGTGCTGGTGATCTGCGCGCGCCTGGGCTGGCGCCAGGCCCTGGGCGGCAGCGTCGCACTGGCCCTGCTCAGCGCACTGGCCCTGGTGAGCCAGCACGCGATGGTGCCGGCCACGGCCCTGCTGGCGCTCACCGCCGCTCTGCTGGGCCTGGCGGGTCGCTGGCAGCAGCAGCCCAGCTTCTGGCTGCTGATGGTGAGCCTGGTGATGCTGATCACCGACATGCCTGTGCCCCAGGCACTCGCGGGCGAGACCGCAGCCAGGCTGTCGGCCCTGCTGCTGCTCAGCTGCAGCCTGACGACACTGGCCCAGAGCCGGCTGGGAACCTGGACGCCCGCGACAGATCCAGCTGCGATCACCGTGCAGCACAGCTGGCGCCGCAGCGCGGCCTACGGCCTGATGCTGGCCACCACCACGGCGATCACCACCCCGATCGCCCTGAGCCATCACTGGCACACGATGGGCTTCTGGATGATCCTCAGCCCGTTTCTGGTGCTGCGCCCCCACACCCGAGAGGGATGGAACCCTGCCCTGCACCGGGCCCTGGGCACCATCGCCGGCGTGCTGCTGGTGCATGGACTGGCGCTGGCACTGCTGCCGGAAGCGCTCCTGAGGATCCTGGCCATCGTGCTGGGGACCGGCTGTGCGCTGACGGCCCTCAAAAAAGGCCATCCGGCCCTGTTTGTGCTGCTGCTCACCATGACCACCGTGCTGTTCAACAGCACCACCACAACCCTGCTGTTGATGGCCAATGAACGGCTGCAGTCCAATGCGATCGGCATCGGCATCGCCCTCGGCGTGATGGTCCTGGCCGAACCACTCGAGCGGCGACTGGCGCGGCGGCGGCCAGGTTGAACCAATACGCGGGCTTGATATTGAAAAGCGTGACAGACATCACACACGACTTCACGCCCTTTTAGACAACCAATCATTCACGAGAAGTCCACCCGTGCCGGTACCTACCCAGAGCTCCAAGGGTCTGACGATGGCCATGATCTCCGACACCGGAGGTCCGATCGCCTCAGGCACCAGCTTCTACTACAACATCGGCAGCCTCAACGGCAGCTTCACGCCGACCAATTCCCTCGGACCAGGTCCGCAGGCGGTCAGCACCCTGGTGCAGAGCTGGAAACCCAGCGAGGTGTTTGCCATTGGCGACATTGCCTACAACGTGGCGGCCAGCACCACCCTCGATGCCTCGATCGGGCAGTACTACAACAACTTCATCCACCCCTATCCATCGCCGCTCTACAGCAAGGCTCCCTATCTGAGCATTGGCGGCAACACCGTGACCCAGGGCCAGCGCCAGTGGCCCTACAACCTGTACAACTTTCCCCAAGGCTTTCCCAACCCGATCGATGCCAACGCCGCCACAGGCGGCTCACCGGATCAACGCAACCATTTCTGGACAGCCCTGGGCAACCATGACTACGGCATGGAGATTGGCTATGGCCAGATCGGCGTCACCCCCTACAACTTCAACGGTGCATTTGTTGGCAAGCCTGTTGGCCCCACCTCCGCCACGACGTTGCAGTCAACGGTCGATTACCTGCTGCCATTTCTGAAAAATCCGGAGCTGCTCGGCGACAACAGATCACGGCTGAACATTGGTTCCATCGATGACACAGGCAATCGCGGTGTCTACTACTCGATGAGCTTTGGAGGGACCAGCAGCGCACCCCTGATCGAATTTTTTCTGCTCGACAGCGAGCGTCTCAACGTTAATGCGGGGATGGAGAAATGGAATCCCTCAGGATCAAAAACACTTGAAGATGCTGTTTACGACGCCGATGGCAACTTGGTCAGTGGTCGCTATGTCAACGCCATCAAGGATGATGCCGACTATTCACTGACCTACGACCCCAGCCTGCCCGCAAACGCGACAAACCCTGCCAATCCGCTCATCAGCGGCAAGCCCTACGCGGGCACCACCAATGCCCC
>JBBASJ010000049.1:0-16091 GCA_040399325.1 Prochlorococcaceae cyanobacterium
CCACCAGCAGGTAGGAGCACATGCCCACCAGCTCCCAGAACACGTAGATCTCGAGCAGGTTGGGGCTGATCACCAGGCCCAGCATCGAGCTGCTGAACAGGGCCAGGTAGGTGAAAAAGCGCACATAGCCCTTGTCGTGGGCCATGTAGCCATCCGAGTAGACCATCACCAACAGGGCGATGGTGGTCACCAGGGCCAGCATCACCGCCGCCAGGGGGTCGACGCGAAAGCCCATCTGCAGGTTGAAGCTGCCGGCGCTGGCCCAGTTGAACAGCACCTCAGTGGGAGCGGCCCCGGCCAGTTGCTCGGCCAGCACGGCATAGCTGAGTACCGCTGCCGCACCCACGCAGGTGAGCAGCAACACGGCCACCGGTTTGCGCAGGCGGTTGATCGTGCGGTTGAAACTGATCAGCCCGAGACCTGTGATCGCCGCGCCGATCAGCGGCAGCACCGGGATCAACCAGGCGACTTCGGCGGCGGATGGCATCCGGCGGTGCTCCCGAGGCAAGGGGGTGGGGCGAGTCTAGGAACCCTTGCGCGAAAGGCCCTGATCTCTGTCAGGACCTGCTGCAGGGCTCGCAACAGTGTTGCGTCCAACGGGGCTGGGCCGCACACCAAAAAAGCGCCAGATTTCACGCCAGTTTTTGGAGCGTTTCGGCGGGCCATGCAGGCCCCCTGGCGATCAACCCAGCCAGTGGGCCAGCGGGGTGCGGGCAAAGACCGTGGCACCGGTGCCGATGAACCGGTGGGCCCACCAGAACACCCCAACGGCAATGGCGATGCCCAGCTGGGCGGGCCGCAGGAACTCGCTCAGCACCAACGTCTGCCGGCCATCGAGCACCGCCTTGAACGGGATCACCGAGGTGCTGGCCTTCAGCTCGGCAAAGGCGTCGCCAAAGCGGTTCGCCAGACGCCGATCGCCGTTCCAGACCGCAAACAGATGGTGGCCGATCAGCCCCACGCAGGCCGCCACCATGAAGCTGCTGCCGATCCACAACAGGTGGGTGGCGCACCACAGGATCTGGCCCACCGCCTGGGGGTGGCGGCTGATGCGGATGATGCCGCTCGCATACAGCCGCACCTGGGGCTTGAGCACTGCCGGGATCTCGAGCAGGTTGTAGGTGGCGGGGTACAGAAAGAGAAAACTGATCGCCGTTCCGCTCCAGACCAGCGGCACGATCCAGGGTTGATCCTGCAGGTTCCAGAGCCGCACGCCGTCGTAGCGGTGGGCCAGGAAATAGCCGATCACCACCACGGCCGAGGGGATGCTGACCCCGGCAAACAGCAATCGCCAGGCCCGCTCGCCCAGGCGGGCCACGCCCCAGGCCCGCAGCGAGGCACCGCCGCTGTGAATCACCGCAAAGGCGACCAACAGGGCCAGCATCACCCAGCTGCTGTGGTGCAGGGAGCTGGCCATGGTGATCTCTGCAAGGGCTTGTGAAGCTGGTGATTCTGGCGACCGACCGGGCCCCCTAGAGTTTGCGAACGTCTGCCTCACCGCCCTCGGGCGACCCTGGTTCCCCAGAGCGATGGCCGATCTGCCCTTCACCCTCGATCAGCTGCGCATCCTGCGGGCGATCGCCAGCGAGGGCAGCTTCAAGAAGGCGGCCGACAGCCTTTACGTGACCCAGCCTGCGGTCAGCCTGCAGATCCAGAATCTCGAGAAGCAGCTCGATGTGTCGCTGTTTGACCGGGGCGGGCGCAAGGCCCAGCTCACCGAGGCCGGTCACCTGCTGCTGAGTTACTGCGATCGCATCCTCAGCCAGTGCCAGGAGGCCTGCCGCGCCCTCGACGACCTGCACAACCTCAGGGGCGGGTCGCTGGTGGTGGGGGCCTCCCAGACCACCGGCACCTACCTGATGCCGCGCATGATCGGTCTGTTCCGGCAGAAGTACCCCGATGTGGCCGTGCAGCTGCAGGTGCACAGCACCCGCCGCACCGGTTGGAGCGTGGCCAACGGCCAGATCGATCTGGCGATCATCGGCGGCGAACTGCCCAGCGAACTGGGTGAGCAGCTGCAGGTGGTGCCCTATGCCAGCGATGAACTGGCCCTGGTGCTGCCGGTCAAGCATCCGCTGGCCCGGCTCAACGAGCTCACCAAGGACGACCTGTATCGCCTGGGTTTTGTCTGCCTCGACGCCCAGTCGACCACCCGCAAGATGGTTGACCAGCTGCTGGCCCGCTCCGGCCTCGACGTGAGCCGGCTCAAGATCGAGATGGAACTCAATTCGTTCGAGGCGATCAAGAACGCGGTGCAGAGCGGCCTGGGCGCGGCCTTTCTGCCGGTGGTGTCGATCGAGCGGGAACTCTCGGCCGGCAGCGTGCACCGGCCCCAGATGGCCGACCTGCTGGTACGGCGTCAGCTCAAGCTGATCACCCACCCGGCGCGGTACTGCTCACGCGCTGCCGAGGCCTTCAGGCGCGAGATCCTGCCGGTGTTCGCCAGTCCCGACAGCCCCCTGCGCCGGCCCCTGCAGCAGGACCAGCTGCAGCAGCAGGCTCAGCAGGAGAGCTAGGCCCGCTCTGCCCTCATGCTCACCTGCCCCATCACGGACCTGTCTCAGAACTGATCGGCTTCGGGGGTGATGCCGACCGTGTCGTCGGCCACGCCTTTGGTCAGGAACTTGTTTTCGCTGGTGTCGGTCTGATAGACGCAGCGCACGATCGGCTTGTCCTTGATCGAACCGATGTAGGCAAAGGTGTTCATGCGCTGTTTGCACTGACGCATCTGCTCAGCGGTCACGGCCCCCTCCTTCTGCAGCACGCTCCAGTTCTCGCGCCTGATCACGCAGCCTGGCTTGAGCGCAGGCTGGGTCACGAAGCTGGAGCTGGGGTTCATCGTCGTGTACAGCTCGATGTCCATGACAAAGGCGCTGGCTCCCCACTGGCGGCAGAACTCGGGGTCGGGCACGGCCATGTCGAGCTGCTGGGAGCTGGCGATGTTGCCCTGATCGCCCTGGGTGGTGCTGGAGATGCCGGTGCCGATGCCGATGCCGACCACCAGCACACCCGCCAGGATGGCGATGGTGCCCACGTTGAACGGCAGCGACGGGCCCCCGCCTGGGCCCCCGCCGCCGCGCGGAGTGCCGCCGCGACCGCCGCTGCCCCTCTGGTCATAGCCCCGCTCGTCGTAGCCACGGCCCTCATGGCCACGGCCCTCATAGCCACGGGACTCGTAGCCACGGGACTCGGAGCTGCGGCTGTCATTGCCGCGGCTGTCGTAGCCACGTCGGTCGAAGCGTGAACGCGTCACAGATTTTCTGGGGTGCGGGGCAGCCCCATCGAGTAGTTGAGCACCCGGCAGTCGGGGTTGTAGCGCAGCTTTCCGGCCTGCAGAAGCTCCCTCAGGTAACCCTCAAGCTCGGAGCCGATGCGGCGCAGGCTGTAGTCGCTGAGCTCAGCGCCCGCCTGACCATCGACCAGTTCCCTGAAGCGTTGCTGCACAAGCGCCAGCGTGGCGGCATCCCAGAGAAATTCGTTGTCGGGATCCACATCGAGGGTGAGCTGGTCCGGGTCGGGCACCAGATCGCCGTTGTCGACCCGCGCGGTGAACAGGCGGATGTGGCGCGTGGTGCTTTTGAGCAGCGTGGCGTCTGACATGGAGAGAGTGCTGCTGCGAACGGCAGCCATGCTGGCAGGCTTGACTTCAACTTTAGGAAGCCCGCCCGCTCCGGCCGGGCGGTTGAGCCGGCCAGCCTTTTAAGGTTGCCTTCGGTTTCCCGGCTCTCCACACCCCATGCGTATCGCCATTGCCGGAGCCGGCCTCGCCGGGTTGTCGTGTGCCAAGTACCTCTGCGACGCCGGCCACACGCCGGTGGTCTATGAGGCCCGCAATGTGCTGGGCGGCAAGGTGGCGGCCTGGCAGGACGACGAGGGGGATTGGTACGAGACCGGGCTACACATCTTTTTTGGCGCTTACCGCAATATGCGCCAGCTGTTTGCCGAGCTCGGCATCGAGGACCGGCTGCAGTGGAAGAGCCACTCGATGATCTTCAACCAGAAGGAGACCCCGGGCACCTACAGCCGTTTTGATTTCCCGGACATTCCCGCCCCGTTCAACGGGGTGGCGGCGATTCTGGGCAACAACGACCTGCTCACCTGGCCCGAGAAGATCAGCTTCGGTCTGGGTCTGGTGCCCGCCATGCTGCGCGGCCAGCAGTACGTCGAGGACTGCGACAAGTACTCCTGGACGGAGTGGCTCAAACTGCACAACATCCCCGAACGGGTCAACGATGAGGTGTTCATCGCCATGGCCAAGGCGCTGAACTTCATTGATCCCGACGAGATCTCGAGCACGGTGGTGCTCACGGCCCTAAACCGCTTCCTGCAGGAAAGCGATGGCTCGAAGATGGCGTTCCTCGACGGCAACCCTCCCCAGCGTCTGTGCCAGCCGATCGTGGATTACGTCACCGCCCGCGGCGGCGAAGTGCATCTCGATACGCCCCTGCGGGAGATCGAGCTGAATGCCGATGGCACGGTGGCCGGCTTCAGGATCGGGGGCATCAAGGGCAAGGAGGGCTTCACCGCCACGGCCGATGCCTATGTCAGCGCCATGCCGGTGGACCCGCTCAAGCTGCTGCTGCCGGAGCCCTGGAAGCACCTGCCCTACTTCCAGAAGCTGGATGGGCTCAACGGCGTGCCGGTGATCAACATTCACCTCTGGTTCGACCGCAAGCTGACCGAGATCGACCATCTGCTGTTCAGCCGCAGCCCCCTGCTCAGCGTCTACGCCGACATGAGCAACACCTGCCGCGAATATGAAGATCCTCACCGCTCCATGCTGGAGCTGGTGTTTGCCCCGGCCAAAGACTGGATCGGTCGCAGCGACGACGACATCGTCGCCGCCACCCTTGAGGAGCTCAAGCGCCTGTTCCCGATGCACTTCACCGGGGATGATCAGGCGACCCTGCGCAAGGCGATCGTGGTCAAGACGCCGCAGTCGGTCTACAAGACCGTGCCCGGGTGCCAGCAGCTGCGCCCCGATCAGACCTCGCCGATCCCCAACTTCTTTCTGGCCGGCTGCTACACGATGCAGCGCTACCTGGCTTCGATGGAAGGGGCAGTGCTCAGCGGCAAGCAGTGTGCCCAGGCGGTTGCTGGCGCTCTGGCCAGCGACCCCCAGGCCCCGGCGGCTCCTGCCCTGGCAGCGGCCTGATGGCCATCGCCGGTGACCCATCGGCCGTGACCCTGCCCAGCCTGGAGCAGGCCTACGAGGCCTGTCGACTGGAAACGGCCCAATGGGCCAAGACGTTCTATCTGGGCACCTTGCTGATGCCGCCGGCCAAGCGCCGGGCGATCTGGGCGATCTACGTGTGGTGCCGCCGCACCGACGAACTCATGGACAGCGCCGAAGCCCAGGGGCGCTCCATCGATGAGCTCTCGGCCCGTCTCGATGCCTGGGAGGTGCGCACCCGGGACCTGTTCGCCGGCAAGGTGCGCGACGGTCTCGATTGCGTCATGGCCGACACCCTGGAGCGCTATCCCCAGCCGATCCAGCCCTACCTCGACATGATCGAGGGTCAGCGCATGGATCTGCGCCAGCACCGCTACGACAGCTTCGAGGACCTCAAGCTGTACTGCTATCGGGTGGCGGGCACGGTCGGCCTCATGACCCAGGAGGTGATGGGCGTCGACGCCGCGTACACCTCGGCCCCCTGGAGCGATGCGCCCGACACCTCAGAGGCGGCGGTGGCCCTGGGCATCGCCAACCAGCTCACCAACATCCTGCGCGATGTGGGCGAGGACCGCGGCCGCGGTCGCATCTATCTGCCGCTCGAGGATCTGCAGCGCTTCGGCTACAGCGAGCCCGAACTGTTGGCCGGCACCCTCAACGACAACTGGCGCGCCCTGATGCGCTTCCAGGTTGATCGGGCCCGCGACTGGTTTGCCCGCAGTGAGGCCGGTGTGCGCTGGTTGGCACCCGATGCCCGCTGGCCGGTCTGGGCTTCGCTGCGGCTCTATCGCGGCATTCTTGATGTGATCGAGCAGCACGACTACGACGTCTTCAACAAGCGGGCCTATGTGCCGCGGGCGGGCAAGCTGTTGGATCTGCCGTTGTCGTTTGTGGTGGCTCAGGTGCGCTGAGGCGCGCTGTGATCCGGCGCTGCGATCCAGCGCTGCAGGATTGGATTCACCAGCTCGGGGGCTTCGTCGTGGGGGCAATGGCCCAGCCCTGGCAGCACCACCAGATCCACGATGCAGCGGTGGTCGTGGGCCCATTGGCGCGCCTCGGCCGGATCCTCCCAGGGATCCGCTGCCCCCCATAGCAGCCGCACGGGCGGTGCTTCGGCATGGCGGCCGAGCTCGGCCAGCAGGTCGGGTGCCAGGTGGTCGTTGAACAGGTTGACGAAGCCGCGGAAGCTCTCCAGAGCACCGGCCGTGGTGCTGGGCCGATAGAGCAGCTCCACCAGCTCGGCGTCGATGTTGGCGCCGCTTGGGTAAGCCCGCTGCAGCACCCGGCGAATCACCGATGGCCGGGCCAGGCTGCCGAACAGGGCCGCCAGCAGCCAGCGCTGGCGCACCAGCTGTTTCACCAGGGGCCGGGTGCTTCGCTCCCAGGGGCTCAGCTGCCCGGCACGCTTGTCGTCGAGGGTGCGTTGGGCGCAGTCGATCAGAATCACCCCGGCCGGGGGCGTGCCGCGTGCCTGCAACAGCCGTGCCGCATTCAGGCAGACCACGGCCCCGATCGAATTGCCCACCAGATGCAGCGGTGTCGCTGGGCCGCTGGGTGCGATCACCGTGTCGATGAAGGCCAGCAGCTGCTGGGCCCACAGATCGAAGCCGTAGGCCACGGCGCCGCTGCGCGGCACCTCGCCGTTGAGCCGCGAGGGTGGCTTGCTGCTGGCTCCGAAGCCCAGCAGGTCGATGGCCCACACGTGGGCCACCGCGCTGAGGGGGGTCAGGGTGTGGCGCCAATGGCGCCTGTTGGCGCCGAAACCATGGACCAGCAACACCCGCGGTGCCTCTGCAGCAGGGCCTGGCAGGCTGTCGTAGGCGACATCCAGACCCTGCCAGGTCGTTAGGAGGGGATCAGACAGCAGGGGATCAGACAGCGGCCGTCTGGTTGGCCAGCAGCGACTTCAGTTTGGCCAGTTCGCCGGCCCAGCGGGGGTCGGGGGCTTCGCTGTCGACGCTGTCGGCGTGCACCACTTTGTTGACGGCTTTGCGGGCCACGGGGTTGTTGTTGCCGGGGCTGCGACGGTCGTTGCCGCCACCGCCGGAGCGGGCGTCGCGGCGCTCGGAGACTTCGATGCGCAGGGCATTGCCGCCGAAGTCCTTGCCGTTGAGCTGCTCGATCACGGCATCGGCGAGTTTGGCGTCGTCGACATTGGCAAAGCCGAAGCCACGGCAGGCGCCGGTGTCGCGGTCATTGACGGCCTTGAAACGCACCCCCTCGCCCACGTTGGCAAACAGAGCCTCAAGCTCCTTGGCATCGAAGGCGGTCGGCAGGTTGCCGACATAGAGACGAACGCTCATGGGGGAAAGAAAAAGGGAACTGCTGGGGCGGGCTGTCTTGCTTCAACGCCTTTGCGCCACAAAGTTAATCACGGCGCCGGGTCGCATTGGGTTCTGCAGGACCGTTTTCCTCCAGCCATTGCCGGGCCAGGGCGAGCACCTGGGCCCTGTCGGCTTTGGCAGGCAGCCGTGCAAACGCCCGCTCCTGGCTCAGATGGATCAGCAGCCGCCCCAGGCGGGGGCCCGCGCCTAGACCCAGCTGCTGCTGCAGCTGGTTGCCATCGAGCGGTGGACGGGGATGGCAGAGCGGATCATCGGCGCTGCGCCAACGCCCCAGCAGCTCTGCCTGCCGACAGCCTGGTGGCAGCAGCAGCAACAGGGCCGGCAGATCGGCCTCCAGATCGCGGTGCAGCGCAAAGCGCTCGCTCTCCTGCAGGGCCGCAGGGGCGCGGCCGGCCAGCCGCTGCCAGTGCTGGCGCAGCAGCTGCACCTGCTTCTGCAGGGCCCGGCTGCTGCGCAGCCGTTCCAGGGCCGCCCCATCGGCGATGCAGGCCAGCCGGGCCACCGGCAGGGCCCAGGCCTGCTCGGCCGCGTTGAGGCCCAGGGCCTGGGCCCCCGCGGGCGTGAGCCTGGCGAGGGGCTCATGCAGCGCGATCCCAGGGCCCAGCCAGGGGTCGAGCAGACCGCTCTGCAGCACCTGCCCCAGGCCGTGGGCACCGTCTGGGGCGCAGGCCAGTTTCTGCAGCTCGGCCAGCACCCGTTCCCCCGCCACCGCCTGAAGCGTGGCCCGGTGTTGGGCGATCCAGCCCCAGGTTTCGGCGGCGATGCTGAACCCGAGTTCGCTGGCCAGCCGCAGACCCCGCAGCAGCCGCAGCGGGTCGCTCAGCAGGTTGGCCTCGCTGATGGCCACCAGCTCGCGGCGCTGCAGGCTCGCCAGCCCGCCGGTGGGGTCGAGCAGGGGGGTGCCGGGTGCCAGGGGCAGGGCGATCGCATTGATGCTGTAGTCGCGCCGCTGCAGGTCGACGCTGAGGCAATCGCCCTCCCGGGCGGCGAGGTCAAAGCACCAGCCCTGCAGCACCAGCCGGGCGATGTCGCGCTCCTGATCGAGCACCACGGCGCTGCCGCCCAGCCGGCGCGCCAGGCTGCGGCACAACGGGATCGCCCCGCCAGGCACCACCACGTCGATGTCGGGTTGGGGCGCCAGTCGGCCCAGCAGGGCGTCGCGCACGGCGCCACCCACCAGCGCGCTGCCGGCTGGCAGGGCGCTCAGTGGCAGGGGCCAGGCCGGGGCGTTGAGCCGTTGCCACAGCTGGGTGGCTGCGGAGGGCTCTGCCGGCACAATGGGTTCCTGGCATGGCTGCGGCCGCATGTGCATCTGCGTGGACTGCCATTGGCTCGACCGCTGTCAGGCCTACCACGCGGTCGAGCGCCAGCACGGTGTTGTCCACCTCTGTGAGGCGCCTGATTTTGTGCCGGTTGAGCCCCGCATCCACGTGCAGGTGAGGGATCTGGGCGATGGCGCCGCCGGTGTCGAGTGGGATGTGCGCGCCTGCGCCAGCTTCCGACGCGAGCCAGGTCACTGGCTGCGCCTGCGCCCCGGCGAGGCGGTGCCCTCATGAGCTGGCTGCTGGCGTTGCACAGTTCCAGCCCGGTGCTGGGGGTGGGCCTGCTCGATCTCGCGCGGCCCGACCAGCCGCCCCGACTGGAGGCCTTTGACCTGGGCCGCGGCCTCTCCAATCACCTGATCGGTTGCCTCGAAACGGTGCTGCCGGCCTCCCGCTGGGGCGAGCTGGCCCGTCTGGCGGTGGCCACCGGGCCGGGCGGGTTCACCGGCACCCGGCTCACGGTGGTGCTGGCCCGCACCCTCGCCCAACAGCTGAACCTGCCCCTTGATGGCATCAGCAGCTTCCAGCTGGTGGCCGCCCGCCTGGGGCTCAGCGAGCCCACCTGGCTCCGCCAGACCCTGCCCCGCCGGGGTGTGGTGGCCGGTCTCTACGGCCCCGATCCCCGGCAGGCCGGCACCGTGCAGGAGCTGGAGCTGCCGCGTCTGTTTGCGGCCGGCAGCGCACTGCCCCCCGGCCCCCAGGCTGAGGCGGCGGTGCAGATTCCCGCCGATGTCGCCCAGCTGCTGGCGATCAGTGCCGCCCGTGGGTCTGCCCCTGCCGCCTGGCAGAGCGTGCTGCCGATCTATCCGACCAGCCCCGTCGAACCCTGATGGCCGTTCGTCGTGCCAGGCCAGCAAGACCCCGGCGGCGCCGGCGCCGCCTCCCCTGGCGCGCTCTGGTGGTGGCTACCGGTGGGGGAGTGCTGCTATGGCTCTCGCGCGGCTGGTGGTGGCCGGCGCCGCCGGCGCCCCAGATGATCCTGGTGCTGGGCGGCGATGTGGCGCGCGAGCAGGCGGCCGCCGAGCTGGCCCGCCAGCGGGGGCTGCCGGTGGTGGTCAGCGGCGGCAGCAACCCCGAGTACGCCCATTGGCTGTTCAGCCAGCGCGAGGGGCTGCCCCGGGAGCAGGTGCTGCTGGATTACCGGGCCCAGGACACGGTCTCCAACTTCACCTCCCTGGTCGATGAGTTGCGTCGGGCCCGCATCCGCCACGCCTTCCTGGTCACCAGCAGCGATCACATGCAGCGGGCCCTGCTGGTGGGTCGGCTGGTGGCCGGCAGCCGTGGCATCCAACTGACTCCGGTGCCGGTGAGCTGCCGCGATCGCTGCATTCAGGAACCCGCCGGCAAGCTCTGGCGCGATGGCCTGCGTTCGGGCCTGTGGGTGCTCACAGGCTTTGACCTGCGTTGGTGGGCGGCAGAGCACCTGCCGGGCTGGCTGGGGGGGCAAGCAGCGGTTCGCTCCCCCGGATCAGCCCCTGATCGAGCAGGGCATTGATCTGCTGCTGGCAGGCGGCCGTGGCGGCGTCGAGGTCGGGCCGCCTGCGGCTTGCCGGCGGTGGAATCAGCGTGCCGATGCGGATGTGCACCGGCACCAGCCGGGCCCGTTTGGAGCCCGTTCCCAGGGCCCGGTGGCTGTTGATGATCGCCACCGGTAGCAGCGGCACGCCGGCCCGGGCGGCCAGCAGGGCGGCGCCGGCCTGGGGGTCGTTGACGCGGCCATCGCTCTGGCGGGTGCCATCGATGAACACGCCGATCGCCCAGCCCTCGTCGAGGCGGTCGGTGGCCGTGCGGATCGCCTCGCGGTCGCTGGCCCCGCGGGCCACCGGATAGGCCCCGCAGGCGCGGATGATCGGCCCCAGCAGGGGCACCCTGAACAGCTCGGCCTTGGCCATGAAGGCCACTGGCCGGCCCAGGGCATGGCCCAGCAGGGGCGGGTCGAGGTGGGAACCGTGGTTGGCCACCACCACCAGGGCGCCCTCAAGCGGCACGTTGGCATTGCCGCCGGTGCGCCCGCGAAACAGCAGCCGGTAGATCGGAAACACCAGCAGATAGCTGATCAGCCGATAGGTCAGGCTGGGTCTGGGTGTGCTCAGCAGGGCGGGGGGGTCGGCGCGCCGGCGGCGCCTGAGCACCCGTTTCATCGCATTGACCGGTCGGTTCACGGCCTGTTTCACAGCCCCAGATCAGCGGCGCTGCCGATCTGGGCGGTGGCGATGCCGGGGCAGCTGCGCTTGATCAGGCCGCTCAGCACATTGCCCGGGCCGATCTCCACGGCCACCTCGATGCCCTCGGCGACCAGCCGCTGCATGGTTTCGCGCCAGCGCACGCCGTTGGTCATCTGGCTGGTCAGCCGCGCCTTGAGTGCGCTGCCGCTGGTTTCCGGGGTCGGATCGGTGTTGCTCAACACCGGCACCCGGGCCTCGCCAAACGGCACAGCCGCCAGGGCCTCGGCAAAGGCCGCGGCCGCCTCGGCCATGAACGGTGAATGAAAGGCGCCGCTGACCGCCAGCGGAATCGCCCGCTTGCAGCTCAGCTGACTGCTGATCGCTGCCACGGCCTCGGGGCTGCCCGAGATCACCACCTGGGCATCGCTGTTGTCGTTGGCGATCACCACACCCTCGGTGGCTGCCACCAGGTCCTCGAGCTGGGCCCGATCGAAGCCCATCACGGCGGTCATGGCGCCACCACCGGCAGCCGCCATCAGGGTGCTGCGGGTCTGGATCAGCTGCAGGCCGGTGGTGGCGTCAAACACCCCGGCGGCATACAGGGCCACCAGCTCACCGGCGCTGTGGCCGGCCACCAGCTGGGGGGCGCGGCCCTGGGCCAGCAGCCCATCGACCAGCAGGCTCTCGAGCACGAACAGGGCCGGCTGGGTGTTGCGGGTGTCGTTGAGGTCGCCCTCGCCCTCGCCGGCGCAGATCGCCAGCAGGTCGCGCCCCAGCAGCTCACTGGCGGCGGCAAAGCGGTCGCGGGCACCGGGCAGCGCCAGCACGGCCTCGGCCATGCCGGGCTTCTGCGATCCCTGGCCGGGAAACACCCAGGCATTGCCCATGGACCGTGGCTCCTGCGTTCAGTGGCAGGAGATTACGGTGCAGCCCCAGCAGCCCCAGCAGCCTCAGCGGGCCCGTCCCCAGGCCCGCGCCAGCGCAGCAGGGCCCCACCCCAGCTCAGACCGGCGCCGAAACCGCTGCTGGCCAGCAGGTGGCCGGGCTGCACGCGCCCGTCGCGCACGGCTTCATCGAGCATCAGCGGGATCGTGGCCGCCGAAGTGTTGCCGTAGTGGGCCAGGTTGCTGAGCACCCGCGCATGGGGCACCGCGAAGCGATCGGCCACCGCATCGAGGATGCGCTGGTTGGCCTGGTGCAGCAGCAGCCAGTCGAGCTGGTCGGGGCTGATGCCGGTCGTCTCGAGCAGGTCGGCGAGCACCGCCGGCACCTCGCGCACCGCAAATTTGTAGACCTCCTGGCCGTTCATCTGAATCGGGGCAAAGCCACCCCGTTGCGCCGTGACCCCCTCGAGCAGGGGGGTGTGGGTGTGGGTCTGGGCCAGGGTCAGGCAGGCGTTGCGGCTGCCGTCGCTGCGCATGCGAAAGGCCAGCAGGCCGGTGTGTTCGGCAGCACAGGCTTCGACCGCCACGGCACCGGCTCCGTCACCAAACAGCACACAGGTGCGCCGGTCGTCCCAGTCGACCCAGCGGCTCAGCTGGTCGGCACCGATCACCAGGGCCCGCTGCATCGTGCCGCCCGCCAGGTACTGCCCTGCGGTGATCAGGGCAAACAGAAAGCCGCTGCAGGCCGCCGTCAGGTCAAAGGCGACGGCATTGCTGGCCCCCAGCGCCGCCTGGATGCGTGGGGCCGTGCCAAACAGGTCGTCGGGGCTCGAGGTGGCCAGCACGATCAGGTCGACCTGATCGGCGCGCCAGCCGGCCTGGTCAAGGCAGGCCTGGGCGGCCTGGCTGGCCAGCTGGGTCAGCCCCTCGTGGGGGCCGGCGATGCGCCGGGCTCCGATGCCGGTGCGGCTGCGAATCCAGTCGTCGCTGGTGTCGACCCGGGTGCTCAGCGCTTCGTTGCTCAGACGGGTCGCGGGCACCGCGCTGCCCGAGCCCACCAGAGCCATGCCGCGGGGCGCCAGGAGCAGGGATCCGGGTGCCGGCGCGCTCACAGATCAGGCGTGATTGGGCTCAGTCAACCACAGGCGGCTCTGGAGAGGGCATGCAGGTTCTCCATCACCCCGTGGCTGGCGGCCGAATGGGCCAGCCTCAGGGCGCTCAGCACCGACAGCGCCTTGCTGCTGCCATGGCCGATCACGCAGACCCCGTCGACCCCCAGCAGCAGGGCCCCACCGTGCTCGGCGTGGTCAAGGCGCTTCTTGATGCGGCGCAGGTTGCCGATCAGAAAGGCCGATCCCACCTTGCCGCGACGGCCCCGGGGCAGTTCGGCCTTGATCACATCGAGCAGCACGCTGCCCACGCTCTCGAGGAACTTGAGCAGCACGTTGCCGGTGAACCCGTCGCACACCACAACGTCGAAGTCGCCCGAGAGGATGTCACGGCCTTCGCAGTTGCCGGCGAACTGCAGGCGGCTGTCGCCGGCCAGCAGCGGGTGGGTGCGCAGGCACAGGTCATTCCCCTTGCACTCCTCTTCACCGATGTTGACCAGGCCGACGCGGGGCTGGTCAACCTGCAGCACGTCGCGGCTGTAGATGTTGCCCAGCAGCGCCCACTGCAGCAGCCACTCGGGCTTGCAGTCCATGTTGGCGCCCACATCGAGCACCAGCACCTGCTGCTCGGGGTCCTTGGTGGGGAACAGGGCGCCGATGGCCGGGCGGTCGATGCCCTTGAGCCGGCCCAGTCGAAAGATGGCCGAGGCCATCACCGCACCCGAGTTGCCGGCCGAATACACCGCCAGGGCCCGGCCGTCCTTGACCAGATCCATGGCCATGTTGATGCTGGCGTCGCGCTTCTTGCGCACCACCGTCGCCTCTTCGTTCATGCCGACCGAAGGGCCGCTGGGCACCAGCTCGATCAGGCCGCGGGCGGTGGCCTCGTCAAGCTGGTCCTTGAGCCCCATGGCGGCCACGGCGGCCGCGAGCGGTTCGCTTTCGGCCACGAACCGCACCCGCAGGGGCAGCCGTTCGACGGCCTGCAGGCAGCCTTCAAGGATCGGCCCCGGGGCGTGGTCGCCGCCCATGCCATCGACGGCGACCCAGAGCCGGTCGGCATCGTTGATCGGATTGTCTTCGCCCGGACCGCCCAGACCCCGCTGGAGCCGCCTGAGGGGATCGAAGACCAGCGGCTCGAGCACCGAACCAGCCACGCTGCCGGCGCCTGAGACCACGGATCCGGCCACCGATCCCGCGCCCGACACCACCGAGCCCGCCACCGTTCCGGCGGCACCGGCGGCCGAGGTGGCCGTGTCGACCAGGCTGGTCACCGCGGCATTGCGGCGATACCAGATCACCAGACGGCGGATCGTGCGGTTCGGTTTGCTGCGGCGGGCCTGGCTGCCGCTGGGCTCAGGATCCTTCGGAGGCAACGGCGTGTTCGCGGGGTTCAACGATGCGCTGGAACAGGTAACCGGTGCCCCGGGCCGTCAGGATCAGCTCGGGATTGGCCGGATCGTCTTCCAGTTTGGAGCGCAGCCGGGAGATGTGAACATCCACCACCCGGGTGTCCACGTGACGTTCGGGTGTATAGCCCCATACCTCCTTGAGGATCTCGCCACGGCTGAAGGGCTCTCCCGAGCGGCTCACGAGCAGTTCGAGCAGGCTGAACTCCATGCCGGTGAGACGAATGCGTTCGTCGGCCCGGTACACCTGGCGCTTGTTGGTGTCGATGCGCAGGTCAGAGACGCTGATCACCCCCGAGTTGGGGATGCCGGGCACCGAGTCCTTGTCGACCCGCCGCAGCACGCAGCGGATGCGGGCTTCCAGTTCCTTGGGGCTGAACGGTTTGACGACGTAGTCGTCGGCCCCCAGCTCCAGGCCGGTGATGCGGTCGGCCACGTCGCCCAGGGCCGTGAGCATCACGATCGGCACGTCGGATTCCTTGCGCAGCTCCTGGCAGACGCCGTAGCCATCAAGTTTGGGCATCATCACGTCGAGCACCACCAGGTCGGGCTCCGACTGGCGGAAGGCTTCGAGCGCCTCTTCTCCATCGCAGGCCGTGACCACCCGGTAGCCGATCATGGACAGGCGGGTTTCAAGAATCCGGCGGATGCTTGCCTCGTCGTCGACGACAAGGATCGTTTCTTTTGGCGTGGCGGAAGCCGTCATTTCGGCGGCGTGGCGTTACAACGGACCCGATCTACTGAAAAGGGCGGAGGGGGCATTCGTTCACTGAACGACGCCTTTCTTCATAACTCCCCTGCGTCGCCAGCCTGTGGCCAAGACCACCTCCCTGTTTGTCTGCGGCGAATGCGGCGCCCAGACCCGCCAGTTTTTTGGCCGTTGCAGCAGCTGTGGCAGCTGGAACAGCCTGGTTGAGCAGGCTGCAGCGGTTGCGGTCGATCAGCGTCGACGCCGGCCCGTGGCCGCCCCCGATGCGGCGCTGGCGCCAGCCCAGGCGCGCCGGTCGGAGCCGATTGCGGCGGTGGGCGAGCGTCCCCTGCAGCGGCTGGCCAGCGGCTACGGCGAGCTCGATCGGGTGCTCGGGGGAGGTCTGGTGCCGGGATCCCTTGTGCTGCTCGGGGGAGACCCCGGCATCGGCAAGAGCACCCTGCTGCTGCAGAGCGCCCGGGCCATGGCGGCCCGCACCTCGGTCCTTTACGTGAGTGCCGAGGAGTCGGCCCAGCAGGTCAAGCTGCGCTGGCGCCGTCTGGCCGAGGCTGAGTTGGCTGGCCCGATCGCCCTAGATGCGGGCCATGGCGCTGGCCCCGATCAGGCCGATCTGCAGCTGCTCTCCGAAACCGATCTGGAGCTGGTGCTGCAGGAGCTCGAGAGCCTGCGGCCGGCGGTGGCCATCATCGACAGCATCCAGGCCCTCCACGACGGCGATCTCAGCAGTGCCCCGGGCTCGGTGGCCCAGGTGCGCGAGTGCGCCGCCGCCCTGGCCCGCATCGCCAAACGGCAACACACCGCCCTGCTGCTGGTGGGCCATGTCACCAAGGAGGGGGCGTTGGCGGGGCCCAAGGTGCTGGAGCACCTGGTCGATGCGGTGCTCACCTTCGAGGGCGACCGCTTCGCCAGCCACCGGCTGTTGCGGGCGGTCAAGAACCGCTTCGGCGCCACCCACGAGCTGGGGGTGTTCGAGAT
>JBBASJ010000050.1:0-1212 GCA_040399325.1 Prochlorococcaceae cyanobacterium
TGCCCCACCCTGGCCCCCGGCACCGAGGTGGTGCTCAACCTCTCGGGCCGCGGCGACAAGGACGTCAACACCGTCGCCGAGAAATTGGCCGACAAGCTCGGCGGCCTGGGGATCTGAACCAGGCAGCTGAACCGACCTGGAGGTTGGTTCAGCCGAGCAGTCGTTCGAGCACCCGGGCCACCGAGCGCACGGCGGCCCGGGCCGTGGCATAAGCCATGCGCATGGGGCCCACCAGGGCCACCTGACCAACGCTGCCGTCGCTGCAGTGGTAATCGGCCTGCACCAGGGAACAGTGGTGCAGCGCGGCGATCGGGTGTTCAGCGCCGATCCAGATGCCGCCGCCCTGGAGCACCTGCTGGGGGGCATGTTCCACCAGCTGCACCAGAGGGCGCAGTTGCGTGGTCAGGCTGAACTCGGGCTGGGCCAGCAGGCCGGAGAGCCCCATGGCCACCGCTGGGGCGCCATCGCTGCCGCCACCCTGGTTGTGGCTGGTGAGCCCCTGGCGCAGCACGGTGCCGCTGCTGCGCAGCTGACGGGGCAGCGCCGACCAGTCGATCTGACCACTGATGAGCTGCGCGCCGACCCAGCTCTCGAGTGCCGGGAGCTGGCTGCGGGCCTCGGCGGGCAGGCGCAGGTTGAGGCTGCAGGAGCTGGCTCCACCCTCGACCACAAACACCAGCAGGCGATCGTCACTGGGCACCAGCCGCACGGCCTGCAGGTTGCGCTGCAGCCGTTGCGGCGGGGCGATCAGACTGAGCAGACCGGTCAGGTCGGCCAGGCGTCGGGCCAGTTGCAGCAGCAGGTCATCGAGGGCGGCCCATTGCAGGCTCAGACCCATCAGCTCCCGCTCCAGCTGCAACGCTGCAGCCCCGGGCGCGGGCAACAGCTGATCCACATAAGTGCGGTAGCCCGCCTGGCTGGGGATGCGACCGGCCGAGGTGTGGGGCTGGGTCAGCAGACCCCGCTGCTCAAGGGCGCCCATGGCCGAGCGCACCGTGGCGGCGCTGGCCTCGAGACCGAAGCGACGCACCAGGGTCTTGCTGCCCACCGGTTCGGTGGTGTCGACGTAGTGCCGCACCGTCGCCTGCAGAACCTGACGTTGCCGGGGCGAAAGGGTCTGCAAGGCGGCTGAACCCAGTGAGCAACAGGTGTTCGTTCGATGGTAAGGGGATTGAGCCCCGGTCTGGCACGTTGTTGCACAACCTGGTTTCA
>JBBASJ010000050.1:1312-15889 GCA_040399325.1 Prochlorococcaceae cyanobacterium
GAGCCCCGGTCTGGCACGTTGTTGCACAACCTGGTTTCAGGACCGCGGCGGTCTCAGTAGCGCGGCACGCTGGGGTCCACCTCAACGCTCCAGGCGTCGATGCCCCCCTGCACGTTGAGCACGCTGCCGTAACCCCGTGCCTCGACCAGCCAGCAGCCGAACTGCCAGCTGCGCACCCCGGCATGGCACAGCACGGCCACGGTCTGCTGGGGCGGCAGCACTTGCTCGAGCTGATCGACCCAGTCGGCCGAGCGGCTCAGCGGCAGATGCAGCACGTCCAACGGCAGCCGGGCCAGGGCCAGCTCGGCGTCTTCGCGCACGTCGACCAGCTGGATCGCTTCGCCCTCCAGCAGCCTGGCCTGCAGGTCGCGGGCGCGAATGCTGAGCGGTGTGGCCATGGCAGAGGCAGGGGTCAAGATGGGTCCATCCTGCGTGGGACGCATGAGGGCCCGCCCGTTTCTGGCGGTGGTGCTGGCGGTGGCGGTGGCGTTGCTGGCCCTGGCCGGTGCCGGCTGGTGGCTGGTGCTGGCGCGCTCGCCCCTGCAGCTGCAACATCAGGCCCTGGCCATGCCCTTGGCGGCCCGTTTTGTGCCCCGTCAGGCCGCGCTCAGCGTTTACCTGTTTGCCGATGGTGGCGACCTCGAGGCCTATGCCCGCGCCGTCGCCCCCGGTGGCCAGCGGCGCCAGGCGGCCGCGGCCATGGCCCGGCTGCGCGATGGGGCCTTTGCGGCAGCGGGGCTCGACTATCCCAGCGAGCTGGCGTCCTGGCTGGCCCCCGAAACCGCCGTGGCCCTGCTGGGCGACCGGGCCGGCGGGCCTGCGGGCGGGGGCTGGCTGCTGAGTCTGCGCAGCCGTGACCCCGAGGGGGCCCGGCGCTTTGTGCAGCGTTTCTGGCAGACCCGCAGCCTGGCCGGCACCGATGTGCAGGTGGGCACCTACCGCGGCATGGGGCTGATCAGCGGCCGCGGCGGCCTGGTGGGCCAGCCCTCCCAGCCGCTGGCCACGGCCCTGATCAACAACGACCTGGTGCTGATCGCTTCGGGCCGCAAGGTGCTCGAGCAGGCCCTCGATGTGTCGCAGATCGCTGAGCTGAACCAGGCCTCCAGCCCTGGGCTCAGGGCCGGGCTGGCCCAATTGGGCGAGGGCCTGGCCCTGGTCTGCGCGCGCGACCAGGCGCTGCAGCAGTGGTTCGGCGCCCCGGCGGGCGTCGGCCCGATGGTGGCCGCCCTGCGCCCCGATGGTGCCGGCCTGGCCGTTGAGGCCCGCTTTGAGCTGGCCGAGCCGCTGCCGACCCTGGCCGCTGGGGGCGCGGCGGGCACGGCGTTGCTGCAGGCCTACCGGGGCGATGCCGCCAGCCTGGCCCTGCTGCAGTCACCGGCCCGCTGGCCCCAGCCGCTCCAGGGTCTGCTGCAGACGGCCCTGGCGGCCGACGATGCCGGCCCCCTGCCCGCGCTGGTGGCCCTGGCCGATCCCGGCCCCCTGGTGTGGGGCGGCGATGCCCGGGGCTGGCGCCTTGGCACACCGGCCCGCAGCCCCGACCCGCAGCAGCTGCAGCCGGTCCTGCAGGCCCAGGGCCTGGTGGAAGCCCCCGTTGATCTGCAGGGCCAGCAGGTGCAGGTCTGGACCCGGTTGCTGGCCAGATCTGGCGCGCCCGCCGCCAGCGGCAGCCTCGAGGCCAGCGTGGTGGGTGCCCACACCAGCCCGGCCGCCGCCAGCCCGGTTGCCAGCCCGACGGCGCCCCTGTGGTGGGCCCAGTCGCTCGAGGCCCTGGGCACCCAGCTTGAGCAGAGCCAGCCGCCCCGGGCACGGTTGGCCGCGCTCGAAGCTCTGCCGGCCCAGGCCGCCTTGCTGCGCTGGTCGATGGCGGCAGAGCCGGCCCAGCGGTTGCTGCGGGGCTGGCAGCCCTGGCAGTTGCTGTCGGGACTGGCCGCCCGCAATCTGGGGGATGCTGTCGAGGCTCTGAGCCTCAGGCTCGGGCCGGCTGAGGCCCAGCTGCAACTCAACGCGGTCATGCGCTTTGACTGACCCCACCAACCAGCCAGCCAGCTGTGAGCTGTTGCTGCTGCGCCATGGCATCGCCGAGGACGGCGAACCCGACGCGGCCCGGCCCCTGAGCCCAGAGGGGCGCCGCCGCACCGCCGCGGTGCTGGAGCGGTTGCTGCAGCTGGGGCTGGGGGTCGATCAGTTGGCGTCGAGCCCGCTGCTGCGGGCCCGCCAGACCGCCGAGCTGGCCCTGGCGGCGGGCCTGGCCCCGGGCGGCCTGGCCCTGGCCGAGGCCCTGGCGCCGGGAGGGCCAGCCCTGGCCTGGTTGCAGGCGCTGGCCGCCGGCGAGGGCCTGGCCGGCCAGCGCCTGGCCCTGGTGGGCCATGAACCCGACCTCGGCGACCTGGCCGCTGCCTTGATCGGAGCCCCCGCCGGCAGCCTGCAGCTCAAAAAGGCCGGCGTGGCGCTGCTGCGCTGGCAGCCCGGCGCCGGGCCTGGCCGCCTGCTGCTGCTGGCCACCCCCAAGCTGCTCCTGCAGTGAGCGCTGCAGTCAGCGCTGCAGTCAGCGCTACGGAGCGATCGGCAGGCCCGCCCTAGGTTCAGGGCATCAGCATCAACGGCCATGGCTGTCGAGTCGCCCACCGCGTCTGCCACGCCCGAGCGGCCACCGTTTCGCCCCGGTCTCGAGGGGGTGCCGGCGACCCAGTCGGCCATCTGCGACATCGACGGTCAGCAGGGCCTGCTCACCTACCGGGGGTACTCGGTGGGCGATCTGGTGGCCCAGAGCAGTTTCCTGGAGACCGCCTACCTGCTGATCTGGGGCGAGCTGCCCACGGCAACCGAGCTGCGCACCTTTGAGCATGAGGTGCAGATGCACCGGCGGGTGAGCTTCCGCATCCGCGACATGATGAAGAGCTTCCCCTCGGGGGGGCATCCCATGGATGCGCTGCAGGCCAGTGCCGCTTCCCTGGGGCTCTTCTATTCGCGCCGGGCCCTCGACAACCCCGAATACATCGTGGGCGCGGTGGTGCGGCTGCTCGCCAAGATCCCCACGATGGTCGCGGCCTTTCAACTGATCCGCAAAGGCCAGGATCCGATCCAGCCCCGCGATGATCTCGCCTACGCGGCCAACTTTCTCTACATGCTCACCGAGCGGGAGCCCGACCCGCTGGCGGCGCGCATCTTTGACACCTGCCTGATCCTGCACGCCGAGCACAGCCTCAACGCCAGCACCTTCAGCGCCCGGGTCACCGCCAGCACCCTCACCGACCCCTATGCCGTGGTGGCCTCGGCGGTGGGCACCCTGGCCGGCCCCCTGCATGGCGGTGCCAACGAAGACGTGCTGGCCATGCTCGAGGAGATCGGCAGCCTCGACCGGGTCGAGCCCTGGCTGGAGCGGGCCATGGCCCAGAAGCAGAAGATCATGGGTTTCGGCCACCGCGAATACAAGGTCAAGGACCCCCGGGCGGTGATCCTGCAGAAGCTGGCCGAAGACCTGTTCGATCAGTTCGGCCATGATCCCCTCTACGACCTGGCCCGCAAGCTCGAGGAGGTGGCGGCCGAGCGGCTCGGTCCCAAGGGCATCTACCCGAATGTCGACTTCTATTCGGGCCTGGTGTACCGCAAGCTGGGGATTCCCGAGGACCTGTTCACGCCGATCTTTGCCATCGCCCGCACCGCCGGCTGGCTGGCCCATTGGAAGGAGCAGCTGGGGGCCAACCGCATCTACCGCCCCTCGCAGATCTACACCGGAGCTGCCGGCCGTGACTGGATGCCCCTTCAGGCCCGCTAAGTTGCCCCCACGGTTGCTGTTCCGATGGTGAACTCCCTTGACCTGCAGGCCAGCTTCGAGGCGACCCTCGAAGGCTTCGGCCTGAGCCCAGGGGCTGCCCACCTGCTCTGGCTGCCCCTGCCCATGGTGCTGGTGCTGGTGGCCGCCGTGGTCGGGGTGCTGGTGAACGTCTGGCTCGAGCGCAAGATCTCGGCGGCGGTGCAGCAGCGCATCGGCCCTGAATACGCCGGAGCCCTTGGGATCCTTCAGCCCATGGCCGATGGCCTCAAGCTGCTGTTCAAGGAAGACATCATTCCGGCCCGGGCCGACGGGCTGCTGTTCACCCTGGGCCCGGTGCTGGTGCTCGTGCCGGTGATTCTCAGCTGGCTGGTGGTGCCCTTCGGCCAGACCATGCTGATCAGCAATGTCGGCATCGGCATCTTTCTGTGGATCGCCCTCAGCAGCATCCAGCCCATCGGCCTGCTGATGAGCGGTTACGCCTCCAACAACAAGTATTCGCTGCTGGGTGGCCTACGCGCCGCGGCCCAGTCGATCAGCTACGAGATCCCCCTGGCGCTGGCGGTGCTGGCGATCGTGATGATGAGCAACTCGCTCAGCACCGTCGACATCGTCAACCAACAGACCGGGGCAGGCATTCTCAGCTGGAACATCTGGCGCCAGCCCGTCGGCTTCGTGATCTTCTGGATCTGCGCTCTGGCCGAGTGCGAACGCCTGCCCTTCGACCTGCCGGAGGCGGAAGAGGAGCTGGTGGCCGGCTACCAGACCGAGTACGCCGGCATGAAGTTCGCCCTCTTCTACCTGGGCAGCTACATCAACCTGGTGCTCTCGGCCCTGCTGGTGTCGGTGCTCTATCTGGGTGGCTGGAGCTTCCCGATCCCGGTCGAATGGCTTGCCGACTGGCTGGGCCAGCCCCTTGATGCCGCTCCCGTGCAGGTGATCACCGCCTCGTTGGGCATCGTGATGACCGTGCTCAAGGCCTACCTTCTGGTCTTCTTTGCGATCCTGCTGCGCTGGACCGTGCCCCGGGTGCGCATCGACCAGCTGCTCGATCTGGGCTGGAAGTTCCTGCTGCCGATCGCCCTGGTGAATCTGCTGGTCACCGCCGGCCTCAAGCTGGCCTTCCCGGGGGTGTTCGGGGGATGATCAAGCCCCAGAACCGCACCCGCACCGCCCATCATGGGTGGTGGATCGCATCAGTCACGCCGTCCAGTTTTCTCTGAGCCGCCATGTTCGGGTTCCTCAAACAAGTCGGTGACTACACCCGCGATGCGGTCAGTGCTGCCCAGTATCTGGGTCAGGGCCTGTCGGTCACCTTCGACCACCTGCGCCGCCGGCCGGTCACAGTTCAGTACCCCTACGAAAAGCTGATCCCTTCGGAGCGCTACCGGGGCCGCATCCACTACGAGTTCGACAAGTGCATCGCCTGTGAGGTGTGCGTGCGGGTCTGCCCCATCAACCTGCCGGTGGTCGACTGGGTGATGAACAAGGCCACCAAGAAGAAGGAGTTGCGCAACTACTCGATCGACTTCGGGGTGTGCATCTTCTGTGGCAACTGCGTCGAGTACTGCCCGACCAACTGCCTCTCGATGACCGAGGAGTATGAGCTGGCCGCGTTCGATCGCCACAGCCTCAACTATGACAACGTCGCCCTGGGTCGCCTGCCCACCAGCGTGACCACCGATCCCTCGGTGGTTCCCCTGCGGGAGCTGGCCTACCTGCCCAAGGGTGAGATGGACCCCCACGGGGTCGATCCCAGCCGGCCCCGTGCTGGCCAGTTGCCCGAGCAGGTGCTCGAAACCTTGCCCAAAACCCCGGTCGCATCCCAAGCTGCCGGCACAACCAAGGGTGCCGCCGACGCATGACGATCGCTTCGACCACCCAGCTGATCTGCTTTGCCGTGCTCTCGCTCACCCTGGTGGTGGGCGCCTTCGGCGTGGTGCTGCTGCCCAACATCGTCTATTCAGCCTTCCTGCTCGGCGGGGTCTTCCTCTCGGTGGCCGGCCTCTATCTGCTGCTGAATGCCAGCTTCGTCGCTGCCGCCCAGATCCTTGTGTATGTGGGCGCGGTCAACGTGCTGATCCTGTTCGCGATCATGCTCGTCAACAAGCGCGAAGACCTCTCGGCCATTCCGGGCCTGGCGCTACGCCGGTTGCTGTCGGCCCTGGTGTGTGCCGGTCTGTTCGTGCTGCTGGTGCGGGTCGCCTTCACCACGCCCTGGGCCTTGCCCGGGCCGGCTTCGATTGGTGAAGAGGCCACGGCCCGCATCGGCGAGCATCTGTTCAGCGACTATCTGCTGCCGTTTGAACTGGCTTCGGTTCTGCTGTTGATGGCCATGATCGGCGCCATCGTGCTGGCCCGCCGCGACGTGTTCGCCAGCGATGTGATCACCGGTGAGCCCGCCGATCAGGGCTTGCTCGAGAAGGCCCGCACCCCCCTGCTCACCAGCAAACCCTGAGCCATGACGCTCTCTCTCCCGACCGAGATTCCGCTTCAGGCCTATCTTGTGCTGGCTGCCGTGCTCTTCTGCGCCGGCGTCTGGGGCCTGATCAACAGCCGCAACGCCGTGCGGGTGTTGATGAGCATCGAGCTGATGCTCAATGCCGTCAACATCAACCTGATGGCCTTTTCCAGCTACCTCGACGGTCAGCTGATCCGTGGGCAGGTGTTTGCGATTTTCGTGATCACCGTGGCCGCCGCCGAGGCAGCCGTGGGTCTGGCGATCCTGCTGTCGCTCTACCGCAACCGCGAAACGGTCGACATGGAGCGTTTCAACCTGCTGCGCTGGTAGGCACGCGGCGCCATGCGGCTTGAGCGTGTCTGGCTGATCGTGCGCGCCGGCAGCCAGGCTGCCCAGCGCCAGGCTCGTCGCTGCGCCGAAGATCTGCACGCCAGGGGGGTGGCGGTGGTGACCGCCACCAGCGGCCTGGCCAGCAATCCCTTTCCAGGTCTGCTGGCCACCGAGCCCCACCTGCCCGACCTGGCCCTGGTGCTGGGTGGTGACGGCACCGTGCTCGGTGCGGCCCGCCACCTGGCACCGCTCGATGTGCCGATTCTCAGTTTCAACGTGGGCGGCCATCTGGGGTTTCTGACCCACGACCGCCGCCTGCTGCGGCTCGGCGATCAGCCCGACGCGCTGTGGCAGCGGCTTGGCGATGACCACTTTGCGCTTGAGCGGCGCATGATGCTCGAGGCGCGGGTGCTGCGCGCCCAGAGCCGCCTTGAACCCGACGCCGGCAGCGGCGATGACGAGGCCGAAGGCCCCCACCTGGCCCTCAACGACCTGTATTTCAGGCCCTGCCTCGATGAGGTGTCACCCACCTGCCTGCTCGAACTCGAGATCGACGGCGAGGTGGTCGACCAGTACCGCGGCGACGGTCTGATCATCGCCACCCCCACCGGATCCACCGGCTATGCCATGGCGGCCGGGGGCCCGATTTTGCACCCCGGCATCGAGGCGATCGTGGTCAACCCGATCTGCCCCATGAGCCTCTCGAGCCGGGCGGTGGTGGTGCCCCCCCGTTCTCAGTTGTGCGTGTGGCCCCTCGGTGAGCTGAGCCGCAAGGTCAAGCTGTGGAAGGACGGCGCCTACGCCACCGTGCTCGAGCCCGGCGATCGCTGCCTGGTGCAACGCAGCGCCCACCCGGCGTTGCTGTTGATTCTTGACCAGAGCCCGTCGTATTACCGGGCCCTGACCCGCAAGCTGCACTGGGCCGGCGACCTCACGGCCGCCGAGCATTCCCACAACTGAGGCACGCCGATGGCCTACGAGATCGAGCGGCGGTTCCTGGTCCAGGGTGAGGCCTGGCGCGCCCATGTGACCTGGCAGCGGCGCCTGCAGCAGGGGTATCTGGGTGCCTCGGCCGAGGGATTCACCACGCGCGTGCGCTGCGATGGCGACGGGGGTGCCTGGTTGACGCTCAAGTGCGCCGCTTCCGGCCAGGGGCCGCAGGTGCGCCATGAATTCGAGTACGTCATCCCCGAGGCCGATGCGCAGGCGCTGCTGGAGCTGGCCCCCGCGGTCCTGTCAAAACGGCGTTTCGGACTCGATCTTCCCGGTGGCGACTGGGTGCTCGATGTGTTTGAAGGGGCCAATGCTCCGCTGGTGATCGCCGAGGTCGAGCTGCCAGCCCCCGATCAGGCGGTGGTGGTTCCCCCCTGGTGTGTGCGTGAGATCACGGGTCAGGGGCGCTTCAGCAATGCGGCTCTGGCGCTGCTGCCTCTGGCAGCCTGGCCTGCACAGGAGCGGCGTCTTCTGCTCGAAGCGTGATCGGCCTGACGGGGCGACGTCGCGTCGCGTTGGAGTCAGCCCTGTTCAGCGCGCTGGACGCCGGCCTCAAGCGAATTGGACTGCAGATTGCAGCAGTTGAAACCGTCGCGGCAGATCTTGCCGTGGTCCATGGCCCAGTTGAGCAGGGCGACCCGGTTCTTGGCCCCGGTTTTGGTGAAGATGTTGCTGACGTGGTTGTCGACCGTGCGCTTGCTGATCGTCAGTTCGGCGGCGATCTCCTGATTGGTGAGGCCGCGCGCCACCAGATCGATGATTTCGATCTCGCGCTCAGACAGATCGCTGCGCAGTTCGCTGGGGGCTGCTTTGTCGGGCTCGCCGTGTTGCATGGCTTCACCGCCCACCGGTAGGGCCTCACTGTAGGCAGCCACCTCAGGTCTCAGGTCGCTCTGGCCCATGATGGGGCCTGGTTTGGCCATGGTGGTTTGCTGCTTCAACAGGCCCTTGCAGCCGGAGACCTGGCGATTACCGCCGAGGTGACGCCACCGCGGGGCGGTGACCCGGCCCGCACCCTGGCAGCAGCTGTGGCTCTGCGTGGTCTGGTGCACGCGGTCAACGTGACCGATGGCAGCCGGGCGGTGATGCGCATGAGCAGCATCGCCACCTGTCGTCTGCTGCACGAGGCCGGCATCGAGCCGGTGCTGCAGATGACCTGCCGCGACCGCAACCGCATCGCCCTGCAGGCCGATCTGCTGGGGGCCCATGCCCTGGGGCTGCGCAACCTGCTCTGCCTCACCGGCGATCCCGTGCGCGCCGGTGACCAACCTGCGGCCCGGGCGGTCAATGAGCTCGAGGCGGTGCGGCTGCTGCAGCTGGTGGACCAGCTCAATGCCGGCCTCGATCCGGTCAGTGGCACCCTGCCCGATGGCGGTACGGCCTTCTTTGCCGGTGCGGCGGCCGATCCCCAGTCGCCGAGCCGCAGCGGTCTGGTGGCGCGGCTGCGCCGCAAGCAGCAGGCCGGCGCCCGCTTCGTGCAGACCCAGATGGTCAGCGACGCCGACGCCCTGCGCCGCTTTGTCGACGAGATCGCCAGCCCCCTGGGGCTGCCGGTGCTGGCGGGGGTGTTTCTGCTGAAGTCGGCCAAGAACGCCGCCTTCATCAACCGGGTGGTGCCCGGGGCCAACATCCCCCAGGGCCTGATCGATCGCCTGGCGGCGGCGGCCAATCCGGCAGCCGAAGGGATTGCCATCGCCGCCGAGCAGGTGGCGCGCTACAGCCAGATCGCCCAGGGGGTTCACCTGATGGCGATCAAGGCTGAAGAGCGCATTCCCGAGATCCTGCGCCAGGCGGGTGTGGCACCGCTGGCCCTGGCTGCTGGCTCAGCTGGCGGCCGCACCCAGAACCAGGTCGCTGCCGAGCAGCTCGGCCAGGGCCTTCTGTTGCGGTGAGGGCTCGACCACGTCCTGGCGGCGCGTGTCGGTGATCAGCCAGTCGAGGGCGGCCTCCTGCAGGTCGAAGTGGTCGCCGTTGCGGTCGACGCAGTAGCGGCCGAACACCAGTTTTTCGACCAGACGCACCCCCGGGCCGATGCGCGAGTAGTCAAAAATGATCGAGTTGTCGATCGTCGCCCCTTCGCAGATGTGGCAGCTGGGGCCGATCATGGCGGGACCGATGATCGTGGCGCCGTCTTCGATCTTGGTCATGCCGCCCACGTAGATGGGACCCTTGACGGTGATCCTGTCCCAGTTGGCGGCCACGTTGAGACCGGTGAAGATGCCTGGACGCACTTCATGGCCAGGGATCTGCACCTGGCGCACCTGGCCCTGCAGCACACTGCGGATCGCCTGCCAGTAGTCGGGCACCTTGCCGATGTCGACCCATTCGAATTCCATCGGCAGGGCATAGAACGGCGCCCCGGCCTCCACCAGCTTGGGAAACAGGTCGGAGCCGATGTCAAACGGCACTCCCTCGGGCACGAAATCGAGCACCTCGGGCTCAAAGATGTAAATGCCGGTGTTGATCATGTCGCTGGCCGCCTCGGCGACGGCCGGCTTCTCCTGGAAGGAGCGAACCCGGCCGTCGGCATCGGTGACCACGACGCCGTAGCTGCTCACCTGCTCCATCGGCACCCGCTTGGTGATCAGGCTGGCGAGGGCGCCCTTGGCCTTGTGGCGCCTGACCGCCTCGCTGAGGTCGAGGTCGATCAGGGCGTCGCCGCAGAGCACCACGAAGGTGTCATCGAAGAAGGGCTGGAAGCTCTGGATCTTCTTGAGACCGCCGGCCGAGCCCATGGCTTCACCGATCAGTTCACCGTCTTCGATGCGGCCTTCGAAGCTGTAGGCGATCTGCACGCCGAAGCGCTGGCCGTCGCGAAAGTAGTTCTCGATCTCCTCGGCGAGGTGGGAGACGTTCACCATGATTTCGTTGAAGCCGTGCTCCCGCAGCAGCTCCAGCAGAAACTCCATCACCGGCTTCTGCAGGATCGGGATCATCGGCTTGGGAATGGTGTGCGTGATGGGACGCACCCGGGTTCCCTTGCCGGCCGCGAGAATCATCGCCTTCATCGGCGGGGCTCAGTTCGGTCGGTTCACGAAAGCCTAATCACACCGATCAGGCGGCAAGCGTCTCATGAGACGGCGCCTGAGCTGACCCAATGGAGACGTCGGTGAGCGGCAACTGGCGGCTCTCGCCCTGCTCGAGCAGCCGTTTGAGATGCAGCGGCCCGTAGAGCCCGCCCTGCTGCTGCAGCTCGACCTTGCCCTGATGGGTCAGAAACAGCAGCGCCCAGAACACCCCGGCCCGGTCGCAGTCGAGGTCGTCGTGCTGGCGCTGGCGTTCGACCTGCTCGGCCCAGGCTGCACACAGGGCATCGAAGTCGGCCCAGTCGCTGGCCTGCTCCCACACCAGCAGAAAGCGGCTGAGGGCGGCGGTGGTTTCGGGCAGCTTTTCACGGTGGGCCAGGGCGGCCACCTGGGCGATGGCGGCCCGCTCGCTGTAGCGCTTGGGCCGGTGCCGCGAGCGGCTGCGCTGCTCCTCGTGCTCGAGCCGTTCGGCGATGTCTTCGAGCTGGCGGATCAGCTCCCCCAGGGTCACGGGCCGTTGCAGCGGCGGCGGGGCCACGGGCCGGCGCCACAGGTGGCGCTCGGGCCGGCTGGGCAAGCTGATTCCCGGATTCATCAGCCAGCCCTGGCCGTCGGCGTCAAAGTCGAAGGCCTCGCCCTCGTCAAGCGGTGCTGGAGCTGGAAAGGTGGCCGCTTCGAGCACATCGGCCTTGAGGCTCACCAGCACCGAGGCGGCCAGAAAGGCCTCACTGGTCTCCGCCAGATCGTGTTCGTAGCTGCCACCGGCGCTGCGCACCAGCACCGGTGCGGCGATGCGGCTGCGCAGCTGGTCGAGGAAGCCGTCGATCACTGCGATCACATCGACGTCCCAGGGATCGACCTCGCCGCGCTCGGCCGCCTCCTGCAGCAGGCGGATCGCCAGCCTGGCGCCCGTGTCAGCCAAGGCTCCGGATGCGTGGGGCAGAAGGGGTCATGGGGCGACAACCACTACCGCACGCTACCTGTGGTGTCCCGAGAACACCAGGGGCACTAGCCGGCAGGAATCATCGGCGCCCGCAGGGGCTGCTGCCGGATCAGGGCGCCACCGGCCGGTGCCACCAGCGCTTTCATGGCGCTCTCATCGCGGGCCACCAGCACTTCCATCGAGGCCCGGTAGGTGTCGGTCATCAACCGGGGGTACAGGCCGATGCCGATGATCGGCACCAGCAGGGCGCCGATCACATAGATCTCACGCGGTTCGGCGTCGACCAGCTCGCTGTGGGAGGCCAGCTCGACGTTCTCCTTGCCGTAGAAGATCTCCCGCAGCATCGACAGCAGATACACCGGTGTCAGGATCACCCCGACAGCAGCCAGGCCGTCGATCACGATCCTGAACGGCAGGGTGTAGGCGTCGTCGGTGGCGAAGCCCACAAACACCATCAGCTCGCTGACAAAGCCGCTCATGCCCGGCAGGGCCAGCGATGCCAGGGAGCACACGGTCCACAGGGCAAACATCTTGCGCATCTTCTGCCCCACGCCGCCCATCTCGTCGAGCTGCAGGGTGTGGGTGCGGTCGTAGGTCGCCCCCACCAAAAAGAACAGGCTGGCGCCGATCAGGCCATGGCTGATCATCTGCAGCATGGCACCGCTGGATCCCAGGGCGCTGAAGCTGCCGATGCCGATCAGCACAAAGCCCATGTGGCTGATCGAGCTGTAGGCGATCTTGCGTTTGAGGTTGCGCTGGGCAAACGATGTGAGCGCCGCATAAATGATGTTGACCACCCCCAGCACCACCAGCAGGGGGGCGAACTGGGCGTGGGCATCGGGCAGGATCTGGCAGTTGAAGCGCAGCAGGGCATAGCCGCCCATCTTCAGCAGGATGCCGGCGAGCAGCATGTGCACCGGTGCCGTGGCTTCTCCGTGGGCATCGGGCAGCCAGGTGTGCAGCGGCACGATCGGCAGCTTGACGCCAAAGGCGATCAGCAGGCCGGCGTAACAGAGCAGCTGGAAGCCGAGGGGGAAGCCCTTGGCCATCAGCTGGCTGTATTCGAAGGTGACCGGCGCCCCTGAGGCACTGCCGAAGAAGGCCATCGCCAGAGCCGCCAGCAGGATGAACAGCGAGCTGCCGGCGGTGTAGAGGATGAACTTGGTGGCGGCGTACTGGCGTTTCTTGCCGCCCCAGATCGCCAGCAGCAGGTAGACCGGGATCAGCTCCAGCTCCCAGGCCAGGAAGAACAGCAGCATGTCCTGCACGGCGAACACCGCGATCTGGCCGCCATCCATGGCCAGCAGCAGGAAATAGAACAGCTTCGGTTTGAACGTGACCGGCCAGGCGGCCAGGGCGGCCAGGGCGGTGATGAAGCTGGTCAGCAGGATCAGCGGCATCGAGATGCCGTCAGCACCCACCGACCAGGCCAGGCCCAGATCGGGCAGCCACTGAACCCGCTCCACCAGCTGCAGCTCGGGGTTGCTGGGGTCGTAGCCGTTGAGATACCCGCCAACCGTCAGCAGAAAGGTTGTCAGGGCAATGCCCAGGGCATACCAGCGCACCTGCTTGCCATCACCCTTGTCGGGCACAAACGGAATCAGCAGGGCCGCGGCGATCGGAAACAGGATCGATGCGCTCAGCCAGGGAAAAGCCACAGATGACGGGGCATGCGCGTTGGCTGGAGTGTAGAAATTTCAGCCGCTCCCGCCCCCTTGGCGACAGCGATGTCACACACAGCGAAGGGTTGAGCCGTTGGGTCGCCTGAACTGGGGGGGGCTGTAGGCATTGAGCAGGCTTGGCGCTCAAGGTGGCAGCGGAATGGCGATGCAGCCCTGTCGCCGGGTTTTCAGGTGCCAGACGGTCTTCGTGGCCGGGTCAGCCAAACCGGGTTCGCCAAACGCCCTGCCTCAGGAGCCCCCAACTCCAGCCCGCCAGGTTCTCTGGGCTGAGCGGTGAAGGCCGCATTGCCCGCGCAGCGGGCGCGGCGGCCGGAACCCTCAGCCCAGAGAACCGAACAGCACCACCAGGGCGATGACGCCGCCAAACACGATCAGGGCATAGAACTGGGCCCGGCCGGTGTTGAGGTATTTCAGGCCTTCGCCGCTGCCCAGGGTCAGCAGGCCGGTGAGGTTCACAACGCCGTCGACCACCTTGGAGTCGACGTCGAGCACCTGTTTGGCCAGCTTGCGGCTGCCCTGCACGAACAGCTTGTCGTTGATGGCATCGAGGTACCACTTGTTGGCCAGAAAGGCATTGACCGCCGGGAAACGGCCGGCCACAGCCGTGCCCAGGTCGAGCTTGTGCAGGGCATAGGCCAGCACCGCCACCGTGATGCCGGCGATCGAGATGCCCACCGAAGCACCTGCCAGGGGCAGAAACTCGCCCCAGCTGAAGTGCTCAGCCGCTTCGAGCGCTTCGCTGGGATCGAGCAGCAGGCCAAAGCGGCTGTTCCAGGGCACCCCCAGCAGGCCGATCAGCACCGAGGGCACGGCCAGCACCACAAGGGGCATGGCCATCTGCCAGCCGCTCTCGTGGGGGTGATCGGCGTGGTGACCGTGTCCATCGTGCTCCGGCTCCCCCTTGCCGGCGGCGGCCATGAGCTGCGCAGCCATGGCCTTGTCGCCGCCCCTGAACTCCCCTTCAAAGGTGAGGAAGTAGAGCCTGAACATGTAAAAAGCAGTGAGACCGGCCGTGACGAAGCCCGCCACCCACAGCACCGGAAAGTGGCCGAAGGCCACACCCAGAATTTCGTCTTTGCTCCAGAAGCCCGCCAGGGGCGGAATGCCGCTGATCGCCACGCAGCCGATGAAGAAGGTGCTCGCCGTGATCGGCATGTGCTTGCGCAGGCCGCCCATCAGGCGCATGTCCTGGGCGAGCACCGGTTCGTGGCCCACCACCTCTTCCATGGCGTGGATCACCGAGCCCGAGCCCAGGAACAGCATGGCCTTGAAGAAGGCGTGGGTCACCAGGTGGAACATGCCTGCCACCGGGGCACCGCAGCCCATGGCCAGCATCATGTAACCCAGCTGGCTCACGGTGCTGTAGGCCA
>JBBASJ010000051.1:0-15096 GCA_040399325.1 Prochlorococcaceae cyanobacterium
GCTCACTCCGCCAACAGCTGCTGATGCGCCGCGGCCAGGGCTTCGCGGGCGCTGTCGTTCACCACCGGGTACTGCAGGTTGAGCTGGTCGAGCGTGTCGATGATGGCGGCGGCCACCACCAGGCGGGTGAACCATTTGTTGTCGGCCGGCACTACAAACCAGGGGGCGGCCTCACTGGCGGTGTGGCGGATCATCTCTTCGTAGGCGCCCATGTAGCTGTCCCAGTGCGCCCGCTCCTTGATGTCGGAGGCTGAGAACTTCCAGTTCTTGCCAGGGTCCTCGAGTCGCTTGAGAAAGCGACGCTTCTGCTCGTCTCTGGAGAGATGCAGGAAGAACTTGCGCACCACGACCCCGTTGCGGGCCAGGTAGCTCTCGTAATGGCGGATGTCGCGGAACCGTTGCGTCCACAGATCGTCAGACACCAGCTCCGGTGGCAGGCTCTGCCGCGCCAGCAACTCCGGGTGGACGCGCACCACCAGGGTCTCCTCGTAGTAGCTGCGGTTGAAGATGCCGATGCGGCCGCGCTCGGGCAGGCACTGGTTGGCGCGCCACAGGTAGTCGTGGTCGAGGTCGACGGCCGAGGGGGCCTTGAATGCGAACACCTGGCAGCCCTGGGGGTTGACGCCGCTCATCACGTGCTTGATGGTGCCGTCCTTGCCCGCCGCATCCATGGCCTGGAAGATCAGCAGGAGCGCGTAGCGGTCCGAGGCGTAGAGCTTGTCCTGCAGGTCGGCCAGCAGGGCCACGCCTTCGGCCAGCACGGCCTCGGCGGCCTTTTTGTCGTGCCGGTCGAGATGCAGCGTGTCAGAGGGACTCACCTGATCCAGGCGAAAGCCGTCGCCGTTGCCGATGCGGAACGGGGCGCAGAAGCCGCGGGCCCGCTGCAGGATCGCCTGCCTGTCGAGAGGAGAGGTCTGAACCATGGGCGGGCGACGGCCACAGCAGCGCGTTGTCTCCACCATGGCCAGCGCAGGGCCGGCTGTCAGGCCGAACGGGTTGGCCAGCCCGTAGCGACCACTACATGTGGTGCTCTTCCCAATCGGGCCACCGCGGCTAGCGTGGCCCCAGTCGCCTGACTGCGATGACCCAGCTCCACGACCTGCGCCTGCGCCTGCTGGTGCAGCAGGAAAGCGAGCGCATTGCCGACAGCCAGCCCGACGAGCTGGATCTCTCGGTGGTCCAGGCCCGTTGCCTCTGCTGGCTGGCGCTGCTGGCCGAAGCCCACGAGGAGCAGGCCACCGACGCTGAGCGCCGCGGTGATGTGGAGCAGGCCATGGGTTGGTTTGCCGACTCGATGCGGTTGCGGGATGTGATCAACGTGGTGTCCTCGATCGAGATTCCCCTGCCTGGGGCTTCGGATCAGGGCGAACTCTTTGACAACGGTGATCTCGATGGCGGCGATGCCCTGGCGGCCTGAGCCCATGGCCTGAGCGCAGTGGCATGATGAGGATTGATTCAGGAAGGGATGCGGTGCCAGAAGAGCCCTGCCAATGCCCTGATTGCCAGCGGTTCTACCGGGAACACGATCGACTGATCCGTGAAAATCCCACCCTCAGGCAGCAGCAGGAGCTGAGCTGGGCTGCGCTGCAATCGTTTCGCACCCTGGCCGGCCGCGCCCTCGAAGAGCTGCAGCGCCGCCATGGCGACGAGCCTGCCGCCGGCTCGGCCGCCTCAGCCGCACCCCCCCAGGCAGCAGGGTCCGCCGCCACGGCGGGTGCCACGGCAAGCGGAGCAGCCGAGCCACCTGAGGCCGAAGCCGTGCAGCAGGCCATGGCCGATCTCGAGAACATCAACGCCCACCTGTTTTCGATCGAGGCTCTGATGGAGCGCATCTTCGATGTGCGCGTGCCCGACGAGGTGGAGCAGGTCTTCAAGGAGCTGGCCGGGGAACTGGCCCCCGACCCGCTCAACGCCGATCGGCTGCGGCTCAACCGCCTGCTGCACCAGACGCCGGACCTGCCTCCAGATCGCAGGTGATCGTGACCGGGAAGGCTTCCGCCTTCCAGATCTTGCTCACATACTCCCGGATGGAACGGTCCGACGAGAAGAATCCGGTGCGGGCTGTGTTGAGCAGGGAGCTGCGGTTCCAGCGCCCACGATCTGCCCAGGCCGCATCGACCTCGCTCTGCACCCGCATGTAGTCGTCGAAGTCGGCCAGCACGAAGAACGGATCCCGGCCGGTGAGGTTCTCCAGCAATGGCCGGAACAGGTCGCCGTCGCCATTGCTGAAGTGGCCCTGTTCGATCAGCCGCAGCACCTCGGCCAGCTCGGGCATGGTGGCGATCAGCTCCCAGGGGCGGTAGCCCTGGCGGTGCAGATCGACGATGCCGTCGGCGGTGTGGCCAAACAGGAAGAAGTGCTCGGCGCCCACATGCTCGCGGATCTCGACGTTGGCGCCATCGAGGGTGCCGATCGTCAGGGCGCCGTTCATGGCGAACTTCATGTTGCCGGTGCCCGAGGCCTCCTTGCCGGCGGTGGAGATCTGTTCGCTCAGGTCCGACGCGGGGTAGACCCGCTCGCCCAGCTTGACGTTGTAGTCGGGCAGGAACACCACACGGAGCTTGCCGTCCATGTCGGGGTCGCTGTTGATCGTGTCGGCGATGCCGTTGATGAAGCGGATGATCAGCTTCGCCATCGCATAGCCCGGTGCGGCCTTGCCGCCGAAGATCACCGTGCGCGGGGCCATGCCATCGCCCAGGCCGTTCTTGATGCGCAGGTAGCGGGCGATCACCTGCAGGGCGTTGAGGTGCTGGCGCTTGTATTCGTGAATGCGCTTGACCTGGACATCAAACAGCGAGGCCGGGTCGACCAGCACACCGGTGTGACGGTGGATGTAGCCGGTCAGATTGCACTTGACCTCCCGTTTGCACTGCTCCCAGCGCTCCAGAAAGGCGCCATCGTCGGCATGGGCTTCGAGGTGGCGCAGCTGGTCGAGGTCCCTCACCCAGCCCTCACCGATGGCCTCGTTGAGCAGGCTGCGCAGCTGGGGGTTGGCCAGGGCCAGCCAGCGCCGGGGCGTCACCCCATTGGTGACGTTGATGAATTTGCCGGGCCACAGGGCTGCGAAGTCGGGGAACAGCTCCGACTTCACCAGGTCGCTGTGCAGGGCTGCCACGCCGTTGACGTGGTGCGAGGCGACCGTGGCCAGGTGGGCCATGCGCACGGCCTTGGGTCCCTCTTCGTCGATGATCGACACACGCCTGAGGATCTGGTCGTTGCCGGGGTACTTGAGGCGCACCTGCTGCAGGAAGCGCCGGTTGATCTCGTAGATCAGCTCCAGGTGGCGCGGCAGCAGCGAGCCGAACAGATCAAGACCCCAGCGCTCCAGGGCCTCCGGCAGCAGGGTGTGGTTGGTGTAGGCGACCGAGGCCGTGGTGATCGCCCAGGCCTCCTCCCAGTCGAGCAGCTTGTCGTCGAGCAACAGGCGCATCAGTTCGGCCACCGCGATCGCCGGGTGGGTGTCGTTGAGCTGCACCGCCCAGTGGTCGGGAAATTCGCGGATCGGGATGCCCCGTTCGTCGAGGCTGCGGATCATGTCCTGCAGCGAGCAGCTGACGAAGAAGTGCTGCTGCTTGAGGCGCAGGCGGCGACCCTCGTCGGTGCCGTCGTTGGGGTAGAGCACCTTGGAGAGGGTCTCACTGCCCACCTTCTCTTCGACGGCGCCGTAGTAGTCGCCGATGTTGAAGGCGTAGAAGTCGAAGCTTTCGGTGGCATCGGCGCGCCACAGCCGCAGCCGGTCACAGGTGTTGACCCGGTAGCCCAGCACCGGCACGTCGTGGGGAATGCCGATGGCGTGCTCGGCCGGGATCCAGCGCGAGCGCAGCTTGCCGTGCTCGTCTCTGAAGGTTTCGGTGTGGCCGCCGAAGCCCACGAAGCAGGCCTGGTCGGGGTGGGGGATCTCCCAGGGCCAGCCCGCCTTGAGCCATTTGTCGGTGATCTCGACCTGCCAGCCGTCGCGGATCAGCTGATCGAAGATGCCGAATTCGTAGCGGATGCCATAGCCCGTGGCCGGCACCTCGAGGCTGGCCAGCGATTCGAGATAGCAGGCCGCCAGCCGTCCCAGGCCGCCGTTGCCCAGGCCGGGCTCCTCCTCGACATCGAGGATCTCGTTGATGTTGCCCACCCCGAAGCGCCGCAGCGCCTCAGCCGCCTCATCCTGAATGCCCAGCATCAGCAGGTTGTTGCTCAGCTGGGGGCCGATCAGGAACTCGGCCGACAGGTACGCCACCACCCGTGCCGGGGTGGCGCGGATGGCTTCGATGCCCGCCAGGTAACGGGTCATCAGCCGGTCGCGCACCGCAAAGCTCAGGGCCATGTAGAGGTCATGGCGGCTGGCGGTGGGGGCGAGCTTGCCGAGCGTGTAGAAGAGGTGCTCGGTCATGCCCTCGAACACGTCCTGGGCCCGCAGGCCGCTGCGCTGGGGGTCGGCGTAGCAGGCCGGTGTGGGCAGATGCAGATTGAGGGGAGAGGTCTCGCTCATCGTCGTTCGGTCAGGCGTGCAGAGGATCAGGCTTGGGGCAGGTGGGCAGAGCTGGGAATCACACGCTGATCAGCTCCCGCTTGTGAGCTCAGGATCCCACCGCCAGTCGGTGACATCGGGGGAATCCATGCCGTGCTCATGGGCATGGGAGCGGTTGGCGAGGATCGCCTCCTTCATCCGCTCCTTCACATGGGCGGCGCGGGAACCGAGACCCGGCACCCGGTCGATCACGTCGATCACCAGGCTGAAGCGATCGATCTGGTTGTTCATCGCCAGCTCCAGCGGTGTGTTGATGTTTCCCTTCTCCTTGTACCCACGCACATGGAAGTTGGCGTGGTTGGTGCGCCGGTAGGTGAGCCGGTGGATCAGCCAGGGATAGCCGTGGAAGTTGAAGATCACCGGTCGGTCGGTGGTGAACAGGCTGTCGAAATCCCGATCGCTGAGGCCATGGGGATGTTCGCTGGGCTGGGTCAGGGCAAACAGCTTGACCACGTTCAACACCCGGATCCTGAGCTGGGGGATCTGGCGCCGCAGGATCGCCACGGCTGCCAGGGTCTCCTTGGTGGGAATGTCGCCCGCACAGGCCATCACCACATCGGGTTCGTCGGGGGCGGTGCCGCAGTGGTCATTGCTGGCCCAGCTCCACAGGCCGATGCCCTTGGCCACATGGGCCCGGGCCTGCCCGAGGTTCAGGTACTGCAGGTGCTTCTGCTTGTCGCTGACGATGATGTTGCAGACATTGGGCTCCACCAGGGCCTGTTCGGCCACGGCCAGCAGGCAGTTGGCGTCGGCCGGGAGGTAGACGCGCACCACATCGCCGCTCTTGTTGCCGGCCAGGTCGATGAAGCCGGGGTCCTGGTGGGTGAAGCCGTTGTGGTCCTGCCGCCACACCGTCGAGCTGATCAGGCAGTTCCAGGGGGCAATGGGGGCCCGCCAGGGGGCGTGGTTGATGCAGCTCTCCAGCCACTTGGCGTGCTGGTTGAACATCGAGGCGATCACGTGGGCGAAGGCTTCGTAGGTGTGAAAGAAGCCGTAACGCCCGGTGAGCAGATAACCCTCCATCATTCCGACCAGGGTGTGCTCGCTGAGCATCTCCACCACCCGGCCGCCGCGGGCCAGTTCGCTGCCCCCCTGCCCGTTGACGCCGGCATCTTCGGGAAGCAGCTCCTCCATCCAGACCTTCTTGCTGCGCTCGTAGATCGCCTGCAGGCGGTTGGAGGCTGTCTCGTCGGGCCCGAACACCCGCAGGCTGTCGGGGTTCAGCGCGATGGCATCGCGCAGCAGCTCACCCAGCACGGCCGTGTTCTCGTGCTCCACCTGGCCCGGCGCGGGCACCGCCACGGCATAGGTGCTGCTCTGGGGCATGTGCAGCTTGCGCCGCAGCAGGCCGCCGTTGGCATGGGGGTTCGAGCCCATGCGTCGCTGCCCCACCGGCGACAGGGCCCGCAGGGCCGGCACCAGGGTGCCGTTGGCATCAAACAGCTCCTCGGGGCGGTAGCTGCGCAGCCAGGCCTCGAGCTGCTGCAGCTGGGCCGGGTCGGTCCTGGGGTTGGGCAGCGGCACCTGGTGGCTGCGCCAGAAACCCTCGAGCTTCAGATCGCCGAGGGCCGCCGGTCCGGTCCAGCCCTTGGGTGACCGCAGCACGATCATCGGCCAGCGGGGCCGCTCGGCCTCGCCGCTGCGACGGGCTTCGGTGCGAATCGCGCTGATGCGGTCGATGGCGGTGTCCATGGCGGCGGCCATGGCCTGGTGCATGGCCATCGGCTCGTGGCCTTCGACCACCAGGGGCTCCCACCCGTAGCCCCGCATCAGGCTGGCCAGCTCCCCATCGGGAATGCGGGCCAGCAGGGTGGGGTTGGCGATCTTGTAGCCGTTGAGGTGCAGCACCGGCAGCACCGCGCCGTCGCTCACCGGGTTGAGGAATTTGTTGATGTGCCAGCTGGTGGCCAGGGGGCCGGTTTCCGCTTCGCCATCCCCCACGCAGGCCAGGGCGATCAGCTCGGGGTTGTCGAACACGGCCCCGCAGGCGTGCGACAGCACGTAGCCCAGTTCGCCCCCCTCATGGATCGAGCCGGGGGTCTCGGGGGTGCAGTGGCTGCCGATGTGGCCGGGAAAGGAGAACTGCTTGAAGAAGCGCCGCAGGCCGGCCGCATCGCGGCTCTTGTCGGGGTAGATCTCGCTGTAGCTGCCGTCGAGGTAGGTGGGAGCCAGCACCCCGGGCGCCCCATGGCCCGGACCCGACAGATAGATCATGTCGAGGTTGCGCTGCCGGATCAGCCGGTTGGCGTGGGCCCAGATGAAGGCCTGACCAGGGCTGGATCCCCAATGGCCCAGCAGCCGGTTCTTGATGTGCTCGGGCCGCAGCGGCTCGTTCAGCAGCGGGTTGTCCTGCAGGTAGATCATCCCGACCGCCAGGTAATTGGCGGCGCGCCACCAGGCATCGAGGTCCCTCAGGGCCTCGCCCGCGATGGCCTCGCCCGCGATGGCAGTGTGGGATTCAATGCCGGTGAGCATCGTTGGTCCGGCCGATGAGGCGTAGCCGGACCGTAGCGATGGATGCCGTGGCTGGAGCCTGCACGGGGTTAAAGATCAGCGTGCAAGCACCTGGGCGACCGGTCGTAAGGTCACGCCACATCGGCAATCACCGCATCTGATGCTTCTGGATCCGCTCCTGCTCGAGATCGGCAACCACCAGCGTGAGGTCGCTGAGACCCTGATTTCGGTGGGCGAATACCTGGTGATTTTTGTGGCGGCCCGCGCCATGGCCGAGCTGATGGTGCGCCTGCAGCTGCCCACGATCCTCGGGGAGCTGGTGGCCGGCGTGATCATCGGCGCCTCTGGCCTGCACCTGATCCTGCCTCCCGAGACCCATGCCCAGCTCAGTGGCTGGCTGGGTCAGTTTGTCGGCAGCCTCTCCGACCTGTCGGCGGCTCAGGTGGGGGAGATTTACAGCGAGACCTTCCCCAACCTGGAGGCGGTGGCCCGGCTGGGGCTCTATGCCCTGCTGTTTCTCACCGGGCTCGAAAGCGAGCTCGATGAGCTGGTGGCGGTGGGCCTGCAGGCCACGACCGTGGCGGTCACCGGCGTCGTGCTGCCCTTCGCCATGGGCACGGCAGGGCTCTATTACCTCTTCCATGTGCCGCTGATTCCGGCCATTTTTGCCGGTGCGGCCATGACGGCCACCAGCATCGGCATCACCGCCAGCGTCTTCGGGGAATTGAAGTTCCTCAAGACCCGCGAGGGTCAGACCGTGATCGGTGCGGCCGTGCTCGACGACATCCTCGGCATCGTGATCCTCGCGGTGGTCGTGGCCCTGGCGGCCGGTGAGGGCTTCACCCTGGCGCCGGTTCTCAAGCTGATCACCGCCGCCGGTGTTTTTGTGGCGGCGGCCCTGTTTCTGAGCCGCACCGCCGCCCCGGCTTTCGATTGGTGCATCGATCAGCTCAGGGCGCCTGGCGATGTGGTCGTGGCTGCGTTTCTGGTGCTGACCGGTTGTTGCTTTGCCGCCCAGGCCATCGGCCTCGAGGCGGCGCTGGGGGCCTTTGCCGGTGGACTGATTCTCAGCGGCTCGCGCCGCACCCACGAGATTCAACAGCTGGTCAAACCCCTGGTCGCGCTGTTTGCCACGGTCTTCTTCGTGCTGATCGGCACCAACATGGATCTGTCGGTGCTCAACCCGTTTGATCCGGCCAACCGGGAAGGTCTGATCGTCGCCGCCTTCCTGCTGGCTGTGGCGATCCTCGGCAAGCTGGCTGCCGGCTGGAGTTACGTCAGCAAGGTGAAGACCAATCGCCTGGTGGTGGGGCTCGGCATGATGCCCCGCGGTGAGGTCGGTCTGATTTTTCTGGGGCTGGGCACCCAGGCGGGCATCCTGACCCCTGCGCTCGAGGCGGCGATTCTGTTGATGGTGATCGGCACCACCTTCCTGGCGCCGATTCTGCTCAGACTGGTGCTCGCCGGACAGCGTGGAGCCCCGGAGCTTGACCCCCTCGCCGAAATTCCGACCTGAGAAGCTTCTGGCCCGCTGGGGCTTCAGCTGGGCGGGTCTGCGCGACAACCGCCACGGTGAGTGGTGGTTGGCGGCCCAGCTGGTGCTGATCGCTGCGCACCTGCTGCCCCCCTGGCCGGCCCCTGGCAGCTGGGGGTACGCCTGGCCCCTGCCGCTCGCCATCGGTGGGGTGGTGCTGTTGCTGGTGGGTCTGCTGCTGGCAGCCCAGGCCTTCTTCAATCTTGGGGCCAGCCTCAGCCCCCTGCCCCAGCCCATGGCCGGCGCTGCCTTGGTGACCACAGGGGCCTACGGGCGCTGCAGGCATCCGCTGTATCAGGCGATCCTGCTGTGTTCGCTGGGGGTGAGCCTGGCCCTGGGCAGCCTGCTGCACCTGGGCCTCTGCCTGGCTCTGGTGGCCGTGCTGGGGGGCAAGGCGCGCCGAGAGGAGCGGGCGCTGCTCGCCGTGCATCCCGGCTATGCCGACTACCGGGCGGTCACACCCGCCATCATGCCCGGACTCCCCTGGTTGGATTGGCGCACGTGAGCATCGGCGTGAACACCTGGCAGTTTCTGGATCACAGCGTGCACGCGGTCCAGGCTGCCCCCGAGCGCCCGACCGGTCCGGCGCTGCTGCTGGTGCATGGATTCGGCGCCTCCACCGACCACTGGCGCCACAACCTGCCGGTGCTGGCCCGCACCCATGAGGTTCACGCCATCGACCTGCTGGGGTTCGGCCGCAGCGCCAAACCTGCCGGGCTCACCTATGGCGGGGCGCTCTGGTGCGACCAGTTGGCCGCCTACGTGCGCGAGCGCATCGGCCGCCCCACCGTGCTCGTGGGCAATTCGCTGGGGGGCTTCGCCGCGCTGGCTGCGGGCGTGGCCCTGGGTGACCAGTCTGCCGGAGTGGTGCTGCTCAACGCCGCCGGGCCGTTCTCCGACGAGCAGGCGCCGCCCAAGGGGTGGGGTGCCATCGCCCGCCAGACCATCGGTGGCGCCTTGCTCAAGAGTCCTGTGCTGCAGCGGCTGCTGTTTGAGAATCTGCGCCGCCCCGCGACGGTGCGCCGCACCCTGAACCAGGTGTACATCGACCGCACCAATGTCGATGAGGAGCTGGTGCAGGCGATCCTGCGGCCGTCGCGCGATCCGGGCGCCTTCGGGGTGTTTCGCACGGTGTTTGACATCCCCCGCGGCCAGCCCCTCGATGAGCTGTTTGCCCAGCTGGGCTGTCCGTTGCTGCTGCTCTGGGGTATCCGTGACCCCTGGATCAATGCGCCCGGCCGGCGGGCGGCGTTTCAACGGCACGCCCCGGCGCGCACCAGCGAGGTGGTGCTCGAGGCGGGTCACTGCCCCCACGACGAGGTGCCCGACCAGGTCAACCGCGAGCTGCTGGATTGGATGGCGGCGCTGGCAGCCGCGCCCGACTCCGACCCCGTCAGCCTGCAGGCTGCGCCACACCCGGCAGACGGCCCCGAGCCAGCTGTTGCTTCGGGTCGAACTGCCGTTTGACGGCTTCGATCAAGGGTCTGGCCGGCGCGTCGAGCCAGGCCGGGACCGGCTCGCTGCCGGGGGCGGGTGTGGGCTGGCGCAACACGCTCAGGTAGCCCCCCAGCGACTGGCAGTGTCGGCGCAGCGCTTCGACCCGGTGCCGCGCCAGCGTTGCCCCACTGGCCCAGCCGTCGCCGATGCCGCTGCCGGCCGCCAGGCACAGCGGTATCCCCTGCAGGGCGTCGCTGGCCAGCAGGTTGCAGGCCTGGGCGGGTGGCACCGCCAGCCGCAGCAGCCAGGTGGCAGCGCCGGGGCCCAGTTCGGCGTCGAGCAGGTCTGCGGCAGCGGCGTCGTCGAGCACCTCAAGATCCGGTGCGCGTTCGCCGATGCAGCGGATCTGCTCATCAAGGGTGGTGGCGTCGATGCTGGCCAGGCTCAGCAGCAGCAGGGGCTGGTCGCGCCGGCCGGCGGCGGCGGCCAGGCTGCCGCTCCACAGGTCGATGCGTTCAGGGCTCAGGCTTGCGTTGAGCAGCCAGCGACTCAGCTCCTGCAGTGTGCTGAGCCCGGCCTGCACCACAAGGCAACGCCGCTGCGGGGGGATCGGCTGGGTGCGCAGGGTCACCTCGGTGATCAGCGCGAGCGATCCCCAGCTGCCCGTGAGCAGACGCATCAGGTCGTAGCCCGCCACGTTCTTGACGACCTGGCCGCCCGCTCGGGCCAGCACGCCGTCGCTGCGCAGCAGCTGGATGCCCAGCAGCTGATCGCGCAGGCCCATGTAGCGCTGGCGGTAGCCACCGCTGAGGCCGCGGGCGATCAGGCCGCCGATGCTGGTGTCGGGGCCGCCCCAGGGCCGATCCACGCTCAACCATTGGCGCTGGGCTGCCAGCGCCTGCTGCAGTTCAGCCAGGGGCGTTCCCGCTGCCACCGTCACGGTGAAGTCGTCGGGGTTGTGGCTGCGGATGCCACCCAGGGCCCGACCACTGATCACCAGGCTGTCGGCCTGCACCGGCGAACCCCAGTCGAGCCGGCTGCCCAGACCCGCCGGCAGCCAGGGCGTGGCGTCGGCGTGCAGCTGCCGCACCTGCTCCTGCAGCGCGCTCAGGGTCGGGGGAACAAGAACCGTCACGGCACGATGGTGCCATGAAGGTAGTGGTGTTCGACGACGACCCCACCGGCTCCCAGACGGTGCACGGTTGCCCGCTGCTGCTGCGGGCCGATGCCGTCGCCTTGCGCCAGGGTCTGCAGCACCCGTCGCCGCTGCTGTTTGTGTTGGCCAACAGCCGTGCGCTGGAGCCCGCTGCGGCGCGAGAGCGGGTCGCCGGCATCTGCCGCAGCCTGGGCGAGGCCCTCAGACGGATTGCCTCTGAGGACGCCAGGTTGGCCGCCCGTCTGCAGCCCCTGGTGCTGGTGAGCCGGGGCGATTCGACCCTGCGGGGCCACTTTCCGCTTGAGCTGGAGGTGATCGAGCAGGAGCTGCTGGGCGGGCAAGATGCCATTGATGGCCGCTTTCTGGTGCCGGCCTTTCTGCCCGGGGGGCGCACCACCGTCGACGGGATCCACCTGCTCCATGGCCAGCCGGTGCACACCAGTGCCTTTGCCCGCGACGGCCTGTTCGGCTACGGCACCAGCGACCTGGCGGCCTACATCGAAGTCAAGAGCGGTGGCCGGGTGCCGGCGGCGGCGGTGCAGCGCCTCGCCCTCGCTGACCTCGAGGCCGATCCCGAGGCCCTGGTGGCCCGGCTGGCCGACCTGCCCCCCAGGGCCTGGGTGGTGGTGGATGCGGTGCGGCCCCACCACCTGGCGGCGTTTGCCGCTGCAGCGCTGGCGCTGATGACGCCTGCCGCTGCGGCGCGCTGGGGGCGGCCCCGGCGGTTTCTGTTCCAGTCGGCCGCCAGCCTGCTCAACGCCCTGGTGGGGTCAGAACTCGGTGAGCCGCCCCTGGCGGGCCCCCGCCTGGCCGCCCTGCGCCGCCGCGATGGCTCCGGTCGCCCAGGGCCCGGGCTGGTGCTGGTGGGCTCCCATGTGCCCCTGGCCGATGCCCAGCTGGCCCACCTGCTGGCGGTTGATGCCCGCTGCCGGTTGATCGAGATCGAGGTGCCTCGGCTGGCCCGTGTGCTCGAGGGGCCTGCCCCCGGCGAGCTGCTGGCTTCGCTCGAGGCTGCCTGGCTCGCCCAGCTGCACCGGGTGCTCGCCGCGGGTCAGACCCCGGTGCTGGCCAGCTCCAGAGGTGAGCTGCCCTGCCGCAGCAGCGGCGAGCGCCGACGCCTGGGCCTGGAGCTGGCGGCGTTGATGGCCCGCTTGGTCGGGGCCCTGGCCCCCCGGCTCGGTTTTGTGCTCAGCAAGGGGGGGATCACCAGCCACACCCTGCTCGAGAGCGGCCTGGGCTGCTGCAGCGTGGCTCTGCAGGGTCAGCTGCTGCCCGGGCTCTCGCTGGTGCTGGCGGGCGATCTGCCGGTGCTCACCTGTCCGGGGAATCTGGGGGATGCCCAGACGCTGCAGCAAGCCCTGGCGCTGATGCAGGCAGAGCAGCCCCGGCCAGAGCCAGGGCCAGGGCCGCCAGGCTGCTGAGCGGGTCGGCGGTCACCGCGGCCAACACGAACGCCAGGGATCCAGCGGCGATCAGCAGCGGGGTCAGCGGGTAGCCCCAGCAGCCAAAGGGCCGTGGCAACGCGGGTTCCTGAAGCCTCAGGGCCAGCAACGAGGCCATGCCGACCAGCGGCAACCCCACGTAGAGGACCGCCCCCATGGCCAGCAACCGCTCGAAGCTGCCCACCAGCACCAGGGCTGCGGCGCTGGCCGCGGTCAGCAGCAGCCCCGTCGCCGGGGTGCCGCCGCTGTTCACGCCGGCGAGGGCCGGCAGGGGCAGCAGTCCTGATTCGGCCAGTCCATAGAGAATGCGTGGGGCCGCCATGATCGCGGTGTTGACCAGCCCGAGCAGGGCCACCAGGGCCACCACGCTGATCACCAGGCCGCCGGCGCTGCCGATCAGCACGGTGGCTGCCGTGGCCGCCGGCAGGCTCGAGTGCGCCAGGGCCTCCAGCGGCAACACCCGCAGCAGGCCCGCATTGATCAGCAGGTAGAGCACCAGCACCGCCAGCACCCCACCGATCAGCGAGCGCGGCAGGTCCCGTGCCGGATCGCTGAACTCTTCGGCGAAATAGACCGGGCTGGCCCAGCCGTCGTAGGTGGTGATCACCCCCTGCAGGGCCACCACCGCCGGCAGCAGCAGGGCTGCACCGCCGGGAATGCCGGGGGCCGGGTCCGTGGCTGCCACCAGCGGGGCAGTGCCAGCGGCGGGGTGCAGCACGAAGCAGGCCACCACCAGCACCGTGAACGCTCCCGCCTTGGCCAGGCTGAGCAGTTCCTGGCTGGTGCTGCCCGCCCTGACCCCCCGCAGCTGGATCAGGCTGAACAGGCCGATCACGGCCAGGGCCAGGACCTTCGACCCCAGCCCGGCAGGCAGCAGTCCGGCAGGCAGCAGGGCGGCGCCATAGTCGCCGGCGGTGGTGGCCACCCAGGCCAGGCCGATGCAATGGGCCAGCCAGTCGGTCCAGCCGGTGACCAGGCCCATCCGCCGCCCGAAGGCGCGCTCGGCATAGACCCACCAGCCACCGGCCCGCGGCAGGGCGGCGGCCAGCTCGGCCACGGCCACGGCTCCCAGCAGCGCATACAGGCCGCCGACGATCCAGGCGGTCCAGATCAGCCAGGGATCGCCCAATTGGGCGGCGACCAGGCCCGGGGTGCGCAGAATGCCCGCGCCGATGGTGCCGCCCACGGCTCCCGCCAGCCCGAAGCCCAGTCCCAGCACGCTCTGCAGGCGGCCGGGGCTGGTGGCTGCAGGGGTGGCCATCGGCTAGGTGGCCTTGCCGGCGCCGTAACTCTGGGCCAGCAACTGCATCGGATGCTGCACGGGCAGCTCCGCCAGGTGGCGCCGGAGCTGCAGGCTGCAGCCGATGTTGGCGCTCACGGCGATCTGGGCGCCGGTGCCGCGCAGGTCATCGGCCTTGCGGGCCCCCAGCAGCTCGGCTTCGGCCGGCTGCACCAGGTTGTAGATGCCGGCGCTGCCGCAGCACACCCCCTGCTCGAGCGGTTCGCGCAACCGCACGTGGGGAATGGCCTGCAGCAGCTGCCGCGGCGCGGCACTGATGCCCTGGCCATGCAGCATGTGGCAGGCATCGTGGTAGGCCAGCGTCAGGGGGCGATCGGCGCTGGCAGGGCTGCCGTCTGGGTGAGTCAGGGGCTTCAGGCTTGCCTCAAATTCGGCTGTGAGCCCCACGCGGGCCAGAAATTCCTGCACGTCATAGGCGTTGTCGGCCAGTTGGGCGGCCGCTGCGGCGAGCCCGGGCGCTGCATCCGCCAGCAGACGCCCGTAGGCCTTGAGGCTGTGGCCGCAGCCCGAGGCGCTCACCAGCACCGCATCGAGGGGGCCCGCGCCATTGAAGCTGCCGATCAACGCCTGGGCCAGCTCGCGGGTCTGGGCCTCCTCGCCCTGGTGATGGGTCACGGCGCCGCAGCAGCCCTGCCCGGGGGGGACCACCACCTCGATGCCGTTGGCCGCCAGCACCTGCGCCGTCGCGGCGTTGACGGCGGGGTCGAACACCCGTTGCACACAGCCCAGCAACAGCCCCACGCGGTAGCGCCGCTCGCCGACCGCCGGGATCACCTGGGGCAGGCGGTCGCTGAAGCTGTCGGTGCTGAGGGGGGGCAGGAGTTGTTCCATCGCCGCCAGCTGGGGGCCCAGCACCTTGGTGAGGCCCATGCCCCGCACCAGCCCCTGCAGCGGCGTGCCGGCATAGGCGCGCAGGGGTTGCAGCAGGGCCCGCAGCCGCGTCGGGTAGGGCAGCAGGCCAAACAGCAGACGCCGCCACAGCTGCTGGGCGGGGCTGCGCAGTTCGGGGGCGTTGAGCCGGGGCCGGGTGGCCTCGATCAGCTGGTCGTAGCGCACCCCCGAGGGGCAGGCGCTCACGCAGGCCAGGCAGCCCAGGCAGCTGTCGAAATGGCCGGCCACCGTGGCATCGAGCGTGAGCTCCCCGGCTTCGATCGCCTTGAGCGCATGGATGCGCCCCCGCGGCGAGTCCATTTCGCTGCCCAGGGCCAGGTAGCTGGCGCAGCTGGGCAGGCAGAAGCCGCAGTGCACGCAGGG
>JBBASJ010000052.1:0-14567 GCA_040399325.1 Prochlorococcaceae cyanobacterium
GGTGGCCCGCATCGACAACGCCTACGGCGACCGCAACCTGGTCTGCACCTGCCCCTCGGTCGAGGAGCTGGCAGCGGTCTGAGGGACCTACCTGAGGGACCTATCTAAGGGACCTGGTGGTTGCCATTTCGGCTGCAATGCCGCATCATGGCGCATCGCTCCCGGGGCACCATGGCTGGCAGCAACAACGGCGGCACTCCACCATTGGTGGGGTTGCAACGGTCCGGCCCAGTCGACGGCACCAATGTGGTGCGGGTGCCCTTCGGCGTGCGTCGCGCCCGCCGGGTGAAGCCCCAGCGGCCCGATCACTGGGCCACGCTGGTGCTGCCCTTCCAGGCCGGCGGTGGTTCTGGCCCCCAGCCGCCTCAGGCGGCGTGATCGAGCTTCCAGTCGACCAGGGCCTTGACGTCTTCTACTGAACTGGCCGGGGCCCTGAACGGCAGCCTGTCCATGGGGCTGCGCTCAGGCCTCACGACCCAGGTCAGATCAGCCTGCGGGATCAGCACATATCCCCGGTAACGCACCGGGGTCTGGTGGCGGCTGAGCTGCTGGGCCGTTGATGCCATGGTCTGGCGCTAATTGAGCAGGCCTTATTGGAGCGGGCCAGCTAGGCAAATCCGCCAATTCCAGAATTCCTTCCGAGGCTGCTTAACAGCCTGCAAGAAAGTTCTGTTGTGCTGGTTGATCCCTTGCGGTGCAAGGGTCTTGGGCTCCCTGGGGAGTCATCATCCATCCCAGTCTGGCCCCGCTTCTGTAGCGAGAAACACCACGGTTTGCTCTTACCGGTTTGCTCTTACCGGTTTGCTTTTGCCGGATTGCTCTGAGCCGATTGCTCAGGGTTCAGGGCCCGGGCCCCGCTGAAGCGCCCCGGGACTCAGTAGTTGGCGCCGCTGCGCCGCTGGTGCACGGCGGTGGTGCCGGTCGGATCCAGCACGCCACCCGCCGTGGCCTGGGCATAGAGCAGCCAGTGGTCGCCGCATTCCATGCGCGCTGTGATTTCAGCTTCGAGCCAGGCCAGGGCCTCGGGCAGGATCGGCTGGCCCCCAGGGCTGTTGTCGAGCTCCAGCCCGGCAAAGCGGTCGGCGCCGGGGGCAAAGGGCTGCAGAAACTGCTTCATCAGGGCGGTTTCGCGGCCGGCGGCGAGCACGTTGAGGCAGCAGCGGTCGCCGCTGTGCAGCAGCGATTCGGCGGCCCGATCCTTGGCGATGGCCACGGTGAAGCCAGGCGGGCTGAAGCTGGCCTGGCTCACCCAGCTGGCCACCAGGGCGCCGCTGAGGCCGCTGGCGCCCTCCCCCTTGCGGGCGGTGAGGATGCAAAGGGAACCCACCACCCGGCCCAGGGCCTGCACCGCCGGGTTGCTGCGGCTTTCGGCCAGGCCTCCGGCTGCCTGGCGCTTCTGGCTGCGGCGCTGCTCGCCCAGCAGCCTGCGGCCCAGGGCCGTGCCGGTCTCTTCGATCGTCTTGATGGTGGGCGCATCGGGGCTGAACTTGACCTTGATGGGCTCAAACGCCATGGCGAACCCTCCGTCGCGCAGCTTGGTCTCCAGCAGTTCAAGGGCTTCGCCGCTCCAACCGAAGCTGCCGAACACCCCCACGGGTTTGCTGCGGTCGCCTTCGGCCAGCACCGTGCCCAGGGCCGAGACGATCGGCGTGGGCGCATGCCCCCCCAGGGTCGGTGAGCCGATCAGCAGGGCATCGCAGCTGCGGATCGCGCGCAGCAACGACTCGGGTTCGCTGAATTCGCAGTTGATGCTCTCGACCCTGACCCCCGTGCGCGCCACCCCCTGGGCCAGGGCATCGGCGATGGCGGCCGTGTTGCCATAGGCGCTGGCATAGAGCAGCGCCACCGACAGGCGTGAACGGGTCTGGCTTTCACCCCAGCGGCGGTAGTCGGCCAGCAGGCTGCGCCAGCTTTCGCTGATCGCCGGGCCATGGCCCGGGGCGATCGTGCGGATGTCGAGTGCTTCGAAGCGCTCCACCACGCTGTCGACCTGCCGCGCCATCGGCGCCATCAGGCAGTCGTAAAAATAACGGCGGTCCTCCTCGCTGCTGCCGCGGTTGGCCTCGGCAAAGGCCTCGTTGCAGAGGTGCGCGGCGAAGAACTTGCCGCTCATCAACAGACCCTGTGTGGCTTCAAACGCCACCAGGGCGCCGGGCCAGCGCGGCGTGGGCACCGGGATCAGCCGCAGCATGTGGCCGTGGCTGAGGGCACGGCTCAGCTCCTGCTTGACCACGTCGATCGGTGGCAGCGGCGGGATCACGGTTGCGCTGGCCGCTGCCGCCGCGGCCCCGGGCGGGCTGGGTTTCTGCTGGTTCCACAGCTCCTCCAGCAGCTTGGCGCCGGCGTTCGAGGCCACCAGCATCAGCCGGGGCCAGCGTTGGGCCAGTTGGCGCAGCAGGGCGACCCGGTTGGGGTTCACATGGCCCACCACCACCTTGAGGGCGGCATCGTCTGGCACCAACGGGGCCAGCTGCTCCAGAAAGGGCTCGGCAAAGGAGGAGCCCGGGGGGTGCACCAGCACCGGCGGCACGGGTCTGCCATCGGCGTTGGCGCCGGCGGTGAACAGAAAACTGTTGGCTGTGGTGCCGCGCTCGAGGCCGTATTCGATCTCGAAGCGCAGGCGTCTGGGGCTCAGGCCCTTGAGGCAGATCAGCCCGGGCTCCAGCGGCAGGGTGATGACGCGGCGGTCGGGGGTGGCCATCTCAGTAGTGGTTGCCCACCTTGCGGTGATGCACGGCGGTGGCGGCTTCGGTGTCGGAGACGTTGCCCTGCTCCACCTCGGCATAGATGATCCAGTGGTCAGGGCCTTCGAGCCGCTGCACCACCCGGCAGCCCAAAAAGGCCAGGGCGTCGGCCAGCACGGGCCCGCCGGCGGCGGCGCCCTCGAGCACGTTGACCCCGGCAAAGCGGTCGGCCCCTGGCGGAAAGCGTTTGAGGAAATGCCGCAACAGGTCCTGGTGGTTGTCGTCGCGCAGCACGTTGAGCACAAAGCGGTCGCCCACCTGCATCAGCGCTTCGATGGCCCGGTCCTTGGCGACGGCCACGGTGAGTCCTGGCGGCGTGAAGCTCGCCTGGCTCACCCAGCTGGCCACCATGGCACCGCTGAGGCGCTGCTCACCCTCGCCCTGGCGCGCGGTGACCACATACAGCCCGCCGCTCAGCCGCCCGAGCGCTTTGTCGAGATCGCCGTCGAGGGACTTCATCGCCGCGATGGTCCTGGCCTTGGTGAGCAGTTGCCCCAGGTCGGTGCCGGCTTCTTCGCAGCGCTGGTAGTCCTCGGCGCTGGGCACCTGGCGGATGCGCAGCGGTTCAAACGCCGCCGGCTGGCCCAGGGCGCGCAACTGGCCGGCGACCGTGTCGATCGGTTGGTCGTCACCGCTGAAGGCGTCGTAGCAGCCCACCCACTGCTTCGGTTTGAGGGCGGCCAGCAGGGTGCCGACCGAGGCCTGCAGCTCGGCGTCAGACCCCGCCGGCCAGGTGGGCACCACCACTGCGGCTGCTTCGCCGATCAGGGCGCTCAGCTCCTGGGCGTCGGTGGCGCGCAGGTCCACCAGCTGCACGGCGGCACCGGCTTTGCCGATGCCCCGGGCGATCGCCTGGCTGAGCCGGTCGCAAAAGCCCACCTGGCTCAGATAGCAGACCGCGGCATAGCTCTCGGCGGTGCTGCGCTCCGAGCTCCAGCTGCGGTAGTCGTCGATCCAGGTGCTCAGGTGGTGGCGCAGCAGCGGCCCGTGGCCCACGGCGACCGTGGTGATCTCGGGCAGCCCATCCATGCGCTTGAGGGCCTGCAGCACGCTGCGGGCGTTGGGCCCCATCAGGCACTCGTAGTAGAAACGAAAGTCGGGTGCGATCGCGCCGGGGTTGACGTCGAAGACGTCTTCGCTGCAGTAGTGCAGCCCAAAGGCATCGCAGGTGTAGAGGATGCCGGTGCCGTGATCAAACGAGAAGATCGTGTCGGGCCAGTGCAGGTTGGGCGCACTCAGAAATTCGAAGCGGTGGGCTACGCCACTGCTTGCGTTGGTGCCCAGGTCGAGTTCGTCACCGCTCTTGACCGCCCGGCTCTTGAACGGCCGGTGCACCTGGTTCTCCAGAAACTGGAGTGCCACCTTGGAGCCGACGATCTCCAGCTCTGGGTTGAGGTCGATCAGATGGCCGATCAGGCCCGAGTGGTCGGGTTCGGTGTGGCTCACGATCAGGTGATCGATCGCCTTGGGGTCGATCTGCCCCTGCAGCAGCGGCAGCCAGGTGCTCTCAAACTTGAGATGGCTGCTGTCGATCAGGGCGGTGCGCTCGCCGCGCACCAGAAAACTGTTGTAGGTGGTGCCGTTGCGCAGGCCGAATTCGATGTCGAAGCGGCTGCGGTCCCAGTCGAGCGAGCGGATCGTGGTCGTGTCCGGTCCGATCGCCTCGCACTGCAGGCTCAGGCGCGGTGGGGAGGCCGCTGCTGTGGTGGAGACTGCTGTGGCACCCATCGGCGGCTCCAGGCTGCCGCGTGACTGTAGGCAGGGCGCCTCAGGCGATGGTTGCCAGCTCGGCCGCGCGGGCTCTCCAGGCAGCGCCGTCGAAGGCCACCACCTGGCTTACAGCCACCACCAGCTGCTGAACGCCGCCGCCTGGCCGCAGGGCTCGCCGCCGCTGTCGCGCAGCGTCCAGATGCGGGCCCCGGCGATGGCAAAGCGCCGGCCGCTGCTGTCGATGCGGATGCCGCTGTAGCTGGTGATCGCCTGCCGCACCCGGGCGCTGGCCAGGGCCTGCTGGCGGCTGGCCCGTTGCCCGGGCTCGGCGGTCAGGCTCGAGGGCAGGCCCACCATCGAGGCCCAGGGGCGGCGCCACAGCGTCAAGGCGGCCCGGTTGGCATAGATCAAGCGCGGCCCTTCGCCCTGATCCAGCGGTGCCCCGTCATGGGCCAGCACCACCGTGCCTGCGGCAAACAGCTCCTGGGCCAGCAGGCGGGGATCGGCGGTAGTTCCACGCCCTGCCGGGCCGGCCAGCAGCGCCATCGCAAAGGCCTCCCGGTGGCTGTGCACGATGCCCTGGGCGAGAGCGATCGCGGCAGGGGTCAGCCAGGGAGCGTTAGGCATGGTGCGGCATCACTGAAAACTGGCGTCATTTCTGGCGCTTTTTTCGGGGGTGGCGCCTGTGTGAGCAGTGCAGGGCTTTCGGTGCTCAGAGGGCGGGCTGTTCCCATCCCACGCCCCACACGAGGGGGGCCGGTTCAGCCCTCTGAACCGGCCTCAGCCTTGTCGGTGTCGGCCTTTTGGGTGTCGGCCTTGCCATTGTCCATGGCGGTGGCCATGGCGGCGGTCGCCAGCTGGTGGGCCTGGTCCTTGAGCTGCTCCAGAAACAGGCGGTTGGCGCCGGGGAAGCGGGGCTCTTCGGCCAGGGGCAGCGGTCCGGCCGCATCGAGGCCGGTGTCACCCTCCAGGGCCGGGGTGATCACCACCAGATTCGGATCCAGGGCCGCGTCGTACCGCCACCAGCGGTTCGGGTCGGCAATGGCTGGGTGGGCCGGCTTGGGGGCGCTGCCGGCGTCCGGCTGCGGGGGGCCGCTGGCTGCAGCCCTGCCTGCCGCCGCCTTGGCCAGCAGCTGCCGCCGGCGTTTGGCCAGATCGCTCAGCAGCTGGGCCCGGGTGCGGCCGCGCAGCTGAAACAGCACGAACGGGTCCTCACTGAAGCGGTCACCCATCAGGTAGAAGACCGCGCTGACGTGCTTGCAGGGGTTGGCCTTGTCGGGGCAGCTGCATTCGCTGCGCACCTCCTGCAGCTTGAACGGGAACAGGCGCTTGCCACTGGCGGCGAAGGCCCGTTCGATGTCGGCCGGCATCACGCCCGCCAGCAGCTGGGCCGACCAGCGGGCCTTCTGGCTCAGGGCTTCGAGCACGTAACCCCAGTCTTCGTCGCTGAGCACATCGAGCCACAGCTTCACCTTGTAGGGGTCGCGGTCGCTGCCCTGGACCCGGGCATGCACCCGGCGCCCCTCGAAGCGGATCGACAGCACGTTGCCCGAGCGGGCGTACTCCCAGGCCCGTTCGAGTCGCTTCTTGAAGCGGTAGCCGTTGATCAGTTCCATCCACTGCTCGACCCACCAGGGCTGCTGGGCGATCCCCTGGGCTCCGAGCTGGGTGGTGAGGGTCGATGGGGTGTTCATGCGTCTTCCTCGCTGAGCGCCACCAGCTCCTTGAGCTGGCCCACATCGAGGCCGCCGAGCCAGTCTTCGCCGCTGCCGACGATGTCGGCCGCCAGCTTTGATTTTTCCTGGATCATGCGGTCGATGCGCTCTTCGACCGAGCCGCTGGTGATGAACTTGTGCACCAGCACCCGATTGGTTTGGCCGATGCGGTAGGCCCGGTCGGTGGCCTGGTTCTCAACGGCCGGGTTCCACCAGCGGTCGATGTGGAACACGTGGCTGGCTCTGGTGAGGTTGAGGCCCACGCCACCGGCCTTGAGCGACAGCAGAAACAGCTGGGGGCCGCGGGGGTCGTCCTGGAAGCGGTCGACCATGGCCTGGCGCTCGGTCTTGCTGGTGCCGCCATGCAGAAACGGCACATCGGCGCGCCAGCGGCGCTCCAGGTGGGCCTTGAGCAGATGGCCCCATTCGGCGAACTGGGTGAACAGCAACGCCCGATCGCCCGCCTCGATCACCTCCTCGAGGATCTCCTCGAGCCGCTGCACCTTGGCGCTGCGGCTGGCGAAGCTGCCGTTGGCGCCGATGGCGGCCTCGGGGCTCTCCTTGAGGGCCAGGGCCGGGTGGTTGCAGATCTGCTTGAGCCGGGTGAGCAGGGCCAGCACCTGGCCGTGCTTCTGGCCCAGGGGCGAGCGGGCGATGGCATCGAGGCTGTCCTCGACCGTCTTGTTGTAGAGCTTGCGCTGCTCGGGGGCCAGGCCCACCCATTCGCTGAGCTCGAGCTTCTCGGGCAGATCCGAGATGATCGATCGGTCGGTCTTGAGCCGCCGCAAAATGAACGGGCCCACCCGGGCCTTGAGGTCGCGCAGCGAGGCCATGTCGCCGTAGCGCTCGATCGGCAGGCGGTAGCGCTGTCTGAAGAACGGCTCGTCGCCCAGCACCTTGGGGTTGAGAAAGTCCATCAGCGCCCACAGCTCGCTGACCCGGTTCTCCACCGGGGTGCCGGTGAGGGCGATGCGGAAGCGCGACGTCTTGCCAGGTCTGCCCAGGTCGCGGGCGGCCATCGACTGCTTGGCGCTGGGGTTCTTGATCGCCTGGGCCTCGTCGATCACCACCCCCTGCCAGTCGATCGCCTCGAGCAGTTCGCTGTCGCGCTGCAGCAGGCCATAGCTGGTCAGCACCAGGTCAACGCCCTTGAGGGCCTTCTTGAGGGCGGCCTCGCTGGCGGGCCGGCGCGGGCCGTAGTGCTCCCGCACCGCCAGTTCGGGGGTGAAGCTGTGGGCCTCGCGCTTCCAGTTGGTGAGCACCGAGGTGGGCGCCACCAGCAGCACCGGTCGCTTGAGCTCCTCTTCGGCCTTGAGGTGCTGCAAAAAGGCCAGCAGCTGGATCGTCTTGCCCAGGCCCATGTCGTCGGCCAGGCAGGCGCCCTGGTCAAAGCGATGCAGAAAGGCCAGCCAGCCCAGGCCCCGCTCCTGGTAGGGGCGCAGCTGGCCAGAGAAACCTTCGGGCGCCGGCAGCGGGTCGGGCGCCTTCTGCTGGTGGTACTGCTCGAGCACCGCCTGCAGCCGCGGGCCGGCTTCGAAGCGATGCACCGGCAGGCGCATCAGCGTTTCGCCCTCGTTGGCGGTCAGCCGCAGGGCGTCGTCGAGGCTGAGGCCCGGGTCGGCCGCGCAGAAGCGCTCGGCGTTGCGCAGGTCGCTGGGGCGCAGCTCGATCCAGGCCCCCTTGTGCTGCACCAGGGGGCTGCGCTTGGCCTGCAGCCGCTCGAGGTCCTTGAGCGTCAGGGTGACGCCGCCGATCATCAGGTCCCAGCGCCACTCGAGGCTTTCGCCCAGGGTGAAACCGCGCGATTTGGCGGGCAGCTCGGCGCTGATCGCCAGGCCCAGACGGCTGGCTAAACCGCCCGAGAGGCTCGGGGGCAGCAGCACGCCGACACCCACATCGCGCAGCTGGTTGGCGGCGGTGCGCACCAGCACGAATGCCTCGGCCGGGGTGAGCTGCATGCGTTCGGGGGTGGCCGAATCGAGCCCCCGCTCGATCGGTTCAAACACCGTGAGCGCCCGGCCCAGGCCCTCGAGCAGCAGCTGGCTGGGCTGGGGCACGGCGATCTCGCCCAGGTAGATGTCGCGATCACCCAGGGCCCAGACCTCGGCGGCGGGCAGCCGCAGGCTGGGGTCGGCCTCGGCCTGCAGGGCAAAGCTCAGGCTCCAGAGCTCCTCCCCTTCGGCGGGGGTGTCGAGCTCCAGGCAGGTGCGGGCCGGCGCCACCCGGCCGGCCACCGCTTCGCGCCAGTGGTGGGTCGCCACTTCGAGACGCTCGGTCTCCTCCTCATCGAGCCGGAGCTGGCCATCGCCGGCGCCCAGGGCCCGTTGCCAGGCGTCCAGCAGCGGGTCGAGTCCTTCGGCCTCGGGCTCAAAGCCGGCGCGCAGCTGGCCGTCGAGCAGGGCTTCAAGAAAGCCGGCCACCCGCAGGCGGCCGCTGCCGGGCCGGCGGCAGGCCAGGGCCAGTTCGGGGCTGCTGCCTTCGGCGGTGGCGCAGGTGGCCACCTGGGGCAGACGGGTGGCGAATTCCTCGAGCCGGTGGCGGTCGTCTTCACGGTTGAGCAGGGGCAGCCAGCGGGCCCGGCCCTCCTCCACCAGCGGCAGGCTGCGGCCGCGGGCGATCAGGCTCAGGGCCCAGCGCTGCAGATGGCTCCACCAGCGCAGGTCGTCGGCCAGTTCGGGGTTGCCGCCCGACAGGGGCAGGCGGCTCAGCCATTCGGCCGCGGCGGCGGGTTTGAGCGCCAGGCCCTCGACCCGCCAGGGCCACCAGTCGACCGTCTTGGGCAGGGGCTGGCCCGCCTGCAGCGGCAGACCGCTCCAGGGTCCGCTGCCGCTCTTTGTGCCTTTGGCGGCCTGGCTGCGGCTGGGCAGGGTCAGGGTGGCGGCGGCGGGGCGCAGTGCCTCTGACCACAGGTCGTGGTCGTCGAGCCATTCGGCCAGGTCGTCGACGCCCAGGCTGAATGGGTGGGGGCTGACCGCGTTGCTGGGGGTGATCGGATCGGCGACGCGCCAGGTGTCGGCCCACAGCAACAGGCGGCCGCCCGAGCCTTCGGGCGGAAACAGCCAGGTGGCGTGCAGCAGGCTCATGAACCGTGGGGTTCTGCGCGAATTCAGAGGCGCGTCAGGAGCGCATCAGGCGGGACACAACGCGGTTCATCAGGGTCAGCAGCAGAGCACTGACCACCAGGGGGAGCCAGAGCGGCAGCCACCCGCGAAGTGCCCCCATCATCACTGTTGGCAGCTCCCCTGTCACGTCCAACGGATGCATCAGGCTGCAGATGCCGCACACCGCACCCACCAGGCCGGCCTGCAGATGGCCGTCGTTAGGGTCCACCCGTTGCAGGTGAAAGGCCAGCAGGCCATAAAAAAAGCCGCAGCCGCCGCTGCGCAGGGCCGGTTCGAGCCAGGCGCTGTGGTGCTCGGCAAGGCTGAGCAGCAGGCCAGCTGCTGCCGCCATCGCCGCTGCTGCCAGTGCCCAGGCCAGCGAGTTGAGACGCAGCCGGGCACGCGATGGCTCGAGCTCCGAGCGACACGACAAGGTGGCAGTGGCGACGGCTGGCGACCATGATCGCGCGAGCGATTGCTTCGTTGGCGTCGGCTGCTGGGCGATCATGCCCAACTGAGAAACCCGCTGCCCAGCCATGGCCGCCACCCCCCGCACCGGCGCCGAGATCCGCGCAGCCTTTCTCGCGTTCTATGAGCAGCGGGGCCACCAGCCCATGGCCAGCGCCTCGCTGGTGCCCGACGACCCCACGGTGCTGCTGACCATCGCCGGCATGCTGCCCTTCAAACCGGTGTTCCTGGGCCAGCAGCAGCGCCCGGCGCCGCGGGCCACCAGCTCCCAGAAGTGCATCCGCACCAACGACATCGAGAACGTGGGCCGCACCGCCCGGCACCACACGTTCTTCGAAATGCTGGGCAACTTCTCCTTTGGCGATTACTTCAAGGAGCAGGCGATCCAGTGGGCCTGGGAGCTGAGCACCGGCGTGTTCGGCCTGTCGCCCAACAACCTGGTGGTCAGCGTCTTCCGCGACGACGACGAGGCCGAGGCCATCTGGCGCGATGTGGTGGGGGTCAACCCCAAACGCATCATCCGCATGGATGAGGCCGACAACTTCTGGGCGTCGGGCCCCACCGGCCCCTGCGGCCCCTGCTCCGAGATCTATTACGACTTCAAGCCCGAGCTGGGCGATGACGGCATCGACCTGGAGGACGACAGCCGCTTCATCGAGTTCTACAACCTGGTGTTCATGCAATACAACCGCGATGCGGAGGGCGCCCTCACGCCACTGGCGGCCCGCAGCATCGACACCGGCATGGGCCTCGAGCGCATGGCCCAGATCCTGCAGGGAGTGCCCAACAACTATGAGACCGATCTGATCTACCCGCTGATTGAAACAGCGCAGACGTTGGCGGGCATCGACTACCGCAGCCTCGACGACAAGGGCAAGACGTCGCTCAAGGTGATCGGCGACCACAGCCGCGCCATCACCCAGCTGATCTGCGATGGGGTCACGGCGAGCAACCTGGGCCGCGGCTACATCCTGCGGCGGCTGCTGCGCCGCGTGGTGCGGCACGGACGGCTCCTGGGCATCGACAAGCCATTTCTGAGCGCGATGGGCGAAGCGGCGATCGCCCTGATGCAGGGCGCCTACCCCCAGCTCGCCGGCCGCCGCGACGTGATCCTGGCCGAGCTTCAGCGGGAAGAGGCGCGCTTTCTCGAGACCCTGGAGCGGGGCGAGAAGCTGCTGGCCGACGTGCTGGCGGCGGGGCCCAGGCAGATCTCGGGTGAGCAGGCGTTCGAGCTCTACGACACCTATGGCTTCCCGCTCGAACTCACCGAAGAGATCGCCGAGGAGCACGGCCTCACGGTTGACCTGGCGGGGTTCGAGGCGGCCATGGAGGCCCAGCGTCAGCGGGCCAAGGCGGCCGCGGTCAGCATCGATCTGACCCTGCAGGAGGCGATCGATCAGGTGGCCGCCGCCGCCGAGGCCACGGCGTTCAAGGGCTACGAACAGCTCGAACACCCCTGCTGCGTGGTGGCCCTGGTGGTCAATGGCGAACCGGCTGTGCGAGCCGGCGCCGGCGATGCGGTGCAGCTGGTGCTCGACAGCACGCCTTTCTATGGCGAGGGCGGGGGCCAGGTGGGTGATCGCGGCGTGCTCAGCGGCGATGGCGCAGCGGGTGACGGCGTGATCGTGGCGATCGAGGCAGTCACCCGCAACCGCAGCGTGTTTGTGCACAGCGGCCGCATCGAGCGCGGCACGCTGGCGCTGGGCGATCTGCTCAATGCGCAGGTCGACCGGGCCTGCAGACGCCGGGCCCAGGCCAACCACACGGCCACCCATCTGCTGCAGGCGGCGCTCAAGCAGGTGGTCGATCCGGGCATCGGCCAGGCGGGGTCGCTGGTCGATTTCGATCGCCTGCGCTTCGACTTTCACTGCCCCCGCGCCGTCACGCCGGCCGAGCTCGAGCAGATCGAGGCGTTGATCAACGGCTGGATCTCAGACGCCCACGAGTTACAGGTGCAGGAGATGGCGATCGAGCAGGCCAAGGCCGCCGGCGCCGTCGCCATGTTTGGCGAAAAGTACGCCGATGTGGTGCGGGTCGTCGACGTGCCCGGCGTGTCGATGGAGCTCTGCGGCGGCACCCACGTGGCCAACACCGCCGAGATCGGCCTGTTCAAGATCATTGGCGAGAGCGGCGTGGCCGCTGGCATCCGCCGCATCGAGGCCGTCGCCGGCCCTGCGGTGCTCGCCTACCTCAACGAGCGCGATGCGGTGGTGAAGCAGCTGGGTGAGCGCTTCAAGGCCCAGCCCGGTGAGATCGTCGAGCGGGTGGCGCAGCTGGCCGATGAGCTCAAAGCCAGCCAGAAGGCTCTGGCCGCGGCGCGCGAGGAGCTGGCCCTGGAGAAGTCGGCGGCGTTGGCCGTTCAGGCGGTGGTCGTGGGTGAGTCCCAGTTGCTGGTGGCTCGCCTCGATGGTGTGGAGGGTGGCGGTTTGCAGAGCGCTGCCCAGGGCCTGGCGGATCAGCTGGGCGATGGCGCGGCCGTGGTGCTGGGCGGCCTACCCGACCCCGCCGATCTGGGCAAAGTGATCCTTGTCGCGGCCTTCGGCCCGGCGGTGATCGCAGCTGGCCCCAAGGCCGGAGCCTTCATCGGGGGCATCGCCAAGGTCTGCGGCGGCGGCGGTGGCGGCCGGCCCAACCTGGCCCAGGCCGGCGGCCGCGATGGCGCAGCCCTTGATGGTGCGTTGGAGCAGGCTCGCACAGAACTCACAGTGGCTTTGAGCTGAACTCTTGAATCAGATACCTTCAAAGCCGATGTGGCCAGCAGGATTGACGCTGTTCCAAGTCTTTTTTGTTTTTAATGTTTAGGGATCATCGCTGCAGAAGATCCTGTCGGGGGATCTTCATGTGTATTCAGGCAAAGTAGGTAGGGGAGTCGGCTCTGCACTTAAGCAAGTGTGCTAGCAATAGGTGGCTTGTCCCTGCTAAGTCGATTAGTTCAAATCATGGCAAATTCCTCTGATCCAGCCGTGAGCTCATCAGTGATGGCGGCCCGAATGCGTGATCAGCATCGGGCGATCAGTGCTCTGACACGCAGCAAGATTTTGAGATCGGGGGAGCTAAATTTGTCAATGATGGAGATTACTGAAGTTGCGGCAAAAACGCTTAAGGTAGGCAGGTCAAGTATTTGGCTTTATAATAAAGAAAAGTCCAAGATAGTGTGTCAAGACCTGTACCGAATTGCAGAGGGTCATGGATTGCATGAGCAGAGTATTGAGTTGTATGCCTCTGATTATCCTGCTTACTTTGAAGCAATCTCAGAAGCAAGAACTATCGCTGCTCACGATGCCCATTCACATGAGGCAACTAAGGAGTTCTCTGTTGGATATCTAGTCCCGCTCGGTATTCAGTCGATGTTGGATGCGCCTATCTTTGTTTCTGGGCAAATGGTTGGTGTGGTTTGTCAAGAGCATATTGGTCAGCCTCGTCACTGGGAATTAGATGAAGAGCATTTTGTTGGATCGATAGCCGACATGGTCGCAATGGCACTGGAATCAAGCAATCGAAAGCTTGCTCAAGAGCAGCTCGAGATCCGTATTGGGCAAATTGCTGCGCTTGTAGAGGTGTCACGCTCTATTATTTCAATGCTTGATATTGATAGCTTGTTGATACAGGTTATTGATACAATTGGTTTGGTGATGAATGCTGAGGCCAGCTCTCTATTGTTAATCGAAGAGGGGCCCGAGGGTAAGCAGCTGAGGTTTCGTTTTTCTCGTGGCAGTGCGTCAGCAGATCTTTGTCACGATACGATCAAAATGGGTGAGGGCTTTGCGGGCTGGGTAGCGCTAAATGGAGTCCCTTTGATCATTGATGATGCATACACAGATTGCCGCTTCAATCCACGGTTTGACAAAAAAACAGGGTTTAGAACCCGGTCTGTGATTACCGTGCCACTGCGTTGCAAAAATAACAAGATTTTGGGAGTTATTCAGGCCGTCAATAAGAAGAGCGCCAGTTCCTTTAATCGTGATGACTTGGAGTTGTTTCAGACGTTTGCGAGTATGGTGTCAGTTTCCTTGGAAAATGCACAGCTCGTTGCCGATCTTAGGAGGTCTTTGGAGCAGGAGAGGCGCCTTGCCGTTGAGAAGGAGAAGCTGGGGGCCTTCCTGCCAAAAGTCGTTGTTGATGAAGTTTCTAGAAGTCGTGAAACAAAGCTAGCACTTGGGGGGAAGGTTGTTGAGGCGACGGTTCTCTTCTCTGATATTAAGGGGTTTACATCATTGTCTGAACTGATGAAACCGGAAGATGTAGTCTCTTTCCTTAATGACTACATGACGGCGATGTCTGATATCATCGATTCTGAAGGTGGGCTCGTCGATAAGTTTATTGGAGATGGGATTATGGCTCTCTTCCTTTCTAATGCTTCCGATGTTGATCATGCTCTTCGGGCTGTGCGCGCAGCTATTGCGATGCAAGATGCCGTTGGTGCCGCCAAGGAGAAATGGTCTTCCATGCATCCTTCTATTGTCAATCTTGAGGTGAGGATTGGGATCAATAGCGGCGAGATGGTTGCTGGTAATATTGGATCTCAATCGAGGATGGAGTATACCGTAATAGGGGACAATGTGAATGTTGCTTCTCGAATCGAATCGAATGGCAAGGAGGGGCGTGTAATTGTCAGTGAGGCGACTTATCGTAGGGTCAAGGATTACGGGATTCTTGCAACTAAGCTCGAGGCCATTACCGTTAAAAATCGTCGACAACCAGTTCGTATTTATTGTATCGATGGCTTCAGGACTTTGTCTTGAGTTGCCATTGTTAGCGGTGTCGGCCGGCCCAACCTGGCCCAGGCGCGCGAGCAGCTGTCGGCCGCCCTCGCCTGAGTCAGGCGTCGA
>JBBASJ010000053.1:0-14170 GCA_040399325.1 Prochlorococcaceae cyanobacterium
GCAGCGCTGATCACAGCGATCAGCAGAGCTCATGGGTCCGAGGCCGGCGGCGCCCGCCGAATGCGCAATCTTCCGTTACAGTCCTTCACGACGGTTCACCGTCTCTCGGGATTCCGTCCTTCTTACCTCTTTTTCCGTTCTCATGACCACCACTCTCCAGCAGCGCTCCGGCGCCAACAGCTGGCAGCAGTTCTGCGAGTGGGTCACCTCCACCAACAACCGCCTCTATGTGGGCTGGTTCGGTGTGCTGATGATCCCCACCCTTCTGGCTGCCACCATCTGCTTCATCGTGGCGTTCATCGCCGCTCCCCCCGTCGACATCGACGGCATCCGTGAGCCCGTTGCCGGCTCCCTGATGTATGGCAACAACATCATCTCTGGTGCTGTTGTTCCCTCCAGCAACGCCATCGGCCTGCACTTCTACCCCATCTGGGAAGCCGCCAGCCTCGACGAGTGGCTGTACAACGGCGGTCCTTTCCAGCTGGTGATCTTCCACTTCCTCATCGGCATCTACGCCTACATGGGACGCGAGTGGGAACTCTCCTACCGTCTGGGCATGCGCCCCTGGATCTGCGTGGCCTACAGCGCCCCTGTGGCAGCTGCCTCGGCCGTGTTCCTGGTCTACCCCTTCGGTCAGGGTTCCTTCTCGGACGCCATGCCCCTCGGCATCAGCGGCACCTTCAACTACATGCTGGTGTTCCAGGCTGAGCACAACATCCTGATGCACCCCTTCCACATGCTGGGTGTGGCCGGTGTGTTCGGCGGCAGCCTGTTCTCCGCCATGCACGGTTCGCTGGTGACCTCCTCGCTGGTCCGTGAGACCACCGAGAGCGAGAGCCAGAACTATGGCTACAAGTTCGGCCAAGAGGAAGAGACCTACAACATCGTGGCTGCCCACGGTTACTTCGGTCGCCTGATCTTCCAATACGCCTCCTTCAACAACAGCCGCAGCCTGCACTTCTTCCTGGCTGCCTGGCCCGTGATCGGCATCTGGTTCACCGCCCTGGGCGTGAGCACGATGGCCTTCAACCTGAACGGTTTCAACTTCAACCAGTCGATCCTCGATGGCCAAGGCCGCGTGGTGAACACCTGGGCAGACGTGCTGAACCGCGCTGGTCTGGGCATGGAAGTGATGCACGAGCGCAATGCCCACAACTTCCCCCTGGACCTGGCAGCTGCCGGCACCAGCGAAGTGGCACTGACTGCACCTGCAATCGGTTGATCGCCTGGCCTGGGCTGAGACCGATCTGGTCTTGGCCCGGCACCTGAACCCAGCCATAACGCTGGGTTCGACCTACGGAATCCCTGAAACCCCCTGCTCCGCCAGGGGGTTTTTTGATGTCTGATGGCCCGAGCACAACAGATCCTCCTCGGATCGACGACGCGCGACCGGAAAGGGGTGAAACGCCCTGTCGAGACAGTGTCGAGACAAGCCGACAAAACCATTGGGCATCTTTCCCGTCAGGGTTTGCGGTGCACCAGGGGACGGCGACGTGAGGGATACAGCTCACGACACAGGGGACAGACCGTGCCATCGCAGCCGCGGGCGGTGCAGAACTCGCGGCCATAAAAAATGATCTGCAGGTGCAGCTTGTTCCATGCGTTCCGCGGGAACAGCCGTTTGAGGTCGTGCTCGGTCTGCTCGACGTTGATGCCGCTGCTGAGACCCCAGCGCTGGGCCAGGCGATGGATGTGGGTGTCAACAGGAAAGGCCGGCACGCCGAACGCCTGGGCCATGACGACGCTGGCGGTCTTGTGGCCCACGCCCGGTAAAGCCTCAAGCCCTTCAAAGCTGCTGGGCACGGCGCCGCCATGGCGTTCGAGCAACAATTCAGACAGTCGTCTGACGTTGCGGGCTTTGGTGCGTGCCAGCCCGAGCTGGCGAATGTGAGCCAGGATCGTCTCCTCGCTCAGGGCTGCCATGGCAGCCGGCGTTGGCCCCGCGGCAAACAAAGCCGGCGTCACCTCATTGACCTTTTTGTCGGTGCACTGGGCGCTCAGCAGCACGGCGATCAGCAGCGTGAAGGCATCGCTGTGGTCGAGGGGCACCGGTGTTTCGGGGTAGTGCTGCTCAAGCCGCTGCATGATCAGGGCGGCCCGCTCCTGTTTCCTCAAGGCGCTGAAACGCTGCGATCTGGGCCCAGTTTGTAGGCTCAGACCAGCGCACAACGCCCATGGGCAGCAGCTTCGGCCAGCTTTTTCGCATCAGCACCTTCGGCGAATCCCACGGTGGCGGGGTCGGCGTGATCGTCGATGGCTGCCCCCCACGGCTGCAGCTCGATCTGGCGGCGATCCAGCAAGAGCTCGACCGGAGAAAACCCGGCCAGAGCAGGATCACCACACCGCGAAAGGAAGACGACCAGGTCGAAATCCTCAGTGGTCTGCTCGATGGCGTCACCCTCGGCACCCCGATTGCCATGGTGGTGCGTAACAAGGACCAGCGTCCCGGCGACTACAAGGAGATGCAGGTCGCCTTTCGGCCCTCCCATGCCGATGCGACCTACCAGGTCAAATACGGCATTCAGGCCCGCAGCGGGGGGGGGCGCGCTTCGGCCCGCGAGACGATCGGGCGGGTTGCGGCCGGTGCCATCGCCCGTCAGCTGCTGGCCAAGGCCCACGGCACCGAGGTGATCGCCTGGGTCAGGCGGATTCACACGATCGAGGCGCTGGTTGACCCAGAAACGGTGACGATGGATGCCGTCGAGGCCACCATCGTGCGCTGCCCAGACCCGGTGGTGGCCGAGCAGATGATCGCGCGCATTGAAGCCATTGGCCGCGACGGCGACTCCTGCGGCGGCGTGATCGAGTGTGTGGTGCGCAACCCGCCTGTGGGGCTGGGTTCACCGGTGTTCGACAAGCTGGAAGCCGACCTGGCCAAAGCCGTGCTGTCGCTGCCGGCGACCAAGGGCTTCGAGATCGGCTCAGGCTTTGCCGGCACCCTGCTCAAGGGCAGCGAGCACAACGATGCCTTTGTGCCCACCGCCGACGGCAGCCTTCACACCGTCACCAACAACTCGGGCGGCATCCAGGGCGGCATCAGCAACGGCGAGCCGATCGTGATCCGGGTGGCGTTCAAACCCACCGCCACGATCCGCAAGGCCCAGCAAACAATCGACGCCTCTGGCGCCGCCACCACCCTGGAAGCCAAAGGTCGGCACGACCCCTGCGTATTGCCACGGGCCGTGCCGATGGTGGAGGCGATGGTGGCCCTGGTGCTGGCCGATCATCTGCTGCTGCACCAGGGCCAGTGCAGCCCCTAGACGGCGACCGGTTTGCCGGCACCATTGCTGCTGGCAGCTACCGGTGCCGCTGCGCCGCCCAGGCGGCTGACCGCTTTGGCCATGCGCCGGGCAACCGACGACGACGCTGACCTGGTCGAGACACTGGTCGAGGTCGCCGACTTGGTCAGTGGCTTGCGCGCCGCAGGTTTGCGCGCTGCAGGCTTGCGGGTTGCCGATTTGGGTGATGCCGATTTGGGCGTCGTCGCCTTGGCGGCGGCTGGGGCAGCAGGGGCCGAACGGGCTGGGGCCGTTGCCTTGCGCTTGCGTGCAGCAGGCTTGGCAGCGTCTTTGGCTGCCGGTTTTGCCGCTGCACGGCGGGTGGTCGTCTTGGCCGTGGCGCGCGGCGTGCGGGTGCGATGGCTCAGCACCAGGGCCCACTCCTCATCGCTGAGGTTCGCGGGCTTGGCTCCGTGGGCGTCGGCGACCTTGGCGGCCTTCTCGATGTCGGAGACGAGGTTTTTCCATGAGGTGGCAAAACGCTTGTCCGACTGCGACTTGGCACCGCTTTCAACCAGGGTCTCGATCACCCCGGCGGCAGAGACCTTCTTGCGGCGGCGATTGAAAATTTCCTTCTGAAGCTGGGCGATCAGAGCATCAGCACGATCGCTGAGCTTGACGGTGAGTTGAGACATAGGGGAGAAACACCTCTGTCTCATGAATAGCACTAGAGACTCCCAATGGCGATCTCAGGGTGCCGTGATGGCTCGCTCAGGGGTGGTGATCAGCCAGCCATTGCTCCAGGCGAGACCAGGCCTGATCGCCCACCAGAGACGCGCCAAGCGCCACCGCATCGACGCCGGCAGCGAGCCATTCGTCCACGTCGTCGGCGGCCAGACCACCGGCTGCAATGCAGAAGGGCAATGCACCCAGGGGTGCGTGCAAGCGCTGCCAGTAGCCGCTGCCAACGGCTGAGGCCGGAAACAACTTGACCATCGAACATCCGAGCCGGCGCGCATGATGCACCTCGCTGGGGGTCAGCACGCCCGGGACCAACGTGATGCCGAGACGAGCCGCCTGCTCCAGCAGATCCGGGTCAAGAACCGGCGACACCGCAAACGACAAACCGGACTCAGCCACCGCCCGCAACGCCTGCGACGACACGATCGAAGCTGCGCCGAACCACACGCCCGGGAACCGCTCGATCAGAGCTGAGCACTGAGCGGGCCAATGCCGATGGTCGCTCCAGGCGATCTCCACGTGCCGGACCCCGATGGCGACCAGTCGCGCAAGGGCCGCGCTGAGAGCGAGTGGCTCAACAGCACGAAGCACCACCAGCAGGGGCTGGCGGCGCAACGAGGCGATCAGCGATGGAGACGGGATGTCAGACGTATTCGGCAACGCGAACGTCGCTGTTGATGAGAAGTTCCTGCAGCTCCTCGGCGTCGACCGTCTCCTTTTCGACCAACAGATCGGCCAGGCGATCGAGCACCGCGCGGTTGGCGCTCAGCACGGATGTGGCGCGTCGATGGGCCTCAGCCACAAGCTGGCCGACTTCGTCGTCGATGGCCGCAGCGGTGTCTTCGGAGAAGTCGCGCTCGGCAGCGATGTCACGACCGAGGAACATGCCTCCCTGGCTGCGACCCAGTGCGATCGGACCGAGACGGTCACTCATGCCGAAGCGGGTGACCATCTGGCGTGCGACACGGGCGACCTGCTGGAGATCATTGGACGCACCGGTGGTGACTTCGTCATCGCCATACACGAGTTCTTCAGCAACGCGGCCGCCCAGGGCGACGGCCATCTGGTTCTGCAGGTAGGCACGGGAATACAGGCCCGACTCCATGCGCTCCTCACTGGGGGTGAAGAAGGTGAGGCCACCGGCCTGGCCGCGGGGAATGATCGAGATCTTCTGGACGGGGTCGTAGTCGGGCATCAGGGCACCGACCAGGGCATGTCCGGCTTCGTGGTAAGCCACCAAGCGCTTGCGCTTCTCGCTCATGACCCGATCCTTCTTCTCGGGACCGGCCATGACACGCTCGATGGCGTCATTGACCTCATCCATCGAGACTTCGGTGAGCTGGTTGCGGGCCGCCAGAATCGCCGCCTCATTGAGCAGATTGGCCAGGTCAGCACCGGTGAATCCCGGGGTGCGACGCGCAACCTTGTCGAGGTCGACGTCCTTGGCCAGGGTCTTGCCTCGGGCGTGCACTTCGAGGATCTGGAGCCGTCCGCTGTAGTCGGGACGATCCACCACCACCTGGCGATCGAACCGGCCCGGGCGCATCAGCGCCTGATCGAGCACATCGGGACGGTTGGTGGCCGCCACGATGATGATGCCCGTATTGCCCTCAAAGCCGTCCATTTCGGTGAGCAGCTGGTTGAGGGTCTGCTCCCGCTCATCGTTACCACCGCCGAGGCCGGCACCGCGCTGGCGACCGACGGCGTCGATCTCGTCGATGAACACGATGCAGGGGGCGTTCTTCTTGGCCTGCTCAAACAGGTCGCGCACGCGGCTGGCGCCCACACCCACGAACATCTCGACGAACTCGGAGCCGGAGATCGAGAAGAACGGCACACCGGCTTCGCCGGCAACGGCCTTGGCCAGCAGGGTCTTGCCGGTGCCGGGAGGGCCGACCAGCAGCACCCCTTTGGGGATCTTGGCGCCGACGGCGGTGAAGCGGTCGGGGTTCTTGAGGAAATCGACGACCTCGGTGAGCTCGAGCTTGGCTCCCTCGATGCCGGCCACATCACCAAAGGTGACCTGGGTCTGGGGTTCCATCTGGACCCGTGCCTTGCTCTTGCCGAAGCTCATCGCCGGATTGCCGCCGCCACTCTGGGCACGCCGCAACAGAAAGAACAGCCCGCCAAGCAGCAGCAGCGGAAAGATCAGGCTGCCCGCAGCCTGCTGCCAGGCAGCCGGCTCGCGACTGGGCTGCACGGCGATGTCGACGTTGTGGTCGGTGAGCAGCTTGAGCAGATCCTTGTCGGGGGCCAGGTTGACCACGGCGCGACGGCCGTCGTTCTCGACCACCTGGGCCGTGCCGCGGTCGGGAGCGATCAGCACCCGGGAGATCTCATTGCCCTGAACGGCTTCAACGAAGTCGCTGTAGCGCAGGGTCCTGGGGGCATTGGCCGGATCGGGCCGATCAAGGAAGGCACTCCCCACGGCGATCATCACGATCACCAGGAGGACATAGAGGCCCGCGTTGCGCCAGCGTTTTTTCACGGCAGGGAGGGGCGAGGGGAAGGTGAAGGAATGTTAACCGGGCTGCTCATCGTGGCGCTCATCCCGCGGCCCGCAGCACTTCAACCACACTACGGAAGGCGAACCACTCCGGAATCTCCTCGCCACCACGCAACATCTGGCGGAACTGGGTGCCGCTCAGCTTCCTGACGTGGAGCCCGCGGGCCTCGGCATGCTCTGCCGTGACGTAGCCCTCCTCCTCGGTGTAGACGAGATTGAGTGAGGGCACCGTCTCCATGCCCAGTTCGGGTGCCCGATCGCGGGCAAAGTCCTGAGCGTCGTAGGGACCGTAGAAGTCATCGCCCGTGAGCGAGCTTTTGCAACCGGCCATGTCGCGGCCGATGATGAAGTGGGTGCAGCCGTAGTTCTTGCGGATGATCATGTGCTGCAGGGCCTCGCGGGGGCCGGCCATGTGCATCGAATAGGGCAGGTAGGCCCAGCGGATGCGGGGGTTGTTCACCTCGGCAGCGAGCCGTTCGTAGGTCTGGAAGCGCACCTCGCCGGCGATGTCGTCGTCCTGGGTGGGGCCGCAGGTGGGGTGCACCAGCACCACACCGCCCCTGCTGACGTTGGTGGCGTCGAGCGCACGGGTGAACAGCTCATAGTGGGCCCGGTGGATCGGGTTGCGGCACTGGAAGGCCACCACGTCTTCACCAACGGGCAGGGTCGCGCGCACCTCAGCCGGGGTCTTGCAGGGGAAGACGCGGCGCGGCAGCTCCAGTCCCTGCAGCTGCCCCCCCAGGTAGTAACGACCGCGCTCGGTGGCGATCATGCGCACGGCGGGGTGCTCGAGCGAGGTGGTGCCGTAGCAGCCCTTGGCTTCGGTGACCTTGTCGGGCTCCCAGCGGCTTTCGACGGTGAGCACCGCCAGCTCCTGGCCCTGGTAGGTGAGCAGCAGGCGCTCGCCAACGGCAATGGAGGCGTCATCGGTGTCAAACACGATCGGCAGCCCGAACAGCAGGCCGCTGGTGGTGCGATGGCCCACCACGACCGCGTCGTAGTCCGCCTGGTGCATGAAGCCGCGCAGGGGCGAAAAACCACCCACCACCAGAAGCTCGATGTCACAGGCATTGCGGTCGCTGCAGGCGACCACCCGATCGACGCCCTGGCGCAGGGCCTCGCGCTGGTCGGCAGGCACCATCAGATCGACCAGGGCGCCGCCGTGCGGTTGGATCAGACCGGCGGGGCTGCTCACAGAGGCGGTCATCGGTTTGGAGGCGGCAGAGTGGGGGGATTCTCCCAGAGGGCATGCACCCACAAAAAAGGGGGCCGTGGCCCCCTGGTGCAGTGGTGTGAGGCCGGGGCGATCAGGCCTGCTCGAGCCGGCCGTACAGCTCACCGGTGATCTTGACGTCCATGGGCTGCTTGGTCCCCATGTCGGTGTCAGAGGGCTGAATGGCGGTGAACACACCGGCGAATTCACCCGTGTTGCCATCGACCTTGGTGATCGAGAGGCTCATGGTTCCGGTGCCGTCGACATACCGTTTGACGGTTTCAGCGGTGAAGTCGTCACCGGCAGGAACCAGACCCACGGCGCTGCTGTAGCCGGTGGTCAGACCGCGGGCCTTGGGATCGAGGAAGTTGGAGGTGCGATAGCTGGGCACCCGGTAGCTGCCGCTGAAGTCGGTGCTGGTGGTGATGGCGGCGCCATCGGCCGACGCCTCCAGCTCCTTGCTCGAGAACACGAACGGAACCTCTTCACCACCGGGCAGCAGCACGGTGATCAGCTGGAAGTCGAGACCACCCTGCTCAGTGAAGCTGAGGTTGTCGCCCTTGACGGCCAGATCGCCATAGACCTGGTCGAGGCTGGTGGTGAAACGGGTGAGGATCTTGCCGGGGACGAACTGGGCCTCCTGGCGCTTGTTGGCCGGCTCGCCTTTCACGTAGACCTCAGCCGGATGCATGCAGATCTCACGCAGCTGGTAACCGGAACCGCTGCTCAAGGCGATCGAACCACGGGCCGACTCCGGCAGGGTCGGGCAATCGTTGGCCAGACCGGTGTTATGGATGTCGTCGTAGGTGAGGTTGGAGCGCTCAACAGCTTTGGCGCCACCACTGCAGGCGGTCACCAGGGTCAGGCACAACGCCAGCACCAGGGCCAGCAAGGGACGGAAACGCATGGGGAGAAACCGGTCTGGCGCGGATCCTACCGGTGCAAAATGCCCGATTCCCTTACGATGTCGCGGCTCTCAACAACCTGTATGGGAGTGCCGGAGCAGCCCCGATGACGACAGAGATTCACCCCGTGCCCCGCCCCGGTACCCGAGCGCTGAGCGACCAGCAGCAGCGCTGTGTCGATGGAGCTCTGGCAGACCTGCGGGCGACCGCCGCCGATCTCGACGGCAACCCCGAGGCGCTGCTCGCCCTGCTGCGCCAGATCGAGCAGCTGCACCGCAACCTGCAGGATGGACCCTTCCGCAGCAGCCTGCCCGCCGACCGCACCGACCTCTTCAATCTGCTGCGGTCCATGGAAGAAAGCGGCGGTTGGCCCTACATCCCCCGGCTGCAACTGCGCACGTTCATGGATCTGCTGCAGCGGGATCGCAGCGATGGGGAGCATCCGCTGGCAGCCTGAGATCGGCGTGAAGCAGCGCCGCCAGGGCCGTGAGCAACTGGTGGGCGATGGCCAGCTTTGAGGCTCTGGCCAGTGGACGCTCGGCCTCCCCGGGCCCCAGCAGCCAGCCGTGGTTGGTCAGGGCAGCAAAGCCGCTGCCGGCCTGGTCGATGGGGTTGGCAAACAACAGCTCACAGCCCTTGCGCTGCAGCTTGGCCCGGGCGGCCGCCAGACCATCGCCGCTGAACGCCGCGAAACCCAGAATCGGCTGCTGCCCCTGTCGCCGCTTGACCAGCTCGGCCAGCAGGTCGGGAACCGGCTCCCAGCCGCTGCTGAGGCTGGCAGCGAGCTCGGCCTTGGCGGCCTTGTGCACCGCGGGCCGCGCCCGGCGATGGTCGGCCACGGCCGCCGCCATGGCAATGGCATCGGCCTGAGGCTGGAGCGCAGCCAGAGCCTGCTGCATGGCGGCGGCCGTTTGGGTGTCATGGCCACTGAGGCCATCGAGCCAGGCCGGTTCGACCTGCAGCGGCCCATGCACCAGATCCACTTGGGCACCGCGCAGCCGGGCGGCCTGGGCCAGCAGCACGCCCATCAGACCGGTGCTGGGGTTGGTGATGCAGCGGGCCGGATCGAGCGGCTCGCGCGTGGGGCCTGCCGTGACCAACAGGCGGCGGCCCTGCCAGTCGCGTCGCCAGCCCCATAGGGCCAGCGACTCCAGCGCCAGCAGCAGGAGCTCGGGCTCGGCCATGCGGCCGTCGCCCTGGCGGTCGCAGGCCAGCAGGCCCGCCGCCGGCCCCAGGGGCAGCACCCGTTCGAAGCCCTGCAACAGCTGCCAGTTGCGCCGCACCGGTGGGCTCTGCCACATGCCGGTGTTCATGGCGGCGGCCGCCAGCACCGGGGCCTCGGTGGCCAACAGCGTGCTGGCCAGCAACGTGTCGGCGAGGCCATGCACCCAGCGGCCGAGCGTGGTGGCGCTGAGTGGCGCCACCAACACCAGCTCGGCCCACTCGGCCAGCTCGATGTGCAGGGGTCGATCGGCGACATGGCTCCACTGATCGGCGTCCAGATAACAGCGATGCCGGCTCAGGGAAGCCAGGGCCACAGAACTCACCAGCTGCTCAGCGCTGGGGGTGAGCACACAGCGCACCTGGGCGCCACGCTTGGCCAGGGCACTCACGACCAGGGGCAGCTTGACCGCAGCGATGCTGCCGCTGACCGCCACCAGAATGCGGCGCCCGGCCAGGGGGTCGGACATCTCAGTCCTCATCAAAGGGTTCCTGGTCCACCAGATGCACATAGGGCTGGGCCAGCTCGGGCCGGTGGATCGCCAGAGCCCGCATCAGGTGCCAGTCAGCCAGGCTGTCAAACGGGGAGGGATAGTCCTCCTCCTCGAGCCGACGTGCCAGTTCGGCGGCGGCGGCCTCGTCAAAGGCGGCCAGGCGTTCGGGGGTGATCGACGACGTCACGGCTGCAGAAACAAAGGGCGACAGCGCGGGGCTGCTTTGAAATAATGGCGTGACCGGGGAATTAGCTCAGCTGGTAGAGCGCTGCGATCGCACCGCAGAGGTCAGGGGTTCGAGTCCCCTATTCTCCATCGCCCGATCGCCAGGACTGCGGTCGAGGGTTACCTAATCTTTCGGCTGCCAGCACCCAGCCGTGCCCATGCAGTGGTCAGCAGACGCTGAATCTCGCCTCAAGGAAGTGCCCTTCTTCGTGCGGCCGGTGGTGCGTCGCCGCATTGAGACCCTGGCCAGCGAAGCCGGTCTGGACGAGGTCAATGCCGCGTTCTATGAGCAGGCCAAAGCCCAGTTCGGCCAGACGTGAGCGGGATTGCTCCCGACCGCACAGTGCTGCAGCAGGGCCAGGAGGCCAATAAGCTGCCAGCAGCATTCGGTCTGTTGGTTTGAGACGCCTGAGGTGCCTGTTGCTGATCGTGCCAGCCGGGCTTGTGATGGAGGCTCAGCTGCAGGAAAGGGTCCTGGCCCAGCAGCCCAATTCTGTCAACGTGGCCTGCTTCAGGGACAACAACATCCCGTCTCCCTGCCCGAATCCACAGAATCCCAACGAGAACAACACCAACAGAAATCAGACAGGCGGCCGTTCGCTGTGGCAGAGACACGATGCCTCCACACCAGGCTATTGGTAGGCCCCGAGGCGCTGCCGCAGCCATGGGGCCATCAACACCCTGATCAGCTTTGGCACTGGCGCCCTGCCCATGGCAACCACGGACCAGACCCGCGATCAGGTAAATAAGAGGTAGGAATGCCTACCCGAGCTCATGTCGCAGTCGAAGCGCGAACAGGTGGTCAGCCACCTGCGCTACATCCGCCAGGAGCTGCGCGAAATGCATCAGGGTGTCATGGAAGACGGCCTGCTGCCCGAAGCCGGCGAGGTGCGCGGCGTCATGGCCCAGATGGAGGCTCTGCTGGAGCTGCTTGAGGGCAAGACCTCGCGCAAAAAAGACAGCGACGGCTGAGCCCCTTGCCGCAGGGCCAGGCAGGCGCTTTGGTAGCTCAGTCCCCATCACCCGGCCCGGGCCCCTGCGGCTCCGGGCTTTTTCATTGGCATCCCCTATCGGTGGTGGTGAACAGCTGCAACATCTCCACAGATGGTGTAGATATGGGGGGCAGGTACGGGCTGGGTGATGGGGATCACCGTTGATGCCAGGCCTGCATCCCTTTCCAGCCGTCGTTGCAACAGACCCGCTTCCAGCGTCTGATTCTCGGCTCCGGTGCCCGGCTGCGGGACTGGGCCATCAACCCATGGCGGCGTCTGTCGCTGCAGTTGATCGTGCTGCTGACCAGCTTCGCCATCGGCGGGGCCCTGGGCTCGATCAGCGGCACCCTCTCGCAGCTTGACCCCCTGAGCGCACTCGTGTGTGTCGTGGCGATCGAGGTGGCGGCACGGGTGCGCGGCCCGTTGCTGCGACAGCCGAATCAGGCCCTGACCGTTGGCCTGCTCGACATGACCCGCATCGGGCTGCTTTACGGGCTGCTGCTCGATGGCTTCAAGGTTCTCTAAACCGGAAACGGTGCCGTGCTGACCGCTCCGGCCAGCAGGTAGAGCAGCGCCATGCGCACGGGAATCCCGTTGCAGACCTGCTCATCCACCAACGAGATGCTGCTGTCATCGAGCAGGTCACCGGTCATCTCCACACCCCGATTGACCGGCCCCGGATGGAGCACCGGCAACGGGCGCCCGCAGCGCCCCAGACGCAGGTGGCTGAGGCCATAGCGCTGGTGATAGCCATCCAGACTCGAGAGCAGGTTCTGCTGCATTCGCTCCTGTTGCAGCCGCAGGGCCATCACCGCATCGGCGCCCTCTAGCGCCGCATCGAGATCATGGAGCACCTGCACCGTGCCGCGCTGGGCCACGGGATCACACCGCTGACCCGATGGAGGCGCCGCCACAAAGTCGGCAAAGTCCCACGGCACCAGGGTGGGGGGGCCACACAGCACCACATCGGCGCCGCAGGCGGTGAGCGCCCACAGGTTGGAGCGAGCCACCCGCGAATGCAGCACATCGCCCACGATCACGATGCGCCGCCCCCGCAACGCCTGCGGCGTGGGCGCCTGCGGTGCAAAGTGCCGGGCCAGGGTGAACAGATCGAGCAGTCCCTGGCTGGGGTGACTGTGCAGGCCATCACCGCCGTTGAGCACCGCCACCCGGGCCCCTGAGGCATCAAGGGCTTCAGCCAGAAGCTGCGGTACAGCGGTGGCCCGATGGCGCACCACCAGCAGCTCGGCGCCCATGGCCACGTAGGTGCGCACGGTGTCGAGCAGGCTTTCACCCTTGCTCAGCGAGCTGGACCCGGGGGTGAACGTCAGCACATCGGCGGAAAGCCGCCGGGCTGCCAGCTCAAAGCTGCTGCGGGTGCGGGTGCTGGGCTCAAAAAAGAGCGTGGTGACCAGGCGTCCCTGCAACGCCGGCAGCTTGCGCGCACCGCTGGTGGGCATGGCCCGAAACCGCTGAGCCAGCTCCAGCACTGTGGCGTAGTCCTGCAGCGAAAACGCTGCCAGATCGAGCACATGGCGATGGGTCCAGGCGCTCAAGGGCAACCGCTGCGCACGCGCTCAGGGTAGACACGTTGCCCGAATCAGACCCGCCAGATCTCCTCAAGGGCGATCTGCAAACCAGGCAACAGCGCAGCGCCCTCCAACTTGCTGGCGCCCTCAAAACGCTGGGGCTCACCGTGTGCCGGCCAGACCTCCACAACCTGCTGCTCAGGGATCAACAACCAACCGAGCTGGGCTCCATTGGCCTGGTAAGCGGCCATTTTCTGGCGCAAGGCGGTGAGGCCGCGGGGGCCCCGGTCACTGCTACTGGCGAGCTCGACCACCAGATCCGGGCACAGCGGCGGGAAGCCGCGTCGTTGCTCGGGTGTCAGGGCCTGCCAACGGTCCAGACGCAGCAGCGAGGCGTCGGGGCTCATCACTGAGCCATCCGGCAGTCGAAATCCGGTCGAGCTTTCAAAGCAAAGCCAACCCCCGGCGCGTTCTGCCCAGGCCATCAGTCGCAGCAACAGACGGCTGTTGCGCGCGCCAGTTTCGCCACCGGTGGGAGTCATCTGGATCAGCTGGCCACTGGCATCGAGTTCAAGCACCGCATCCGGATTGGCAGCGCACACCAGCGCAAACTGCTCGGCGCTCAACCGCAGATCAGCCGGCCACTGCAACGGGGCCAGGGCATTGTGTTGCGCTTGCGGGGGCGCCAGCGTCATGACACCTGCAGGCGATGCATTCCATCGTAAGGGGACCCATCCATCGCAGCCGCCGGGCACGCCCCCGCTGCCGGCGGCGACCGATCACCCCTGACCCGGCGGCTGACGCTGCGGCTGGCGCGCAGATACCAACGCCAGGGCAGGTCCTGCCCCTGACTGATGCCGATGCGACTGGTTTGCACCAGAGCAGCTCGATCCAATGGCTCCCCGGCTTCGGGCCCTGGGGCCAGCCAGAGCCCATGGGCCGGATCTGCCGGCATGGCGTCATGGCCGCGATCGATCCCGAAGCGTCGCGCCAGCAGCGCAGGCCCCGCCGCCACACGCTCAGGCTCACCGGGCAACTCGGCCGCCCGCAGCAACACACCATTAGCCCAGTTGGCCCTGTGCGTGACCACATTCACGCAGTGGTGAATGCCATAGCTCACATAGAC
>JBBASJ010000054.1:0-12296 GCA_040399325.1 Prochlorococcaceae cyanobacterium
GCGATCGACACTGCCCTCACCGCGCCCCGGCCCAGGGCCCGCTACCTGTGCGGGCATGAGTCGGTGTCGGTCGTCGCCAATCGCCTGCTGCCAACGCGCCTCTGGGACTGGATGGTGCGTGTGGTCGCTGTTGAAGCAGATGGCCGGCCCTCGGCATCTGCGGCTCTCCGGCAGGTAGCGCCGTTTCCTGCTGTCAGGCGGCATCCTCGTGTCAGCTGAATGCTGGCCATGGCCGCCAAGCGCACCCTCAACGCCGGGAACCTGGAGACCCTCGGTGCCGCGACGCTGGCGGCGTTGCTGATGGAGGTGAGCACCGGCAATGCGGTGATCCAGCGCCGGCTCAGGCTGGCCCTGGCCGCAGCCGACGGAGCCGAGGGAGCGGCCCAGGAGGTGCGCAAGCGGCTGGCAGCCATCAGCCGGTCCACCACCTTCATCGATTCGGCCAAACGCAAGGCGCTGCTGGCGGACCTGGAGGCCCAGCAGCAGGCCATCACAGGACCGATCGCCGCTGCCAATCCAGACCTCGCCGTGGACCTGCAGCTGCGTCTGCTGGAGCTGGGCGAGGGGGTTCTGGACCGGTGTTCCGATTCCACCGGTGCTGTGATCGGCCTGTTCCAGCGCGGGGTTGACGCGTTGGTCAGCCTTGCCAGGGCCGCCGGTACCGACCCAGAGGTGCTGGTGGAGCACGCTGCCGATCTGGTGCAGGAGAACGGTTACGGCCAGTTCGATCGGTTGATCCCCGCCCTCGCTCCTGTTCTGGGGGCTACGGGGCTGCTGCGACTGGAGGACGCCATGCTCGAGCGCGGTGGCGTCGATCGCTTCATGATGGAGCAGCTCGCCCAGGGCCGTGGTGATCTGGACGCCTACCTGGAGTTGTTCGAACCTGCCCAGCTCGCCTGGCCCGGCACCGCCGCCGAGGTAGCCGGCCACCTGCTGCGGGGAGGCCGGGCCGAGGAGGCCCTGGCCGTGCTTGAGCGCGCCGCCAACGCGAGCCGGATCATGCAGGCCGAGGACTGGCACACCACACGCATCGCCGTGCTCGATGCACTGGGCCGCTCCGATGAGGCGCAGGAGCATCGCTGGCTGGTGTTCAGTCACACGCTCTCGATTCAGCTGCTGCGCGAGTACCTCCAACGGCTTGATGACTTCGCCGATGTGGAGGCCGAGGAGCGGGCCCTGGTGGTGGCGGAGCAGCATCCCCTGCCCCTGGCAGCACTGCAGTTCCTGGTTTTCTGGCCCGCCCTGCCGCGCGCGGCGCGTTATGTGATCGAGCACCGGCAGGCTTTCGACGGCGACGCCTATGGGATCTACGAACCCGCGGCTGAACGTCTCAGCGCCGACCATCCGCTCGCCGCCACCTTGCTGCTACGCGCCATGGTTGTGTTCGCGCTGGCGATGGGCCGCGCCAAGCGCTACCGCTACGCCGTCGAGCACCTGCGTCAGTGCGAGCGGCTTGAGGCCCGCATCGACGACTGGCAGGGAATGGAGTCCCACAGCAGCTTTGCGGGACGCCTGCGGGAGGCGTTTGGCCAGACGTGGAGCTTCTGGCAACTGGTGGAACGCTGAGGCACCGCTGGCCAGATCTCTGCAGGTTCAATCAGCCTGATGCCTCGGCCTTGGTCGCCTCGGCGATCAGACGCTGCACCCGCTCCAGCAGCGTTTCGTTGCTGAGCCGGTTGTTGAGGCGTTCCACCAACAACGGAAAGGCCAGCGGACCGGGCCTGGCGATGCGTTCCAGCATCCAGGCGCTGCTGGCCATGCGTGCCATGGCGGCCCGCAGGCGTGGCTGCTCGAGCTGCTCCTCAAGCACCTCGCGGCGGGCCTGCTCCAGCAGCAGGTGGTTTGGCTCGTGTTTTTGAAACACATCGAAGAGCAGAGCCGCGCTGATCTGCAGCTGGCCGCCGGTCTTGTTCTGGCCCGGCATCGCCTGGGTGATCAGGCCGCTCACCTGGGCAATGGCGCGAAAGCGGCGGCGGCATAGCTCTGAAACATTCATCGCCTGCTCCAGGTCGGTTTCCAGGTGTTCCAGATCGAGCAGCTCCTCGCCATGGAGCTCGAGCAGCTCGTCAAAGGGGTAGCCCTTGGGGGCCAACAGCTCAAAGCCGTAGTCGTTGACCGACACCGTGATCGTGCTGGCCCGGTGGCGCGCCAGGCGCCAGGCCCACAGAAAGCCGATGCCCTCGTGCACAAAGCGTCCTTCAAACGGGTAGACGAACAGGTGGCTGCCTTCGCGGCTGCGGCAGTGTTCGACCAGCAGCTCATCGCAGCGCGGCAGCCTCGAGAGATCGGCCTGGCGCTCGAGCAGGGGCCGCAGGGCCTCCAGCTCCGGGGTGTCAAGTTCGGCCTCGCCGCTCAGGGCCCTGGCGCAGCGGTCGATCTCCAGGCGCAGGTGCTCGCTGAGCAGATCGGAGAGGGCCATCTGCCCACCGGCCCAGGCCGGCACGGTTGTGCTTTTGCGGGTTGATGCCTTGACCTGAGCCGTCATCTCACGCAGCCGCACAAACTCGAGCTGCCGCCCGGCAAAGAAGAACACATCGCCCGGTTTGAGCCGGCTGATGAACGCCTCTTCAACATGGCCGATCACGGCGCCGCGCACAAAGCGCACCGTCACCGAGCGATCGGCGGTGATCGTGCCGATGTTGAAGCGGTGCAGCCTTGCGATCGCCTTGTCGAGCACCCGGTAGCGATAGGGCTCATCGATGGCGACGGGTTTGTCGATGGCGACCGGCTGGTCGTCGTTGAGCCCGCAGCGCACCAACTTGCGGTACCGGGGGTAGGCCGCCAGGCATTGGCCGCCGTGCTCCAGAACGTCGAGGCACCACTGCCACTGGCTGTTGGTGAGATCGCGAAAGCTCCAGCTCAGGCGCACGGACGCGAGCTCCTGCTGAGGCACAAAGCCCGGCCCGCAGGCCAGGGTCACCAGGTGCTGCAGCAGCACATCGAGGGGCAGCTGGGGCGGTCGGCGGTGCTCCACCAGGCCGTTCTCCAGACCCCGGCGCATGGCGCTGACCTCGAGCAGCTCGAGCGCGTTGGTGGGCATGAACAGCACCACCGAGGTGCCCCCCGGGCAGTGGGCGCTGCGGCCAGCCCGCTGCAGCAGCCGCGCCAGGTTCTTGGCGCTGCCGATCTGCACGACCTGCTCGACCGGTTGAAAGTCGACCCCCAGATCGAGCGAGCTGGTGCACACCACCCAGCGCAGCGCCCCGCTCTTGACCTGGGCTTCGATCGCTTCGCGCTCGGCGCGGTCGATGGCGCTGTGGTGGAGGGCCAGGGCGCCCTCCATCTCGGGGCAGGCGAAACGCAGGCACTGGTGCCAGCGTTCGGCCTGGTTGCGGGTGTTGGTGAACAGCAGGGTGCTGGTGCCGGGGTCCAATCCCGCCACCAGCTCCTCGTACATGCGCAGGCCCAGATGCCCGCCCCACGGAAAGCCGTCGATGCTGCCTGGCAGCAGGCTGCGAATCGCCGTTGGACGCACGATGTCGGCCGTGATGCTGCGCGGCACGGCGCCGAGGCCAACCGCCGCCTGGGCAGCCTCGCTCAGGTTGCCGATGGTGGCGCTGATCGCCCAGGTGCGCAGCCGGGGGTTGAGCCGTCGCAGCCAGCTGAGGCACAGCTCAGCCTGCACCCCGCGCTTGCTGCCCATCAGCTCGTGCCATTCGTCGAGCACGACCGCCTGCAGCTGGGCAAACAGCTCGGGTGCCTTGGCGTTGCTGAGCAGCACGCTCAGCGACTCGGGCGTGGTGATCAGGATCTGGGGCGGGCTGCGCAGTTGCCGCGTGCGCTCGGTGCTGCTGGTGTCGCCGTTGCGGATGCCGACCCGCAGCGGCCAGCCCATGGCGCTGATGGGTTGCTCGATCGCCAGGGCCAGATCGCGGCTCAGGGCCCGCAGCGGCGTGATCACCAGCAAGCGCAGGCCAGCGGGTGCCTTGCCCACGGTTGTGCTGCTCCAGCCCACCTCAGCCAGCAGTTCAGCGATCGGACCCATCACGGCGGCATAGGTCTTGCCCGAGCCCGTGGGCACCTGGATCAGCCCGCTGTCGCCATCCAGGTACGCCTCCCAGGATCGGCGTTGAAACGCCATGGGCTGCCAGCCCTGCTGGCCGAACCAAGCCTCGATCGGCGCGAGCGAGGCGGGTCTCATGGCTCCTCCTCTGCCAGCAGGGCCAGGGCCGTGGTCAGCGTGTCGGCTTCGCGGGCCGGCTTGTCGCGGCGCCAACGGCTGATGCGCGGAAAGCGCACGGCGATGCCGCTTTTGTGGCGCTTCGAGCGCTGAATGCCTTCAAAGGCCAGTTCGAACACCTGCAGTGGCTCGACCGCGCGCACCGGGCCAAAGCGCTCGACCGTGTGGCTGCGGATCCAGCGATCCAGAGCCGTGATCTCGCCATCGTCGAGTCCTGAGTAGGCCTTGGCGAAGCTCACCAGCGCGCCGGTCCCATCCCACAGACCAAAGGTGTAGTCGGTGTACAGGTTGGCCCGGCGGCCGCTGCCGGCCTGGGCGTAGAGCAGCACCGCATCGAGGCAGTAGGGGTCGAGCTTGTGCTTCCACCAGTGGCCCCGCTTGCGACCGGTCAGGTAGGGCGAGGCGAGGGCCTTGAGCATCAGCCCTTCGGCGCCGGCCTGGCGGGCTTGTTGGCGCAGGGGTTCGAGCTGCTCCCAGGCGTTGAGGGCCAGCCGCTCCGACAGGCGCAGGCGCTTGGCTGCCGAAGCCTCGGGCGTTTCAGGCAGCGTCTGGATCAGCGTCTCCAGGGTGCTTCGGCGTTGCTGCAGGGGTCTGGGACGCCAGTCCTCACCCCCCAGTTCGAGCAGGTCATAGGCCACGAAGGCGGCATGACACTCCCGCATCAGCCTGGCGCTGGGTTTTTTGCGGCCGAGGCGGCCCTGCAGGGCGTTGAAGGGGGCCGGACGCTCGGCATCCGCTGGCCAGATGATCACTTCACCGTCGAGCACGGTGCCCTCGGGGAGGGCGGCGGCGGCGGCGATGAGCTCGGGGAAGGCTTCATGCAGCAACTCTTCGCCACGGCTCCACAAAAAGCTCTGGCCGCAACGGCGGATCAACTGACCGCGGATGCCATCCCATTTCCACTCGATCTGCCAGTCAGCGGCATGGCCCGGCAGGGCCTCGGGCAGGGGCGACGCCAGGAAGAACGGATAGGGACGGCTTGGCACCGCGGCGGTGTCATCGGCAGCCATCGCAGCCAGCAGGGCATCAAAGGCCGCCGCTGAGGGTGCAAAGCCCCCCATCAGCCGATGCTGGATCAGGGCCTCCTCGAGCCCACTCAGTTGGGCAAGGGCCTTGACCACCAGCCCCTTCGCCACACCAATGCGCAGACCTCCGGTCAGCAGTTTGTTGGCCACCAACAGCTGCTGGGGCGTCAGTCCGGCCCAGAGGCGTCGAATGGCTTGCGCCTGAGGCTCTGGCTCGAGTGCTGCCGCAGCCGGCAACAGCGTTTCCATCCACACCTGGAGCGGTTGGGGTGCTGCCGCTCCACCGTCGTGCTGCCACAGCAGCGCAATGGTTTCGGCCGAATCGCCAACGTGGGCATAGCAGTCGTCAAACAACCATTCGGGCAGTGCTGTCGCCTCGAGGCAGATCTGTCGCAAACGGCGACCCGTGATTAGTCGCCGTCGCGCTCCCCCCAGCAGCACCTGCAGGGCCCAGGCGGCCTCGGCTGCCGGTGTCTGCGCGAAGTAGTCGACCAGCGCCTGCACCCTGGCCCGGGTGCCGCGGCTGTGCTCAAGGGTTGCGATCAGCTCAGCGAACGCCTGCATGGCTGGTGCGGTTCACGGCCACCAGGGCGGCAGCCCCGAAGGGCAGGGCATAGAGCGGAATCAGCCAGCTGGCCTGGCTGTCCTGCAGCCAGCTGGCCGCCAGGGGGGCGGTTCCGGCAAACAGGGCCATCGCCAGTGAATAGGCGATGGAAAACACGGCGCACCGTTGTCGCACGGGCACCAGCACCACACCCAGCACCCCCTGTGCCCCCATGGTGACCATGACCGGCGCCACCAGCAGGCACTGGGCGATGGCCAACGAGGTGAGCTGGCCCTGCAGTCCAATCGCCAGGCCCAGGGGGGCCAGCACGAGTAACACCCTGTTGCCCCAGCGGTTGACCGGCACCATGCCGAAGCGATCGGCCAGGTGTCCGCCCAGGATCGCGATCAGCAGGCCGGCGGTTTGCACCACAGTGGCGATCGTGTTGGCGGCGCTGCTGCCGCTGGCCTGGCCCGTGAGGTCGACCAGGTAGACGAAGGCCAGGTAGAAGATCATGTTGGCGTAGCTCACCAGCGCGATCACCAGCAACACCAGTCGCCACTGCTGCAGCACCTGGGTCAGCCGCCATGCGATGGCCTGACCCAGCTCACGGGGATGCCGGATCGAGGGACCGCCGGCTTCGGGGGGCAGCGTCTCGGGCATGCGGCGGCGCATCCACAAGCCCAGGACCGCCACAGCGGCCCCCAGCAAAAAGGGCAGCCGCCAGCCCCAGGCGGTCATCGCCGCTTCACCCACCGCCCTGGCGATCACGGCCACGGTCAACGAGCCCAGGCTGAAGCCCAGCAGCCCGCCGGCCACGGCCAGGCTTGACAGGAATCCAGCCCGCCCACGGGCTGCAGCTTCGGTGGCATAGGTGATGCTGCCGGTGAACTCGGCACCCACCGAGAACCCCTGCAGCATGCGCAGCAGCACCAGGCAGATCCCGGCCGTCATGCCGATCCGATCGTGACCGGGCAGGAGGCCGATCAGCAGGCTTGAGATCCCCATGATCACGATGCTGAGACTGAGCATCAGCCGCCGGCCCAGCAGGTCGCCCAACGGTCCGAGCACGATGCTGCCGACCGGCCGCATCAAGTAGCCGACCGCAAACACGCCGAAGGCCGCCAGGGTCTGCAGGGCCGGCACATCGGCCGGAAAGAACACCTGGCCCAGGTCGCTGGCCACATAGCCGTAAACAGCGAAGTCGTACCACTCGAGCGCATTGCCGAGCAGGGCCGCCAGGGCGGCGCGGTAGCGCTGCTCTGGCTTGAGTTCAAGTTGCATCGGAGCCATCCTCGTCAGTGACGGCTCCGCTGTCGGAGCGTTGGGCGGCGTAGGCCCCATCGAGTGGTTCGGCGTTGATTCCTTCGACCTCGCGCAGGTAGCGGGCCAGGATGTCGCTGCTGCCGTGGGTCACGTACACCTGGCTGGCTCCTGATCCCTTGACGCTGGCGAGCAGGCCGTTCCAGTCGGCATGGTCGCTGAGCACGAAGCCCCGCTCGTAGCCACGGCGGCGCCGGGCGCCGCGCACGGCCATCCAGCCGCTGACAAAGGCGGTCTGCGGCTCCTTGAAGCGTTTCATCCAGGTCGAACGGTGGGCTGAGGGCGGTGCGATCACCAACCGGCCTGCGAGGTCGGCGCGGCGTTCGAGGGCACTCAGCGGCTGCGTTGGCGGCAACGGCACACCCGCTTCGCGGTAGGGCTGCATCAGCGCCTCAACAGCGCCGTGCAGCAAAATTGTGTCGCCCATGCCCAGCGCAGCCAGCTCGGCCAGAATCCGCTGGGCCTTGCCGAAGGCATAACAGAACAGAATCGAGGCCCGTTCGGGTGCGCCCTGCCACCACTGCACGATCTCGCCGGCGACCGCGGCGCCGGGGCGCCAGCGATAGATGGGCAGGCCGAAGGTGGCTTCGGTGATGAACACATCGGCCGTGACCGGCTCGAACGCCACACAGCTGGGGTCGGCGTCGCGCTTGTAATCGCCGCTCACGAGCCAGCTCTCACCTGCGGCTTCCAGCCGGATCTGGGCACTGCCGAGCACGTGCCCGGCGCTGTGAAACGACACTCGCGCCGCGTCGATCCGGTGCACGGCGCCGTAGTCGACCGGGATCAGGTTGATGCCGGCCCCAAGCCGTTTCCGCAGGATGCCTTCGCTGCTGGCGGTGGCCCAGTATTCGCCGCAGCCCGGCCGGGCATGGTCAGCGTGGGCGTGGGTGATCAGGGCTCGCGGCACCGGGCGCCAGGGATCGATCCAGGCCCCCGCTGCCCTGCAGTACAGCCCCTGGGGTGTGAGCTGCAGCAGCGCGTCGGTGGGAAGCATTGCGGCCGATTGTGGCGTCTGGGGTGCGCCCTGCGGGAGCATGGCGTTGACGTTGTCTGCGGTCGCCACTAGCCAGGGGGAGTGATCCAGGCAACGGCCATGGCGCTTGACGACTTTCGCGATGAACTGGCAGCCACGGCCGCCGCCCTGGCGGCACCGGGCACCGGCCTGCTGGCCGCCGACGAATCGACCGGCACCATCGGCAAACGCTTCGATGCCATCGGTCTCGACAACAGCGAGGCCAACCGCCGCGCCTACCGCACCCTGCTGGCCACTACCCCAGGACTGCCTGAGCACATCGCAGGGGTGATCCTGTTTGAGGAGACCCTCTTTCAGGACAGCGATCCGGCGGTGGTTGCCGCCGCCGCTGCCGATGCGGCGCCCGAGGCGGCCAGCGGTGACCCCCAGCCGATCGTGGCCCTGTTTCAACAGAGGGGCATCGTGCCCGGCATCAAGGTCGATCTGGGCGTTGAGGCCTTGGCCGGAGGCCTCGAGGGTGAGAGCTGGTGCACCGGGCTCAAGGGCATGGCCGAGCGGGCTTCCCGCTACTACGCCCGCGGTGCGCGCTTCGCCAAATGGCGTGCCGTGCTGCGCATTGGTTCGGGCGGCTGCCCCAGTGAGCTGGCAGTGCGCGAGAACGCCTGGGGCCTGGCCCGCTACGCCCGTACCTGCCAGGAGCAGGGTCTGGTGCCGATCGTCGAGCCCGAGATCCTGATGGATGGCGACCACGACATCGCCACCACCGCCTCGGTGCAGGAGTGGGTGCTGCGCACGGTTTATGAGGCCCTTGCCGTCAACGGCGTGTTCCTGGAGGGCAGCCTGCTCAAACCCTCGATGACCACCGCCGGGGCCGACTGCGTCACGCGACCGAGTGTCGATGAGGTGGGCGAGTTCACGGTGCGCACCCTGAGCCGCACCGTGCCGGCGGCGGTGCCCGCGATTCTGTTTTTGAGTGGTGGGCTCAGCGAAGAGGACGCCAGCCTCTGCCTCAACGCCATCAACGAAGCGGCGGCGGTGGGCTATGCCCCCTGGCACCTGGGCTTTTCGTTTGGCCGGGCCCTGCAGCACTCGTGCCTGAAGCACTGGGGCGGCCGCGATGTGGCGGCGGGCCAGGCGGCTTTGCTGGCGCGGGCACGGGCCAACGGCGCCGCCAGCCGTGGCGCTTACGTGGCAGGCAGCGAACCCTCCGACGACGAGAGCCTGTTTGTGTCCAACTACAGCTACTGAGGCGCGCCTCAGCGGCTCATGTCCAGCATGCGCTGGATCGGCACGAGGGCCCGCAGGCGGATCGCCTCGTCGAGCTCGATCGCCGGGGCCATGGTCTCAAGGCAACGGCGCAACTTCGCCAGCGTGTTGAGGCGCATGTAGGGGCAGGCGTTGCAGCTGCAACCATCAGTGCCCGGCACCTCAAAAAAGGTCTTGCCGGGCACCTTGCGTCGCATCTGGTGCAGGATCCCCGGCTCGGTGAGCACGATGAAGCTGCTGGCAGGGCTCTGCTCGGCGCGGTGCAGCAGCTTGCTGGTGGAGCCGATGAAATCGGCCAGATCCAGCAGATGGGGTAGACACTCGGGGTGGGCCAGCACCTCGGCTTCGGCGTGCTCGGCTTTGAGTCGCAGCAGGGCCTGCTCGCTGAAGCTCTCGTGCACGATGCAGCTGCCGGGCCATAACGTCAGCTCGCGGCCGCTCTGCTGCTGCACCCAGCGACCCAGGTTCTGGTCGGGGGCGAACAGCACCGGCCGATCGGCGGGCAGCTGGTTGACCAGATCAACGGCATTGCTGCTGGTGCAGATCAGGTCGCTCTGGGCCTTGATCGCCGCCGAACAGTTGATGTAGCTGACCACGATGTGGTCGGGGTGCTGGGCCCGAAACGCCGCAAACGGTTCGCTCGGACAGGCATCGGCCAGGCTGCAACCCGCTTCCAGATCGGGGATCAGCACGGTCTTGTCGGGGCTCAGGATCTTGGCGGTCTCGGCCATGAAGTGCACGCCGCAGAACACGATCACGTCGGCATCGGTGGCCGCGGCCTTGCGTGAGAGCTCGAGGGAATCACCGATGAAATCGGCGATGTCCTGAATGGCGTCGTCCTGGTAGTAATGCGCCAGGATCACGGCATTGCGCTCGCGCCGCAGGCGCGCGATCGCCGCGATGTGCTCAGCATCAGTGGCGGCTGTGCTCTGGGATGCTGCGAAAACCACGCCGAGCGGCCCTGGGCGAAGATGGGGACACCCTAGTCATGGGCGCCGATGCAGCTGGCCATAGCGGGAGATCTGCACGGCCAGTGGGACCACAGCGATCACGCCCTGCTGGAGCTGCTGGCGCCCGATGCGCTGCTGGTGGTGGGCGATCTCAGCGACGGCACGCCCCGCATCCCGGCATTGCTGCGCCAGCTGGCCGAAGAGCAACAGCTCCCGGTTGCCTGTGTCTTGGGCAACCATGACAGCGGCAAGGACCCCTCAGGCCAAACCCTCACCCGCCAGCTCGCGGCCCTGGGTCCGCTCCACATCGGCTGGCAGCTGCGTGAACTGCAGCCTGCAGACCCTGCCTGTGGCCCCGGAGTGGCAGTCGTTGGGGCCAGGCCCGGTACCGCCGGCGGAGGCTTTCACCTGTCGAAGGCCTGCACAGCGGTCTTTGGCCCACTGACCCTCGACCAGTCGGTCGATCGCATCGTGGCTGCGGCAGCTGGGGCCGATCCGGCGTTGCCGCTTGTGTTGCTGGCCCACAGCGGTCCGCGGGGTCTGGGCAGCGACGCCTCGGACATCTGCGGCCGTGACTGGAAGCAGCCCTCGTGCGACTGGGGCGATCAGGATCTGGCCCTGGCGATCGACCACATCCGCCGCCGGCGGGCGCTGGCCCTGGTGGTGTTCGGACACATGCACCACAGGCTCAGGCGGGGCGCCGGTGAGCGCCGCACCCTGGTGGTCGACCGCGGTGGCACGGTCTATCTCAATACGGCGTGCGTGCCGCGCCATCTGGTTGATGACGCTGGCCTGGCCCTGCGTCATTTCAGTTGGGCGGCGTTCGATGGCCAAGGTCTGCGCAGCGTCGCGCACCGTTGGTATGGCCTCGATGGGCGGCTGCAGTATCAGGAATTGCTGTTTGAGCGCACGCCATCGGCGCTCCCGGTGGGGGTGGAGCCGTTGCCGTGCTGATCGTTGCCTGCATCAGCGCCCACGGATTCGGGCATGGGTCCCGCAGTGCGGCGGTTCTGACGGCGCTGGCGGCGCGCCGACCCCACTGGCGCCTGGTGCTCTCGAGCGCGCTGCCGCGTGGTTTTCTGGAACTGGCGATGGGCCCGGTGCCGTTTGACCACCGCCCCTGCCAGTGGGATGTGGGTGTGATCCAGGCCGATGCCCTGGGCTCCGATCCCGCGGCCACCCTGGAGGCTCTGGAGGACCTGGAGATCCGCCTGCCCGCCCAGATCGCCCGCGAGGCGGCATGGCTTGAGGCGCAGCGCCGTGACCCCGACGAGCCGATCCTGGTTCTGGGTGACGTGCCGCCGGCCGCCGCAGGCCTGGCCGCCCGCCTGGGTGCTCCGCTGGTGTGGTTGGCCAGCTTCGGCTGGGAAGCGATCTATGGGCCCATGGGTGCGGCCTTTGCCCCCTGGGCCGCTGCCGCCCTGGCGGCCTACCGCCAGGGGCAGTTGCTGATTCGCTGCCCGCTGGCGATGCCGATCGACTGGGGCATTCCGGAGGTTTCCGTCGGGCTCACCACTTCGAGGCCGCGGCTCGACGCGACTGCCCTTACCCAGCTGGCCGCAGCACTGGATCTGCCTGCCGGCAGGCCTGCCGACGTCGCGCGGGAGCGATGCGTGCTGATCAGCTTTGGTGGCCTGGGCCTGGATCTGGCGTCGGCCCCGCTGCAGCGCTGGCCTGACCATGTGTTCATCGGCCCGGATGCGGCCCTGGCGTGCCATCCCAACGGACGCGTGCTGCCGGCGGGGTTGCGCCCCCTTGATCTGATGCCGCTGTGCGGGCGCCTGATCACCAAGCCCGGTTACAGCAGTTTCTGCGAAGCCCTGAGCCAGGGTGTGGGCATTCACCTGGTGGAACGCGACGGTTTTGCCGAGGCCGCTGTACTGCAGCGCGATCTTCAGAGCCACGGCCACCACCGTCTTCTCAGCCGCGTGGCCTTTGCATCGGGCGACTGGCAGCTCGATCAACCGCTGCTGCCGCCGCGACTGGGCCCTCTGCCGTCAGATGGCAGCGCTGAGGCGGCAGCGGCGATCGC
>JBBASJ010000054.1:12396-13928 GCA_040399325.1 Prochlorococcaceae cyanobacterium
GGTGAGCTGCAAGGTGAGCTGCAAGGGGAGCTCATTGGTGATCGCACTGGTGATCGCATTGGTGATCTCCAAGTTCAGCGGCTCGTGCTGCCCTTGGACATCTGGCGGGAGTTCTGGCGTGTTTTTGGAGCGCGCGCGGGATCGCTCCGGTTCACGCTGTTGCAGCGGTGCTGCTGCCGGGGGTTGCCCGATTCGGTTCAGTACGGCACATTGGCGCAGATTTTTGCCCTTCTTCCTGCCTGCGCTCCTGGCCCGAGGCCCGATGCGGCCACTGCTGTTTGCCTGATTCGTTTTGCCTCTCAACACTCGTCGCCTCGCCCTGGGTGCAGCTCTGCTGGCATCCATGGCCGCCCCGATGTTGTCTGTGCTGCCGGCGGCAGCCCAGAGCCAAAGCTCAATTTTGAGCTCGAGCCTGGATTCCGAGCTGAATCTCAAGCGCAGCAGCGCGCCGCTCTCCTCGCTGGCGGTGCTCGAAGCCCTGCCCCAGGGTCAGCGGGTGTTTGCCATCACACCAGAGCGACGCGCGTTGCTCAACACGATCCGCTTCGCCGAGGGCACCTGGGCCCAGGGCAGCGACCTTGGCTATCGCATTCTGTTTGGCGGCAGTGTGGTCGATTCGCTCGACCGCCATCCCAACCGGGTGATGCGCACGGCCCGCTACGCCAGCGCAGCTGCCGGGGCCTACCAGTTCATGCCGTTCACCTGGGCTCTGGCGGCCCGGGCCCTGGGCTTGGCGGTGTTCCACCCCGAAGCGCAGGATCAGGCTGCCCTGTTTCTGGTGCAGCGCCGCGGCGCCCTGCAGCTGGCAGACCACGGTGAGCTGACACCCCAGCTGGTGTCGCTGCTGGCACCTGAATGGGCATCCTTTCCGACCATGCGCGGGCACAGCTTTTACGGCCAGCCCGTCAAGCGGTTCGCTGACCTCAAGCGCTTTTACGACGACAACCTGGCGCGGCTGCGGTCGGCGCTGGGCCCCGGTGAACCGCCCCGGGTGTGTGAGCCCGAGCTGTCATTGCGCTGCCGTCTTGAGGCGCTTGAGCACATTGGCCCCCGCCATCGCGGTGGGGCCTGAGCCTGGCTCAGCTGTCGCTTTCCTTGAACCGTTCGCGCCCGACGGTGTTCTGGGCGATCAGGTAGGCCGCCACGATGCCGCCCAGGAAACCGAGTGCGTTGCGGGCCAGGGGTAGCAGGTCGGGGGTGCGGGTAACGATCGGCGCCACGCCAAAAATGCCGAACAGAATCACCCACAACGGGCTGAGCAGCAGCACCCACGCCCACTCGACCACACGGCCCTTCTGACGGGGGTAGGCGGCAAAGCCGACGATCAGACCCCCCAGAATCGAGGTGCCCAGGGTCAGCACCCACTGCTCGGTGGGCAGGCCGGGCACCACCTGGCAGCCACCGATCTCGAGGCAGCCCTTGACGGTGTGGAGAGCATCGACGATGGCGGCATCCTCGCCGTTGTCGCGCACGTAGTACTGGTTGCCGAAGCGGGTCTGCAGCTCCACCCAGAAGGTGCGCGGCATCAGGGC
>JBBASJ010000055.1:0-10256 GCA_040399325.1 Prochlorococcaceae cyanobacterium
GGGACGCGCGGCGGCAGCGTGCAACTCTGAGCCGTCGATTATCTGCGAGAGCCCGTTCAAAGAAGCTTTGGAGAAGGCATCAAGACGCTGGTGATTGCGTCCCAGCGCTCAGCGTTGCGTTGGCCCTTCTTGGCAGAGACGGGCATTTGTACGTTTGTACAACGATGAGAAGAGGCCCAAGAGGACGTACCCCCTTGAACGCGAGAGTCAGGGACTTCAGAGACAGCTTCCCCAGGACACAGGCAGCCCGGCAGTTGCTGAAAAACGGCACAGGACTGCGATCGGTGATCATCGCCTTGGTGGCGGGCCAACCCTGTGGCATCGGCAGAGCTGTCGGCAGAGCTGGAGCAATCCCGGGATCTGGTTGCTGCCAGCGTTCAGGCCCAGGCTGCACAGGTGGGGGTCTGGCAGGAGCATGGCGGCATGGGTTGGTGGCTGAGCGGTCTGCCCGCGATGGCCGCCAATCTCGTGGTGGCCTGTGATCCCGGTGCGAGTGATCGGCAGATTGGGGCGCTGGCGCGTTGGATGGCCCGGCGCCCTGCGCCTGCTGGATGGTTGCTCTGGCCCGATCAGCAGCCCGCGCGGCAGCAGCGGTTGCTGGAGGGTTGCGGGTTTCGGCCCTGCGAACGCCTGTGGCTGGCATCTGTGGCCTGTCGGCACGGCGACCTCGAACCCGGGCTCTGGTCCCCGTCAACGCATGAGGTGGAACCTGGGTCAAGCCGCCAGCTGATCGCTGCTGACAGGGCTGCTTACGGTTCGCTGCTGCAGGCCTGTCACGGCATTCCGGCGTCGCTCGCGGCGGTGGTGGCGCAGGCCTTTGTCAGCGAGCGGTTCAGCCCCATGGGGCAGGCCTCGGTGCGCCTGCAGACCCTGGCATTCGATCGGAGGGGTGCATTGTTGGCTGCGATCACGGCTGCCGTGGTCAGCCGTCCGGCAGCTCCCCCCCTCGGTGGATTGCTGTGGCTGGGGACCCATCCCAGCTGCAGGCGTCACGGTCTGGGACGGTTGGTCACCGCCGCCGCCTGCCGCTGGCTGGCCGGCTGCGGTGTCGCCCGTATCCATGTGCAGGCGTCTGACGCGGCGGTGACGCTCTACCGGTCGCTGGGCTTTGCAGAGGACGGTTGGCTCGAGCTCTGGGGTTGCCCGCCGTTCAGACCCTGAGCAGGAAGCCGTCGCGAAAGGCCTCGCCGGGGTCGGCACCGCGTTTGAGGGCGGCTTCGACCTCGAGCAGCTGGCCGAGCAGCTTCAGCATCTGCTCGGGGGTGCGGCCCTGGATCTGTTTGCGCATCACGTAGATGCGTTTGGGGTTGCCGATGCCGGCGGCTTTGGCGATCACCGCCGGATCCCGTTCGCCGCTGCGCTCCAGCAGTGCCACCCACAGCCAGCCGCGGATCTGGCTGCTGAGCGAGGCGACGATGCGCAGGGCCGGTTCGTTGGCCTCCAGCAGGGCATCGCTGAGGGCGATGGCGTCGGCGGGGCGACCGGCCAGCAGGGCATCGCCCACCGCCAGGGCGCTGGTGCTGCGGCCGCCCACCAGGGCCTGCACGGCTTCCAGGGTGATCGGTGCGGCGTTGCTGTCAAGGCTGCTGACCTCAAGGCTGCTGACGTAGAGGCTCAGTTTTTCGAGTTCGCTGGCCAGGCGGGCGCTGTCGCTGCCGATCGCCTCGGCCAGGGCCTCGGCGGCGGCCGGTTCGAGCGTCAGCCCCAGGTCGGTGGCGGTGCGGGTCACCAGCTGCACCTGGCCGGCCCCATCCCAGATGGGCGGCAGCGCGAAGCTCTGCTCGCTCGCCCGACCCTCCTTGACCAGCTGCTGCAGGGCCTTGGTGGTGCGCAGGCGGGCATCGGGTTTGCCGCTGCTCACCAGCAGCAGGTGGCAGTCGGGGTTGATCAGCGCCAGGTTGGCGTCGAGCAGGGCGGCCAGCTCCGCCGGGCACTGGTTGCAGAAGGGGCTGCGTTGCAGCACCACCACGCGGGCGCCACTGCCAAAGGGTGGGGTGCGGGCCTCTTCCAGGGCCTGGGCCGCCTGGGCCGGATCGTTGCCATCGAGCCGGCTCAGGTTGATCGCGGCCCAGGTGGGGTCGAGCCTGGCGTCGATCAGGGCCTCCACGGCCCGGTTGCGCGCCGCCTCGTCGTCGCCCCAATACAGATGGATCGGCATGATCGTCAGACGACGGCTGGAGCGCGTTGGTGCTTGATCATCCGATCTTTACGGCCAGCATCGCCCTGATTCGCCAGGAGCTGGCCGCGCGCGCGCAGGCCGATGGTGCCCTGGCAGATCGATTGCAGGCCCTGAGCCCCCTGGAGCGCGATGTGCTCGAGCGCTGCATCCACAGCAGTGGCGACCTGGCGCTGGCGGCCGATCTGGTGTTTGCACCTGCTGCGCAGCAGGTTGCCCCAGAGCCACCTCTCGATGCCTGCAGCCGGGGGTTGGCGGCGCTGCTGGCCGGCGCGCCGATCCTGTGCGACACGGCCATGGCGACGGCGGCGGTGGCGCCCATGGCCCGCCGCACCCTGGGCAACCGGGTGCTGTGCCTGCTCGACTGGGCCCCCGCCAGCGGGGCTGCCGGCAGCACCCGCAGCGCCGCGGCGGTCGAGCCGGCCTGGCGCGAGCTCACGGCCCAGGGGCCTGCCCCGGTCGTGCTCATCGGCAGCGCCCCCACAGCCCTGGAGCGCCTGCTGGATCTGGTGGCCGCTGGTGCGCTGCAGCCAGCACCGCCGCCACCGGCGCTGGTGATCGGCATGCCGGTGGGCTTCATCGGCGTGGCCGAGAGCAAGCGGCGCCTGGCGACCAGCGGCCTGGCCCAGATCCGCCTCGATGGCCCGCGCGGCGGCGGGGGCCTGGTGGCAGCCGCCTGCAATGCCCTGCTGCGGGCCGCTGCGCTGCAAACCTGTGCGTCTTGAGAAGCATGAACCCTGAGAACCATGCAGCTTGAAGCGCTTGGGCTGCACTGGGATCTGGAGCCCGGCCTGGTGTTCCTGAACCACGGCAGCTTCGGCGTGGCGCCGCGGGAGCTGCTGCAGTGGCGTTTTGGGGTGCTGGCCGAGATCGAACGCGATCCGGTGGCCTTTCTGGTGGATGCGCTGCCCCCGCGTCTGGAGCACTCGCGGCAGGTGTTGGCCGAATTCGTGGGGGCCAACCCGGGCCAGCTGGCGTTCGTGCCCTCGACGACCCATGGGCTCAACCAGCTGCTGCAGCGGCTCGAGCTGCCGGCCGGCAGCGAGGTGCTGCTGAGCGATCACGGGTACAACGCCACCCTCAATTTGGTGCGCTTTGCCTGCGAGCAGCGGGGCTGGACGCTGCGGCAGGTGCAGCTGCCGTTGCCTGTGCAGGATCCGCAGCAGGTGGTGCAGGCCTTTGCCGATCAGTGGGGGCCGGCCACGCGGCTGCTGCTGGTCGACCACATCACCAGCCCCTCGGCGTTGGTGCTGCCCCTGCCCGGGCTCATCGCCCTGGCCCGCGCGCGCGACGCCCTGGTGATCGTCGACGGGGCCCACGGTCCGGGCTCGGTGCCACTGGCGCTTGATGCCCTGCAACCTGATGCCCTTCAACCTGATGCCTACGTGGGCAACCTGCACAAGTGGCTGTGCTGCCCCCGCGGTGCAGCGTTTGTGTGGGTGCGCGATCCCTGGCAGCAGTCGCTGCGGCCGCTGGTGATCAGCCATGGCGCCAACGCGCCGCTGGCCCCGGGGCAGAGCCGTTTTCACGTCGAACACGACTGGATCGGCACCGGCGACCCCAGCCCCTGGCTGGCCCTGCCCGAAGCCCTGCGGTTGCTGAGCGGCAGCGACGAGCCCGCGCAGTGGCGCCCGCGGCTGGAGGCCCTGCAGCAGCGCCACCACCACCTGGCCCAGGAGGGTCAGGATCTGCTGCTTGCGGCCCTGGGCGTTCCGGGGCCAATCGCCCCGGCGTCCATGCAGGCGGCGATGGCGGCGGTGCCCCTGCCGCCGGTGGGTCAGTGCGACGGAAGCGCACTTCAGGCGCGGCTGCGGGCCCAGGGTTTCCAGGTGCCGGTGATTCCGCTGCGCCCCCATGAGCCGGGGCTGCCGCAGCTCTTGCGCATCGCCTGCTTCGCCTACAACGACCGGGCCGATCTGGAACGGCTGGCTGATCAGTTGGCGATGGCCCTGCGCCAGGCCTGAGAAGCCAGGGGCGCCACGCAGGGCAAGGCGCGCTGTCGGGGCTTCGACTCCACGCTCGCGCCGGCGGGAGCTGTGGGGTTGGTGGACTTGTCTAGACAATGTATCGACAGAGCTGGCCTCCAGGGCTTGCCTCCCCACCCCCTTGGCGCTGCTGTGGATGGCAGTGCTCGATCACCTTCACTGAGACGGGCCAGCTGTCGCGTCGCCGCCCGCGCCATCTCTGCTGACCCAGTTGACGCAGGAGCCTCCGTCTGGCCTGTTGTCAGGCAGCAACCGGTGCGCTCTCACCCTCGCCCTCGCCAGCGCCTTCGCCCAGCTGAACGCTCACGTGGCTGTTGGTCTCGATGCGGCCCAGCACCTGGCGGGCCCGCAGCACCACCGCCGCCGGCACCCCGGCCAGCCGCGCGGCCTCGATGCCGTAGCTGCGGCTGGCGCCTCCTGGCGCCACTCGGTGCAGAAACACCAGGGCGTCGCCGGTTTCTTCGACCAGCACCTGGGCGTTGGCGACGTTGGGCTGCAGTGCGGCCAGCTCGTTGAGCTCGTGGTAGTGGGTGGCAAAGATGCTGCGGGCACCCAGCGGGCCCGCCAGGTGTTCGGCCACGGCCCAGGCGATCGCCAGGCCATCGAAGGTGGCGGTGCCCCGGCCGATCTCGTCGAGCAGCACCAGGGAGCGCGCGGTGGCGTGGTGCAGGATGTTGGCCGTCTCGGCCATCTCCACCATGAAGGTGGACTGGCCCGCGGCCAGGTCGTCGCCGGCCCCCACCCGGGTGAACAGGCGATCGGCGATGCCCAGTCGCGCCGAAGCCGCCGGGATCCAGCTGCCCATCTGGGCCATCAGCTGCAGCAGGCCCACCTGGCGCAGGTAGCAGCTCTTGCCGCTGGCATTGGGCCCGGTGAGGATCACCAGGTCGGGACGGTCGCTGCTGGTGTCACCAGCTGACTCCAAGCCGCCAGTTGACCCCAGAGCAACGCCATTGGGCGTGAACGGTTCCTCCACCAGCAGCTGCTCGACCACCGGGTGGCGGCCGGCCTCGATCACCAGCAGCCGCGCCTCAGGACCGCCTGGATCGGTGATCTCCGGGCAGCAGTAGCCGTTGGTGGCGGCCAGCTCGGCCAGGCTGGCGAGGGCATCGAGCTCGGCCACCAGCCGCGCCGCTGTACGCACCGGTGCGGCCTGGTCGCCCACCCGAACGCGCAGCGCACAGAACAGCTCGTATTCGCGCTGGGCGGCCCGGGCCTTGAGCTGCACGATCTGGCCTTCGCGCTGCTTGAGCGCCGGCGTCACAAAGCGCTCCTCGTTGGCCAGGGTCTGGCGGCGGATCCAGTGGTCGGGCACCGCGCCCGCCTTGGCGCGGCTCACCGCCAGGAAGTAGCCAAAGGTGCGGTGGTACTGCAGCTTGAGGGTGGCGATGCCGCTGGCACTGCGCTCGGCCGCCTCCTGGGAGGCCAGCCAGCGGTCCTGGTCGTCGAGCTGGTTGCGCAGGCCATCGAGCAGGGGGTCGACGCCGTCGTGGATCAGACCGCCTTCGGTGAGCGAGAGCGGCGGGGTGTCGAGCAGCACGTGGCGCAGTTCGGCCGCCAGGGCCTCAAGTTGGGGCCAGGGCCGGGCCAGGGCCTGCAGCGGCCCACTGCTGCTCTGGCCCAGCAGCCCCGCCAGTTGGGGCAGGCGCTCGAGGCCGTCGGCGAGGGCCACCAGGTCCCGGGCTGAGGCGGTGCCGGCGCCGCAACGCCCCGCCAACCGCTCCAGATCGCCCATGGCCCGCAGCGACCGGCGCACCCCGTTGCGCAGGGGTCGGTCGGCCACCAGCTCGCTCACGGCAGTCTGCCGCCGCAGAATCGCCGCCCGATCCACCAGGGGCGCCTCGATCCAACGGCGCAGGCAGCGGCCGCCCATGGCGGTCAGGGTGCTGTCGAGGGCCCACAGCAGCGAGCCGTGCACCCCGCCGCCCATCTGGCTGCGGGTGAGCTCGAGGTTGCGGCGGGTGGCCGCATCGAGCACCAGCGCATCGCCTTGATGCCAGGTGGTGGGCAGATCCAGCGGCACCCGCGCTTCGCTGACGGTGCCGTCGAGGTAGGCCACCAGTCCGCCGGCGGCCCGCAGCGCCAGGGGCATTTCGCCCAGCCCCAGGCCGTCGAGGCTGGCCAGGCCAAAGCGCGCTTTGAGGGTGGCCGCCGCCTCGGCTGCGGCAAACGGAGTGCGTGGCTGCGGCGTGTGGTGAATCCCTGGCGGACACCACTGGTGGTGGTCTTGATCAACATCACCACTACTGGTGGGGCCACCCTCCGGCACCAGCAGTTCGGCCGCTTCGAGCTGCAGCAGTTCCTGATGCAGGGCGGGGCTGCCCGTGCGCTGGCTGGCCCTGAATTCGCCGGTGCTGACGTCGGCCACCGCCAGCCCCCAGTTGGCACCGTCGAGCACCACCGCCGCCAGCCAGTTGTTGCGGCGCGCGCTCAGCAGGCCTTCGTCGATCACGGTGCCGGGGGTGAGCACCCGGGTGATCTCGCGGCGCAGCAGCTCGCCCTTGGCGGGCGTGCTCTCCACCTGATCGCACAGGGCGACGCTGTGGCCGCGGCGCACCAGCTCGCCGCAGTAGCGCTCGGCGGCGTGGTGCGGAATGCCCGCCATCGGCACCCGTCCGATCGCCTTGCCCCCCTCCTTGCCGGTGAGCGTGAGCTCGAGCAGCCGCGACACCAGGATCGCGTCTTCAAAGAAGCACTCAAAAAAGTCGCCCAGCCGGTACAGCAGCAGCCGGTCGGGATGGGCGCGCTTGAGCTCCACGTAGTGCCGCAGCATCGGCGTCAGCTGCTCGGGCTTCACCAGGCCGTGGTGATGCCAGGGGGGCAGGTCGTCGCCGGCGCCGTCGGCCACTGGCTCGCCCCCCTGCGGGGTGCCCGACGCTGCACGCCCTGCCTCAGGGGCTTCTGCCTCAGCGGGTTCTGCCTTGTTCCCTGGCCCTTGCCCTGCCTGCCGCTGTTGCCGTTTCGGTTGCCGTTGCCGAGGTCGGGCGCTGGCGTCGCTCACCAGGGCGCCATCGTCTGATGCGGCATCCGTTTCGGCCCTGTCTTTTGCAGCAGGTTCGGCCTCGACGAGCCCCAGCGCGGCCACCAGCGAGAGCTGCTGCTCGGCGTCTGCGGCCACGGCTCCGGCGACTGGGGACGCCCGATGGTAGGTGGGTTGCCCGCCGCGCTCAGCCCTTGACGGGCACGAACGTCACGCCCGGGATGGCCGCAAAATCGCCGTCCTGCGTCAGCAACATGGCCTGGTGCGCCTGGGCAGTCGCCAGCATCACGCTGTCGGCCAGCGGCAGCTTCCACCTCAGGCCCAGCTCGGCGGCGCGCAGCGCCAGGGCTGTGTCGAGCGCCACCTGGGTGCCCTGTTGCATCAGGGCAATCGCCTGAAGGGCCGGCCCCTCGCCATGGCGTCTGAGCATCCACTTGAACACTTCCAGGACGCTCAGGCTCGGCACCAGCAAGGCCGCGGGCTGCTCGATCGCGGGGGCAAAGGCCTCGGCGTTGGGCCCATCGGTGAAATATTCGATCCACCCCGACGAATCGACCACCCAGCGCTGCTTGGTGAGTGACTCAGTGTCGTGTTCGCTCACGGCTTCAGCCGGCGCTGAGGTGGCGTTCGGGTTCGCGCTCAAAATCGTTGGGTCCGCTCACAAAGCCCCGCAGGCTTCCGGGCGCAGCAACGGGCACCAGCTCAATGCGCCCGGGCAGGGGCAGCACCTGCAATTGCTGGCCGGCGCGCAGTCCCAGCTTGTCGCGAATGTCCTTGGGGATCACGATCTGAAACTTCGATGACAGGGTCGTCATGGCCATCACAGCGCTCCCGATCGATCGGCTCAGTGTAAAACAGTTTCGTGATCGAAGATGTCGTGATCGAAGATGTCGCGATCGAAGCCTTGCCGGCCAGCATGCCGTCGACGCGGTGAAGTCACCCGGAGCCTTCACAGGAGCGTCGACCGGAGCATCGAGTTGTAAAGGAAGCCGCAGGCGGCGGCGGCCGGCATGCCCCCGCGTGTGAGAATCCGCCCACTGGCTGACGAATCAGGTTCGTGCAGCCCTCCGTCGCTGAGCCATGCAGTACCTCAACACCCTCACCGTTCTGGCCCTGGTGGTGATGTCGTTCGCCCTGATCGTGGCCGTGCCGGTGCTGTACGCCAGCAGCGAAGACAGCGGACGCTCCAACCGCCTGATCCTGCTCGGCGGCCTGGTGTGGGTGGTGCTGGTGCTCGTCAACTGGGGCGTCAGCTTCTTTGTGGTCTGACGCCCTGGTGGTCTGACGTTGTTGAGCCCCTGGCTGCGCCCGGGCGGTGAGCTGTGCCCTTCCCGGCCTGCTGCGTAGGCTGGGTGCAACTGCGCGACCAAGGGTTTGGGCGTTTTTGAAGGGCGTTTCACCGATGCGGCCGACCTGCGCATCGCCGTGGTCGTGGCCCGGTTCAACGATCTGGTCACGGGCAAGTTGCTGAGCGGGTGCCTCGACTGCCTGGGCCGCCATGGCATCGATGTGAGCGACAGCAGCGCGCAGCTCGACGTGGCCTGGGTGCCCGGCAGCTTCGAGATTCCGCTGGTCGCGCAGCGGCTTGCCGCCAGCGGCAGCTACCAGGTGGTGGTCACCCTGGGCGCCGTGATCCGCGGTGACACACCCCATTTCGATGTGGTGGTCAGCGAAGTGAGCAAGGGCGTCGCCGCCGTGAGCCGCGCCACCGGCGTGCCCGTGATCTTCGGGGTGCTCACCACCGACACCCTGCAGCAGGCCCTCGAACGCGCCGGCATCAAGAGCAACCTGGGCTGGAGCTACGGCCTCCAGGCGCTCGAAATGGGCAGCCTGATGCGCGCCCTGCCCAACTGAGGCCCTTGCCACGGAGGCCCAGCCCGACTGCGCCGCTGCGAGGACAACCCTGGCCAGGGAGCCGATGGCGTTCTGCTGCCCTTACGGGCGATGTACAGATGGACATCGCCCTGAAGGGCTGTCTGACGGAGGGCCTCGCCGTTGTGGTTGCACCTGCTGCAATCAGACCTGCTGCGACTCGGGCCGCCTCGGCGTCAGCCTCAGCGGCTGGTGCAGGTTCATCGGAACGCCGTGGGAACCCTGGGGGTGATCCTTTGGTCCTGCCGCTGTGCTTTCTGATGTCCATCTGTACAACGCCAAGAAGGGTGATGACGCCAAGAAGGGGGCGCTGAGCGCGCTTCTCGCTGGCGCAGTCACCGCTGTTGCTGCCGCCTTCACTGTTGTGGTCTCAATTGCAGCGTCGGTGGCTGCGTCAGTGATTGCCCCAGTGGCAGCCGCGGGCACGAGTGTTTCGGGCTGGCGGCGGCGTGGTCGCGGGGGGCGCTGGTCATGAAGCGGGGGTATCTGCAGCTGGATGGGCCTTCGGAGGCGGGTCCGGCGTTGACGCTGGTGTCGGTGGCGCAGGCACGCAGCACGTTGGCCGAGCTGCTCGATCGGGTGCTGGCCGGCGAGGTGGTGGTGATCAGCCGGCGGGGGCGGCCGGTGGTGCGGCTCACGGCTGAGCTGCAGCCGCGGCATCGGCTGGCGGCGCTGTGGCTCGAGCGCCTGCAGGTGATGCACCGGCGCGCGGGGGATGCCAACAGGCACGCAGGGGACGCCTGATGGTCCTGTTCAATGCCTGGCGCCGTAGGGGGCGGACGGCGCTGCTGGTTGATGATTCGGTGCTCGACCCCCTGCTGCGGCCAGGGCCCGGCAGTCCCTGGGCGCTGGCGTGGCTGCAGCAGGTGGGCGATGCCCGCCTGGCGATGTCGGCGTGGAGCGCGTCAGTGCTCGAGGGTCACCTCGCCACCCATCCCAACCAGCCCCTGCTCGATGCCTTCATCAAGGAGCGCTGCCCGGTGATCAGCTACCTGCCGCTCGACTTTGAGGGGGTGCGCCGCATGCAGCGCTCGCGGCCGGGGGTGGCGCCGCTGCAGGTGCTGCTCGAGTTGCAGCTGGCCGAGCGCCTTGAGCTGTTGGCGGTGAGCGTCTCTGCGCCGATGCTGGAGGCGGCCCGGCGGTTGCACGACCCGCTCGAGGTGCCGTCGCTGGTGCCGCTTCAGGTCACGCTTCAGGAGCCCGCGTCGCGCGGCTTGACCAGCAGCTCCTGGGGCCCGGCGTC
>JBBASJ010000055.1:10356-13840 GCA_040399325.1 Prochlorococcaceae cyanobacterium
CGCTTCAGGAGCCCGCGTCGCGCGGCTTGACCAGCAGCTCCTGGGGCCCGGCGTCAACGAATCCGAGTTGGCGGTAGAAGCCGGCGCTGTTGGTGGTCATCAGGTAGACGCGCTCGACCCCCTGCAGCCGGGGCGAGCGCAGCAGCGCTTCGACCACCTGGCGGCCCAGGCCGCGGCCCTGCAGGTCGCCGGCCACGACGACGTCCCACAGCACGGCACGGCAAATGCCGTCGCTGCTGGCCCGGCCAAAGCCCACCAGCCGCCGGCCGCGCCAGAGGCTCACCACCGCCGCACTGCCGGCCAGCAGCCGGCGCAGATCGGCGTGGCTGCGCCCCTGGGCCCAGAAGGCGTGCTTGTCGAGCAGGCGCTGCAGCTTGAGCAGGCCGCGGCTGGGCCGCAGCCCCGGTCCCAGGCCCAGCAGGCGCAGGCCCGGGGCGCCCGGGGCGTGCACAACCAGTCGATACGGAGGCTTGACCATGGCAGGATCCGCCGCAACGGGTCGCACAGCGTGGGTCAACAACGCAAAGGCATCATCCTCGCGGGGGGGAGCGGCACCCGCCTGCATCCGATCACCCAGGCGGTCAGCAAGCAGCTGCTGCCGGTGTACGACAAGCCGATGATCTATTACCCGCTCAGCACCCTGATGCTGGCCGGGATCCGCGAGGTGCTGATCATCACCACCCCCCACGATCAGCCGGCCTTTGAGCGGCTGCTGGGCGATGGCGCCCGCTGGGGCATGGCGATCCACTACGCGGTGCAGCCCAGCCCCGACGGCCTGGCCCAGGCGTTTTTGATCGGGGCCGAGTTTCTGGCGGGCGCCCCGGCGGCGCTGGTGCTGGGCGACAACCTGTTTCACGGCCACGACCTGATCCTGCAGCTGCAGGCCTGCAACGGCGGCGGCCAGGGGGCGACGGTGTTTGCCTATCCGGTGCGCGACCCCGAGCGCTACGGCGTGGTCGAATTTGCCGCCGACGGCCGGGTGCTCAGCATCGAAGAGAAGCCCAGCAAACCCCGCTCGCGCTATGCGGTGACCGGGCTCTACTTCTATGACGACGGTGTGGTCGAGCGGGCCCGGCGGGTGCGGCCGTCGGCCCGGGGCGAGCTCGAGATCACCGACCTCAACCGCCAGTACCTCGACGAGGGGCTGCTGCAGGTCGAGCTCATGGGCCGCGGCATGGCCTGGCTCGACACGGGCACCTGCGACTCGCTGCACGAGGCGTCGAGTTACATCCGCACCCTCGAGCGCCGCCAGGGGCTCAAGGTGGGCTGCCCCGAAGAGGTGGCCTGGCGCCTGGGCTGGATCGACGCCGGCCAGCTCGCCGCCCTGGCCGAGCCGCTGCGCAAGAGTGGTTACGGCGACTACCTGCTGCAGCTGTTGGAGCAGGGCGACCTGACGGCATGATCCAGGCAGACCAACTCAGCACCGCCGCCGGGGTGCCGCTGCAGGGCCCGCTGCTGCTGACCCCGCGGGTGTTCGGCGACGCGCGCGGCTTCTTCTACGAAAGCTGGAACCAGCAGGCCTTTGCCGCGGCGCTGGCCGAGCACGGTCAACAGGCCGCCGCCTTTGTGCAAGACAACCACTCCCGCTCGCGGCAGGGGGTGCTGCGCGGCCTGCACTGGCAGCTGCCGCCCCACCCCCAGGGCAAGCTGGTGCGCTGCGTGGTGGGCGAGATTCTCGATGTGGCGGTCGATCTGCGCCGCAGCTCGGCCACCTTCGGCCAGTGGGCCGGGGCCCGGCTCAGCGCCGACAACCACCAGCAACTGTGGATCCCGGCTGGGTTTGCCCACGGGTTTGTGACCCTCAGCGACCAGGCCGAGGTGCTCTACAAGACCACCGACGTCTGGAACCGCGAGAGCGAACGGGCCCTGCGTTGGGATGACCCTGCGGTGGCGATTGCCTGGCCCTTGGCACAACCGATCCTTTCCGATAAGGATGGAGTGGCACCCCTGTTGGCTGAGCTGCCGGCAGAGGCTCTGTTTGCCTGAACTCGAGACCCCTGCGCCAGAGCCATGTGTTACGCCTGCTTGCTCCAGACCGGCCAGAGCGAACTGCTGAACGCTGAGCATGTGGTTGCCGCCGGCGCCGGCGTGGCACTGACGAGCGAGGTGCGCCCCGTGCCCACCAGCGCCCTGATTTCTTCGAGCCTCAGCAACTTCACCCGCACCACGGTGGCGGCCGATGGGGTGCTGGCGCTGTACATGAACATCAGCAGCGGGCCGGTGGCGGTGGGGGGCGGACCCTTTGGTGCCCAGACGATCCAGGCGCTGTCGATCGACTCTGGCCTGCAGGAGTTTTACCGCAGCACGGTCGCCCGACTCGACAGCCTGATCGACCTCGATTTCGTGACCGTCAGCTCCCAGGCCCAGGGGGAGGTGAATCTGTTTCTCGATCAGGAGATCGTGGTCGACAGCGGCGGCACCACCCTGGGCATCGCGCTGTCGAATAGCAGCAACCGGCGCAACTGGTGGGAGTTGGTGCTCAACGGCCCGGCCCTGGTCAATCAGCCCGACTACCTGCGCTACGCCCTGATTCACGAACTGGGCCATGCGCTGGGGCTGGAGCATCCGTTTGATAACAGCGACGGTGATGTGTTTGTGAGCGCCAATTCGGGCGCGAGCGCGTTTCCTGAAGAAACGGTGATGGCCTACCGCCAGCCCCTCAGTGGCAGCTGGCCCACCTGGTATGCCGATGCCGACATCGAAGCGATGGTGCAGTTGTGGGGGGCCGAGGTGCAGCAGCTCACCAACGGCGTTGATGTCATTCAGGGCCGCGATTATTCCGAGTTCTTCTCGGCGGCGCAGGGCGACGACATCATCCACGGCGGCGGCGGCAACGATCAGATTCGCGGTGGCAGGGGCAACGACTGGATCAACGGCAACACCGGCAACGACACGATCTATGGCGATCTGGGCCATGACACCGTGCGCGGCGGCAAGGGCGACGACAGTGTCTTCGGTGGCGGCGGCAATGATCTGGTGACCGGCGACCTCGGCAACGACCGCCTCGATGGCGGCGACGGCGACGACGAACTGTCGGGCGGCTCGGGGGCCGACGTGTTCGTGCTGTCGGCCGGGGCCGATCGCATCAAGGATTTCGACTGGCAGGCGGGCGATCGGCTGCAGGTCGCGGCTTCGGTGGGCTACCGGTTGGCCGCAGGGTCTGGTGGGCTGCTGGTGCAGACCGCCCTGGGCTCCACCGTGCTCGAGGGCGTCGCGCTGGGCAGCTTCAACACCGCCGCGATCACACTGGTTTGATCAAGGTTCTGCTCACCGGCCCTGGCGGACAGCTGGGTCAGGCGCTGGCGGCCTCGCTGCCCGCTTCGGTGCAGTTGGTGGCCCTGGGCCGCGAGCAGCTCGATCTGGCTGATGCCGCGGCTTGCCGCGCGGCGGTGCTGACCCACCGTCCCGATTGGGTGCTCAATGCGGGGGCGTATACGGCGGTCGACCGGGCCGAAAGCGAGCCTGAGCTGGCCTGGGCGGTCAA
>JBBASJ010000056.1:0-13299 GCA_040399325.1 Prochlorococcaceae cyanobacterium
CGGGGCGACTGGTGCATCAGCCGCCAGCGCACCTGGGGGGTGCCGATCCCGGTCTTCTACCACCGCAGCTCGGGCGAGGTGCTGCTCAACGAGACGACCCTGCAGCACATTCAGGCGCTGATCGCCGAGCACGGCTCCGACGTGTGGTGGCAGCGCGATGAAGCGGGCCTGCTGCCCGAGCCCTGGGCGGCCGAGGCGGCCAACTGGCGCAAGGGAACCGACACCATGGATGTGTGGTTTGACTCGGGCTCGTCGTGGGCGGGGGTGCTGGGTGGCCTCGAGGGGTCTGCGAGCGACAGCAGCGCAACCCCGCTCAATTACCCCGCCGATCTGTACCTGGAGGGCAGTGACCAGCACCGCGGCTGGTTCCAGAGCAGCCTGCTCACCTCGGTGGCGGTCAATGGTCACGCCCCCTACAGGCGGGTGCTGACCCACGGCTTCACCCTCGATGAGAAGGGCCGCAAGATGAGCAAATCGCTCGGCAACGTCGTCGACCCGGCGGTGCTGGTCGAGGGCGGCAAGAACGACAAGCAGGAGCCCCCCTATGGCGCCGATGTGCTGCGGCTGTGGGTGAGCTCGGTCGACTACTCGGCCGACGTGCCCCTGGGTCCGGGCATCGTCAAACAGCTGGCCGACGTCTACCGCAAGGTGCGCAACACGGCCCGCTACCTGCTCGGCAACCTGCATGACTTCGTGCCCGAGCGCGATGCCGTGCCCTATGGGCAGCTGCCGCTTCTCGATCAATGGATGCTGCAGCGCACCGCCGCCCTGATCGACAACGTCACAGGCGACTTTGAGCGCTACGAGTTCTACCGCTTCTTCCAGGCGCTGCAGAACTTCTGCGTCGTCGACCTCTCCAACGTCTACCTCGACATCGCCAAGGACCGTCTCTACGTGAGCGGGCCCGATGCGTTCAGGCGGCGCAGCTGCCAGACGGTGCTGCACCTGGTGGTCGAGCGCCTGGCCGGCCTGATCGCCCCGGTGCTCTGCCACATGGCCGAAGACATCTGGCAGAACCTGCCCTACCCGGTGGCCGAACGCTCGGTGTTCGAGCGGGGCTGGCCCACCGCCCCCGCGGCCTGGCAGAACCCCGCGCTCGAGACCCCGATGGGCGCGATTCTGGAGCTGCGGGCCCTCGTCAACCGCCAGCTCGAGGCCTGCCGCAGCGGCGGCAGCCTGGGAGCCTCGCTCGAAGCCCAGGTGCAGCTCGAACTCGATGGCACCGGCAGCGCAGCAAGCGCCCTGACCAACGCAATCGCGTGGCTGCAGACCTCAGCGCGCCCAGAGGTCGACAACCTGGCTGACTGGCTGCTGGTCTCAAGCCTCCAGATCGGCGGCAGCCCTGCGGACGCCGTGCTCAGCGAAGCCAGCGAGGGGGGCATCACGGCTCGGGTGGCCAGGGCCGCTGGCGAGAAATGCGAGCGCTGCTGGCACTACGAAAGTGACATCGGCCAGTCCAGCGCCCACCCCACCCTGTGCGGCCGCTGCGTGTCTGTTCTGGCGGGCTGAGTTCAGACGTCCCAGCGCTCGGGCGACAGAAAGGTCGCGACCGGCTCCGGTCCCAGCAGAACAATGGCGTGGGCTGGATTGAGCGGCCCTTGCAGCAACTGCGCGGCTGTGAGCACAACCCCCTGCGGCAGCACAACCTCGTCGGGGTCAAACGCCGTGGGATGGGTCGTGCTGCTCGAAAAGCCGCGGTAGATGACCAGCTCGAAGGGGTCCAGCTGGGCTGGATCCTCGAGCGATGGCACCGTCCCCAGCAGCTGCAACACACGATTGGGGTGGCCGCGACTGATCGTCTCCAGGGCCAGCAGCAGATCGACCAGCGTCATCGCTCAGGCTCAGAATTCGCCGGCCAGGCGACCCTGCTTGGGCAGCCGCACCAACAGCCACTGCAGCAGCCCGACCGCATAGCCCAGCAGCGCCAGGTAACCGCCGACGGCCGCCATGGTGGGATTCCAGTCGCCGCCGATCACGAAGTCAAGGCCGCGGTCGATCCAGGCGTTGAACTGCTGGGGGGGTTGTTGCCAGACCAGGCAACGGGTCGAGCTGAGCGCGGCCTTGCCGCCCATGCATCCCAGGGCTGTGCTGGCCAGGGCCGCACCGGCCAGCGACTGAATCGTGAGACACCAGCGCCAGACGCGCACCGTGAACGGCAGGGCGCGCCAGGGGGGCAGGTCCTGAAGCTCCTCGTTGAGATCCACCCAGAACCACAGCACGGCAGCGATCAGCAGCTGGGCCACAAACACCAGGAGATAGCCCACGGCCTGACGACCCACCAGCAGCAGCAGGGCGATCAACTGCAGGCTGGCGACCGTCCAGTAGAGGCCCAGCAGACGGGTGATCGCCTGTTGCCGGCGCAGCATCGCCCAGACCAGCAGCACCAGCGGCACGCCGACGGCAAACAGCAATCCGAGCCGCACATCGAGCCAGACCAGCGTGCGATGAAGGGTGTCGGTCACGGCAGACGCCGAAACGGCGGTACGGGAAGTCGCCATTATCTGTGGCTGTCTCGGGGGCGGTGCCGGCGTTAGGGTCCGGCCATGGCTGCCCTTTCCCTGCTGGAGCGGCTGACACGCCGCCATGACGAGGCCTGGTGTCGCACCGCCCTGGTGCAGGGCACCGGACTGCAGGAGGTGGTCGACGGCGTTGTGCGCGAGCTGGGCCGCTGCGGCCCGGCCGATCTGGCCCTGGTGTTCGCCTCATCGCGTTTTGCCAGCGACCTGCCCCGCCTGCTGCCCCTGCTGCAACAACGGCTCAGGGCCAACCACTGGCTGGGCTGCCTGGGCGGTGGAGTGGTCGGCACCGCAGCCGATGGGGTGCCGCACGAGATCGAACAGGACAGCGCTCTGAGCGTCACCCTGCTGCATCTGCCGGGCACCACCCTGCACCCCTTTGCCCTGGGCAGCGAAGCCGAGGCCCTGCCGGATCTTGACGGCCCGGCCGAACCCTGGCTGGAGCGGGTGGGCAGCGCCAGCACCGGCGTGCATTCGATGCTGCTGCTGGTGGATCCCACCTGCCCCGCCATCAACGACCTGATCAGTGGCCTCGACTACGCCTATCCCGAAGCGGTCAAGGTGGGTGGCCTGGCCGCCGCCCACAGCGCCCCCCACGGCTCGGTTCTCCTCGATGGCGAGGTGCGCCAGGGTGCCGTGGGCTGCCTGCTGAGCGGCAGCTGGGGCCTCGATGCGGTGGTGGCCCAGGGCTGCAAACCGATCGGCCCGGTCCTTGCGGTCGAGCAGGCCCAGCGCAATGTGGTGTTGCAGGTGAGCGAGGGCCAGCGCCGCAGTTCACCGGTGGCGGCGCTGCAGGCGATCCTCAGCGGCCTCAGCCCCGAGGAGCGCGAACAGGTACGCCATTCGCTGTTTCTGGGCGTGGGCCAGAGCAGCTTCAGCCTCGACCACCCGGGCGACCCGGCCTTTCTGGTGCGCAACCTGATCGGCGTCGACCCGCGCAATGGCGCTGTGGCCGTGGGTGAGCGCATGCGGGTGGGGCAGCAGGTGCAGTTTCAGCTGCGCGACGGCGAGGCCAGCCACAGCGAGCTGTGCCAGCTGCTCGATGCCCAGGCCCAGCGCCACGACGCGCCCCTGGCGGCCCTGTTGTTTGCCTGCCTGGGCCGCGGCCAGGGGCTGCACGGTCGGGCCGACGGCGACGTGGGTCCGTGCCGTGAGCGCTTTGCCCAGCTGCCGATCGCCGGCGCCTTCTGCCAGGGCGAGATCGGACCGGTGGCCGGCAGCACCCATCTGCACGGCTACACGGCCAGCTGGGGATTCGTGGTGCCCAGGGGCTGATGGTGCGCCAGCACGTCAACCCGCTGAGCCGGTTCTACCAGCTGCCACGGCCGCTGCCGCCGCCGGCCGAGCTGTTTGCGCAACCGGCCCTGCCCCTGCATCTCGACATCGGCGCCGCACGCGGACGCTTTCTGCTGGCCATGGCCCAGCGCGAGCCGCTCTGGAATCACCTGGGCCTGGAGATCCGCAGACCCCTGGTCGAGGCGGCTGAAGCCGACCGGCAGGCGCTGGAGCTCGGCAATCTGCGCTATCTCTTCGGCAACGCCAACGTGAGCCTGGAGACCTGGCTCAGGGCGCTGCCTGCCGGGCTGCTGCAGCGGGTCACGATCCAGTTCCCCGACCCCTGGTTCAAGAAGAAGCATCACAAGCGCCGGGTGCTGCAACCCGAGCTGGTGCTGGCGCTGGCCGATGCCCTGGCCCAGGACGCCGCGCTGTTGGTGCAGAGCGATGTGCTGGCCGTGATCGAGCCGATGGTGGCGGTGATCGAGGCCAGCGGCTGCTTTGAGCGCCCCACCGGTGATGCGCGACCCTGGCGCGACAGCAATCCTCTGGCCGTTCCGACCGAACGCGAGCGGCATGTGCTCGCCCAGGGGCTGCCGGTGTATCGGGTGCTGTACCACCGCAACGGCCAGCCAACCCCACCCCTGCGCCAGCTGCAACAACACCTGGCCACAACCCTGGAGCAAAGCCCCGAAGCCGCGGATAATCCAGCCAGCGATCCGGCGCCCCCCTGAGCGTTTCACCCCCGACCCCCGCCCCCTGGCTGCTGCGCTGGCAGGGATGGCTGGCCAACGGTCCCAGCGGTCCACTGGGCGCCCACCTGAGCACGATCTCCGGCAGCGTCGTCTGCGCGCTGATGGCGGGCCTGCCCGTGCTCAGCCGGGGCGGCGTGGGGTTGCTGATCACAGCCTGCGGGCTGTTATGGATTCTCTGGGCCCTGCGCACGCCCCCCGGCCGACTGGGGGCGATCAACCTCTGGATCCTGGCGATTCTGGCCGTCGCCCTGTTGGCGACAGGCTTCTCGCCGGTGCCGGTGGCCGCCGCCAAGGGCCTGGCCAAGCTGGTCAGCTACCTGGGCGTCTATGCCCTGCTGCGCCAGCTGCTGGCCCACAGCCCCGTGTGGTGGGACCGCATCGTGGCGGCCCTGCTGGCCGGGGAGCTGCTGACGGGGGTGGTGGGCATCCGCCAGCTGTACGGCAACACCGAGGAGCTTGCCCGCTGGGCCGACCCCAACTCGGTCGCCGACGGCACGATCCGCCTGTATGGAACGCTCGACAACCCCAACCTGTTTGCGGGGTTTCTGCTGCCGATCCTGCCGCTGGCAGCGGTGGCCCTGCTGCGCTGGCAGTCGCCGCTACGGCGTCTGGTTGCCGCCGCGGCCCTGGCCCTGGGTGTGGTGACCCTGGTGCTGAGCTACAGCCGCGGTGCCTGGATGGGCATGGTGGCCTCGCTCGGTGTGCTGGTGCTGCTGCTGGCGCTGCGCCAGACCCGCAACTGGCCGCCCCTGTGGCGGCGGCTGTTGCCGCTGCTGCTGCTGCTGGGCGGCAGCGTGGCGCTGGTGCTGCTGGTCAGCCAGGTGGAGCCCCTGCGGGTGCGGGTGATGAGCCTGGTGGCCGGCCGCGACGACAGCTCCAACAACTTCAGGATCAATGTGTGGATGGCGGCCCTGCGCATGATCCAGGAGCGGCCATGGCTGGGCATCGGCCCCGGCAACACCGCCTTCAACCTGATCTATCCGCTGTTCCAGCAGCCCAAGTTCAACGCCCTGAGCGCGTACTCGATCCCTCTGGAGGTGACGGTCGAAGCGGGTATCCCGGGACTGCTGGCGATGCTGGGCCTCGTGATCACGGCGCTGCGCACGGGTCTGCGGCTGGGCCGCAGCGATGGCCCCCTGGCCCTGCCGGCCCTGGCTTCGGTGGCGATCGTGGCCGGTCTTGGGGTGCAGGGGCTCACCGACACGATCTTCTTCAGGCCCGAGGTGCAGCTGATCGGCTGGTTTGCCGTGGCGGTGCTGGCGGTCGGAGACGCGCAGCGCTCCAGCCCCTGATGGGCAACACCCCCCTGATCGCCGGCTTCGACGCCGGCCAGACCCACACCCGTTGCCGCCTGGCCCGGCTCGCGGCCAACGGAGCGCTGCAGGTGTTGGCCGAGGCCGAAGGCCCCGGCGTGAGCCACCTCGATGCCGTCGATGGCGAACTGCGCTTCAGCCAGGCCCTGGTTGAGAGCCTGGCGGCTGCCCGAAACGCGCTGCAGCCGCACGCTGACGCCGGCGACGACCTGGCCCTGACCGCCGCCGCGATCGGCGCCAGCGGCATCGAGGCCGGCAGCAGCGTGCAGCCACGCGGCCAACGCCTGGCCGCTGCGGTGCTGGGGCTGCCGCCCCAGCAGGTGCTGGTGACCGGTGATGAACGCACCGCCCTCGAAGGCGCCCGGGGCGGGGCCGAGGCCGGAATCCTTGTGATCAGCGGCACCGGCTGCATCGCCCTGGGTCGCAACGCCAGCGGTCAGCAACACCGCTGCGGCGGCTGGGGCTGGTTGCTCGACGGGGCCGGGTCGGCCACCGACATCGGCCGTGACGGCCTGGCCCTGAGTCTGCAGATGGCCGATGGCCGCCGCCAGGCCACCCCCCTGCGCCAGACCCTCTGGCAGGCCCTGGAGCTGGCGATCGACGATCCGGCCGCTCCCCAGGCGATCAAGGCCCTGGTGGTGCAACCGGGCTTTGGTGCCGCTGGCTTTGCGCGGCTGGCGCCGCTGGTGCATCAGCACGCCGTCAGCGGCGATGCCGATGCCCTGGCGATCGTGCAGGCCTCCGCCACAGCGCTGGCCTCGATGGCCGCAGCGATCGCCCGGCAGCTGCAGCTCGAGGCACCACCGGTGTGGCCCGGCGGGGGCGCCCTTGAGCACCTGCCGTTGCTGCGTGAGGGCCTGGCCACAGCCCTGGCGGCCTGCCAGCCCGGCGCCCACCTGGCCCCTGCAGCCGGCGACGGCTGCGACGGAGCCCTGCAGCTGGCTGCAGAACTGGCCGGCGCGGGGCTCAGGCCGCGTTGAGCTGGGTGTCGGCGACGGCGGCGAGCGTGTGAGCCCAGTGCTCAACAGCCTCCTGGCTGGCCGCCTCGACCATGACCCGCAGCAGGGGTTCGGTGCCACTGGCCCGCACCAGCACCCGTCCCTGGCCCGCCATCGCCGCCTCGGCCTGTTCGACCGCCAGCCGCAACGGCTCGCACTGCTGCCACAGGGTGCGGCGCTGACGATCGGGCACGGTCACGTTGACCAGCAGCTGGGGGTAAGGCTCAAAACTGCTGTCGCGCCAGTCGGCCAGGCTGCCGCCGCGCCCGTGGATCAGGGTGGCCACCTGCAGGGCCGTGAGCAGACCATCGCCGCTCATGCCGTGGCGAGCCGAGAGAATGTGGCCCGACTGCTCACCACCCAGGCCGGCGCCGAGCTGCTCCATCACCTGGTGGACGTACTGATCACCGACGGCCGTGCGTTCCAGCACACCGCCCCTGGCCTGCCAGGCCCGCTCGAAGCCGAGGTTGCTCATGACCGTGGCCACCAGCCGGTTGTCGGGCAGCTCGCCGGCCTCAAGCAGGGCCGAACCCCACAGGTAGAGGATCTGGTCACCATCGAAGACGCGGCCCCTGGCGTCGACGGCCAGCATGCGATCGGCGTCGCCATCGAAGCCGAATCCCATGCAGGCGCCGCCGGCCACCACCGCCTGCCGCAGGGGCTCGAGGTGGGTGCTGCCGCAGCCCACGTTGATGCGGCTGCCGTCGGGCGTGCCGTGCAGCACCTGCACCTCGGCCCCCAGCTCGCGGAACACAGCCTCACCGCAGGCCGTGGCCGAACCCCAGCAAAGATCGAGGACCACGCGGCAGCCTTCGAGCCGCCGCCCGGCCACGCTCTGCCAGAGGTGGTTCTGGTAGTCGAGCAGCAACCCGGGCCGCTCATGCACGGTGCCGATCGCTGACAGACCCCGATCGTCGGCACTGGGCTGGCCCCGCAGGCCGGCTTCGATCGCCAGCTGCTGGTCTTTGGGCAGCTTGGCTCCAGAGGCGCCGAACACCTTGATGCCGTTGTCACCCGGTGGGTTGTGACTGGCTGAGACCATCAGGCCACCGGCCGCCGCAGTGCGACGGATCGACAGCGGCACCGCCGGGGTGGGGCACAGGCCCAGGTTCCAGACCTGACGCCCTGCAGCGGTGAGCCCTGCGGTCAGCGCGGCGGTCAGCATCGGACCGCTGCTGCGCGAATCCATGCCGATCACCACCGGGCCATCGCTGCGCAGCACCTGACCGCACCAGTACCCCAGTTGCAGGGCCAGGGCAGGTGTCACCTGCTCCCCCACCAGGCCCCTGACCCCGTCGGTGCCGAAACCAGCAAAGGCTTCGCCCAGTGGCGTTCCGATCGGATGGGGTGCCCCAACGGCCATGGGCAGTGGATGAAGGCCGCCGCAGGCTAAGCCCGGGCTCTCAGCGCCAACGCCGCGGCCACCACAGCCAGCGCAGGGTTTCCAGCAGGGCCCAGACCAGCAGCAGACCCACCACCCAGCCCGGCAGCAGCCGCAGGGGCCACAGGGAGCGCAGCAGCAGCAGCACTGCGGCCGCAGCCCAGAGGCGCAGCAGGCGCAGCCGCTGCGCGGCACCGGGCAGGGTGGTCAGGGCCGCCGGCAGCACAGGGCGGGGCAGCCGCGCAAGGATCCGGCGCAACAACGGCATCGACGCTGGCAGCGGTGCGGTTCCCAGAATGCCTGCACGCTTCCGTTGTTCACGCGCCCTTGCGGTTTCCCGCCCTGCTCACGGCCTCGAGCCTCGGCGTGTTTGCCACCCTGGTGGCAGCCGGCGGGCTGTTGCGGCAGCTGCCGGGCCCCTCGCCGCGGCACAGCAGGGTGGTGCTGGCCCTGCAGCAGCACCTGGCTCCTGATCCCCGGCACCGCCGCGAAGCCGCCCTGTTGCGCGCCAGTGGCAGTGGCCATGATCCACAGCGACGCCAACGGCTGCTGCAGGGCCAGGGCTGGGGCAGCGATGCCCTGGCAGCCGTGGTCCTCAAGCAGCAGGCCCTCGATGCCGCGGCCCTGGGCAACGCCGAGGTGGCCGAGCGGCTGTGGCGGCGCCTGCTGGGGGTCACGCAGCTGGCCGGGCACGCCGCCAGCGCCGACGCGCTCTACGCCCTGGGCAGGAAAGAACCTGATCTGCGGCAACGGCTGCTGCAGCGCTGGCCCGCCCATCCGGCCGCCCTGGCCGCGGCCAGCGAACGGACCGATCGGGGAGGCGCCCTGCATCTGGCCCGCTGGGGCGCCCGCTGGCCGGGGGCCCAACGGCGCCTGCAGGCGGCCTGCCAAGGAACTGCCGCAACACCGGGCCAGCGGCAGCAGCTGGCCGAGGGCCTGGCCCAGCTGGGCGAAGGCGACGCGGCGCGGCGCTGCCTGGCGGGCACACCCCCGCTGGCATCGACCCTGCTGCGGCTGGCCGAAACCGACCTGCTGGCTGAGGGCCGTGATCACACACGGGCGGTGCAGGAGCTGCTCGGGCTGATTCAGCAGGACCCAACCGCAGCGGCAGCCGCGCAGGCCGTGCGCCTGTTGGCCGCAGACCCGGGCACAGCGGCCCATGCGGCGCTGGGGCAACTGCCAGCGGCGCTGCGCAGGTCTGCAGCGGCACAGGCCGGCCTGGCCAGCCGCGAGAGCGGCATCACGGCCAGCCTGGCGGTGGTGCAGCGCTGGCCCGACGACCCCGCCAGCTGGGAGCTGCAATGGCAACAGGCCCGGCGGGCCGCCCTCGCGGGACGCTGGCGGGACGCCCGCCGGATGCTGCAGGCCGGTGGCTCCAGGCTGGAGGCGAGCATGCCGCTGGCCCTGCAGGCGCGGCGCCGCTTCTGGCTGGGGCTGAGCCAGTGGCAGCTGGGCGACGCTGGCGCAGCCCGGAGCCAGTGGCAACGCCTGCTGGCTGAGCGGCCCGGGGGGTATTACGGCTGGCGCGCGGCGTTGCGGCTCGGCCGGGCTGCCACCAGCCCGGTGGTCAACCGGCCGCTCCAGCGCACCGGCTGGCAGCCCCTGCACAGCGGCGCAGCTGCGGTCGATGAACTGTGGCGCGTCGGCCAGACGCTCGAGGCCTGGGAAGCCTGGCGCACCCTGCGGGGCGGCCAGCCGCCCAGGGGCAGCCGGGCCCTGCTGGCCGAAGGACGCCTGCGCGAAGCCATCGGCGACGGTTGGACCGGACTGGGCCAGCAGGAGCTGGCGTCGCTGCGGCTCAAGCCGGGCGATTGCAGGCTGCAGCACCTGATCGAGCGGAGCCTGCACCAACCCCGACAACAGGCGGCTCTGGGAGCTGCAGCCCGGGCCGAAGCCGTGCCCCTGCAGCTGCTGCTGGGCGTGGCCCAGCAGGAATCGAGGTTTCAGCCTGGGGTGCGCTCGGTCGCCGGCGCCGAAGGGCTGCTGCAGCTGATGCCGGAGACCGCTGCCGAACTGGCCGGCGCGCCGCTCAGCACCGACGCGCTCCACGACCCCAGGCGCAATGCCCTGCTGGGTGCCCGTTACCTGAGGCAACTGCTGGAGCGCTGGGGAGGCGACCCACTGCGCGCAGTGGCCAGCTACAACGCCGGTCCGAACGCCGTGGCCCGCTGGACCACGCCCCAACCGCAGCGCGAGCCCGAAGTCTGGGTTGAGGCGATTCCGTATCCGGAGACCCGCCACTACGTCAAAGCGGTCCTTGGCAACAGCTGGAGCCACGGCGCACCGCGCCTGTCGCAGTGCCGCTGACGGAGTTTCGCTGACGGAGTTCCACCAAACCAGCCTCGCTGGGGCCTTCAGGCGAGCGTGCCGTGGGCCAGATGGCGACCGACTGCCGACCCCAGCAACACCACGACACTGAGGACGATCGCCAGCACAAGCGGCGGCGGCATCAGTTTGAGCCGCAGCAGGTCGAGACGGGCCAACAGCACCGCCGACGCCAGGATCAGCACATTGGTGAGCACGTTGAGGTGCAGAAGATACAGACCGCCCACGGTGACGATCAGGAGCGTCACCACCAGGCTCACCACCCGCGAGGCGGCCATGAGCGAGGACACCCGTTGCAGGAAGCCCTCAGGCATGGTGCAGATGAAGACCACCAGCACCGCATGCAAACAATCGACCGTCCAGAAGAGCTCCAGCAGGGCCCCTTCGGCGACGGTGACATGGCCCTCGGTCAGCCGCCAGTGCATCCCGAGATAGATCGCGATCCCGAACAACAGCAGCAACAGGGGCGCCCTGAAGGGCAACAGCAGCAGCCCAAGGATCTGACGGGTGGCAGTGTTCAGCGAAGGCCTGCTCATGGCTGATCGGCAGCTGGGTGCGGGTCGGACCCGTCAACGGGTTGGTCCAGACCGAGGGAAATCGCCTCGAACGGACAACTGGGGATGCATTGCTCGCACACCAGACAGCGTTGCGCGTCAAAGCGCAGCTGCCAAGTGGGCGCCGCACAGCTGAGGGCACCGCTGGGGCACAGGCTGGTGCAGATGCCGCAGTCGACGCAGCGGTCTGGATCGACCCGGATCTGACCAGGGGCCCGATCCAGTCGCAGGCCCTGGCGCTCGAGCCAGGCCTCGGCGGCATCGAGCTCATCGATGTCACCCGACAGCTCCACCACCATGGTGCCGCTCTGATTGGGCGCCACCTGGGCACGCAGAATCTTGGCCGCCACATCAAAGTCGACGGCCAGGCGATAGGTGAGCGGCTGGTGCACCGCTTCCCGAGGCACATGCAGCGTGAGGCGGCGCTTCATGTCAGCAGGCTCGTCGGCAAGATGCCACCACCTGCCAGAGTGCCGCACAGCCACAGCATGCGGGCATCGCCACGATGAACGACACCCTTGGGCGACGCGAAAGAGCGCTGCTGGGAGCCATCGCCGCGGCACTGCTGGTGGCCATGATCTGGTTGCGCGGCGGCCTGCACAGCACAGCCCCCCTGGAACAGCTGGCCCGCCAGTCTCTCGAACTGCCGGTCGCCCTGGCCGATGGCCGGCCGACCATCGTCGAGTTCTATGCCGACTGGTGCGAAGCCTGCAAGGCCATGGCCCCGGCGATGGCCGAGCTCGAACAGCAACAGAAAGGACGGCTCGACGTGGTGTTGCTGAATGTCGACAACCCCCGCTGGCAACCCGAGATCGATCGCTACGACGTCAACGGCATTCCCCAGCTCGAACTCTTCAACGGTGACGGCCAACCGGTCGGGCGCTCGATCGGAGCGCGCAGCGCCGCACAGCTGACGGCGATCGGGGCGGCCCTGGTGGCCGAGCAGCCGCTGCCCCAGCTGCCGGGGGTAGGACAGACCAGCCTGCGCAGCGGCGCCAACCCTGCCACCATGGCGACGCCACGCGCCCACGGCTGATGGATCCGCGCTTCAGGGTGGAGCTGATCGCTGCCACCCCCAATCCCCAGCAGTGCGTGTATGCGGGCATGCACCAGGACTACAGCGAAGGCTTCGTCGCCGCAGCCCGCCAGGAATGGCCCGATGAAACCCGCGCCGGCGAGATCTGTGTCAAACGGCTGCTGGCCGGCGAGCGCGGCCACTACGGACCGCTCGAGCACGCCCAGATCGTGCTCAACGTGGGCTGGTTTCCCCATTCGGTGATGCAGCAGGCCCGCACCCATCGCGTGGGTGTCAGCTTCGATGTGCAGTCGATGCGCTACACGGGCGAGCGCATCTGCCGGGCCGCCAACGGCGCGATTGACCTCGAGGAGGTCTTCTACCTGCGGCCTGTCGGCGACTACAGCGACCGCCAGGGCAAGAAGTACCACTACGACGCCACGCAACGCAGCAAGGATCTCGACCTCTGCCGCGCCGCAGCCGAGCGCTACCGGGATCTGCTGGCAATCGGCTATGCCGAGGAACATGCCCGCGGGATCCTGCCGTTCGACTACCGCCAGCATTTTGTGGTGAGCTTCTCGCTGCGGGCGTTTCTGCATTTCATGGACCTGCGCGCCAAGCTCGACGCCCAGGAAGAGATCCGCGCCCTGTGCGATCTGATGTGGCCCCACATGGTCAACTGGGCACCCGAGTTCGCCGCCTGGTACGAGAAAAGCCGGCTGCACAAAGCCAGGCTCGCCCCTTGATGTACGCCCCAGTGCGAGGCTTCTGGCCGCAACGCCGCAACGTCCTGGCCGCAACCTGGGATGCATCGCAACTCGCCTCAGATGCCGGGGCAAGCCCTGGGTGAGCCCCTCAAAAAACACGCCAGAAATCCCGCCGGTTTTTTGAAGGGTCTGCGGCATCGCCCATGGCCAGCTGCCGCAACAGCTGGTGGGATGTCGAGCACCGTGAGGCGTCGCACACCGCGTCATCAAACGCTCTCCCCCTGCTCAGTCTGAGGGCCAGGGAGCCGCTCTGGGCGGCGGTTCAGACCCTGGCCAGGGTGACCCGCTCAGGCTGGTGCTGGTACTTGCCGGCGCGGTCGCGGTAGGTGGTCTCGCAGGGATCGCCTTCGAAGAACAGCAACTGGCAGATGCCCTCATTGGCATAGATGCGGCAATCGGC
>JBBASJ010000057.1:0-12237 GCA_040399325.1 Prochlorococcaceae cyanobacterium
ACAGCCAGGGCGGCCTTCTCCATGAGCGCCTCCACCGGCAGGCCGCTGGCAAACAGCTGCTGTTCCAGCGCCGCCATCTGCGTGCCCGTGACCAGCAGATGGTCGCTGTCGCGCTCGGGCCAGCTGGGTGTTTCCAAGGCAGGGGCGCTCGCTCGGTTTCATGATGGAAGCAACGGCCCTGTTGCGCCGCCCCTGTTGCCTTGGCCTTGCCGTCTGCTGCCCCTGTTGATGCCGCTGCCACCCAGGCCGCTGCCACCCAGGCCGGTACCCACGTGCTCGAGCAGCTGCGCAGCTGGCCCGGTGAGCACCGGGTCGCGGTGGGTCTCTCGGGTGGGGTCGACAGCTCGCTCACCGCGGCGTTGCTGGTCGAGGCGGGCTGGCAGGTCGAAGGCCTCACCCTCTGGCTGATGAGCGGTAAGGGGGCCTGCTGCGCCGAGGGTCTGGTCGATGCGGCCGGCATCTGCGAGCAGCTCGGCGTGCCGCACCACGTCGTCGACTTTCGCGAGCACTTCAAGGCGCAGATCGTCGACTTTCTGGTGCAGGGTTATGCAGCGGGCACCACGCCGCTGCCCTGTTCGCGCTGCAACCGCGAGGTCAAGTTTGCTCCGATGCTCCAGTGGGCCCAGCAGGAGCGCGGCATCGCCCGCATCGCCACCGGCCATTACGCCCGGGTGCGCCACGGCGAGCACAGCAGCAACGGCCGCCATCAGCTGCTGCGCGGCCTCGACACCCGCAAAGACCAGAGTTACTTCCTCTACGACCTGCCCCAGGAGGTGCTGGGGCGGTTGGTGTTTCCCCTGGGTGAACTCACCAAGCCCGACACCCGCGCCGAGGCGGGGCGCCACGGTTTGCGCACGGCCCAGAAACCCGAGAGCCAGGACCTCTGCCTGGCCGATCATCACGGCTCGATGAAGGCCTTCCTTGACGCCTACCTGCCGCCCCGTGCCGGTGAGATCGTGCTCAGCGACGGCACCGTGGTGGGCAGCCACGACGGCATCGAGCACTTCACCATCGGCCAGCGCAAGGGCTTGGGGGTCGCCTGGCGCGAGCCCCTGCATGTGGTGCGCCTTGATGGCGCCATGAACCGGGTTGTGGTGGCTCCGCGCAGTGAGGCGGCCTGCAGCGAAGCTGTGGTGGGTGCGGTCAACTGGGTATCGATGGCGCCGCCTCAGGAACCTCTCGAGGTGGCGGTGCAGGTGCGCTACCGCAGTGGTCCTGAGAAGGCTCTGCTCACGCCAATGCCGGCCACCGCTGCCGATGCCGCAGCCGGTCGGCCCCACCGCTGCCGGCTGCAGTTTGCCGAGGAGCAGTTTTCGATCACGCCGGGTCAGGCAGCGGTCTTTTACGACGGTGAGCTGGTGCTGGGTGGTGGGCTGATTCAGCGGGATCACCAGTAGGGGTCGCTGGCCAGTTCAACGCTGAGCTCGCCGCTGCGGCTGCCGGGCACCGTGGCGATGCAGGCGCGCACCGTGGTGCCGTTGACGTCGATCTCACAGGCGCCGCAGCTGCCCCCCAGGCAGCCTGTGGGGATGGCGAAGCCGGCCGCCTTGGCAGCCGACAGCCAATCGCTGCCGCAGGTGACCTGTGTGGTGATGCCATGGGGCCAGTGGACCTGCACCTGCTTCATGGCGCGCGCAGCAACGGCTCCAGATTGACGTGCTGCTCAAAGGCATCGGCGAGCCGATCGAGCAGTGCCTCCCGCTGACGGCTGTGATGGGGTTGGTGTTCGCTCAGCAACGGCAACCCTTTGCGCGCCCGCAGACCATTGAGCCAGCGCCGCCGCCACGGGCCGCTCTCGAACACGCCATGCAGGTAGGTGCCGGCCACAGGTCCTGACACCCAGCCCAGCTCGGCATCGGCGCAGAGCGGTTGGCAGGGTTCCAGCACGCTGCTGTGGCCGCGGTGCAGTTCAAAGCCCTCAAGCAGCAACCCGGGAGCGGGCCACAGCGCCTGGCTGTGGCGTTGGCGCAACGCCTTGACCTCGCCAAACACGGTGCGCAGGGGCAGCAGATTGAGCCCGGCTGAGGTGTCTGTCGATTGGCCGATATGGCCATCGGGTGCGCCTTCGCGACCCTCGGGGTCCAGGAGCTCGCGCCCCAGCAACTGCAGGCCGCCACAGAGGCCAAACACGTGGCCGCCCCCTGCGGCAAAGACCTGCAGCTGGGCCCCCAGGCCACAGCGCTGCAGGGCCTCCAGATCCCGCAGGGTCTGTTTGCTGCCCGGCACCACGACCGCATCGGGCGCACCCAGCTGCTCGCCCGGTGCCACCCAGCGCAGTTGCACGCTGGGCTCGGCTTCGAGCGGGTCGAGATCCGAAAAGTTGCTCAGCGAGGGCAGCCTGAGCACGGCGATGGTGAGCTCGGCACCGCGCTTGCGGCCGCGGCGCTCGAGCAGATCGAGCGAGTCTTCCGGCGGGAAGAGCTCATCGAGCCAGGGCATCACCCCCAGCACCGGCACCCCGGTGTGGCGCTCGAGCCAGCGGCGTCCCTCGTCGAACAGCTCGCGCCGGCCGCGAAAGCGGTTGATCAGCAGGCCGGCGATCAAGGGGCGCTCCACCGGCCGCAGCAGGGCCAGGGTGCCCACCAGCTGGGCAAACACGCCGCCCCGTTCGATGTCGGCCACCAGAATGCAGCGGGCCCGCAGGTACTGGGCCAGGCGCAGGTTGGTGAGATCGCGCGGCTGCAGGTTCACCTCCACCGGGCTGCCCGCGCCCTCGAGCACCAGCCGTCCGCCTGGATGTGCCGCCTGCAGTTCGGCCAGGCCGGCCCTGATTGCGGCCCAACCCGGGCGAAACCAGTCGCGGTAGTAGTGCTCGGCGCGGGCGTTGCCCACCGCACGGCCCAGGTGAATCACCTCGCTGGTGCTGTCGCCCTGGGGCTTGAGCAGCACCGGGTTCATGGCGCAGCGGGGCTCGAGCCCTGCGGCCCAGGCCTGCAGCGCCTGGGAATAGGCCATCTCGCCGCCGGCCTGATCCACCCAGGCGTTGTTGCTCATGTTCTGCCCCTTGAAGGGCAGTGGCGTTTCGCCGCGCCGCCGCAGCACCCGGCACAGGGCGGCCGTCATCAACGACTTGCCGGCACCGCTGCTGGTGCCCAGCACCATCAGGGGGGTGGGAGGCGGTGGGGTCACGTGCGTGGGCTGCTTTGGGCGGTGAACCAGTCGACAAGTTCACCCCATGGCAGCTCATCTGCCGCGAGCCGCCGAATCATCACAACAACGCTTTCGTTCGACGCATGGAAGCTGAACGCATTCAGGCCTAAGAAGACCACCGCCACCAGAAACCCACTGCGCTTGTTGCCATCGGCAAACGGATGCGCACGAATGGCTTCGGCATAGGCGGCTGCCAGCTCGGGGATGGTGCTCAGTTCGCCATACCTCCAGCGTTGTCTCGGTCGAGCTAAGGCCGCCTCGAGAGCCGTTGCATGGCGAATCCCTTGCAAGCCACCGTGCTCGAGAATTTGCTCGTGATGAATGGCCCGTACGGCAACAGCTGGGACCCAGCAGGGTTCATCGCTTCTGGTCACTGGGCCAGTTCACGCAAGGCAGGTTGGAACTGTTTGGCCGCTTCAGAGGCCAGGGCCAAAGCTTGTTGCACAGTCGGGTTAAACGGGGTCAGCAAGATGCCTTCCTCGGTTTCGATGGCCTGAATGCGATCACCGGCTTCCAGATGGAACCGACGTGCGAGTTCTTTGGGGATGGTGGCACTCACCGAACCGCCTGACTGCCTGAGGGTGACTTCTGCGGCCATCGAGGTTCTCGCGAGTAGCACAACAATGCTACTTCTTGGGTTCAGATCCTGGGCCTGTGCCGCCCCAGCCAGTGGCGCAGGCGCTGCCATGGTCTGGCTGCAGGAATGTCATGGGGCCAGATCGCCAGCACCTCGCGGCCCAGGGGGGTGAGCCGCACCCGTTCGGTGAGGCCCTGGCCGTCGACCTCGCGCCGTAGCACCCCCAGCTGAATCAGCCAGATGAAATGGTCTTCGCAGCGGCGGGACCCCAGGCGCCTGCGGCACAGGCGGGACCAATCGGTGCGAGCGCTCAGCTGCTGGCTGCTGAGCGCTCCCCGCTCAAGCTCCTGGTAAAACGCCAGTCGAAAAGGCAGGCAGCGCAGGGCCCTGCGGGCACGATGCAGCGCGTTCCGATCGGTGGTGGCGTTTGGCAGAGCGGTGATGGGGCTGGTGAGCCGCGACGATCAGTCTGCCGGGCGGCCGTGGCAGCTGGCCCCGGGCCGCACCGGCTCAACCCAGCAGCGAGACAAGACCCGCGATCAAGGGGGTGCGGTCGTAGGGCGTGAAGAGTTCGGCACTGGCCAGGGCCACGGTGGCATCGGCTCCACCGGCGATCAGCACACGGCCGTCGGGCAGCAGCGTTTCGGTGTGGCGCCAGCGGGGTGTCGTCATCGACGGGGTCGCGGTCGTGGTGCCCCTGGCGATGTCGTAGAGCTCGGCCGACGCGAGCGGCACCTGGCCGTCATATCCCCCGGTGATCAGGATCCTGCCGTTGCCGAGATCGGTCGCTGTGTGACGGCCGCGGGCGGCCTGCATCGGTCCTGACGCGACAAAGCTGCCGCCGGTTGCGCTGCTTCCCTGGCCCTGGGGGCGGTAGATCTCGGTTGAGACCTGTGCACCGCCGTCGGCGCGTTCGTACCCCCCGGCCACCAGCACCCCGCCGTCCTTCATGAGGGTCGCCGAGGGGTATCGCCTGGGGGTCGACATTGAATCTGCGGGCTTGAATGTGCCTTCTCGAGGGTTATAGAGTTCCGGTGCATTGACGGCAGCACCGTTATAACCTCCGACGATTAAGACGTTGCCATCATTGAGCAGGGTGCCAATGTGATTGCGGCGTGCCGTGGTCATCGAACCGGTCGCCACGAAGGTGCCCGTAGCGGGCTGGTACAACTCAGCACTGGTCAGTGGTTGGCCATGGCTGGTGCCCTCGTAGCCCCCGGCAACAAGCACACGGCCATCGTTCAGAAGGGTCACCGTGGGATTGAGCCGTGCCGTGAGCATGGAGCCCGTGTCCGTGAAGGTGCCCGTGATCGGGTCATAGATTTCAACGGAGGCCATCGCGATTCCGTTGGCGTCCTGTCCACCGACCATCAGGACGCGTCCGTCCTTGAGCAGGGTCGCAGCGGCAGCAACCCTGCCGAAGCCCATGGTGTCGGTTGGGGTGAACCTGCCGATGATGGGGTCGTAGATCTCGGCTGAGGCCAGGGTTGCCAGGGTCTGGTCATAACCGCCGGCAATCAGGACCTTGCCGTTGACCAGTGCCGTGGCTGTATGGAGCGCACGGGCTGTGTCCATGGCGTCGGTGAGCTGGAACGTGCCGGTTTGTGCCAGCTTCCGGCCACTCGGTCTTGCCACTGGATTCAGACGAATTAGTCGCAAAATCTTAATGGTCGTTCTAGGTGCGTCAACACCTGGGACTGGCTTTGCAGTTCTGCCAGGTTTTGCCCTTGATTGCACGCAACCCACGTCATGCCGGTTGACTTCTGGTTATGGCCGTTGATCTGATCCCCCGTCATGGCTTCGCGCTTCACCCCTGCATTCACGACCATGCTTCTGCTCGCTTCTGCCTCCCCCGCCCGTCGCCGCCTGCTGGAGCAGGCGGGGATCGCCCATCGGGTGCAGGTGAGCGGTGTCGATGAAGACGCGATCACCCATCCTGAGCCGGCCCGGCTGGTGCAGTTGCTGGCGCGTGCCAAGGCGCAGACCGTGCATCACCAGATGGCCCAGAGCGCTGGTGGCGATCGAGCGATCACCGCCGTGTTGGGGTGCGATTCGGTGCTCGCTTTTGCCGGCGAGGTGTTTGGCAAGCCCGCCGATGCGGCCGAGGCGATTGCCCGTTGGCAGCGCATGGCCGGGGCCTGGGGAGAGCTTCACACCGGGCACTGTCTGTTGGCCGGCGATGCGCAGCGCCTCGAGACGGTCACCACACGGGTGCAGTTTGCACCGCTCAGCCATGCCGAGATCGAGGCCTATGTGGCCACCGGCGAACCGCTGCAATGCGCTGGCGGCTTTGCTTTGGAGGGGCGTGGTGGTGCGCTGGTGGAGCGGATCGAGGGCTGTTTTTCGAATGTGATCGGGCTGAGCCTGCCGCTGCTGCGGCGTTGGCTCCTGGCGAGGGGCATCAGTTAGGCCAAAGCGTTGGCGAGGCTCTCAGGGGGGCAGCCCCAGGCATCAGATCAGTTCGCGCTCAAGCTGGTCGGCGGAGGTTTGCAGTCCGGTGAACACCGCTTCGGAGACTGCTGGTGGAAAGTCGGCTGGCAACTGGGGCTGTACCGCTGCAATCGCTGAGGGAGTGTTGGCGATCAGTTCATTGAGGATGGTCTGGGCGTCGCCCAGTCCAAGCCGTTTTGCGGTGAGCAGCATGCGACGGCCTGTGATCTCCAGAGGCTTGTAATAACGGCCTTTTCCACCAAACCAGGCCATCGCCATCTTGAGCTTTTGCTGTGGCCATTGATTGCTTCTTCGTCCAATCACCGGCCAGGCTGAGAGCACGTCGTAGAGAGGAGTGAGCTGAAAGCGACCGCCTGGATTCAGGAAAAGACTGAAATTCTTGGCGTGGCCATCAATGGCGCGCAGCATCCAGAACAACACCTGCGCCTTGAAGAACGTGGCAAGGTCGTTCCGCTCTGAGGATTGAGCCAGCAGCTCGCTAATGGCTGCCATGCCAGGGCCTCCATTGTTTTCATATTTGTTGGCGGCTGGAGTGGCGGTGGCCTGGCAACAATCTTCGGTGGGTAGGCGCAACCAATAGGAGCCACTGGCATGCAATCGTCGATCAAAGCGCTGTACAACCAGGCAGCGTTCGCCGTCGAAGTGGGCCCTCTCTGTTGCGGTCACTGGCAGGCCATAGGCGCGGAGCAGCTTGCTGCAGAGCCACTCATTGTCGACAGAGGTGCTGAAATCAATCTGTCCCTCACCGATCACTCCCATCGGCAGCTTGAAGAGATGGGTGGTGGGCGTGCTCCCCAGCGGCAGACACCATTCGTTGTTGTGCAGCAGGAAGGCTGTTTTCTCCTGAGCACCGGCAACAGAGAGCCGGTGCTCATCAGGTTCAGGGCCCAGAGATCCTGGAACCGGCGTCGCCGTTACGGCGCGCAGGCGCTGGCCGATTTCCTGGTTGCTCAGAGGCCGAGCCTCGATGCGATCGATGTCGCTGGGCACCTCGTCTGGCGGAAGCAGCTGCACGGCTCCGGCACAGTCGCGGCCGACGGCAGCCAGCAGATCGAAGGCACTGGTGCTGGCTGCCCGAAACCGAGCCTGGGCCCGACGGCGAATGGCGTCGCTGTCGGGAAGGAGATTGTCAAACCAGCTCTCGACGGCATGTCCGCTGAGCGCCGAGCGCCCGAGCCCTGCCGGCAGAGACAGCGATAACGGGCGGAATTGACTCGACTGCAGCCAGGACTCGGCGTAGGTGAATTGCTGAGGCCCGCGAGCCGGCAGCGACCAGGTGCCAACCCGTTCACCGTTCATCCACACAGCCAGGGAGCGTGCTCTCGAGGGCCTACCCATCACCATTCAGCCGGTTCGATGGTGTGTTTGCGCGGCCGCACCACCACTTCGAGGTTGAGGGCGGCCAGGAGCAGCAGCAGACGCTCCACGGTGAGACGACCCGGTTGCAGTTCGAGCTGAGAGAGCCGGGCCTGGCTCATGCCACCGGCCTTGAGGGCCAGCTGCTGTTGGTTCAACCCCTGCTCTCGCCGTGCACCACGAAGCATCAGCCCCAACTGCGCAGGGGCGCGGATCACCTGCTCGCCTGCAGCCATGGCCTACGCGGATTCTCAATAAACGCACAATACCAGGAATCCTTGTAAACGGCTTTGATTGCGAACCCGAGTGAGCTGGGCGGAGCTGGCGCTCTCATGCTTGCTTGCGTCAGCCGGTTGACAACACAGCAGCTGAATTGTGTGGCGGTTCAATCCTGCCGCCCTGGTTGACCTACGACGGCACGACGCGAACCTTCACGGCGATTGATCCACCTCCCGGTGTTCTGCCGCTACCCGTTGTTGTGAAGGTGCCGACACCATCCGGCAATGATGTGGCGATTCCTGTGCTTCTGGGGCAGCCGTAGGGGAGGCTCAGTCGGGGCTGGGTGGTGGTGGGCCGAATTGCCCCGCCAGTGCGTCGTCGCTGATGGTTTGCTCCTGCAGATTGATTCCACTCCACTGCTGCCACTCCTGCAGTGTGCGCACCGTTCCTAATCCGAAGGGTGCTTCCACGTGGTGTCCATGGGTGAGGGCTTTCACCCTGGCGAGTGAGCGCTCATTGTGGTCGTTCCAGCTGCTGTGGTCTGCCCAGTGGGTTGGGCTGCCACTGCCACTGGTTGTGTAGAGATGAAAGAGCAGCAGCCGATCGGGGTCGTAAAGGTTGAAGCCCCGTGTCCAGAGCCGGAGGGCCAGGGTGATCTCCTCCCCGTGGAAATAGAGCTCGGGGTCATAGGGCACCTCCCGGATCAGCTCGCCAGGCCCAAACAGCAGGCCCGCCGCCACAAAGGCGACCATCAGCGGCAGCATGGCGGTGTCGCCGTGATCAGGCAGCTCAAACGCATTGGGGTAGACGCTCAACACGGCCCGCCGATCGCCGCAGCGCTGCCAGCAGGCCAACAGGGCGTCGTCCCACCCTGTGATACAGCGCATGTGGCTGTCGATCTGCAGGGTGAAGGGTTCGTGCTGCCACAGCTTCTGGGTGCGGGCCCGGGCCCAGCACACGCCCTGACTGGCGCTGGCGGCAACTGGATCGAGCGTGAGCTGTGCGCCCTGGGGCGCCTCACCCTGGGGCAGTGAGGGTTGACCGCAGCTCTGCTGATCGCTGGGATCGAGCTGCAGGCAGACGCCAATGTGCAGTCGCTTTGGATCGGCCGCCTTGGCGATCAGGTCGCGCAGGGTCGCTTCCAGCTGGGGGTCGCGGTAGCTCGCGATCGACACAACGATCCTGGGCCCCAATCGCCGTTGCACAAACCTGGAATGACCAGGGGAGTGATGCCAAGCTGATGGCCAGCTGGGGTTGGCATTGGCACGGCCGCTGAGCGACGACTGGCGCGATTGGTTGCGGCAGAACCGCGATCGGGGCTGTGATCGTGCCGTGCTCTATCGCCGTGCAGCCGACGAAGGCTTTGATCCCATGGCGATTGCCCTGGAACTGGGTACCCCTGATCTGGCTCTCTTGCCGCGTGCGGTGGTCGCCGCTGCAGATGCGGGCTTCTGGCAGGCCATGGCCCAGGCCCCGCTCACGAACCCTGACCATCGCCCCCGGGCCTGGCGGCTCGACACCGATCGGGCCCAGATCTACGAGATTCCGGACCTGCTCAGCCCCGACGAGTGCGCTGCCGTGATGGCGGCGATCGATGCGGCGCTGGTGCCATCGACCGTGACCCACGGTCCCAGCGATTACCGCACCAGTCGCACCTGCCATCTGGCCGGCGCTGACGCTGCCCTGACCCGCGCCCTCGACGCCCGTTTTGCGGCCCTGATCGGCGTTGACCCCGCCCTGGCTGAACCCTTGCAGGGACAGCGCTACGACCCGGGTCAATATTTCAAGGCGCACACCGACTGGTTCACACCCGGCACGGCCGAATTCGAGGAACACACCCGGCTCGGCGGGCAACGCACCTGGACCCTGATGGTCTACCTCAACACCGTTGAAGCCGGCGGTGCGACTGTGTTCGAGCGCATCGGCCGGCGCTTCATCCCGACAGCGGGCCTGGCGTTGGCGTGGAACAACCTGCATGCCGATGGCAGCCCCAATCAGGCCACCCTGCATGAAGCGATGCCGGTCGATCGCGGCCGCAAATATGTGATCACCAAATGGTTCCGGGCCGAGCCCGGGCGCCTGGGGCCTTGACTCAGTTGAACATGTCGACCAGAAAGTTGCCGATGGCCCGACCGAAGCGCGCATTGGGATCGCTCTCGGGGCGGTAGTTGGTCTGGGTCGCACTGAGGCTCATGTCGGCCCAGCGAAACAGGCCGCTCTGGCCGTTGTCTGAAAACTGCACAGGCCAGCGACCACCCATGCCGTCGCTGATCTGGTAGCCGCCCTGGCTCTGCTCGAACACGTAGCGCGGCCCGTTCTGCAGCAGCACTTCAAAGCGTGGCTGGTACCCCTGCCGCACCTCGTTGAGGGCACAGGGGCCGTTGAACACCTGAATGCCCGCCCGCAGCAACCGGCATCGGCCGCTGTAGCTCACGGGGTTTGGCGTGGGCCCCGGGTAAGGACTTGGTTGCGGCGCAGCGCCAAACAGCTGGCCGGTGAGCTGCTGGTTGACCACCGGCTGGCCGAAGCCATTGCTCCAGCACAGCATCTGGCGCACATTGCAGCGGCTGCCGTTGCTCAGGTTGAAGGCTGGGCTGGGACGCCGGCCCCCCAGTGTCGCCAGGGCGTTCTGCTGGGCAAAGCTGCCGAAGTACTGGCCCGTCAGCGCCAGCGACAGACCGCCGCTGTCGTAACAGAGCTGGGCCGGTTGGTCACAGATCACCCCTGCCGACGGGAACAACAGCGTCTGCCCTGGCATCGCCTGGGGGTAGGGGTTGGGGATCGCTTGCGCGGCCGTCGCCCCCAGTGCCGCAACGGTGATGCCAGCAACCCAGGCGGCTGGTGAGACGCGAACCATGGACCCGATCCGTCGGCGTTGATGCTCACCATCTTGAAGACCCGAGCCCACATGACGTTGCCGTTGTGAGGATCAGTCGCAGGGTGCGGCAGGGCTTGCTGGTTTGGCGGCATTCCAGCAAAAAGCCCCCACCGTGAGGAGGGGGCTTGGGTTGATCGGGGTGAGCCCGGTGGTGGGCTGACGATCAGTCGAGATCGGGCATCGCCAGGGTGGGCTCGGCCTTGCGGTCGATGCCCTTCTCGAAACCGGCAGCGGCAGCGCGGGCGCGGCCGGCATGCCAGAGGTGACCCACCAGGAAGAAGAAGGCGAGCACGAACTGGGTCGCAGCCAGCCACTGGCGGATGTTGACGAAGTTCACCGAGTTGGGCTCGGTGATGATGCCGCCCACCGAGTTCAGTGAAGCGTTGGGGGCGTGGGTCATGTACTCAGCCGCGCGGCGCACCTGCCAGGGCTGAATGTCGTTCTGGAGCTTGTCGAGGCTCAGGCCATTGGGGCCGCGCAGGGGCTCCAGCCAGGGACCGCGGAAGTCCCAGAAACGCATGGTCTCACCACCGAAGATGATTTCGCCGGTCGGTGAGCGCATCAGGTACTTGCCCAGACCGGTGGGGCCCATGGCCGAACCGATGTTGGCGCCCAGGCGCTGGTCGCGCACCAGGAAGGTGAAGCTCTGGGCCTGGGAGGCTTCGGCGTTGGTGGGGCCGTAGAACTCCGAGGGATAGGCGGTGTTGTTGAACCAGATGTAGGCCGAGGCCACGAAGCTCATCAGGCTCAGGGCGCCCAGGCTGTAGCTCAGGTAGGCCTCACCATTCCAGATGAAGGCGCGACGCACCCAGCCGAAGGGCTTGGTGACGGCATGCCAGATGCCACCGAAGATGCAGATCAGGCCGACCCAGATGTGGCCGCCGATGATGTCTTCCATCGAGTTCACCCCGATGATCCAGCCCTCGCCGCCGAAGGGGGCGCGGGTCAGATAGCCGAAGATCACGCCGGGATCCAGGGTCGGATTGGTGATCAGGCGCACGTCACCACCACCGGGAGCCCAGGTGTCGTAGACGCCGCCGAAGAACATGGCCTTGAAGACCAGCAGCAGGGCGCCCACACCCAGAAGAATCAGGTGATAACCAATGATGTTGGTCATCTGGTTCTTGTCGCGCCAGTCCTGGGAGAAGAACGTGGAGTAGTTCTCCAGGATCTCGGGGCCGCGCAGGGCGTGGTACAGACCGCCAAGGCCGAGCACGGCCGAGCTGATCAGGTGCAGCACGCCGACCACAAAGAACGGGTAGAGATCGGTGACCTCTCCGCCGGGACCGACGCCATAGCCCAGCGTGGCCACGTGGGGCATGCAGATCAGCCCCTGCTCGTACATGGGCTTGTCAAAGGTGAAGTGGCTCACCTCGAACAGCATCATGGCGCCGGCCCAGAACACCATCAGACCGGCGTGGGCGACGTGCGCACCCAGCAGACGACCGGACAGGTTGATCAGACGAGCGTTACCAGCCCACCAGGCATAGCCGGTGGAGTCGAGGTCTTTGCCCCCGACCGCAATCAGACCGGAATTAAAGGGCGTTTCCACGGGGCAGAACCTCTTCAGGGAAGACGAAGTTTTCGTGAGGCTGGTCAGCGGGAG
>JBBASJ010000058.1:0-12125 GCA_040399325.1 Prochlorococcaceae cyanobacterium
TCTGTCCGATGGGCTACGTCGACATGCTCAACGGCAACTGCAGCACCCTGGGGCTGATGCGCTACACGGTGCAGCCCACCAACGGCCAGCCCTGCCTGGAGGGGTGGATGAATGTGGGTGGGGGGTATTGCCGTAAGAAATGAGCGCTGGCGATGGGGGCTGGCTCAGAACCAGCGCCTGATCTGACCGGTGGCGATCTGGACCTCGCGCAGGAACAGCACCACCGCCACCATCAGAGACAGCATCGCCAGAACAAACAGCGGCACCACCAGCAGGGCCAGGTCCAAGCGGGCCACCGCGCTCACAAACACGATCGCGACCACCAGGGCCACCAGCAGGATCGTCACCGTGGCCAGCTCGATCGCCTTGAGCATGAGCCCCATGCGTCGTTTCTGGAGCTGCAGTTCACGCCGGGCGTCACGGCTGACCGCCACCGAAGGGTCGTTGGCCTGCACCTGAAGCTGGCGGCCGCGGTCGATGATGCGCGCCAGCCTGTTGCTCAGCACCCCCAGCAGGCCGCTGATGCCCGCCAGCAGAAACACCGGGGCCACCGACAGTTGAATCGCCTTGGCCAGACCCTCCACGGGGGCCAGCTGGAGCACGATCGACAACGCCATGGCAGGTGCCGCAGCTGGGCTCAGAGTGGCAAGGCAAACCTATCGGCCGGGAGTGCACACGCCATGACCACCATCGCTTGCCGTTACGACGGAGCCCTGCGCTGTCACGCCGTGCACGGGCCCTCGCAGTCAACCCTCGAGACCGACGCCCCTACCGACAACCAGGGTCAGGGAGAGCGTTTCTCGCCGACCGATCTGGTGGCCACGGCTCTGGCGACTTGCATTCTCACCATCATGGGCATCACCGCTGATCGCCATGGCTGGCGCATCGATGGCACCACGGCCCGGGTCGCCAAGACGATGACGACCAGCGGCGTGCGCAAGATCGCTTTGCTGGAGGTCTGGGTGACCCTGCCTGGCGATCTCGGGGCTGATCAACGCAGCCTGTTGCAACGGTCTGGCGAAGGTTGTCCGGTCAAGCGCAGCCTTGAGGGAGCCGTGCCCATGGAGATTCACTGGCTTTGATTCATGGGTTCTGAACCGCTGCGCTCCTGCTGGGCAGCACCCGTTTGCGGTTCTCGAGGCTCTGCAGTTCGAGGGCGATCCCCTGGATGTAGGCGCTCACATCGGACCCCGAGCGCTCCAGGCCCTTGAGCACGGTCAGATCGTCAAGCAGATGGTCGATGCGGTTGTTGATGCGCTCCAGCTGCGGGTCTCGCATGGCGTGCCTCCTGGTGCTGAACGTTGACTGTCCTGATCCCAAGCGTGGTTGTGGCAGGAGCGCCCGTCGTGCTGCTGCTGCTGGCGAACCTGCACCGGATCGGGCGCCATCGGCTGCATCCGGCCGATCATTTCAAGATCTGCTCCGATCTCGACCGTGACGAGTCCCTCTCCACTGCCCCGGGGCGAACGCCGCGGGTTCCGAGAGCTTCAGGCTGATCTGCAACCCCTCTGGGGCCAGGTCACCGCAGCCCAGGGCCCCGATGTCGATGTGCTGATGGTGCCGTCGCTGTCGATGGACCAGGGCCAGATGGCACAGATCAAGGGAGCCCATCACTACGAAGAGCGCCAGCTGTTCTCGTTGATCCGGCTGCGGGACCCCGGCGTGCGCATGGTCTATGTGACCAGCAAGCCCCTGGCCGATCTGGTGGTCGACGCGGTGCTCGAACTGCTGCCAGGGGTGCCGGCTTCCCATGCGCGTCGGCGCCTGCATCTGTTTGATACCGATGACGCCTCCGACCGTCCGCTCACCGCCAAGTTGCTGGAGCGGCCGGCGCTGCTCGCCCGGATTGCGGAGCAGCTGCGTCCGGATCGTCGCTTCATCCATTGTTTTGTGGTGACCGCGCTCGAAAAGCAGCTCTCCGAGCGCCTGCAGATCCCCCTGCTGGGCACCGATCCCGCGTTGGGTTACTGGGGCAGCAAGGCGGGCAGTCGGGCGTTGTTTGCCCGTTGCGGGGTACCCCATCCACCCGGCTCGCCGCTGGTCCACAGCCTCGATGACCTGGCCGAGGTCACGACCCAACTGTGGGAAGCGCATCCCGAGCTTCGCCGTTGTGTCGTCAAGCTCAATGAGGGGTTCAGCGGCGAGGGCAACGCCCGTTTTGCGCTCGAGCCCCTGCAGCTGGCCGGGCTCAGCGGCGGCGAGCGTCGCCGCCGGGTGCGTCAGGCGCTCGAGGGCCTGGCCATGCCCGCCCCCAACTGGCAGGCCCAGGTGTCGCAGCAGGGAGCGCTTGTCGAGGCGTGGCTTGAAGGCGGCGAGGCCATGGGTTCCCCCAGCGTGCAGGGCACCATCCATCCGCCGGCCCTGGGCAGCCGCCCCCAGGTCGAGCTGCTCTCGACCCATGAGCAGGTGCTGGGCGGGCCCAGCGGCCAGACCTACCAGGGTTGTCGCTTTCCCTGCGATGAGCCCTATCGGCTCGCGCTGCTGCAGCACGGCCAGGCCATCGGCGAGGCCCTCGCCGCCGAGGGTGCTCTTGAGCGTTACGCCGTTGATTTCATCGCCCGCCGCTTCGGTGAGCGCTGGGATCTTCAGGCGATTGAAGTCAACCTGCGCCAGGGCGGCACCACCCACCCCTACCTGGCCCTGAGCGCGATCACGGCGGGGGCGCTCGATCGCGCTTCAGGGCTGTATCGCTCACCCACGGGTGTTCCGCTGTATTACGAAGCCACCGACAATCTGTTTGATCCGGGGCTGCGCGGGCTGCTGCCGATCGATCTGATCGACATCGTCGCCGAGGCCGGTCTGCACTTCGATCCGGCCCGCCTGCGCGGCAGCGTCTTTCACCTGCTGGGATGCCTCTCGGAATACGGCAAGCTCGGCATGACCTGCATCGGTCGTTCGCCCGAGGAGGCTGCAGTGGTCTATCGCGACACCCAGCACCAACTGTTGCGGGGGGCAGCCGCCAGGATTTCGTGATTGCCAACGCCCCTCCCATGGCTTCAGGCCCATCTGCCCTGACCCGGCTCCACGGGCACCTGCACGAGACCCGCCTGCTGGGCTCGATCAGCAGTGCGCTCTACTACGACCAGAACACGGTGATGCCCGCTGCAGGAGCGGCCTGGCGCGGCGAGCAGCTGGCTTTGCTGGCGGCGCAGATGCATGCACGCCAGAGCAGCGCCGCCTATGCCGAGCTGGTGGCGGCGGCCGAAGCCGAGCTCGGAGCCGACGCCCCGCCCCAGCGTCGCCGCAACCTGCAGCTGCTCCGCCTTGAGCTGGAGCGCCAGCGCTGCCTCGATCCCGCCCTGGTGAGCGCCCTGGCCAGGGCCCAGTCGCGCGGCAATGCCGTCTGGCAGGACGCCCGCGCCCGCAACGACTTTGCAGCCTTTGCGCCGGCGCTCAAGGAGCTCATCGCCCTGCGGCGTCAGCAGGCCAGCCAACTGGCGGCCGCCGAACCCGTGGCCCGCAGCCCCTGGGAGGTCTTGGCCCAGCCGTTTGAGCCCGATGTGAGCAAGGCCCGGCTCGAGCAGCTGTTCGGCCCGCTCAAGGCGGAGCTGCCGGTGTTGCTCCAGCAGGCACAGGCCGCATCACAACCCAGCGGCGACACGCCTGTGGACCTGTCTGAGGCGTTGCAGGAGCAGCTCTGCACCGAACTGCTCGCGAGCTGGGGCTACAACGCTGAGCGCTGCCAGCGTTCCCGTTCGGCCCATCCGTTTTCGTGCACCGTGGGTCCGCAAGACTTCCGCATCACCACCCGGGTGGTGCCGGGGCAGCCGCTCTCCGCTTTCCTGGCCACGGCCCATGAGTGGGGCCATTCGCTCTACGAGCAGGGGCTGCCCCGCGGTGATGACCACTGGTTCCCCTGGCCCCTGGGGGAGGCCACCTCGATGGGGGTGCACGAGTCGCAGTCGCTGTTCTGGGAGTGCCGGGTGGCCCGCAGCCGCGCCTTTGCCGAGCGTTGGCATGCCCGCTTTGGTGCCGCGCTGGGCAGTGATCCCTGGGGTGGAGCCCTGAGCTTCTGGCGTGCCCTCAACCCGCTTCGGCCCGGCCTGATCCGGGTGGAGGCCGACGAGCTCAGTTACTGCCTCCACATCGTGCTGCGCTACGAGCTCGAGCTGGCCCTGCTGGAGCAGGACCTGCCCGTCGAGGAGCTGCCCCAGCAGTGGAACCGGCGCATGGGCGAGCTGTTGGGCCTGACCCCATCGACCGATCGCGACGGCTGCCTGCAGGACATCCACTGGGCTGAAGGCCTGTTCGGTTACTTCCCCAGTTATGCACTCGGCCACCTGATCAGCGCCCAGATCGCCGAGACGCTCGAGCAGACCCATGGCTCCCTCGAGGCCCTGGTGGCTGCTGGCGACGAGGCCAGCCTGCGGGCCTGGCTGGCCCATCACGTCTGGCCCCTGGGCCGGTCGGTCAACGCCGAGCAGCTGGTGGAGCAGGTCACGGGTCGGCCGCTGAGCCCCCAGCCTTTTTTGGCCTACCTGAGGGGCAAGGTCGAACCATTGGTCTAGACTGATCATGACCAGATGGTTGCACACATGCGTGCCAAGCTGTTTCGCAATGGCCGCAGTCAGGCTGTGCGCCTTCCCGCTGCCTGTCGCTTTGAGGGGGCTGAGGTCGAGGTGCAGCACGACCCCCGAACCGGGGTGGTGACCCTCACACCAGTGCGATCGAGCCCGCTCGCGTGGTTGCGCCGACGGGGCGAGCTGTTGGACGCCGACCCCTCTGCTGCCTCGAGCTTTGCTGCGGTCTTTGCTGACCTTGAGCAGGTGGAGCCCCCCATGGAGCGCCCATGGCCATGAAGCAGCGCTTCATGCTCGACACCAATGGAGTACGTCTGTTGCTGGAGCGGCGCAGTCCGGTTCTGGATCAGTGGTTTGCGGAAGAGCGCTGCAGCCTGTCGGCCATCGTGGCGGCCGAGATCCGCGATGGCCTTGAACGCCGGCAACTCACCCAGGCCCGCACCGACCTCGTGGAGGGTTTGTTGGTCGTTCTGCCGATCGAGCCGTTCGAGAGCCAGGTGGCGGCTGTCTACGGCCGTCTGCGTGCTGCCCTGCAACGGGCCGGCCGTTCGCTCTCGGCGATGGATCTGCTGATTGCTTCCCATGCCCTGGCCCTGAATCGCACGCTGGTGTCAGGCGATCAGGCGTTCCACGCTGTGCCAGGGCTGCAGATCTGCTCCCCTGTCGGTTGATCCCCGGGACGGTGCGGCCGAAAGTCACCTCCCTAAGATGCCGGCGCTCCGACCATGCCCCGCGCCCCATGGCGAACATCGATCACGCCCCCAGCCGCACCATGCTCAACCTGCTGCATGTGCTGCCGGCCTTTGCCGATGAGGCCGAGCTGCGGTTGAACGCGATCGTCGAGCTCAACTCGATGACGATCAACAAGTACGAGCTGATCACCGAAACCGGCCACCTCAAGCTCGATCGCGTCGGCTATTCGTCGCTGGCCTATCCCTTTGCCTACGGCTGCATCCCCCGCACCTGGGACGAAGATGGCGACCCCCTCGACATCGAGATCGTCGGTGTCACCGAGCCCCTGATTCCAGGCTCCCTGGTCGAGGCGCGCATCATCGGCATCATGACCTTCGACGACGGTGGTGAGGTCGACGACAAGGTGATTGCCGTGCTGGCCGATGACAAGCGCATGGATCACATCACCAGCACCACCCAGCTGGGTGATCACTGGCTCAAGGAGACCCAGTACTACTGGGAGCACTACAAGGATCTGAAGAAGCCGGGAACCTGCAAGGTCAACGGGTTCCTGGGGACCGAGGACGCCGTGCGCATCATCAAGGAGTGTGAGCAGCGCTACATCGAGACGATCGATTCGAAACTGGTGAACTGACCACCCAGCGGACATCGGACGCGGGATCAGCCCTGAATCCGAAAGACAAACAAAAGGTGATCATCAACCTGTTTGCAGTCTTTCTGCAGACATTCTGCAGATCTGATCATCAGGGCCCGGCATGCCGGGCCCTGGCCTTAGGTTGGCTCCTTCATTTTGATCTGATCCGTGCCGCCCGCTGCCTTCCCCACACCAAGCCAGCCCAACGGCTGCTCGCGGGGGGCGGATCACACTGCTCTGAAGTGGGGCTGTGATGGCGAGTTGTCGGCCCTCGATCTGCATCGCATCCTTGAGCGACTCTCGGCGGTTGACCCTGCGGCCGAGGATCTGCTCAAAGCCTTTGCAGCTGCTCAGGTGCAGACACCATCGTCGGCCCCTGCCTCAGCTTGAGTCGTGCCAGGGCCCGGGCCATGCCGTCACGGCTGGCCAGGCCCCGCAGCTCGCTGATCCCCAGACCCCCTGCCGGCAGACCCTGGGGCAAGGCGGCTGATGCTTCTCCGTTGCGACCGAACACCGGCAGCTGACGCAGACCGTTGGGCTCCAGTTGATCCTCCAGCTGCGCCAGTCGTGCTGTTTCTGGCAGCCAGATCAGGTCGCCGCTGAAACAGTCCCGCAGGGCTGCCGTCGAGCCCCGGTTGCTCAGGGTACGTTGCAGATCAGCCAGGGTCACCAGGCCGATCACCCAGGCCCCCTCGATGGCCAGCAGGCTGTGGCCGTGCGCACTGACCAGCCGTTGCAGAGCCTCAACGACCGGCGTGTCGGCATCCAGCAGTACGGGAGCCTCCGGTTCGAGGGCTTCGCACACCGACAGGCTGGCCAACTGCGCGCGGCGTTGCTCCTCCCGCAGATCCGGGCCAAGCAGGCCCGGGTCGTGCAGGCCATGCCAGCGCTCCACCAGGGCGGCACTGAGACCCGCAGCGGCCATCAAGGGCAGCACGATGCGAATGTCGCGGGTCAGTTCAAACAGCAGCAGCAGGGCCGTGAGCGGGGCGCGGGCGCTGCCGGCCAGCACGGCGGCCATGCCCACCATGGCGTAGGCGGGCGGAGCTGCAACGGCCAGGTGCAGACCACCGTCGCCGAGCAGCTGGCCATAGCAATTGCCCAGCACGGCACCCAGCACCAGGGAGGGCGCGAAGCCGCCACCCACAAATCCGGTGGCATTGCTGATCCCGGTGGCCAGCAGTTTGGCCCCCAGCAGCAACAGCAGGGTCAGCAGCGGAATGCCGCCGTCGCTGCCCAGCAGCGCTTCGATCGTGTCGTACCCCACCCCCAGCACCTGGGGAAACTCGAGCGCGATCAAGCCGACCAGCAGCCCGCCCAGGGCCCCGGGCAACCCCAGGGGAAGGGCCTGCAGCACGGCCTGCAGCCGGGGTGCGCGGCCCAGTTCCAGCAGCCGGATCAACAGCCACGACATCAGGCTGGCCAGCACGCCCAGCCCCAGGTACAGCGGCAACTCCCACAGGGAGCGCACGTCGTAGGCGGGCAGCCTCAGGATCGGCGTATCCCCCAGGCCCACCTGCACGACCAGGGTCGAGGTGATCGCCGCCACCAGCACCGCCCGCAGGCTTGGACGCCCCCCCAGGCCGCTGAAGCTGCCTTCAAAGGCAAAGAACACCCCCGCGATCGGGGCCTTGAAACCTGCCGCCAGACCGGCCGCTACCCCCGCTGCCACCAACGCCTTCTGATTCTGCTGGGGCAACCGGGCCCGGTTGGCAAGCCACAGACCGATGTTGCCGCCCGATTCCACGCTGGGCCCCTCAGGTCCCAGCGAGGCGCCGCTGCCCAGGCTCAGAGAGGCGGTCAGCAACCGCAGCCAGGGCAACCGCGGTGCCGGGCTGACGGCCCCATCGGCCATGGCCATGAGGCTGGGCAGGCCCGGTCCCAGCTCGCCGAAACTGCGGCGCAACACCGCGACCAGGGCTCCTCCCAGGGTGGGCACCACCAGCACCGGCCAGAGGCCAAGCCAGTCGGGGATCTGCAGACTGGGCAGTGGCGGGGGCTCGGGAAGCGGCTGCGGTGGTGGTGGCAGATATCCCAGGCCACCCAGACCGATATGCAGCAGGGTCTGCAACGGTGCCCCGGGCATCGACGGTTCGGGCACCGGCAGCGGTGGGGGCGGCACGTCGATGTGCTGCAGCGGGTTGCGGCCGATCGTCAGCAGGGTCTCGACGAACGGACCAAACAGAAAATTGTTGATGCCGCTCAGCAGGGCGTGAAAGCCCACCACCGCCAGCCCGGTGAGCATGCCCAGCAGGGCAGCCCAGGCGAGCAGATTCCATTGAACCGGAGGTGTCTGAAGTTCTCCTTCAGGCTTCGGGACGAACGGCTGCAAAAATCTCCTCCAGAATCGCGCCGGCCCCCTGCTCCCTGAGCTTGCGGGCCAGGTCGATCCCGATCGCTTCAGGATCGTGCTGCGGCCCCCGGCTCTCGTCGCGGATCAGCCGCACCCCATCGAGGCTGGCCACCATGCCGGTGAGAATCAACTCCTCCCCTTCAAAACGGGTGTTCACACCGATCGGCACCTGGCAACCGCCCTCGAGCTCCCGCAGAAAGGCACGCTCGGCCAGGCAGCGCCGTGCCGTGGGAACGTGCTCCAGCACCTTGATCTGATCCAGCACCGCCGTATCGCCGTCGCGGCACTCGATCCCAAGGGCCCCCTGACCCACGGCATGCAGCGAGATGCGCGGGTCGATCAGCTCGTGGATGCGATCGCCCAGGCCCAGGCGCCCCAGGCCGGCGGCAGCCAGGATCAGGCAATCGAATTCGCCCGCATCCAGCTTCTCGAGCCGGGTGATCACGTTGCCGCGCACATCCTTGAAAGTGAGGTGCGGAAAGTGATGGCGCAGCTGGGCCAGGCGCCGCAGCGAGCTGGTGCCCACCACGGCCCCCTCGGGCAGGGTGGCCAGGGTTTTGTCGTTGTGGCTGGCGTGGACCACCAGGGCATCGGCCGGGTCCTCGCGCTCGGTGATGCAGCCCAGCATCAGGCCCTCGGGCAGGTTGGTGGGCAGGTCCTTGAGGCTGTGGACGGCGATGTCGGCCCGGTCGACCAGCATCTGCGCCTCGAGTTCCTTCGTGAACAGGCCCTTGTCGCCGATCTTGGCCAGGGCCACATCGAGGATCTTGTCGCCCTGGGTGGCCATCGCTTCGATGGCGATCTCCAGGCCCGGGTGGGCCCTGGCGAGCTCATCGCGCACCCAGTGGGTCTGCACCATGGCCAGCTGGCTGCGGCGGGAGGCAATGCGCAGTTGGGAACCGGCCATCAGATCTCATCACAGGCAGCGGCCGCCGCCCAATCACAGCCGCCAAGCCTAGGCATCGGCGGGGCCGGCTCCGCCTGCCCCTGGCTGTTCAGTCAAAGAAATTCAGTCAAAGAACGTCAGCGGCAGGGGCCCCCAGGTGTCTTCGGCATCGGGGTCGGCCAGGCTGTGGCCGGTGATCAGCACCCCTTCACCCAGGCCGCTTTCCGGCCGTAACTGAAAGCGCCCGGTGTTCTGGTTGCCTTTGATAAAGGTGGCCCCTGCGACATCTTCGGGCCGGGGGCTGGCCGGGTCGAGCTCCAGGGGTTTCCATCCCAGAGCCTGTTGGCAGCGTTGCAGGGCGTTCAAGGCCGCGCTGCTGCTGGGTGCCATGACCCCGATCGTGAACCAATCGCAGGCTTCAAGCCGGTCGCTGAGCTCAAGCCGCAGATTGGTTCGCTGTGCAGCAGTGAGCTGTGGTGCGGTGCGCAGGCCGCGCAGGTCCTTCAGCCGGTCAGCCATCAACTCTGGGTTCAGAAATCCCGCTGATTCAACACTGCCAGGCTGAGACCCAGGCCGGCCGCCCCCACCAGCCAGCCGCCAAGGATGTCGCTGGGCCAGTGGGCCCTGACGCTGAGCGCACTGAGGCTCACAAGGCTGATCCACCCTCCGCTCATCAGCAACAGAAGCGGCCGCCGGTGTCTCTGATGCCGTGAAACGATCAACGCCAAGACAACGCTGAAGACCACGGCCCCAGCGGCATGGCCGCTGGGAAAACTGCTGCCATCAATGCTCAGCAGGGCCTGTGCTGGCCGTGCTCGGTTGAACCATGGTTTCAACACATGGTCAATGAGCACATCGATGCCACCACAGCTCAACAACACCAGGGTGAGGTCGCGCCAGCGCGCTTTCCAGGCCAGCCAGGCCATGACTGCGCCCACCAGCAGCGGCTGGATGGTCTTGCCGGTGACCCGATACACCCAGACCATCAGCTCCTGCAACGGCTCGTTCATCGTTGTCGCCAGCGCCTTCAGCAATGTCTGGTCAGGTGCTTGGGGTGGCTGACGGGCAACGACCTCTCCCAGCGCAATTGCGGCGAGCAGCGCCAGAAGGGGGCCAGCCCAGCGAGGGGTTCTCAGCATTCAGGCAACCGTTGGCTCGCTCAGGGAGTGTTCCAGACGAACCGCGAGGAGGCGGCGTAGTTCCAGACGAACACCACCACAATTCCAGCCAGCTGGGCCCAGAAGGTGTCGCGCGCCACGAAGCTGTAATAGGCCGAGGCCAGCCCCACATTGGCCAGCACCGGCAGCGAGGCCACCAGCAGAAATTTGAGCAGTCCCTTCACCAGGGCCAGGCCGGACAGCCGCTGAAAGCGAAAGGTGAGGGCGTTGTTGATCAGATAGTTGGAACTGGCCGCCGCCACGACCGCAACCGGCAGGGCCTGACCAAATGCCAGTCCCGCCAGGGCCATCAGCAGCTGGGTGACCAGCAGCTGCACCACCACGCCGCTGGCTCCCACCAGGGCGAAACTGATCGCCCGGCGCGGCAGCAGCCGCAGGCTCAGGCTGTGGAGGATCGAGATCAGAAAGTCCCAGAAGATCGCCAGATCGAGCTTGGAGCTGCCGTAGCTGCGGGCCTGGAACTGCAGGGGCACCTCGGCGACCCGCAGCCGTCCGCGGCTGACCGCCAGAAGCTCGTAGAGGAACTTGAACCCGTTCACATCCACGGCCCGGATCAACGGCAGCAGGGGATCGAGCCGCAGCGCAAAGAAGCCGCTCATGTAGTCGCTCAGGTCCCGGTAGCGTCCCGGCAGGCTGAAGCGGGCACTGGCGTTTGCCCAGTTGGAGCCGGTCTCCCGCCGTCCGCTCAGGCCCAGGATCTGCGCCTCGGGGTGAAAACGGCTGCCGATCACCAGGTCGAGCCCTTCGCTGTGCAGGGTGGTGATCGCCTGCAGCACTGAGGCGGGTTCGTGCTGCCCGTCGCTGTCCATGACCACCGCCACATCACCGGTGGCATCGAGCAGACCTTCCTTGATGGCGCTGGCCAGCCCTGAGCGACCGATGCGTCGGATCAGTCGCAGCTGAGGTCGCTCCCGGGCGAGCTGTCGCACCAGCTCACCCGTGCCATCGGTCGAGTCGTCATCGACGACGAGCAGCTCAAGATCAAACCGCTCCTGCAGGCTCAGCAGCTGCCCGAGCAGCGCTTCGATGTTGCCCCGTTCGTTGTACGTCGGCAACACGATCGACACCCTGAGCGGCTCGCACGCACTCACAGCTGGGGCGCCAGGCCCATGGTCTGATCCTGGCAAGGCCGCTTACTTGATGTACTCCTTGAGCACGCCGTTGCGGTTGGGATGGCGCAGCTTGCGCAGGGCCTTGGCCTCGATCTGGCGGATGCGCTCGCGGGTCACATCGAAGATCTGACCGATCTCCTCAAGGGTTTTCATGCGTCCGTCGTCGAGGCCATAGCGCAGTCTCAGCACGTCGCGCTCACGCGGGCTCAGGGTGGCGAGCACGCCTTCGAGGTCTTCGCGCAGCAGGTTCTTGGCCACGTCCTGCTCGGGATTCTCGATGTCGGCCTCGATGAAGTCACCCAGCCGGGAGTCCTCCTCCTTGCCGATGGGGGTCTCGAGCGAGATCGGAAGCTGGGCGCTCTTGGCGATGAAGCGCAGCTTCTCGATGGTCATCTCCATCGACTCAGCGATCTCCTCTTCGGTGGGCTTGCGTCCGAATTCCTGGCTCAGGGTCTTGGTGGTCTTCTTGATGCGCGAGATGGTCTCGTAGAGGTGCACCGGCAGGCGGATGGTGCGCGACTGATCGGCAATCGCGCGGGTGATCGCCTGGCGGATCCACCAGGTGGCGTAGGTGGAGAACTTGTAGCCCTTCTCGTGGTCGAACTTCTCGGCGGCGCGGATCAGGCCGAGGGAACCCTCCTGAATCAGATCCTGGAAGCTCAGGCCCCGGTTCATGTATTTCTTGGCGATCGAGACCACCAGGCGCAGGTTCGACTGCACCATCTTTTCCTTGGCCCGGCGGCCCAGCA
>JBBASJ010000059.1:0-11934 GCA_040399325.1 Prochlorococcaceae cyanobacterium
GGTGCCGGCCTTGAGTCCTTTGACCAGCTGCTTGATCGTGTTGTCGGCAGCGGCATCGCTGCTCACATCGACGATTGTGCGGTGGTTGCGCCTGAGGCCATACTGCGCTTCGCCATACACCAGCTGCGCAGCACCGGGTGCCTTGGCCCGGGCCCAGAACACGGCCGAATTGCTGGTGGCCGAACCGGCACTGATCGCGTCAAAGGAGGACACGGTGTTCGATGGCTGCGTGCCTCCAACTTACGGAGATGCGCTGGCTGCAACAAGGCTTCCTCATAGGCTGCAACCGGGTTGAGAGTTCAGCCCTCAAGCTTCAGATCTCAGGTTTCAGCGCCCCGGCCCAGGGGAGGTACTGCAGGGCGAACACCGCGTTGGGGTGGCACGGCAGCGGTGGCTGGGGTGCTGCTGGCACGGCCTTGAACGGTGCGCCCGGGGCCGAGGTCTGGCGAAAGGCTTCGCGCACGATGCCCACCGGGCAGGGCACGGCCTCCTGGTAGGCCTGGCGCACCAGGGCCGGCAGCTCGCCGGTGCCGGCGCCGTCCTGCCACCAGACCTGCAGGCCGGCGTCCTGCAGCTGTTGCAGCCAGGCCCCATTGGCGGCCGGCGACAGCTGGCCGGTGCTGTAGGCGCTGATGTGCAGGGGCCCCCCGAGCCGGCTGGCCAGCAGCTGCAGCTGGCTGCGGATCGCCTCGCGCCGCGGCGCCTCGGCAAACAGCCGATCCGACAGTTCGGCGGGCAGGTACCAGCCGGCCACGGGCAGGCCCAGCTGGTTGAGCCGGGGCAGCAGCCGCTGCTGCTGGCTCAGCGACTGGCGCTGCAGGGCGGCCCAGTAATCATTGAAACGGTCCTTCCAGCCGGGCTGCAGCACCGTCTGGAAATAGTCCGGGTCGGCCGCCAGGCCGATCACCAGGGCCAGTCCCTGCCGATGGGCCTCGGCCAGGCTGGCCAGCAACCAGTCGTGTTGCTCGAAGCGTTCGTCGCCGTAGGCGCTCCACTGCACGATCACCGCCTCAAACCCCTGGGCCCGGGTCTGCTGCCAGATCTGCTGCCACTGCTGCGGGCCCAGGCTGCTGTCGCGGTTGAGGGGCTGGTAGAAGACGCTTTCGGCCGCGGCCGGCTGTGCCAGGGCCGTTGCCAGGGTCGCCGCCAGACCCAGGCTGAGCACGAGACGCCGCAACAGCCAAGGGCGGGTCATCGATCGATCTGCAGGCTGAGCACCACGCCGGTGCCGTTGCTGTAGAGCGTGCCGCCCAGCGACTGCTGCAGCTCGGTCCGGGCCGTGAGCTTGCGTCGGTAGGCGCGCCGCTGGTCCTGGCCGAACCACAGCTGCCAGCGCAGGCCCAGGCCCACCCGCAGGTCGGTCTGGTTGTTCTGCTGGGTGAACTGGCCCAGCAGGTAGGGGCTCAGGGTCTGGGCCGGTCCACCGCCCAGCCGCCAGGTGCGGCCCTGGCTGTAGCGCAGCAGGCTCAGGGTCTGGCCCTGGTTGACGAACCAGGCGGCATCGACATACAGGGAGCGCTCGTTCCAGACGGGGCGGTCCTCCTTCCATTCGGCGTTCCAGTGGCCCTGATCGAGCAGCGAGCCGTTGACCCGCAGCAGCAGATCGGTGCTGTTGATCCGGCCCAGCTGGCCCTGGTAGGCCTCGCTGAACAGGTTCATGTTGAGCCCCCGGATCGGTGCCCAGCGCAGGCCCAGGCCGGCGGCGGTCTGGGCCTGGCCGTTGAGGGCGTCGTTGGCGCTGATCACCCGCCCGTAGCCGAAGAGTTGGCTGGTGACCACCCGGTGCTCGTAGAGCACGGTGCCCACGAATGTGTTGTTGGCGTTGATCAGGGCTTCGTTGATCGTCTGGGCGACGCCATCGGGGGCGGCGGTGACGTTGATCAGCCAGCTGTCGTTGCGGGCCAGGGCTTCATAGGTGCGCTTGAGCCCGTAGATCCGCTGGCGCTGGGCGGGGGTGTCCAGCGGTTCGGTGGCGCTGGCCCCATCGCTCTCGAGGCTGATGGCTGCGGCCAGGTGTTGCAGGGCGGCCGGCCGGTTGTGCTGTTCGCGGTAGCGGTTGCCCAGCTCGGCCTCGAGTGCGGCGTTGCCCCCCAGCCGGCGGTTGGCCTCGAGCAGCACGGGCACCGCCTGATCGCGCACCTGGCGCTCGGGGTCCTGGCTCAGGGTGAAGCCGTAGTCGCTCAGGTAGCGGCCGTTGCCGGGGCTGAGCGCCGTGGCGCGGCCCAGCCAGGTGCGGGCCTCCTCCCGTTGCCCCAGCTGCCGGGCGATCAGGCCCGCCTGATAGAAATCGGCGCCATCGCGACTGTCGGCCAAGACCGGCCGGTAGCGCGCCAGCGCCAGGGCCAGCTCGCCCCGGGCCTGGGCGATCAGCCCGCCCAGGCGCCACTGCTCCAGGGTCGGCTCCAGGGTTGGCCGGGCCAGGGTCTGCCAGTGCTGCTCGGCCTGCTCCAGCCGGCCCAGCTCCAGGGCCACCTGGGCCATGGCCGCCTGCACGGTCGGCTGTTGCCGCTCGCCTGCGGGCAGCTGGCCCCAGAGCTGGTAGGCGGCCTCGGCTTCGCCGGCGGCGGCCAGGGCATAGGCCAGCAGGCTGCGGCTCTCGGCCAGGCCCAGGGCTTCGGCCCGCCGCAGGTAAACCACGGCCTCGCCAGGACGGCTCGCAAGGCTGCATTCACCCCGGGCCAGCCATTCGCTGGCGGCCGTGGGCCCCGGATCGGCAGCCAGCGCCGGCAGCCGCCCGCACTGCCCCCGGTCGACCAGCTGTTCGTAGAAGCGGCCGCGCAGTTCGGGGGCCAGCCGCGGGGCCAGGCGCGCCAGCAGGGCGCCGCTGGGGTGCCGCACCTGGCCATAGAGGTTGACCAGCCGGCTGGCCAGCGGTTCGCCGATGGGCCCGCGGCCCGCGCCCAGGTGCTGTTCCAGCAGGGTCAGGGCCTGGGCGGGTCGGCCGGCCACGATCAGCCGGTAGCTGCGCTGATCCAGATCGGCTGCGGGGCTCAGGGGAGCCGTTCGGGCAGCGATGGCCGGGGTCTGCTGGCGCTCAGCGACAGCTGTAGCCGGGCCCGCCAGGCTCTGGCGCGCCAGCAGCAGGCGTCGGGTCAGCAGCGGCGGCAGCGGCCTCTGGCGGGCGAGGGCGCCCAGCTCCTGCTGCACCGCGCGCCAGTCGCGGGCCAGCTCGGCCAGGCCGCTGCGGTAGGCGATCGGCCCGCCGCGGCTCTGCAGCCAGCGCCAGGCGACCACGGGCCCCAGCTGGCGGCGCAGCTGCTCGGCATGGGCCACCGCCAGCTGGCCCTGCTCCTGGCTGCCTGAGCTCTGCTGCAGCCAGCGCTCGACCTGGTTGCTCGGCACCGGCTGGCGCTGATTGAGCCAGCTCAGCTGGATCTGTCGCTGCAGCGGTGAGGGGGGCAGGGGCGCCAGGGCATCGAGGGCGGCGCCGTAGCGCCCCTGGCCCTGCAGGGCTTCGGCCAGCAGCAGCCGCGCCTCGCGTGAGTCACGGTCAAGCTTGTTGAGGATGTGGCGCGCCTCCCGTTCAGCCTCGGCGGCCTTGCCCTGGCGCAGGGCCGCATAGCCACGCGCCAGATGGGGGTAGCTGCTGAAGCGGCGCCAGCCGCGCAGCAGGTCGGGCGCGGCCTGGGCGGGCGGTGCCAGGGTCGGGGTACCCAGCACCAGGCTGGCCAGGGCCAGGGCCGCCAGATGGCGATGGCCTCGGCGCCGGCGCACCATCAGGCCACCTCCAGGGCCGCCAGGCCCCGGGCCCGCAGCCGGGCCTGTTCGGCCAGCAGCTGCTCGAGGTTGTTCGGCGTCAGCAGGCCCCGCTGCACCAGGTGTTCGCCGAGGCGCTGCTGTTCGGGCTCAAAGCTGATCAGGGCCTGGTTGAGCACGGCCTGGTTGAGCAGACCCAGGTCGAGGGCCAGATCTCCCAGCAGCACCAGGTGCCTGCAGACCTGCTCAAGCAGCTGTGGCTGGTTGCGGTGGATGTCCGCCAGCCGGCGGATGCCCGCAGCCAGGGGGCCAGGGTCATCGGGCCGGTACCAATGGCCCAGCCCGGCCTGGATGCGGCCCTGGGGTACCAGCACCTGGCGGCAGCGCCGGCCGATCTGACGGCTGATCACCCCCAGGGCCACTTCACTGGCGGGGCTCTCGCGCCCGATCACCAGGGTCTCGCCCTCGCGGCCCAGCGGCAGCACCGAATAGCGGTAGGCCAGCCGCTGCGGGAATGCCGCCACCGTGTGGGCGTCGAGCTCAAACGGGTCGAGATCGCGCCAGTCAAGGCCGTGCTGCTCGGCCAGGGCGGCGGCCAGCTGGCTGCTGCTGATCGTGCCGTCGTCGAGCAGGGTGCGGCCGATCCGGCGGCGGCCGCTGCGCTGCAGGGCCGCCTCCAGCTGCCCCTGGTTGAGCGCCCCCTGGGCGATCAGGATCTGGCCCAGGGGGCGGCCGCCCCGGCTTTCGGCGACGCTGGGAAACACATGGGTCGTCTTGTCCCAGGCCACCCGGCGGGCGTCGCCCAGGGCCGCCACCTGGCGGTAGGCCCGCAGGTTGGCAAAGAAGTTGATCCAGTTGCTCCAGACCATGCGGGGCACGGCCATCAGCGCCGGCACCAGGCCGTAGTAGCTGCCGGTGAAATAGACCCGTTGCACGATGCGGTTGACCAGCAGCAGGCCGTTGAAGGCCAGCACCAGGTGCAGGTAGCGGCTGTCCCCCAGCACCGAGGGGTACTCCCAGCCGCTCCACTGCTCCTGGGTGATCAGCCACACCAGCCCCAGCTGCACCGCCAGCAGCATCGCGATCAGACCGATCAGGTTGCTGATGCCGCCGCGGCGGTCGCGCCACAGAAAGTAGTTGAGCAGTGGGCTCGAGCTCCAGGGCAGGGTGCGGGCCCCCTGAAACACGATGCCGGTGATCCAGCGCGACTTCTGCCGCACGGCGGTGGCCAGGGTGTCGGGAAAGTTCTCCCGCACGCAGATCACCTGGCTGTCGCGGCGGTTGACGCCGAGGCGACGCTCGCGCAGGGGCGCCAGGGCCGGATCGCGCGGGCTGAAGCGCACGAAGATCTCGGCCATGCCCACCTGCCGCAGGCGAATGCCGATGTCGTAGTCCTCGGTGAGGCTCTGGGTCGAGAAGGCGATGCCCTCGCCCTCATCGAGCAGCCGCAGGATCGCCCGCCGGCTGAAGCAGGTGCCGACACCCGCACTGGGCACCTGGCCCACCAGGGCCTCGCGCACGAGCACATCCTTGCCATGCAGCTCGGCAAATTCGTCGGCGTAGTGGTTGGCGGTGAAGTTCCACCAGTGCCGGTGCAGAAAGGGATAGACCGGCACCTGGATCAGATCCTTGCGGTCCACCAGCAGGTTGAACAGCCTCAGCTCGAGCGGTGAGATCACATCCTCGGCGTCATGCAGGATGAAGCCGCTGAAGCGCACCGATGCTGCCCGTTCAAAGGCGAACACGGCGGCGATGATGTTGTTGAGGCAGTCGGCCTTGCTGGTGGGGCCGGGCAGGGCGCAGACCACCTTGTGCACGTTGCTGAAGCGGCGGCAGGCCTCGTCGACGTCGGTCTGGGTGTCGGGGTCGTTGGGATAGGTGCCAACGAAGATCTGGTAGTTCTCATAGTCGAGGCGCGAGGCGGCCAGGCGGGCCATCTCCCCCACCACGCCCACCTCGTTCCAGGCGGGCACCAGGATCGCCAGGGGCTTCTCGCTCTGCTCATACAGCAGTTGCTCATCGGCAAAGCGATGGCGGCTGTACACCGTGAGACGCCGCCACAGCCGCCGCACCCAGTAGATCAGGTCGATCAGCAGGTCTTCGCTGCCCAGCACCGCCAGCACCGTGCCCACCACGCCGGTGGCCACGCGCAGGCCAAACAGGTACGCCGTAACCAGATCGACCCAGGTGTCGATGTCCATGGCAGACCGGCTTGCGCCTGCGGGTGGTTCGAACGGTGTACCGCCAAGGTGCCATGCGAGGTCTGGTTGGCACAGGGCTGTGACCATTCATCACCAATCACCATCACCATCGCCCTCAGGCCGGGCACGTCTCGGCCCGGTGGGGCGACCAAGCGTTACCCGATCGAGTGGTTGCGTGGCCTCAGTCGCTCTGGTATGAGTTGCAACAGGGATCAAAACAGCCGACAAACAGCCATGGCCGCAATCAATCAAACGTCACTGAGTTCTGCCAACTGGATGGCGTACTTGCCGGATCGCACCCGTCTGTTTGATGTGGTGATGCCCGGTTCCCATGGCGCAGCCACGTTTGGCTACACCTCTGGAAATCTCAATACTCCGAACAACCGTTTCGTGCAGTCTCACGACACGCATAGCGATTTTTCTGCTCAGTTTCAGCAGGGAATTCGCTACATGGACCTCCGGGTTCGCAAGGATAGTGATACAAACCTTGGAAATAATATTCAGTTTTTTCACGGCCGCGACCCATTGAGTTTTTATCTCAATGAGGGATTGAATGATGCGTTAAGTGCTGCACAGACTTTTCTGCAAGCCAATCCGACAGAGACTATCGTGCTGACACTCAAGCGCGAAGACAAACCTGCAGAGCAAGCAACCAAAGAGATCGATTCGGCTGATCTGGAAGCTTATCTAACAAACTATGCGACCAATGCAAAACTGCCTGCTTCGAACAACAGTCTGTGGGTTGCGCGACCCTCTGATTTTCAGTCGATCCGTGACGCCCGTAACACCAATGGTTTGGCGGATCTCAACCAGTCGGGCTCGGGGTATGAATTAGGTGTTGATAATCCTCGCCTCGTGTCTGGTGCAAAGCTGAATTATGAAAATTTGACACTCGGTGACGTGCGCGGCAAGATCATTCTTCATCTTCGCGAAATCGGAGGCGGTGAAGGATTTAAAAGTTCGCCAATTGTTGCTCTTGATCAGGGCACCTATACCTCTGGTATTTATTTTCAGGACAATTACAGCGCGCCGGAGTTTGATGTCAAGAAAAATGATATTGTTCGAGGTGCTAAGGGCACATATCCAAATGATGCAGGTAATAATCTGAATTTAGACAAGAAATTCTCCTTGAATTTCACGAGCGCAGCGTCCACTGCCGTTAATCCTGCAAGCAGCCCATCAAGTTTTGCTTTGACCATCAATGCTGGTCTGCCGCAGAACAACTTTCAGACGGAAAACTCAACTTTTTCTTCCACTAAAACTCCATCGCTGAAAACCATGCTCAGCAAGAATGGCGAGCTTCAGCAATGGAATCTGTCGGAGCAGCGAGCTGGCCGGGCGGGTCTTCGGGGAACAATTGCTGGTGATTTTTATCTCACGCCCCAGTCGTGGTATTCAGAATTCTGGAATGGATCGGGTTATTCGAGGCGAGGTATTATCCCAAATCCGAACAGTGCGGATTATTCCCCTTCCGACCATATCACCAATTTAATCTGGCGGCAGAACACCTTTTATGGTGTCAGCTTCACCAATGCAGTTGCCGACAGCCTGACGGGTCTTCCTGTCTTCCGTGAATCTCAGAAAAGTACGATCAACTTCATTCCCTACAGCGGCAATAGTGATCAAAAGGGCGTGAATTTCAGGGTTTCTCAGGTCAGTGCTGCTGAGGCAGGTCTCTCTGCACAACAGATTGCAGCCATCAAGGTCGCGCCGTTGACAGACCCAATCAGCTTCAACGTGGAGCGCACAACGCGCGGAACGGCCAAATCAATCATCACAACGTTCAATGCCGATAACCGTTCCGTGACGGCTTCCTTGGCGGAGGGTAACCCAAAGGTTGTGTTCACGAATGTTGCAACCCCAGACCACGTTAATGGTTATCACTTCTTCCGGCTTGATTTTCTGAATCCCGGCGACAACGTCAAGATGGAGGCGCCAACGTTTTTTGCAGTCACTGACACGATTTGATCCCGCAGGTATCAGCTTCTGTCTGCCTTTTCTGGGGCTGAACGCCTCACTCTGAATGCATCATTCTGAAAGCATCACAGTGCTTTCATGATCAGCAGGGTGGTGTCATCAAACTGATCCGCCTCCTGGCAATGCTCTTTGAGGGCATCGAGTGTGGCGCTCAGCAGCTGCTCAGGGTTGTTGGTGGAAGCTGTCGGGGTTGAGAGCAGCGCTTGTACACGGTCAGTTCCGAAGGATTCACCGCTGTTGGAGCGTGCGTCCACCACCCCATCGGTGAAGGTGTAGAGGAGGTCATGGCTCTGAAAGGCTGTGGTCTTGGGGGTGTAGCGGGCAGCCTTGAAGATACCCACGATGGGACCTGAAGTTTCCAGTCTCTCGAGCGTTCCATTGGCTCTCACAATGAATGGATTTTCATGGCCGGCATTGAGATAGACCAGTTGCTGTGACCGGTAGTCGTAGGCGGCGATGAAGATCGTGGCAAAAATCGCGGAATCTCCGTGGTTGCACGCCATGTAGTTGTTGACCCGGCAGATCGTGTTGCAGAGTTTTGACTCAATGCTGCGGTCCGGTTGCTCATCTGCACTCGCCAGGGAATAGCGCAGCAGGCTGCGAAACACTGACATGAACAGCGCTGACGGGATGCCTTTGTCGCAGACGTCGGCAATCACCACGTAGGTGACGCCATCGAGGTGCAGCACGTCAAACCAGTCGGCGCCGATCTCGTAGGCAGGGTCAAAGTCGGCGGCGATCGCAACGTGTTGATTGCTGAGCTGCTCTTTGGTGATGAATTGCGTTTGAATCTGGGCTGCGATCTCCAGTTGTTTATCGGTGACCGCGTGCTGAAGGCGTTCGTTGAGCAGTTGCACCAGATTTTGTCCGGTCTCGTTGATGTCCCTGTAGAGGGCCCCGATTTCATCGGGCCTGTCGGCCTCGAGTCGGGATTCGAAATGGCCCGCGCTGAATTCGCGAATGGTGGCGGCCGCGCGACGGATCGGCTTGATTGCGCGCTGGCAGACAATCGCCAGAACCACGCTGACCGCCATCAGCAGGATCAGCTGTTTGATGACCAGGTCTTGGATTTGTCGCTTGACCTTGGCTGCGATGCTTGCCCGATCGCTGATTACCATCAGCGTCCAGTTATTTTTGATTTCCTCGGTGTAGCTTAGAAATGATTCCCCTGCGACCTGAATTCGTCCAAAGCTCGGTTGGGCTTTGGCCTGCATGCCAGCTCTGAGCACTGCGCCCCAGGGGCCTTTCAGCAACTGTTGCGGTGACTGAACCGACAGCGCATCATTCACGGTTGAGAGTGGAAATATCACGTAACCGTCGTCGCTGAGCAGTAACACTTCACTGCCTACTGTCTGGCCATTTTGAAAGGAAATCGTGCTGGGTGCTCTGTGCTTGGATGTCTCCAGGGACTCGCCGATTTCGATCAACCTGTGCTCGCCCGTCATCTGCATGTCGCGGGTTGTGTTGCGCAGTTCAATGGCCAGCACCAGAGAACCGACGGTGCGCTTGGCAGGCTTGCCGGTTGCGTCTGTTGATGTGGAGGTTGGTGCCTGAACCGGCACGCTGAGCAGATAGGAATGTGTTGTTGTCAGTTGGCGATCATCGATGCAGTCGGCTGGTTGCCCTGCCAGGCTCTGGCGCAGGCATTCCACAGTGAGATTCTCTCTGGGCTCAAGTCGCTTCAGGGTGCCGCTGCTGGCGATCATGACGCCTTTCTGATTGACAAGACCCCAGCCGCGATCTGGATGAATGGGGGCCAGGCGATCGAACAAAAGCTGTGACTGTTGTGGGTTCAGCGTCTGAATCGCTTCTGTCAGGACGATGGCCTTGAGCAGATCATCGAGCGACGTGATCCATTGTTTGACGATGTATTGCGAGATCTGGGCCTGATCCATCAAGACGGAGAGTTCGCTCTGGATCGCCTGCTTCGTTTGGGTTTTGAGGGTCAGAAGATTGAACGGAACAATCACAACAGCCATGCCCAGCCACACACTGACAATCAACTGACTTCTCAGCGTTCGCGGCTTGTGCAGCCAGGGCCCTGATCGCTGCAGCCAGCGTCCTGCGATGGATCGAAGCGTCATGCCAGAGGGCCAGTGCCGGTCTTGATGGTTTGTCGAATTCGCCGGTTCGGCAATCCCATGGTTGGTGGTTGTCAAGAGTCGGGCCGACTCAGCCAGCAGGCGACTCGGTGCCCTGCGCCTCGTGCTGCACCGATCCGCCCAGGCCGAAGGCTGCGTGCACCACCTGCAACGCATGCACGCCGTCGGCTTCGGCGACCACGCAGCTGGTGCGGATCTCGCTGGTGGCGATCAGTTCGATGTTGATGCCGGCATCGGCCAGGGCTCTGAACATGCGGGCCGCGGTGCCGGCGGTGCAGGGCATGCCGGCACCCACGGCGCTCACCCGGGCGATGGCGGGCCCTTGCTCGAAGTGCGAGCCCGGCCATTGCAGCAGCAGCGGCTGCAGGGCCTGCTCGGCCCGCTGCAGCTCTTCGCGTTTGAGCGTGAAGCTCATGTCTTTGGTGCCGTCGTGGGTGCGCTCGGACTGCACGATCGCATCGAGACTGAGGCCCGCATCGGCCAGGGCGCGGCACACCGACGAGGCGGTGCCGGGCCGGTCGGGCACCCGGCGCACGGCCACCTGGGCCTGGCCCAGATCGAGGGCCACCCCCCGCACCGGCGGATCACCCAGATCGCAGGTCTGGGGGTTGTGCTGCAGCTGCGAGTCGTGCAGCTCAAAGGCCTCGGCGGCGGCCCGCAGCGCCTTGGCCCCCTGGTGACCGGCCACCAGGCAGCTCACCTTGACCTCGCTGGTGGCGATCAGGCGCAGGTTGATGCCGGCCCGGGCGAGGGTGTCAAACAGCCGCGCCGCCACGCCTGGGCGCCCCATGATGCCCGCCCCCGAGATGCTGAGCTTGGCCATGCCGGCCTCGGCGCTGAGCCGGGCGCCGGTGTCGTCGTCTGTGCTGGCCAGCTGGGCGCCCATGGTCAGCAGCACCTCACGGCAGATGAGTTCGGCCCGGTCGCGTTCGGCGGCGGCCAGGGTGAAGGCGATGTCGTTGCTGGCGCCCTCGTGGGTGGCCTGCACGATCAGGTCGACGTTGAGCCCTGCAGCCCCCAGGGCCTCGAACAGGGTGGCCGCCACGCCCGGACGGTCGGGCACATGCGACAGGGCCAGCACCGCCTGGTCGGCATCGAGCTCGGCCCCGTCGACCGGCTTGCCCAGCTCGAGGCCGCCATGGCCGATCGGTCGCGCTGCGCCACTGGTGAGGCGGGTGCCCGGGGCATCGCTCCAGCTGGAGCGCACCACCAGGGGCACCCCGTAGTTGCGCGCGATCTCCACCGCGCGCGGATGCAGCACCGCCGCACCCAGGCTGGCCAGCTCGAGCATCTCGTCGCAGCTGACCTGCTCCATGAGCTGGGCGTCGGCCACCTTGCGCGGATCGGTGGTGAGCACGCCGGGCACATCGGTATAAATCTCACAGGCCGAGGCCCCCAGGGCCGCCGCCAGCGCCACCGCCGAGGTGTCGGAACCGCCCCGGCCCAGGGTGGTGATCTCGGGAGTGCCGGCGGCGCCGCCGCTGGTGCCCTGAAACCCGGCCACCACCACCACCTGGCCGGCATCCAGCAGGCGCCTCAGCCGCTCGCTGCGCACCTCGAGGATGCGGGCGCGGCCATGGGCCGATTCGGTGATGATGCCCGCCTGGGTGCCCGTCATCGACACCGCCGGCACGCCCAGGGCGTGCAGCGCCATCGACAGCAGGGCGATCGAGACCTGTTCGCCGGTGGCCAGCAGCATGTCCATCTCCCGCTGGGGTGGATTGCTGCTGATGGCACGGGCCAGGCCGGTGAGTTCGTCGGTGGTGTGGCCCATGGCCGAGACCACCACCACCAGCTCGTGGCCCTCGTCGCGGCTGGCGGCAATGCGTGCCGCCACCGCCTGGATGCGCTCCACATCGGCCACCGAGGTGCCCCCGAATTTCTGAACCAGCAGGGCCATGGCGGGACGCGCGGCGGCAGCGTGCAACTCTGAGCCGTCGATTATCTGCGAGAGCCCG
>JBBASJ010000060.1:0-11859 GCA_040399325.1 Prochlorococcaceae cyanobacterium
CTGGGCGATCAGGAACACCATCAGCACGATGTAGAACTTGTCGGCCAGCTGGGAGAAGATCTGGCCGATCCACAGCTGCCTGAAGTCGCGCAGGCGCAGCACGGCCAGCAATCCTTGGGTGGCGGCTGGGTTGCTCAAGGCTGCTGTGCTCGCGGGGCTGGGGCCTGGGGCGCCATGTTGCCGTAGCAGCTGCGCAGCAGCGCCAGCGAGCGGATGCGGCGGTTGAGGTGTTCGCGGCACCAGCACTCCAGCAGCTGCAGCAGCTTGAGCCAGACGGGCTCAGGTCCCAGCAGCTCACCGCTGCTGCGGCGCGGCAGGTGGGGCCGCGGCAGGCGCTGCAGCAGGGCCAGCTCCGAGGGGTTGAGCCACACCTGGGCCCCGGCGGCGCTGCCGATCACCAGGCCTTCGCTGCTGAGCAGGCTGCAGCGCCAGTCCCAGTCGCCGATGGGCGGCTCCAGGGGTGCACCGCTGCGGGCACAGGTCTGCAGCGGCAGGGCATACCCCCCCAGGGCCAGTTGCTGCAGGCTGCCCTGCACCAGGACTGCCAGCACTTCAAGACTGGGGCCCTTCTCCTCGACCAGTTGCTCCAGGCGGCCCAGCTGCAGCAGCAGATGGTTGAGCAGGGCGTGGGCCGGATCGTCGTCGGCCACCAGAGCCAGGGCCAGTTCGCACAGGGCCTGGGCCGCCGCCAGGGTCTCGAGCCGTGTGCCCAGGGTGCCGTAGTGATGCAGCACCTGCAGCTGGCGCAGGCGCCTGAGGCCGCGGTTGCCGCCGATCTGCAGACGCAGATGGGCCAGGGGCACGGCGGCCGCCAGGCTGCTGCGGGGGCGCCTGGCGCCGGGGGCTGCCAGGCGCATCAGGCCCTGCTCGCCACTCAGGACCGCCAGCAGCCGGTCCTGTTCGCCCAGGGCCTGGCTGCTCAGCACCAGGGCTTCGATGGTCTGTTCAGGCACCGGTGTGTTCAGGCACCGGCCTTGAGGGCCTCGATCAGGGCCACCCCGCGGCTGGTGCCCAGGCGGCTGGCGCCGGCTTCCACCAGCTCGAGGGCGGCATCGAGGTTGGCGATCCCGCCCGAGGCTTTGATTGCGGCACGGCCGCGGGCCAGGTGCCGCAGGGTGCTCACCTGGGCGGTGGTGGCCGCCGGTCCGAAGCCGGAGCCGGTTTTGAGAAAGCCCGCTCCGGCATCGATGCTCACCTCCACCAGCAACTCCAGCGCTTCAGGGGCGAGCTTGCCGGCTTCGAGAATCACCTTGAACGGCAGTCCGACTTCGGCCACGGCGGCCAGATCGGCCAGCAGGGTGCTGCTGTCACGGTCCGACAAAGCACCGAAGTCGGGCACCACGTCGAGCTCGTCAGCACCCTGTTCAGCGGCCAGTTCGGCCTCGGCCCGCTTGATCCCCGCCGGTACTGCGCCAAACGGAAAGCCGATCACCGCCACCAGCCTGGGCTCCACGCCCCCACCGTTGCGGGGTAACCGCTCGCGGGCATGGGCCACCCAGCGGGAGGCCACGCACACCCCGGCGAAGCCGAAGTGGCGGGCCTCCTCGCAGCAGCGGCTGATCGCCTCGCGCCCGGCCAGGGGGTCGAGCTGGGCGTGGTCGATCAGGGGGGCGAGATCGGGCCGCTCAGCGCTCAAGGGGGCAGGCTCCAGGGATGGAAGGAAGCCAGGGTCCTACACCCTGGCCCCTACTCCTTAGCCTGTATCACGCCATACCCGCCATGGTTGCGGCGATAGGCCACCTGAATCTGCCCACTGTCGCTGTCGCGAAACACGAAGAAGTCGTGGTCGATCACGTCGAGTTGCTGCAGAGCGCTGTCGACGCTCATCGGCGGCATGGCGAAATACTTGCGACGCACGCCGCGGCTGGGTGTGGCGGCCTCCTTGCCATCGGTGAGGCTGGAGCCGGGGGGCGGCAGGGTGGCCGCACCCGCCTCCTCGTCGCGGGCCGAGCGATGCACCGGGCCATGGCTGCGCTCGTGCTGGCGTTCCCGGAAGCGGTTGAGCTGGCGGGTCAGCTTGCTGGCCACCAGGTCGATGCTGGCGTAGAGGTTGTCGGAGCGTTCCTGGGCCCGGATCACGGTGCCGTTGGCAAACATCGTGACCTCGGCGGTCTGCTGCGGCACCCTTGGGTTGCGGGCCACCGACAGATGCACGTCGGCCTCCTTGACCAACCCCTCGAAGTGGTTGATGGCGCGGCTGAGCTTGGTTTCGGTGTACTCCCTGATCGCGGGTGTCACCTCGAGATTGCGGCCATGGATGAGCAGTTTCATCAGAGCGTCCGGCCTCCGTTGCTCGGAATGGTTCAACGCTAGGAAGGGCTGATGGCGCGGTCCACGGGCGACGCAATCCTTCTTGAACCGCAGGGGCCGGTTCCGTTCGAGACGGCCTGGCAGCAGCAGCGTCAGCAGCAGCAGCGCCTGCTCGACGACCCCCAGGGGCCCGCGGCGGTGCTGTTGCTCGAGCATCAGCCCTGCTACACCCTGGGCCGCGGCGCCGACACTGCATTTCTGCGCTTTGACCCCGAACGGCCACCCCATCCGCTGTTTCGCATCGACCGGGGCGGTGAAGTGACCCACCACTGTCCCGGTCAGCTGGTGCTTTATCCGGTGCTGAACCTGCAGCGCCACGGGGCCGATCTGCACACCTACCTGCGGCTGCTGGAGCAGGTGGTGCTGGATGTGCTCACCGCCCTCGCGTTGCCCGGTGAGCGCAGCACGGGGCAGACCGGTGTCTGGCTCCAGGGGCGCAAGGTGGCGGCGATCGGCGTGGGCGCGCGGCGCTGGATCAGCCTGCACGGCCTGGCCCTCAACGTCGACTGCGACCTGGCCGGTTTTGCCGCGATCGTGCCCTGCGGCATCAGCGATCGACCGGTGGGCCGTCTGGTGGACTGGATTCCCGGCCTCACGACAGCCCACGTGCGGCCCCTGCTGCTGGCGGCCGTTGCGACCCGTTTCGGTCTTCGCTTCAGGGAGCGGCCCGTTGCCCCGATCGCTGAAGACATCGCTGAAGGGGCTGCTGAAGAAACCGCTGAAGCGGCCCCTCCCTGAAGCGCCGATTGCGGCTGGGTTGTCCAGGCGTGCCTGCAAAAAAGCGCCACAATTGGCGCGCTTTTGCCAAGGCTGCTCCGATGCCACTCCTCTCCACCACGGCCGAGGTGCACTGGGGCGGCAGCCGACAGGACCGGCAGGCCCTCGCCCAGCGGGCCGACTGGGGCCAGCTCAGCCGCATCGACCAGCTCTGGCCGGTGCTGGCCGAGCGCCATGGCGATGCCGTCGCCGTGGAGGCTCCCCATGCCAATCCGCCGGAGTGCTTCAGCTACCGCGAACTCAGTGACGGCATCGACACCGCCGCCGCCGCGTTCGCCCAGTGGGGGTTGGGGCCCGGGGACGTGGTGGCCCTGTTCGCTGAAAACGGCCCCCGCTGGTTGATCGCCGATCAGGCGATCATGCGCTGTGGTGCCAGCGATGCGGTGCGGGGGGCCACGGCGCCGCTCGACGAGCTGCGCTACATCCTCGACGACTCAGCTGCCGTGGGCCTGGTGGTCGAGTCGGCGGCCCTGCTGCAGCGGCTTGCACTCTCGGCTGCGCAGCAGCAGCGCCTGCGCTTTGTGGTGGTGCTGCAAGACGAACTGGGCACTCTCACGCCGGCAGCGGCCGGGGGCCCACGGGCATGGCACAGCTGGGGCGATCTGCTGGCTCGCGGCGCGGGCGCGCCGCCCCCACCTGCCGATGCGGCCACGGGAACCTGTGGCCTGGCCACGGTCCTGTACACCTCGGGAACCACGGGGCAGCCCAAGGGGGTGCCCCTGAGCCACGCCAACCTGCTGCACCAGCTGCGCAGCCTGGGGGTGGCGGTCAACCCCCGGCCCGGTGATCGGGTGCTGAGTGTGCTGCCGATCTGGCACGCCTATGAGCGCAGCGCCGAGTACTTCCTGTTCTCCTGTGGCTGCCGGCAGACCTACACGACCCTCAAACAGCTGCGCAACGACCTGCAGGCGGTGCGACCCCACTATCTGATCAGTGTGCCGCGGCTGTGGGAGGCCCTGCTGTCGGGCTTCAGCGATGCGCTGGCGGGAATGCCTGCGGCCCGCCAGCGGTTGATCAGCGGCGCCCTGGCCAACAGCCGCGCCTGGTGCCTGGCCCGTCGCCGCGCTCGCGACCTCACCCTGGCCCCCGAGCCGGCTGGGCTGCGCCTGGCCGCCGCCGCAACCGCGCTGCTGCGCTGGCCGGCCCACGCCCTGGCCGCCCGCTTGATCTGGCCCAAGGTGCGCGGCCAGCTGGTGGGGGGGCGTCTGCGCACCGCCATCAGCGGTGGTGGAGCCCTGGCCATGCATGTCGATGGTTTTTTCGAGGCCATCGGCATCGAGCTGCTGGTGGGCTACGGCCTCACCGAGACCAGCCCCGTGCTCAGTTGCCGGCGCCGCTGGTGCAACCGCCGCGGCAGTTCGGGCCAGCCGTTGCCGGGCACGGCGATCCGCATCGTCGATCCCGAGCGGCGCACCAGCCTGGCCGTGGGCGAGCGGGGCCTGGTGCTGGCCAGGGGCCCCCAGGTGATGGCGGGTTACCTGGGCAAACCCGAGGCCACGGCCAGGGTGCTCGATGCCGAAGGCTGGTTTGACACCGGCGATCTGGGCTGTCTGCTGGCCGATGGTTCGCTGGTGCTCACGGGCCGCGCCAAAGACACGATCGTGCTGAGCAGCGGCGAAAACATCGAACCGGGTCCGCTGGAAGACTGCCTGGCGGCGGTTGAGCTGGTGGAGCAGGTCATGCTTGTGGGCCAGGACCGCAAGGCCCTCGGGGCCCTGGTGGTGCCCAGGCCCGAGCCCATGGCGGCCTTCGCCGTCGCCCAGGGGCTGGCGTTGGATGACCCCGCGGTGCTCAAGGCCCTCGCCGGCCAGCTCAACCGACGCCTGCAGGACCGACCCGGAGCCCGGCCCGACGAGCGTCTGGCCGGGGTCGCGCTGGTGGAGCCCTTCACGATCGACAACGGCCTGCTCACCCAGACCCTCAAGCAGCGCCGCGACCGCATTGCAGCCCGCGATGCGGCGGCCATTGACGCGATCTACGCCCGCTGACACGCTGAGCGCTGTTTAGCCAGACCCATGAGTTCAGGCGGTCCTCTCTCGATCAAGCGTTCGATCACGGTGCGGGCGGTGGTCACCCCCCGCTGGAAGGAGGACGCCGAGCGCGAGCTCAGCGCCGCCGTGGCCAACAGCGACGGTCAGCTCTCCCAGCTGGAGCTCGAGGGCCAGCAGGTGGTCGATGAGATCCGCCGTCAGAGCGCCAACCCTCTCGATCCGCGGGTGCAGGAGCAGGTCGCTTCGATTCAGCAGCAAGTGGCCGCCAAACGGGCCGAGCTTGAGGAGCAGAAGCGCCAGCTGCTCGAGCAGCAGCGCCAGGTGCGTGATCTCGAGATGGAGCAGATCGTCGAGCAGGGCCAGCTCGAAAGCTTCTGCGATGTGCAGGTGGGCGACAACCTGGTCGAGAAGCTGTCGGTCTCCCTCGTCGTGCGCGACGGCGTGATCGAAGCGATCGAGGGCACCCTCTGAGCCTGGTGCTCAGAAGTGCCGGCGTAAAATCCGCCCCAACAGCGCGGCAGTCCTCCGTTGGCCACCCACGACATCTTCATGCCTGCCCTCTCGTCAACGATGACGGAGGGCAAGGTCGTCGAGTGGCTCAAGAAACCCGGTGATCGGGTTGAACGCGGCGAGTCGGTGCTCGTGGTCGAGTCCGACAAGGCCGACATGGATGTCGAGTCCTTCCAGGAGGGGTACCTGGCGGCGGTGATCGTTGCAGCGGGTGGCACCGCACCGGTGGGCGACACGATCGGTCTGATCGTCGAGACCGAGGCCGAAATCGCCGAGGTGCAGGCCAAGGCACCCAAGGCTCCGGCTGCAGCTGCTGCGCCTGCGGCGGCTGCGGCCCCCCCAGCTCCCGTTGTGCCGGCTGCCCCTGCAGTCGCTCCTGTAGCTGCACCTGTGGCGGCACCCGTGGCGGTGGCGGCCCCTGCGTCGAGCGCCAGTGGCCGTGTGGTGGCCAGCCCCCGCGCCAAGAAACTCGCCAGCCAGCTGGGGGTCGACCTGGGTGCGCTGCGCGGCAGCGGCCCCCACGGCCGTATCCAGGCCGACGACGTGCTGGCCGCCAAGGGCCAGCCCAATACCGTGCCCTGGGTGGCCGAAGGTCCTGGCCCTGCTGTCGTTTCTGGCGGCAACGGCGCTGCGGCTGGCAGCGGCACTGCGGCCGGCAATGGAGCCGCCCCAGCCCCGGCCGGCAACGCCTTCGGCCGCCCCGGCGAGAGCGTCGCGTTCAACACCCTGCAGAACGCGGTCAACCGCAACATGGTGGCCAGCCTGGCGGTGCCCACCTTCCGGGTGGGCTACACGATCACCACGACCAAGCTCGACGCCTTCTACAAGCAGGTCAAGAGCAAGGGCGTCACCATGACCGCCCTGCTGGCCAAGGCGGTGGCCGTCACGCTGGCGCGCCATCCCCAGGTCAATGCGGCCACCAGCGCCGATGGCGCGGCCATGGTTTACCCCCCCAGCATCAACGTGGCGGTGGCGGTGGCCATGGAAGACGGCGGCCTGATCACGCCGGTGCTGGCGTCTGCCGACAGGACCGACATCTACGAACTCGCCCGCAATTGGGCCGACCTGGTGGCCCGGGCCCGCAGCAAGCAGCTGCAGCCCGACGAGTACAGCACCGGCACCTTCACCCTCTCGAACCTGGGCATGTTCGGTGTCGATCGCTTCGACGCGATCCTGCCCCCCGGCACCGGCGCGATTCTGGCGGTGGCCGGTTCGCGGCCCACGGTTGTGGCCGGCAAGGATGGCTCCATCCGGGTCGCCAACCAGATGCAGGTCAACCTCACCTGTGACCACCGTGTCATCTATGGCGCTGATGCGGCGGCCTTCCTCAAGGATCTGACCCAGCTGATCGAGACCAACCCCGAGAGCCTTGCCCTCTGATCCAGCCGATCGGCAGCTCTCCAGTTACGACTTTGCGCTGCCGCCCGAGCGCATCGCCCAGCGGCCGGTGGAGCCGCGCCACAGTGCGCGCCTGCTGGCGGTCGACCCTGCCGGCAGCGGCCCTGCCCCCCATGCCCGCCATCTGAGCGTGTGGGACCTCCAGCACGAGCTGCAGAGCGGTGATCTGCTGGTGGTCAACGACACCCGCGTGCTGCGGGCCAGGCTCGAGGCGCGCCGCGCTTCCGGCGGTGCCGTCGAGCTGCTGGTGCTGGAGCCCTGGCAGGGCGCCGAGGCCCCTGGCCAGTGGCGATGCCTGGCCAGGCCAGCCAAACGGCTCAGAGCCGGAGACGTCATCAGCGTCATCGCCGACGACCAGTCGCCGTTGCCGCTCACGGTGCTGGGCAGCGACGCCGAGACCGGTGGCCGCATCGTGCAGTTCCCGCCCGAGTTCACCGATGCGGCAACGCTCGAGCCGCTGCTGCTGCGCTATGGCGCCATCCCGCTTCCGCCCTACATCCACGAGCACGACGCCTCCGACAACGAGCGCTACCAGACCCGCTACGCGCAGCGCCCGGGGTCGGTGGCGGCGCCCACGGCTGGCTTGCACCTCAGCGATGAGCTGTTGGCGGCCCTTCGCGCGCGCGGGGTGGAGATCGCCACCACCACCCTGCATGTGGGCCTGGGCACCTTCAGGCCGGTCGAGACCGAAGATCTGAGCCAGCTGCAGCTGCACAGCGAGTGGGTGGAGGTGAGCCCCCAGCTGGTGCAGGCCGTGGCCGCCTGCCGTGCGCGCGGCGGCCGGGTGATCGCCGTGGGCACCACCAGCGTGCGCAGCCTCGAGGCGGTGGCCCAGCTGCACGGCGGCGTGCTGGCGCCCCACACCGGGCCCGTGAATCTGGTGATTCAGCCCGGCTACCGCTTTGCGGTGGTGCAGGGGCTGCTCACCAACTTCCACCTGCCCAAAAGCTCATTGCTGCTGTTGGTGAGTGCGCTGATCGGCCGGCAGCGGCTGCTCGCGTTGTACACCGAGGCGATCGCACGCGACTACCGCTTCTTCTCCTACGGCGACGCGATGTGGATCGCACCGGAGGCGGTGCTCAGTGCGCCAGCAGTTGATCGCCGACTCGACTGAACACCCGATCCTCACTGCCCGGGCCGCTCAGTGCCGCCTCCCCAGCCCAGCACAAAGCCCCCGGGGTGACCGGGGGCCAGGCGGGCCGACGCCGTCTTGATCAGGCAGCAGCCAGGTTGGCGGCCACGAAGTCCCAGTTCACCAGCTTCTCGAGGTAGGTGGTGATGTAGTCGGGGCGGCGGTTCTGGTAGTCGAGGTAGTAGGCGTGCTCCCACACGTCCATGGTGAGCAGGGCCGTCTGGCCGTGGGCCAGCGGCAGGTCGGCGTTGCCGGTCTTGGTCACCTTCAGGGTGCCGTTGTCGAGCACCAGCCAGGCCCAGCCGCTGCCGAACTGGGTGGCGCCGGCGGCCTTGAACTGCTCGACGAAAGCTTCGAAGCTGCCGAAGTCAGCGTTGATCTTGTCGGCCAGGGCGCCGCTGGGGCGGCCGCCGCCACCGGGCTTCATGCACTGCCAGTAAAAGCTGTGGTTCCACACCTGGGCGGCGTTGTTGAAGATGCCGGCCTTGCCGGCGTCACCGGCTGCGGCGGTGATGGTGTCCTCAAGGCTCTTGCTCTCGAGATCGCTGCCGGCCACCAGGTTGTTGAGGTTGGTGACGTAGGCGTTGTGGTGTTTGCCGTGGTGGAACTCCAGGGTCTGGCGCGAGATGTGGGGCTCGAGCGCATCAAGGCCGTAGGGCAGCGCGGGCAGCGTATGGGCCATGGGGTTCAGGAGTCGGGAACGGCTGAGTGAAGACGTCGGCGCAGGCCATCGGGCCGAATTGCCGGCGGCATCCTAACGATTGCTTCAGGTTTGTTCGGGTGGGGGTATCCGGCCCCCGGTTGCGGCTCAGCCCTTCACCTCAAGCAGTTCCACCTCGAAGATCAAGGTGGCATTGGGGGGGATCACACCGCCGGCACCACGTTCGCCGTAGCCCAGGTCGGGGGGGATCACCAGCTTGCGCTTGCCGCCCACCTGCATGCCGGCGACGCCCTCGTCCCAGCCCTTGATCACCCGGCCGGCCCCCAGCGGAAAGCTGAACGGACCGCGGCCGTAGCTGCTGTCGAATTCTTTGCCGTTCTCCAGGGTGCCGCGGTAATTGACCACCACGGTCTTGCCGGCGACGGCTTCGGTGCCGCTGCCGATCACCAGATCGGTGATGCGCAGGCCACTGGGGGTCTGGCGCTCCTTGGGAGCACTCAGTTCACCGCCGAGGGCGCCTGCCTGGGCCACGGCATTGCTGTCGGTCTGATCGGGTGCCATGGCAAACAGGGTGGGGTTGGGGTCGTCGGGATCCAGCTCGAACCGGCCTGCGGGCTGCGGTGCTGGGGTCACAGCCGCGGTGGCTGCGGCGACCACCACAGTGGCAGGGGGCTGGGCGGCTGCCACTGTGGTGGGAGCCACCAGCTGGCTCACCAGGGCCACCGCCAGGCAGATCACGCACACAGCAGAGCTGATCAGGATGTCGCGCATGGCCGCAGGCCGTTCCGGGTGGTTGTCGGCGCTGATTCTGTCAGCCGGCTCGGGTCTGCTGGCCGGGCTGGCGCTGCCGCCTCTGGGTTGGCCGCCGTTGCTGTGGCTGGCCCTGGCCGCTCTCTGGGCGCTGGCCAGCAGGCCCTGGGCCGGTCTGGTGTGGGGCAGCTGCGCTGTGGCGATCAGTCACCGATGGCTTCTGGCTCTGCATCCCCTCGACTGGATCGGGGTGCCGCTGCCGTTGAGCCTGCCGTTGTGTCTGTTGCTGCTGGCCCTGATCAGTGCCCTGGGCGGTGCCCTCGTCGGGCTGTGGTTGCTCCTGGCCAGGCGGCTTGGACCCCAGCGGCCGCTGTCGGCGCTGCTGCTGGCCCTGCTCTGGGGAGGTGGGGAAATCCTGCTGGGCCGCAGCCCCCTGTTCTGGATCGGCCTCGGTGGTGCGGTCCTGCCGGCCGACCGGGCCCTGGCAGCGTGGGCCAGTTGGGGGGGCAGCGGCCTGGTGGCAGCGCTGCAGCTCGCCCTGGGGTGGCTGCTGTGGCGTCTGCTGCTGGGGCCGTCGCGGCGGCGCCAGCTTGCCCTGCTGCTGGCGGGGCTTCTGGTCAGCCATGGGGTTGGGGTCCTGCTGCTGGCGGGGCTGCCATCGGAGCGTCCCTTGGATGCCGCAGGAGCGATCGAACGGGTGCTGGTGCTGCAGCCGGCGATCCCCACCCGCGACAAATTTTCGGCCCTGCAGCGCCAATCGCTGCAGCGGCAGCTGGCGCTGGCCCTGCGCCAGGGCCAGCGCCAGGGTGCCGACCTGCTGGTGCTGCCCGAAGGCGCCCTGGGGCTGGAGCCGCGCCTCGACGCACCGGCTCCGATCGAGCTGATCAGCGGCGGTTTCCGCTGGCACGAAGGCCCCCGGCAACTGGAGCAGCGCAGCGCCCTGCTGCGCTTTGACGCGGGCGAGCAGGTGCCCGGCAGCTGGCTCGACAAGCACCGGCTGGTGCCCCTGGGCGAATGGGTCCCCCTGGCAGGGTTGGTGCGCTGGAGCGGCCTGTCGGCCGTCGGCGGCATCGAGCCCGGACCCCCGTCACGGCTGCTGCCCCGTCAACGGGGTGGGCTGGCGGCTGCCATCTGTTACGAACTGGCCAACGGTTCTGCCCTGGCCCACGCCGTCCACGACGGTGCCCAATGGCTGCTGGCCAGTGCCAACCTCGACCCCTATCCGCCGGCGCTGCAACGCCAGTTTGCGGCGCTGGCCCAATTGCGCGCCCTCGAGACCGGCCGCTGGTTGGTCAGTGCCGCCAACACCGGCCCCAGCCTGCTGATCAGCCCCCGCGGTCGGGTCGTGGCCGGGCTGCCCCCGTCGAGGGCCAGCACCGGTCTGTTCCCGGTGCCGCGGCTGCAACAGCTCACCGTCTATGACCGCGTTGGCGATCTCCCTCTGCTGGTGCTGACCCTGCTGGTGGCCCTGCTGCGCTGGCCGTGGGCCCCGGCCAGAGCTAGAACCCAGCAGTCGCCACAACCCCATGCGTCTGATTGAGGCCTACACAAGCGGCTGGAGCCGATCGTTCGACTACGACGGCCGCTCCAACCGTGGCGATTACTGGTGGTTCGTGCTGGGCAATCTGATCGTTGCCGTGGTCGCCGCCATCGTTTCGGACAAGCTCTACACCCTGTACGCCCTGGCCAGCATCGTGCCCGGCATTCCGCTGGCGGTGCGGCGGCTGCGCGACAGCGGCAAAGCGTGGCCCTGGCTGCTGATCGGTCTGGTTCCGATCATTGGCGGCATCTGGCTGATCGTGCTGTTCTGCCAGCCCTCGCTTCAGGCCTGAACCCAGGAAACGCCCCCTGATGGATTCGAACCATCGACCGGCTGCTTAGAAGGCAGCTGCTCTATCCAGCTGAGCTAAGGGAGCCTGACTGGCATTCTGACAGGCCCAGACCTTGCCTCCCTGGTGGCTTCCCAGAGCCCCTAGAGTGGCGGGCTGCTCACACGTGGTGCCAATGGCGGCCAGCCGGCTCACCGACAGTCAGAAGATCGAGCTGGTGGCGCGCTACCGGCAAGGCCAGAGCAGTGCCGAGCTGGCTGCGGTCTATGGCTGCAGCCCCAACACGGTGAGCCGCGTGGTCAAGGCGGCGCTGGATCCCGCTGAGTATGCACAGCTCAAGCAGCAGCGGGGTCGCATCATTCCCCAGGCTGCCGTTGCAGCACCTGCCATTGAGCCGCCCGTTGCGCCGGTAGTGATCGATGCGTCCCACGGGGCTGAGCAGGCCGTCAACGGTGTGGGTCCTGCTGCCGGGGGTCCTGGCGCCGACGCTCCAGAGGCCGA
>JBBASJ010000061.1:0-11752 GCA_040399325.1 Prochlorococcaceae cyanobacterium
TCAAGGATCAATGCCAGCTGGGTCACCATGGCACCCCCTGCAGCAGCGGATTGGTGACCGGTGGCTCTGGCGCTGCCGGCAGCTGGCCGGGCACCGGCTGCGGGTTGAACACGTTGGGGCGCTGCATCCGCTCGGGCAGATCAGCCTTCAGGCCCCAGTCCACACAGGCACGCCCATCACGGTTGCGGTAGACGTAATCCAGCAGCTGCATGTCGAGCGGCTGATCCTCAGGCGGCTTGGGATCGAGGCGCCGCTGGCCGGCGGCATACAGCCAGATCTCACGGGTGAGGTCTTGCTTGGCCTTGGCAGGGAATGTCATCCAGGCCAGGGCCATGGCTGTCTCATCCCATGGTTTGAAGCGCGGCAGCGTGCGGCTCAGGGCCTGCAGGACGGCCGCGAAATCCTTTTCGGTAATCATGCGGCCTCCTCGCTGTTGCCGACCATCGACAGGAAGCTGGCCATCACCTGACGGTCGCGGCTAATCGAATCGACGTAGCCGCCGCCGTTGCCCTGTGCGGCCTTGACTGAGGGCGGATCAAAGACATCCCCCCAACCGCTGGCAATGGCCCGCTCCAGAGCCTCACGACGTTGGTCTGGTGACCACTGACGCAGCTTGTTGCAGACCCGGTTCCATACCTGTTCAGAGCGGGTACCCTTTTTGACGGCCCAGAACTCCGGCAGCAGCTGCTGGCAGTCCAACAGGTCATCAGGGATCAGCTCAGGCTCAAGCGTGCGTCGGGTGAAAGGACTGATTTTTTTCCCCCCTGCACCCCCCTTTTTTTTGGGTTCAAGGCCTTGGGTAAGTTCGTCAAAATCCAAAACCTCAACAGCCACCTGCTCATCGCTGAGGGCGTCTGAGGCATTGGATGCAGACCGGCTTAGGTCTGCTTCAGGTGCCGTAGCCACTGAACCAACAGCCGTGAGTGACTGGGTTCCCGCACCGACACGGTACGCGGGTAATCTACTAGCGCTGTCAAGCCCTAGTGTTTGTTGCTCGATTAGGTCAGCGCAGAACGCAGACAGGGCCTGCCTTTTGGGCTTGCTGGCCAGGATCTGTTCGTACAGATCAGGCTCCAATGTGAGGGTGATTCGTGGCATTGCTCCGTGATGCAAAGTGCTGCAGGGTGCAGCAGCGTGCAGAGACTAGCGGCAGCTAGCTGCATGGTCAATACCTCGGCCCCTAGCCGCATGGGTCCCATGGGTTGCAGGGCGCTACCGGTGGTGTGGGCACAAAAAAGCCCCGGTTGTCCGGGGCGGTGGTTCAGCCATTGGGCCAGCGTTTGGTGATTGGGTTGGGCTTGGGATCCAAGGCGTCTAGAGCCACCTCCAGTAGGTAGGCAGCCAGGTTGCTGGTGCTGCGGCCCTCTTCCCCGGAGCGGCGCTCCAGGCGTTGGGCAACGGCATAGCTGACGGTGATGCAGACCCGTTTAGGTGATCGAAAAGCGGTTGCGGTGGGCATCGGTGCTCCTGCTGCTAGCCGATTGGGTTGGCTAGCAAGTAACGACACCTTAAGCCATGGCTAGTCAAGGGTTGATGCCTGGTGCTGCGATGGTGCTGCGGATTAGCGGCAGCGGGTCGCTGCCATTCGCACGTGGGCCTCGGCAGCAGCCACGTGAGCCAGGGCTGCCTCAAACTCCAATGCAACTGCTTCGGGCAGCTCGTGATGGTCCAGCAAGTACGCAATTAGCTCGGTTACTGATTCACGGGCTCCGGCCAGGCAGTCGAGCGGGTTGTCCCCGCTGCCCTGCAGGTTGTCACGAATGACGCGAGCCAGAGGGCGGCGCTTAATTGCGTCAGTTGTGCCGCTTGACGCAGCGGCGGCTTTGGCTGAAACGGTAGTGTCCATGCGGGTTTTCGGGATGTTGGTGGGACGCCAACCCCATCCCGATGGGATTGGCTAGTTGCTAGAGTAGCCTAAAGCCTGCAATTTATGAGGGTTGGGCTGTACGCCAGGGTCTCCAGTGAGAGCGATGAGCAAGAAAATGCCCTGACCCAGCAATTAGATCGACTGCGTGCAGCTGCCGTTGGCCACGAGGCCATCGAGTTTGTCGAGGTGATGTCGGGGACACGGGATGACCGGCCCCAGCTGGCGCGTCTGATGGCCGCTTGCCAGCGCGGGGAGCTGGATCGGGTCATCTGCACCCGCCTGGACCGGCTCAGCCGCTCAATGGCCAATGGCGCAGAACTGCTGACCTACTTCAGCGCGCCTGACACGCCAAGCCTGCTGGCCTTGGACGACTCGCTGGACCTGGCCACGCCGAGCGGGCGGCTGATGGCCAACATCCTGATCAGCTTTGCGGTGGCTGAGAGCGACCGCCTGAGCGAGCGGGTGCGCCATGGCAAAACCTTTCACCGCAAAAAATTGGTGCCGTTGGGGCCGTATGCCCCGTTTGGCTATCGCTACAACGATCAACGCGACAACTATGAATTGAATCCAGAGACAGCGCCTCAAGCCAGAGCCTTGGTTGATCGTTTCTTAAAAGAACAAACGATCCGGCCGCTGTTGCGGGATGCCGTCAAGATACCGGGCTGCAGTTTGCACAATCCCTGCAGTTTTCGTCGGTGGATTGGCAACCCAACGCTGGCTGGTTATCGCGTGTATGGCAGAACCTATGCCGTGAGAGATAGCAAGGGAAAATTGACCAAGCGGATGCGGCAACCTTGGGACTGGGCAGAAATTTATCCTGACTGTCATCCGCCATTGATTAGCAAAGCGCAGCATCAGCAGATCGTTAAGATCTTGTCTAATCATCGCAACCGAACGCGCAGCGCTTTAAGCCCAAAGTATGTGGGCAAGTTGACCGGGCTGGTGTCTTGCGGGAATTGCGGCAGGACGTTGTATTACCAGCACGTTGAAGACAAGACTTACAGGTATTTGTTTTGCCATGGCAACGATTGCGTTGGCGCCAAAAAAACTAGAATCCGTGCCGACGTGGTGGAAGCCGCGATTTGGCGCGAGCTGCGGCAGTACAAAGAACAATTGCTGGCGCTTGCGCTGGGCAACCACCCCGACGCTCACGGTGATTGCAGCAGTGAACAAGCGCTGACGCAGCAGATCAAAGAGCTGGAGGCACAAGGCGATCCAGATTTTGCTGAGGCGATTGCCAAGAAAAAGGCCCGGCTGGCCAAGTTGATTGAACAGCGGATTACCAGCAAGGTGACAGCGCAGGAGCGCAATGCCATGGAGCAGGCCTTGGCCGGTGATCACTTCTGGGAGATCGCGCAAGAGGATGCCAGCCGCTGCCGGGCGTTTTTCTCTGAGCTAGTGGAGCGGGTGGTGGTGCGCGGCCATGAAGTGGAGTCGATCACCCTGAGGCTGCCCAGCGGCGGGGAGGCGTCACCTTGTCGCTAGTGCTAGGCTCCCCTCAAGCGACCCCTAGCCCATGGAACCTGACCGCGCTGCCTACCCCTCGCCCGAGCTGCGGTTGCGGTTTGGCCGCACCTTGACGGCTTGGGTTAATCGCAACGGCTGGATTCACAGCACTCTGCAGGACTGGGGCCACGAGGCCGGCTTCCCTGCGGTGCGCGACAGCAGCTTCAACAAGCTCCAAAACGGCAAAACGGAGCAGCCCAGCCCGCTGACCTTCATGCAGCTGGCCATGGCCAATGAGCGCGTGGCCCAAGGTGATTACAGCGGCGTCGTGGACCGGCGCCTGAAAGACCGGTTGACCGATAGCGAGCCGATCACCACCCCTGAGGGCATCCCCTGGCGGGCTTCGGACTTTTTCGCCCATTTTGTTGGTGAGCTGGACGGGCCGGAGTGGGCCAACTCCCCAAAGCCCTTAAGCGCTGAGGACGCGGCCACCCTGAGCGCAGAACACCAGGCCACCTTTGAAGCGATTGCCAAGGCCAAAAGCCTCAGCCCGGCAGTGGCGTGGCGCGAACTGGAGAAGCATTGCAAGGAGCTGAGCCCGTCGCAGCGCGACCTGCTGCGCAACGTGCTGAGCGGCTGGCATGAATGGACGCCGCAGGAATGGAGCGGATTAGCGGCAGATGGTGGGGATCCGGTGGCCGATGCGCTAGCGGCCTGGGAGAATGGTTGACAGCTAGCGGACCCTAGTCTTAGGGTGCAGGGAGCGCCGCGACCGATCCGGCGCCCGATACCCGCACCCATGACTGAGACCGTCCCAATTTCGGGGATCCCGAATCTGGGAGGTGTCATCACGCCCGATGACATCTCCAGCAAAGGCACCGGCAGCTATGCCGCTGACTATGTGAACTGGGCCCGCATTGCTCACCTGTTGCACGTCCATGCACCGGGTTGGCAGTTTGCGCTGCGCCAAACCGCCGAAGGGCACCACATCTGGACCGCGCCCGATGGCAGTGGCTATGTGGTGGGCTACTTCATCAACGCCGGCCAGCAGACCCCGGACTTTCCGCAGGCCTGCATGGACAACCGCAACAACCCGATTCCAGCGGAGCGGATCACCGCTCGGGTGCTGACCGACACGCACCGCCGCTGCCTGTGCACGGCTGCCGCGTTCACCTTTGGCCTCGGCTATGAGCTGTGGGCGCGGGTGGAGATCGAGAACCCCATGCGCGAAGAAGACACGGCATCGACTGCTAGCGCTAGCAAGCCTGCAGTTGTGAAGCCTGTCGCCAAGAAGCTGGGCGCCAGCGTCCTCACCAGCGAACAGGTTCAGGAGCTGGTCAATGCCGTGCTGAAGGTCAATGAAACGCAACGCGCTGCGGTGATCAAGGCTTTTCAGCAGCGCTTTGAGCTGCCCGCCGACAAAAAGGCAGCTGATTACATCAAGACCACTGAGCACCGCGACTTTTTGATGCAGAAACTGCATGAAATCCAGACACCCGCAACCGCATGACGACATCCACGCTGCTCTCGCGGCTGTATCCCGAGCCATCGCCACCGTCGAGTCTGTCGAACACGACGCTTATGCAGATGCTGCATTCGATGCCCGTATCACCGCCTACGGCAACCACTGCGCTCAACGCGCTCTATTGCAGCAGGCACGATCCTTGCTTGCCCTATTGGCCCGATCCTTATCTGCACCGGGTGTGCTGGGTGCTGATCAACGCTGAGGGCCAGTATCTGGCCGACATCAACGGCACGACTATGCACTTTGTGCATAGCGCCAATGAAGTGCCGATTGAACACCGGTTCTGCACGTTTGAGCGGGCTAAGTCGGCGTGGGTTCAACTAAGGCAGCCGCTGCTGTTGCAGGATCACAGCATTGCAATCAAGCCGGTTGATTTTTACGCCCATCGCTCCGCTCCCACCGCTTGGTGCGCCTGTGATGACTAGCACTAGCGAGCGCAAAGCGCGGCGGTATGCCCGCAGCACCCGCTCCATCAAGGTTGGCGCCCATCTCTGGCCTGACGTGATGGAACTGATCCAGCAGCACGCCCATGAGCATCAGCTCACTCCCAGCGGCGCGGTCCATGACTGCCTGCGCCGCTACTTCCAACTACCTGTCATTCACTGACCCCATGGCCACTTCTGATTTCAAAGCAGCCCTGCCCAAGCCCATCAAATGGAGCACCGGCGAGAACCGCTACGACAACAGCGGCAAACAACCCAGGTCGCTGACCTTGTTCGTGCCGCGTGACTCGGCCTATGCCTTGGCGCAGTACCTCATCAACAGCGCCGACGATGATGGGCGCCAGCGCACAGGCAAGATCTGGGATTACGAGAAAAAGGCAGAAGTTGAGGTTGAAGGCTTTTACATCAACGGCAAAGGCAAAGAGGGCCGCGATGGTGAATTTGGAACCATCAACCCATCGCTTAGCAAAGGGGCTGTGAGCAGCGCCCAGGGCAGCACCAGCGCCGAGATGCCGTTCTGATGAGCGACTGCCACCCCATTGAGCAACAGGCGCGCCAAGACGCCTTAGAGGCCGCCTACGCCGCCGATGGCCGCCACGATCTACAGCACCCATGCCACAGCACCTACACCGCCCTGATGAGCACTGAACTTGAAGCGCCCGCCGCCCCATCCCTGGAAGATCAGCTGGCTGCCTGGTGGCGCCAGTCCTACCCCAATGCCACCCTCAACCCCCAGACCGGCCAGATGATGGTGGCCTGGGCAACGTGGCTACTGGCTCAGCAGCCCGCTGCTGACGCATGAGGCCATGGCTGACAACACCACGGTCGATTGGATCATTGAGCGCTCTCGCCGGTTCCCGCTGCTGACGCCAGCCGAAGAAATCCAGCTGGGCCGCCAGGTTCAAAATTGGGTGGCGCTGCAGCAAAAGGCCAACCCGACGCGGGAAGAGCAGGCCATCATGCGGCGCGGCAAACGCGCCTCTGATCGTTTGTTCGCCTGCAACATCCGTTTGGTGGTGACGATTGCCAACCGTTACCGCCACGTCGGGGGCAACTTGCTGCCGGAGGATTTGATTCAAGAGGGGATGATTGGCCTGCAGCGGGCCATCGTCAAGTTTGACCCCAGCCGGGGTTACAAGTTCTCCACCTATGCGTTTGCTTGGATTCGCCAGGCAATCAGCCGAGGCATCAACAGCAAGGGGAAGCACATTCGGTTGCCGGAGCATGCCTACCGGATCATCAACAAGGCCTCCGAGTTCATGTTTGACCATGAGCAGGAGCATCAGGTGCTGCCACCGTTGCAGTTGGTTGCTGCCCACACCCAGGTGCCGATGGCCACGCTCAAGCGGTACATGCAGCATGCTGCCCCGGTTCACAGCCTGGATGCATCGATGCGTGGGTGCGATAGCGGCACATTTCTGGACCTTGTGGCTGATGCGCCCATGGGCCTGAGCTATGCCGATGAAATTGGCACCCAGGCAGCGGACATCTCCAAAGCAATGGAGTGCCTTCGGCCAGAGCAGCAGGACGTGTTGCGTCGCCGTTACTTCCTTGCAAAGCCTGACACCTATGAGGCAATTGCCAAGGACATGGGCGTCAGCCGTGAGCGGGTGCGGCAGATCTCAGCGCAAGCGTTGAGGCTGCTGCGGCTCAAGTTGAGCCATGCCCCAGTGCCTGTTGGCACTCCAGCTCTGCAATGCGCTTGACGGCACCTCTGATGATCAAGTCTTGCCGTGCGCTCAGTTCACACAGCTGCCTGAGCATGGCTTGGGCTTGTTTGAGGTCATAGGTTTCAATCACCCGGCGCTGGCGCTCTAAGGTGAGCAGGTGCTCTGGCCCCAGCTGGGGCACCATCCACTCACCCCAGGCCATGGCGGCAACCTACGTGGACAGGGTGAGTTGCCAGTGCCGGCGCCAACGATCGAGCGTCTGCAATTGCCAGACGGTGTGCTTTGGCGTGTGACCTATGCCGGGATGGTGAAGGAGCACCGCCAGGATTGGCAAGCCTGGTGTTGGTATGAGATGGCTTGCGCTGCTTATGCGGTGCAGTCACGGTTGGGCCAGGATCGCCCAGCCGGTTGACGGGCCTTCCACCATCCAGCGCGGGCCCCAGTTGGCTTTGCTGTATGCCACCTCTTTGCCTTTGGCGTTGAGGTAGGTGCCATTCACCACATCCATTTCGCCAAAAGGATCATGGGCAATGATGGCTTTGGCGGTGATGCCAATCACGCAAAGCCAATGACCACCGCCTGATGGTTTGCTCACCGAGCCATGGTGAAGAAAGCCACAAGGCACAGGGATGCCTTTGTGCAGCTGCTGCTCCAAGGTGGCCCAAGAAGCATTTTGGACTAGCCGAGCTTTGATGCCGTAGCTGGCCAAGGCTTTTAGCTGAGCGGCCGCGTCAGTGGTGTCCCCATAGCGCAAGACACGCTTGAGGTATTGGTCATCGGCAGCTGGGCCGTCAATGCTGCCAGGCTTGAGCGCAGCAAGCATCATGGCGCAACTGCTGGAGAAGCACATGCGCATTGCCAGCTCAGGCATGAGCGAATCGCGCTGATTGAAATAGGGCACCTTCAACACGGTGCCCGGTTGTTGCTGCTGCAATTTGACTTTGAGCGGGGCCTGCTGCGCCATCAGCGCAATCAACTTGTCGGCATAGGCCGGGTCGGTGGCATAGCCCTGGGCCACCAGGCTGCGGGCTGCCTCCTCGCGGGTGAGGGCATTGTTGACGCCCTTGTAATCCATCCAATCGCGATGCCAGCGATCGACGAGATATTCCACGCAGGTGTCGAGGCTGGCAAAGTCCAAAAACTCTGAAGTGATGGTGATGGTTTTGCCGTTCACCACCTCTTGCGTTTTGGTCTTGGTGCCAGGGCCTTTAAGGCCGAAATAGTTGTGGGTGCCGCTGGTGTGTTTGCCCCAGCCTGATTCCAAGGCCCACTGCGCAGCGACCAGTTCGGGGTAACGGGCGCCGGCTTGCTGCGCTGCTTTGCTCACGCCATCCCAGGTGTTGGGCGTGATCAAGGGCGGCTTGGTTTTGGGTGCAGCGCGGAACGTCTCCACCCATTGAGCATTGGACTGCAGCAGTTGAGCGGGCAAGGCAGCCTGCAGCTGCTCCACCGCTGCTAGTTGATGCGGCTCGCCTTTGAAATGGGCAAAGAAGTCGCGCAGCTTGATGGTCCCTTTAGTCACGGCGCCACGGGGCATGAATGGACATCGGACCGCCCAGTAGGCGGCTGTCGCCGGTTTGCAGCGGGTCGTCAATCGGTTCGTTGACGATCACTGGCTGGGCTGACTTGGGTTGCGCGGCATGCCAGTCGGCTTCGGCTTGGTCCAGCTTTTGCGGCAGCGTCTGCTCAAACCACCAGCGGCGCATGGCTTGCTCAAAGCGCCGCTGCCATAGAGGCTGACCAAAGCCGATCAGCCCTTTTTTGCCTTCAGCAGATGCAGGATTTGAAACACCAGCTGCACAATGCTGTTGCTCTTCAGCGGCGAGAGAGCAATCAGTTCAGATGCGGCAGCAACCACAATCCAAAATGCCGGATGATGCAGGAAGTCCATACAGCAGGAGTGACCTGATCAAAGTTGCCGGCACTCAAACAGCTGGTTCGACGCTGATTTCAACGCCTTCGTTGGTGGGTTTTAACTTGAGCCACAGGCCGCCCAGGCTTTTGGGCATCACAATTTTTTCAACGGCCCAGCCGCCACCAGAGCCAAACTCTTCTTTGTAGGTGCCGGTTTGCAGGTGCCAGCGTTGATTGATCCGTTGCTTGCCAGATTGGCTGATGCGGTAACACGGGTGGGAGACGATCGTGCGCTCATGGTTGTGGCCGTTAACAATCACATCGGCATCAGGCGCAATCGACGCATACCGGCCGCCGCCCATGACGCCTTTGCTGATGATGCCGCCCCAGGCGCCGTGATGAAAGAACAGGGTTGAGCGCCGCACCTTGGCATTGTCATTGTGCCGGTGAAAGGTGAACCAAATCCAACCCTGATAGGACATATGCTCTGCCTGGCTGTTGTGCTTTTCCCTCAGGCGTTCGGTCAGGCTTGCCAAAGGGTTGATTTCGTTGTGGTTGATGATTGCTGTTTCATGATTGCCATCTGAGATCATGACAATGGTCTTGGCAAATGGTGCCAACCAATCGGCACACTCTTTGATCACCAGATCAAAGTAGTTGCCGCCAAGATGCTCCGGTCTAATGCTGCCTTTGCTGCCACGCCGGTCATGCTTGCCCTGCATCATGCAAAGCACATCGCCAAACATCAACGCATGGGCGCCGCGTCCTTGGGCTTGCTTGAGGTGCTTTTTCAGCAGGTCTCGCTGGCAATGCGGGTTGTCCAGGTGAATGTCACTGGCGAGCAAAAACTCGCGGGTGTCGCTGTGGCCGTAGGGAATGCGGATCTCAGTCAGTTCTGGGCTGTGCCGGATAATCTTGAGATCGGAGGCTTTCACTACTTTGCCTCCAGTTTGGCGACCCGTTGTTCAATGCTGTTTAGCCGGGTGTAAGTTTCCCGGCGATCGGCTTTGATGTCCACGTGCAACGTCTCCAACCGCGTTGCCACGTTCTCAACTGCAGCGGTAAGCCGAATCACCGCATCCCTGCCCTCCGCTGATCGCTTGGCATTGGAGCCAATGCCCATGGCCCCAACGGTGATGGCAGCCCCAATGACGGCTGCAGCGACTTCCAACACGGAGCAACTGGCTGGTCTGCTTAAGGTGCCATTGCTACAAAAAACCCCCGCGAGCTGCGGGGGTTAGGCGTTCCCTCCCACTCTTAGACGGTTTCGTCTGTGAGTTCAGGTGAACTTGCCATTTTGGCTTTGCGTTTGCCGCTGGTCTTGGCCACCATCGCTTCGCGCTCTTGAGCGGTCAGCGTCCAGCCATTGGCCAGGGCTTCCATCAACTCCAGCCGGGTTGAGGCCATGTAAATGGCCCCAGTGTCCGGGTGGGTGAGGGTGACCGGAAAGGCCGACATCACTTGGCGATGTAGACCGTGGCGGTGGCTGTGCCGGGCGAACCGGTCTTGGTCAGCACGCCTTTCACCACAGCGGCACGGCCGCCGAGGCGCTGGGTCACCTCAGGACCAGAGAAGGGGACTTCAATGGTCTTGGCGGTGGCAGGCAGCACGATCGACTCAATGGTGACGAAGGTGCCACCTGCAGCAGTCGCGGCTTGGAATGCCACGGTCCACTCGGCCGTGCCGGCGGTGTAGGAGCTGTAACCGCCCGAGGCGATCACAACTTTGCCAAACTCCAGAGAGGAAGCATCGAAGGTGACTTCGCTGCCGGTCTGGGTGGAGCTGACGGCGCTGGCGGCCAGCAGTTCAAGGTTGGCGTCGCGCAGGTAACCCCGGCGATCGCTCATTCCAGTTGCAACAGGCATGGGTAGATCCTCAATGAGGGGTGAAAGAACAATCAGGCAGCCACTGCTGCATTGGTGATGCCAGCCAGGCGAGCAATCGCCCGAGGATGGAACACCGCCATGCCCAGGTAGGCCTCAACGCGGATGCGACGCACCGGCTTGGTGTCGATCTCGCCAAGGTCACGCACGCCGATGCCACCGTTGGTGATCAGCGTGGCGCCGTTGACACCCGCTGCAACGCAGTAGACCGAGCTGCAAGCACTGCTCGAACCCTGGGTCTCGTTAAAGGCCAGGATTTGAACGCCAGCCTCATCGTGGTCAATGTCCAGGATGGGGATGCCGTTGTAGCTGAGCTGTTGACGGCCGAGGGCGTCTTGGCCGTACTGCAGGTTGCCCACAGCGGAGGTGACGCGAGCGGCAGCGGACAGCTGACGGCGCAGGGTGCGATTCATGATCAGCACAGGGCTGCCCACGGTTTCGTCCACTGCGTCGATCAGCTCATCAAGAGCTGCCAGGCTCATGCCGCCACCGTTGGCAGCGTTAGTGATCAGCTGCGACGAACCTGAGGGGATGCGGGCCTGCAGACCGTCAAACTCGTTGACGTTGCTGGTGGAATCGCCTTTGATCAGGGTCTTCTCCAGCTTGAGGCGGGCAGCCTTGACCTTCATCGCCACCTGGGCGGTGCGGATCTCTTGGCCTTGCATGGCCTCCAGAGCCAGGTCAATGTCAACGTCACCACCGAAGATTTTGAGCGCTTCAGATTGGGGGTTGATGATGCCGGTGCTCTCGCTGTAGGCCTCGTTCACACCACGAAAGCCGATCCCGGGGAGGGTCTGCTCTTGGTTGTAGTGGATGCCGGTGCCAGTGACGGACAGCTGGGGCATAGCTGCATAGAGCTTGCCTTCGCGGAAGATTTCAACGATGCCCTCTTTGAGGGTGTTTTGCCGGCCGAGTTTGCCGGACTCAAGGGTAGTGAGTGCCACGGGTCAAAAGGGTTGAGGTGGTTGATGTCCTTGGCATCGCACCATCAGACATGAATGGGCTTGGCGTCATCGGCATCGCGCCATCTGACAGGGCCCCACGTCGCGTGTGAGCCGTGCTTT
>JBBASJ010000062.1:0-11524 GCA_040399325.1 Prochlorococcaceae cyanobacterium
GGCAACGACCTTGGTGAAGGCGTCGAACATTGAAGGGCTCCTGTTCTCGACGAAGAGTCGGGGAGAGTGTTGTTGGGTGCCAGGTTGGCGTCCGGCTCCGGAACAGCTGATGCTGAACCCGGCACCCGTCAACTTGACCAGGCCATTGTTGGATGGGGCCCCGGCTCAGATGAGCACGGTGTAACAAACGGTCATCCCCCATGGATCCCTGTGCTGGAGCGTGTTTCGGGCGATTCTCTGCAGGCTCGTGTTCAGACTGGACAGCGCCTCTGCCCTGGTCGCTGCGACCGACGCCAAAAGCACGACAACAGGCCGCGACAGCAAGACAGCAAAAAGCCCCCTGCTGAGAGGGGGCTGGGGTCGCGGGTCAGCCGCGATCGGGTGTTTCAATCACTCTTCCTGGGTTTTGGCGCTCTTGGCGCGGCTCTTGCGAGGAGCCGGGGCCTCGGCCGTGAGATCACCGCCGTTGACAGCAACGCCAACGATCTTGCCGCCCATGCGCTGCACCATTCGCATGGTTTCGTTCATACGGGTGTAAGGCACGTTCATCACCAGATCTGCCGTGCGCGAATAGTCGTTGTTCGCGAGGCCGGTGACAGTGATTGTCACCTGACGGCCGGTGCTGAAGCTGGTGCCTCGGGTTCCTGCGGAAACCTTCATGGTGAAGCGATGGATAAGGGTGGTCAGGAAGCGAAGAGGCTGCTCAGTTCACCGGGGTGATGCTGGCGATGCGACCGCCTTCGCGGTGAATCTGCTGCTGGTACTCGAGCAGCTTGTTGAACGGAATGAAGCGCACGCGGTTGCTGCGCTTGTGCAGACGGTAGTTGTTGAAACCGCTGATTTCCACCCGGAAGGTGCGCCCCTCTTCGCCAGCACCCACGCCCTGGCGGGTGACACCGTCGGTCTCGACCTTGCGGAACACATTGCCTTTGGCGTTGGGGCTGACCACCGGCATGGGCATTTCGGCATGAATGGCCGGATTCAGGCGTGACTGGGTCTTGAGCAGATCACCCCTGACCGAGGCACCGGCGGCACCCCGGTTGAGCTGCAGCATGTAGGAGAACTGCAGGCCCTGCTGTCCGGCGGAATAATCCCAGCCGTGCAGATAGGGCACCACTTCTTCGCCGAAACGCTCCTGGTATTCGGCGCTGTCGATGTAGGAGTCGATCTCGGCGTCGTAGCCCTGTTCCTGCAGGATCGTGAAGTGGTGCAGCATTTCGGCCTTGTTCTGCGGCGCCCGGCCCAGCAGATGCTTGAAGTTCAGCTCAATGAAGCGGTAAGGGTTGCAGTTCTCAAAGAACTTCTTGCGGTAGAGACCACTCTTGGCCACCTGACGCACCAGTTCGCGCACGCTCAGATAGCCACGCTTGAACAGCGACTCCGGACCTTCCAGGCGTTCGCTTTTCATCACGTACTGGTTGCCCAGGACCTGGCGATACACCGAACGCAGGATCAATTCCTTGTCGGCTTCAGAACCGTTGGTCCAGTTTTCGGTATCGCGATCGTGGGCGTAGCGCTCGATGCCCAGGTAGGCGGCGTTGGCGAGGGGCATTGGGAAGGAGAGGCGGCGACAAGAAGTGTTCGCGGTGCAGGTGTCAGGTGATCGGCGGTACGGAGGACCTGCCGAAGGCTGACCAGCACTGAACTGCCCGGATCCTATGGGCCCGAAAACGCCCCCGGACACCATTTTCAGAATCGTTACATTCAGCCCTGTCCCTTGCGGCGCAGGCCCCCTGGCCGCCAGGACTGGCGCATCGCCGTGGGGCCGATACCATCCGGCCAGATCACAGGGGTTGGCGATGGCGCCTGAGGTTTCAGCAACGATGGGCCTGATGCGCCTGGCCGATCAGGTCCAGGCCCTCTCCGAGTTGACAGAGGCCCTCACCTATCGCCTGCTCGAGCTCGAAGAGAAGGTTGCCGCCCTCGACCTCGCCCTGCAGCCGCTGACGGAGCAGTCGCTCGGCCACGGGGACGCGGCCTCACGGCTTGCCGCCGACACCGAGCTGAGGCTTGATGAGACCGAAGAGCGTCTTGCACGCCTTGAGGTGCTGTTGTCGGGAATCGGGGCGGTTGCAGTGCCTGAGGATCATCCCGAGCCCGAACAAGCGTTTCTCGACGATGACGGTGAACAGCCGTTCCTCGACGACAGCTTCCAAGAGGGTTACGACGAGCGACTCAGCGCCTGAGCCCATTCGCCCGGAATCTCGCTGCTGTAGTCGTCGGTTCGCGCAAATTCAAACGGGCCCGCCAGCGATCCCCACAGGTGCTCGTGGGTTACGGGGTCGTGCCCCCGATCCAGTGTTCTCATCCAGCCCTCAGCGATTTCGAAGCTGCTTACCAGGTAAGCCGTGCTGCCCTTGCGTTCCACCAGGCAGCGGCAACCCGGCTCCACTTCGCCGATGAATCCAGTCCCGTGCTGGCGCACCACATAGCTGCATCCCTCAAGCAGCCGCAGGTCGCTGGCCTGGATCTGCGTGCGCCGGGCCCCATCGTCGATGGCGCCCCAGAAGCGCTGTTCATCGTGGATGGCGTGGTTGTGGATCACCATGGCGTCACCCTGCAGCTGGGCCTGCAGCACCCGCAGCCGGTAAGGGGCTGCCGGATTGATCGCATAGGACTGATCCAGCAGCAGGCTCCCTGGTTCGAGTTGGGGCAGGGGGCGAAATTTGACCAGGATGTGGGCGTACAGCGGCGGGTTGTCGAATGCCTGCTGCTGGTTGCTGAAGCCGCCGCTCAGCAGGTGCAGCAGTTGCAGCAGAGGAGAGGCCAAGGTGTCGCCGGGGATGCACTGGTTGCGACCTTATCCAAGGTCGAGATCCAGGGTCGATCCCTACAGCCCCAGCAAGCGGATTCGAAATTGCGCCACCTGCTGGGCGATCTCGGGTTGGGCGATCGCAAACGGATGGTCAGCCACGGCAGCCAGCACGGCACTGGTGCGCGCCGTCGTGTCTGCCGCAGCATGGTCCTGGCAATGCCGTGCCCATGCTTCATCAAACGCTTGGGCAAAACTGTCGGCGTTGTTGAACACCCGGTCAGCGGGGGGTTCGGGCAGGGGTGACATGGCCAGGCGCTCCCTCAGTGACCGTGGTTGGGGTGGAACACCAAGGCTGCCAGAGCCATGGATCAGCCACCGGCAGGGCCGCCCCATGCACAGGAAACGCGGGGTGACGTGCCGCGTCAAACAAATGCCAGGACCCAGATTTGAACTGGGGACACGGCGATTTTCAGTCGCCTGCTCTACCAACTGAGCTATCCCGGCTCGTCGCTGCGGGATGCCTTGGGCAGTCCTGCTTCGACGAATTGATCTTAGATCACCGCGATCTGGACCCAGCGTTGCGCCCCGCGTGCCGCCCCGTGCGGGCCAGGCACAGCAACCCCGCCACGTTCCAACCTGCGCTCAGCAAGGCCTGCTGTGCTGCCTGGGCGGTGGCCCCGCTGGTCAGCACATCATCGACGAGCAGCACCGTGCCCCGGCGCAGCTGGGGGCAGCCGGCCGCCAGCCGGGCGCGAAAGCTCAGCCATTGGTTACGCCAGCGATGCTCGCGCTGCAGCCGGTGCTGGCTGGCCACCCGGCGCGCCCGTTGCAGGAGCTCGGGCACCAGTTGGCAGCCGTCAGCCGCTTCGCTCTGTGACGGGCCAAGACGCAGGCTCAGGCTGAGTTGCTGTGCCAACAGCAACGGCACAGGATTGCCGGCTGGTCGCCAGCCCGGCAGGGGAACCAACAGCAGCGGCGCCGCTGTCACCGGCAGTGGCCAGGTCGCCAGTCCCTGAAGCAGGGTCTGGATCGGTGCCGCCAGGCCAGCTCCGTCGGGGCGGCGGCGCTGTTCCAGCAGCAGTTGCTGCAGGGGGCCGTGGTACCACCCGGCGCTCCACCACAGCAGCGGTCGGCTGCCGTGCAGGCCTTGCTTGGCCTCGGAACGGGATGGTTGGAACGTTGGGGGCATGGGCCTGGGGACGCATCATCTGAAGCGTTCCCACAGACCCCCTCAGCTGCTCTGCGGCAGGGCCCGCAGCATCGCCACCAGGGTGCGATGGGCGTCATCGCTGTCGCTCAGCACATGGTCAAACGGCACGCTCAGGCGCTGCCCGTCCACATCCAGTTCCATGGCCTCGGCGTGGATCGCGACCATGCGGGCCTGCTGGGCCGAACTGGCACCGCCGTAATGGCGTGCGTAGGCCACCACGGCTTCGGCATGGTCGTCGTTCATGTGCCTGCAGATGCGCTCGCTCACGGCGGCGGTCAGGGGGTCAGCGGCCATAGCGGCAGGGGCAGAGGTCGGTTGGCGTGATTCTGCTGCCCGAGCTCAGGCACCCGCCAGTCGCTGCCACAACAGCCCAGCCAGGCGTACGCCGCTGATGCTCACATAGATCGCCAGCACGACGAACAGCAGGCCTGAGAGCAGTCCTGCCAGGCCGGGCCGCCCCGGGGGTGGCTCAGGGCTCGGAGACTGGTGCTTCGGTTCGGTCATGGGGCTGGGGGTGCAGGGCGTCGGCTGCCAGTTTGGCCATGCCGAGGGCGGCGCTCAGCTGGGGGCGGTTGAGCACCGGCACCTGCAGCAGCCGTTGACGCAGGGCCCGCCACTGGGGATTGCGGGCACCCCCCCCCAGGGTGAGCACCCGCTGCAGGGGGCCGGCGCCCAGCTCGCGCAGCCGTTGCCAGCCTGCAGCTTCGATCGCGCTGAGCCCTTCGAGCAGCGCCTGCAGATACAGCGCGTCACTGACGGGTCGTGGTTCGAGCACGGGTTGAAGAGCAGGGTCGTCGTGGGGGAAGCGCTCCCCCACCGCCGGCAGGGGGCGCAGCTGCAGGCCGCTGGGGCGGCCGGGGTCGATCTGTCGGCTGAGTTCTGCGAGCTGTGCGTCAGTGAAGAAGCGTCGCAGCACCCCGGCACCGGCGTTGCTTGCCCCGCCCACCAGCCAGCGGCCGGCCAACCGTTGGCAGCTCAGCCCCGGGCCGCTGATCGGTTGGGCGGCCCATTGCTTGAGAACCAGCGTGGTGCCCAGCACCGTGATGCCATCACCCGGCCCGGCTCCACTGGCCAGCACGGCGGCACTGGCATCGGTGCAGCCCGCCACCACCCGACAGCCGGGCGGCAGATCCAGGGCTTCGGCCAGACCACCGCGGCTGCGGTCCACCGGTCCGAGCACGGTGCCGCAGTCAAACACCTCGGGCAGGGCGCTGCTCCAGGGTTGCCGCTCGAGGCTGCCCGCCCAGCAGTTGCGGGTCTGCAGCCAGCCCAGCCGCAGGTTGTTGGTGGCTTCGCCCCAGCGCCAGTGACCCAGCAGGGCGCCCATCATCCAGTCGGCCTGGTGCCTGAGCAGCAAGCCACCCTCGGCGGCCATCGCGAGCAGCCGCAGGGCCCGGGCCAGGCTGCCGCTGGCACTGGCGGCGGCCGTGCTGGGGGGATTGGGCCCCGCTGCAGCCAGGGCCTGCGCCGCCTCCTGCTGCTCGAGGCAGGCTTGGTGGTAAGGCAGGGCTAGCGCCAGGGGGCCGTCGAGCAGGCTGCCGTCTGCTCGGCACAGCAGCAGGGTGCCCGAGGTGCCGTCGAGCGCGATGGCACCCAGCCGCTCCCTGAGCGGCATCGGAATGCTCTGCGCCAGCGCGATCAGGCCGTTGCGCCAGCTGTGCGGATCGTCAAAGGGGCCGGGGTAGGGACAGGCGTTCTGCCACAGCGGTTGACGCGCTCCGGCCCCAGCCACGGCCAGCCGCACTCCGCTGGTGCCCAGGTCAACACCAAGGCCCAGGTTCAGCTCAGGCAGCAACGCGGCTGGCAGTGGCCTGGCGCAGCGTGGCGGCAATGGCGCTCACCTCTTCCCAGGGCAGGTTGAGGTCGCTGCGGCCGAAATGGCCATAGGCGGCGACATCCTGATAGAAGCGACCTCCCCGCTGCTGGGGCAGGTGGCGCAGGCCGAAGGTCTCGATGATCGCGCCGGGTCGCAGGTCGAAATGCTCCTGCACCAGCGCGGTGAGGTCGGCATCGGCCAGTTTGCCGGTGCCGAAGCTCTCCACCAGGATGCTCACCGGCCGGGCCACACCGATGGCGTAGCTCAGCTGCACCTCGGCCTTGCGGGCCAGGCCCGCGGCCACCAGCGCCTTGGCCACGTAGCGGGCTGCATAGGCGGCCGAGCGGTCGACCTTGGTGGGGTCCTTGCCCGAGAAGGCCCCGCCGCCGTGGCGGGCGTAGCCGCCATAGGTGTCGACGATGATCTTGCGGCCGGTGAGGCCGGCATCGCCCTGGGGCCCGCCGACCACAAACTTGCCGGTGGGGTTCACCAGAAAGCGAGTGCTCTCCTGGCTGGGTTTGAGGTTCAGGTCGCTGGTGGCCGGCTCGACCACATGGCTCCACAGGTCGGCGCTGATGCGCTCGCGAATCGCCTTCTCGTCGCTGATGGCGGCGGCCCCTGGCACCTCGATCTCGGCGGTGTGCTGGGTCGAGATCAGGATCGTGTCGATAGCCACGGGCTGGTCGTTCTCGTAGACGACGCTCACCTGGGTCTTGCCATCGGGCAGCAGGTAGCCGAGGCTGCCGTTGTGACGCACCTCGGCCAGGCGCCGTGCCAGGCGGTGGGCCAGGCTGATCGGCAGCGGCATCAGCTCCGGCGTCTCGTCGCAGGCGTAGCCAAACATGATGCCCTGATCGCCGGCGCCGATCAGGTCGAGCGGGTCACCGGCGTGGTCATCGGCTTCGTTGACCCCCTGGGCGATGTCGGGCGACTGCTGATCGAGGGCCACCAGCACGGCGCAGCTGTTGGCGTCAAAGCCGCCGGCACGGGCACCGCTGTAGCCGATCTGTTGGATCACCCCGCGCACCAGGGTGTTGAAGTCGACCCGTGCGCTGGTGGTCACTTCGCCGGTGATCAGGCACAGGCCGGTGTTGACCACGGTTTCGCAGGCCACCCGGCTGGCGGGGTCCTGGGCCAGCAACGCGTCGAGCACCGCATCGCTCACCTGATCGCAGATCTTGTCGGGATGGCCTTCGGTGACCGATTCAGAGGTGAAGACGTAGCGGCTCATCGCAGCAAGATCATGCAATCCAGACGCATGAGCCTATTCCCTGAGCCTCAATCGTTCCGTTGGCGTCCGCTGCGCCGCTCGCCGCGTTGCTGCTGTTGGCTGTTGCAGAGGGTGGGGAGCGGGGAGGGGCTGCTGTGCGATCTGTATCGACAACGTCTCTACATTTCTCTTTGGCATTGGTCTCTCCCGGCTGGACCTGCCGCGCGTGCCCCTGGGTCTTTCACCTGCCCCTGGCTTGGGCGTCGGCTCTGCCAGGACCGCCTGTGGGGCATTGGGATCGTCGCTCTCATGCCATGGCTGCCATCAGGCCTCAGCAGGTCTGCAGCGTGAGCTCGCTCCAGTGCTGCAGCTGCGCAAAGCTGGGGTCCAGCGGCGGCGTGCTGCTCCAGGCGGCGGTATACCCCAGGACCACAGCCACACCGGCGGTGCGGGCCATGCGCAGATCGCTGTTGGCATCGCCGATCAGGGCGCAGCGCAAAGGCGATACCCCCAGTTCCGAGCAGAGGCCATGCACCGCTGCGGGGTCGGGTTTGTGTGGGGTGTGTTCCGCACTCCAAAGCCCGCAGAAGTGCTGGTTCAGCTGATGGCTGTGCAGGAACGCTTCAATCCCAGCCACCTCGTCGTTGGAGATCACGGCGCACAGCACCCCGGCTGACGCGAGCTGGGCCACCAGCTGATGCAGACCGTCGGTCGCCTCAGGGCGCTGCGGGCTGCCCTGGCCATGCAGGTTGTCGGTGGCGGCAAAGACGGCCTCGGCCAGCTCAAGCGCTTCGGGCCAGCCCAGTCCCACCTGGGCCAGCACCGTTGCGGTCGAGATCAGGTTGTGGGCACGTGAGCCCACGGCGGTGGTCCCGGCCGGATGCACGCCAGCGGCATGCAGTCCATAGGCCCTCTGCAGCAGTGCTTCAGCAGCTGTGCGCTGGCCTGGGTCAGCCACCAGCTCAGGGTGCCGCTGCGCAAGCAGTTTCAGGCATTGAAAAACCCTGGCTTGCGCCAGGGTCTGCAGCATGGGTTCGCTGATCGACAGGGTGCCGTCTTTGTCGAACAACACGGCGTCGATCTCCCAGGGGATGCCCCGTTCATCGGTGAGGGGCTGTCCCCGCAGTGCGAGCCAGGCCATGGTCGAGCTCAGTCGACGGTGACGCCCATGCTCTCGTGGTCTTCGGCCTGCTCGAGCAGCATCTGCTTGTAGCGGGCGGCCATCTCCTCGGCCTTGTCGAAGACCTTCTGGGGGTCGGTCAGCATGTCGCCGGGTTCGGGCTCGAGGGCCTTGGTCGACAGGGAGATGCGGCCCCGCTCGGCATCGAGGTCAATGATCATGACCTTCATCTGGTCATTGACGTTGAGCACGGTGTGCGGCGTTTCGATGTGCTCGTGGCTGATCTCAGAGATGTGCAGCAGGCCGCTGACCCCACCGATGTCGATGAAGGCGCCGTAGGGCTTGATGCCTCGCACCGTGCCGATCACCACTTCACCCACCTCGAGACGGTTCATCTTGCGCTCCACCAGGGCGCGGCGATGGCTGAGCACCAGACGGTTGCGCTCTTCGTCGACTTCCAGGAATTTGAGTGGCAGGAAGTCAGCGACCAGCTCCTCTTTGGCCTTGCGGGTGCTGATGTGGCTGCCGGGGATGAAGCCCCGCAGGCCTTCGACCCGCACCAGGGCGCCACCGCGGTTGGTGGCAAACACCTCGCTGTAGATGGTGGCGTCTTCTTTTTGAAGCTGACGCACCCGCTCCCAGGCGCGCTGGTACTCGATGCGGCGGATCGAGAGGGCGAGCTGGCCGTCTTCGTTCTCCTCACTCATGATGAAGAACTCGCGCACCTCGCCCGGGGCGAGCACGTCGCTGAGGCCTTCGACCCGGTTGATCGACACCTCCTGCAGGGGCATGAAGGCGGCGGTCTTGGCACCGATGTCGATCATGGCGCCCTTCGGCTCCATCGCAAACACAGTGCCGTTCACCACGTCACCGGGCTTGAAGTTGTAGTCGTATTTGCTCAGCAGCGAGGCGAACTCATCGAGGGTGAAGCCCACGTCGTCGCTGCTGCGGCCGGCGCCGCGGCTGCTCGAAATGTCTGCCGAAGGAACCTCTTCCAGTGCGGCGAGGTCAAGATCGGCTGCCGCCTCAGCGGCCAGGTCCAGGTCGGCCTCGGTCGTGCTGATCTCGGAAGGGGTCACGGTCATGGGGAGCTGGCGGTCTGCCAGAGGCAGTGCGAGGGAACCGGACGACCTGCCGCCAGCAGATCACCACGAACCGCTCAATCTACCAATGGGACGTCAGCCCACCGTGGCCAGGGCTTCAGGACGGGGCGCCTTGTGCACTTTCTTGCGGCCCAGGCCCTCGAGGGTGGCGACGAAGTCGCTGATGCCCTGGAACTGCCGGTACACCGAGGCAAAGCGCACGTAGGCCACCTCGCTCATGCCGCTGAGCCGCTCGAGCACCAGTTCACCGATCTCGTTGCTGCTGACTTCGCGGCTGTTGCGCTGCTGCAGCTGCAGTTCGATCTCTTCGACCACGGTTTCGAGCTTGGCGGGTTCCAGGCCGGTTTTCTCGCAGGCTCTGAGCAGGCCGTGGAGCAATTTCGCGGGATTGAAGGTTTCGCGGTTGCCATTGCGTTTGATCACCGTGATCGGCACGGTTTCAACCCGCTCGTAGGTGGTGAAACGAAAGTCGCAGTTGAGGCATTCCCTGCGGCGCCGCACGCTGCGGCCACTGTCGGCAGCCCGGGATTCAAGAACCCGGCTGTCGGTGTGCTGGCAGGACGGACATTGCATCCCCTGGTGACCGGGCGACCTGAATCAAATGTAAACAGATGATTCTTCGTTGAGAAGGGGTGGCGTGGTTTTTGAGAAACAAAAAAGCCCCCGCCTCGGCGGGGGCTGAAAAGCTGGGCGCTTCAGCGATTCACTTGCCGATCTTCGGGGGATCGCGGAAGGCGATCGCGAAGAACAGGGTGGAAATGGCCAGAGCCAGAATCAGGATGTAGGCAAAGCTCTCCATGGATGCTCCTGTGGATCAGCTGAGGGTGGAGCCTGCGGGGGGCACAAAACCCTCCGGCAGACGGCGGGTCGAACGGTCTCCCAGTTTCTGGAACAGACCGAATTCAACCTGTTCTCCGAGATCCGGATCAATGCCGGCAAACACATCGCGGTAAAGGGTGCGAGCACCGTGCCAGATGTGACCGAAGAAGAACAGCAGGGCAAACGTGGCGTGGCCGAAAGTGAACCAGCCGCGGGGTGAACTGCGGAAGACGCCGTCAGAGTGGTAGGTCTCACGGTCGAATTCGAAGGCTTCACCCAGCTGGGCCTTGCGGGCCAGCCGCTTCACGTCGGCAGGATCAGTGAAGGTCTGACCCGCCAGGGCACCGCCGTAGACAGTGGCCTTGACGCCCGTCTGCTCGAAGGCGTATTTAGCTTCGGCCCGGCGGAAGGGGATGTCAGCTCTGACAATGCCGTCCTGGTCCTGCAGCACAACAGGGAAGTTCTCGAAGAAGTTGGGCAGACGCCTCACCTCGAGTTCGCGACCATCCTTATCGGTGAACGAGATGTGGCCGAGCCAGCCTGTGGGCAGGCCATCGCCGTTGACCATCGGACCGACGCGGAACAGGCCACCCTTGGCAGGGCTGTTGCCCACGTAGTCATAGAAGGCAAGCTTCTCTGGGATCGAGGCCCAGGCCTGCTCCTTGGTTGCGCCCTGATCGAGGGCGGTCTGCACGCGGCGATTGATTTCAGTCTTGAAGTAACCCTGGTCCCACTGGTAGCGGGTGGGGCCGAACAGCTCGACCGGAGTGGCCGCAGCTCCGTACCACATGGTGCCTGCCACCACGAAGGCAGCAAAGAACACGGCGGCAATGGCCGAGGCGAGCACGGTCTCAATGTTGCCCATCCGCAGAGCCTTGTAGAGACGCTCGGGAGGGCGTGAAGTGATGTGGAAGATGCCGGCGATGATGCCGACGATGCCCGCTGCAATGTGGTGGGCAACGATGCCGCCAGGGTTGAAGGGATTGAAGCCTTCAGGTCCCCACGAGGGCTGCACCGGTTCGAGATGGCCCGTGATGCCGTAGGCATCACTCACCCACATCCCGGGACCGAACACCCCGGTGAGGTGGAAGGCTCCGAAGCCGAAGCAGCCGAGTCCGGCAAGCAGAAGGTGGATGCCGAAGATTTTGGGCAGGTCCAGGGCCGGCTCGCCGGTGCGGGGGTCCTGCCAGATCTCCAGATCCCAGTAGGTCCAGTGCCAGATGGCGGCCAGGAAGAGCAGGCCGCTGAAAATGATGTGGGCCGCAGCGACGCCTTCAAAGCTCCAGAAGCCAGGGTCGACGCCGGTTTCGCCGGTGATGCTCCAGCCGCCCCAGCTGCCGGTCACGCCCAGGCGGGCCATGAAGGGCATGACAAACATGCCCTGGCGCCACATCGGGTTGAGCACCGGGTCAGAGGGGTCAAAGATGGCGAGCTCATAGAGCGCCATGGAGCCGGCCCAGCCGGCCACCAATGCGGTGTGCATGAGGTGCA
>JBBASJ010000063.1:0-10903 GCA_040399325.1 Prochlorococcaceae cyanobacterium
AAAGCGGAGAGGGTGGGATTCGAACCCACGGAAGGTTGCCCTTCAAACGATTTCGAGTCGTTCGCTTTCGACCACTCAGCCACCTCTCCTGATTCCTGCATCAGGCTCGCTCCCAAAACAGAGCGACTGGCGCAGGAGGCCTTGCAGGCCTGCAGCACTTTAAGGATCGATGGTCCCCTGGGCTGTTGGGCCCAGATGCTGGCTGCGTTGCCCGGTCCATAGCAGCGAGCCGCTGCTGCCGCTGGCCAACCACGGCTGGGAAAGGCGTCTGCCCGCTGCACCGCTGACCCAGAGCTGGGCCTGGGGAGCCGCCGCAACAAGCGCGCGGCGCTCGCTGGCGGACGGTCTGAAGCCCACCCAGACGCCCCGCAGATCCTTGCCGGCATCAGCCGCTGGCCAGCCAACCTCGTGCCAGGCCCACAGCGACTGCCGGTCGGGCAGCAGCAACCAACGGCTGGCGCCGATGTGCAGCACTGTGGCGCGGGCTTCCATGGCCAGGGGAGCGGCCGCCAGCCCGGGGCTCGCCAGCCGCTGACCGGGCAGCAACGGCACGCTGCCATCAGCCGAGGCCAGGACCACGCCGGCCAGTCGCTGCCAGCACGCGGGGGTGTCTGGAGCCAGCGGATCCAGGAGCCAGGCCCAGTCAAACCGCTGCACCCCAAGCCCCTGGGCCAGGCGAGCGGCCTGGCTGCAACTGAAGCCGTCGGCGCTCGTGCTGAGCAAGGCAGCGCGACCCTGGTGCCGCGCCACCAACAGATCGCGGCCGGAATCCCCACGGCTCTGATGCACCAGCAGGAGCTGATCACCCCGCAGCAGGACCAGATGCAGCAGCACCATCAGCACCAGGGCTGCCGACGCACCCAGCCGCCAGCGTCCCGGGATGCGGGGCAGGGCCAGGCCAAGGGCCGCAACGGCCAGCAACAGCACAAGCAGGGGCTCGGGCCTGCCCAGCTGCCACTGGGCCATGGGCAGGGCGGCAAACCATTCGGTCAGCGCGATCAGCAAACCGGTGAGGGCCGCCACCGGGGGCAACAGCACCGGCAGGGCCGCCGGCAGAACCAGGGCCACCAGCGCCAGGGCCATGGCCCCCAGGGTGAGCGGCGTCAACAGTGGAGCCGCCAGCAGATTGGCGGGTACCGCATAGAGCGGCAACACCCCGAAGTGCAACAGCTGCAGGGGCAGGGTCCACACAAACGCCGCCAACGGCACCGCCACCGCTGCGGCCAGCCAGCCAGGGGCACGGCGGGCCAGCACCAGCTCCAACGGCCGCGCCGTCAGGATCAGCCCAGCGGTGGCCGCCACACTGAGCTGAAAGCCCACATCAGCCAGCCAGTCGGGGCGCCAGAGCAGCAGGCCGCTGCAGGTCACCGCCAGGATCAGCAGGGGTCTGCTGCGTCGGCCGCCTTCGAGCAACAGCAGGGCGATGGCTCCCATGCCCACGGCCCGGAGCACCGAGGGCTGGGGGCCGGCCAGCAGCAGAAACAGCACCATCGCCGCTGCCGCCAGCACCAGCCGCACGCTGCGGCCCAGCTTCCGGCCCACGATCAGCACAGCCCCCAGCAGCACGCTGAGGTGAAATCCCGAAGCCGCCAGCGCGTGGGAGAGCCCCGCCGCCCGAAAACTCTCGCGGATCGCCGCCGGCAGGGGCACCACCGCACTGCCCAGCACCAGGGCGCCCAGAACGCCGCCAGTGCCAGGCCCCGCCTGCTGCTGCAGGCGCTGGGCGATCTGGCGGCGCAGGTCGGCCACCGGCGTGGGCGGGCGGGCCAGCACCCGAAACTGCGCGACCCGAAGCTGACTCCAGGCCCCCTGGCGGGCCAGCCGCTCGGCCGGGCCCGACAGCAACGGATGGGGTGATGGCTGGGGCCGGCTCAGCACTCCACTGGCCTCAAGCCGCCAGCCCTGCTGCAGCCGCGGGCACGGGGCCAGGGCCAGCTCGACCCGCCCCTGAAGACGGCCTGGTTGCAGGCTCATCAGAGCCCGACACCCGTTGCTGCCGCTGGGGCGCGGGTCCTCGAGCAGGGTGCCGCGCAGGGTCAGCTCGGGGCGCGGGTGATCAGGCTGCAGCAGCCGCACCGGGTCCAGCGGGCCGGGGCCCGTCGGTTGCCAGCCCGACCAACCCAGCCGGCCCACCAGCAGGACCAGCAGCAACCCCCAGAGCAGGGCCTTAGCGTTTGGCCCCATCACCCGCATCGCTTGGGGGGCACAGCGGTGAAGAGGCTCACGCGCAGGCTAGGAACGGTTATGGCTGTGGTCATCGTTGGCCAGGGCCTGATCCTGCCGACGCCCCAGCCGGCCCGGGCCCAGAACCGGGGGCCGGCAAGCGCGGTGGTGATCGAACCCGGCGACACCCTCGAGAGCCTGGCCCTGCGCCATGGCACCACGGTCATCGCCCTGCAGCGGCTCAACCCCGGCCTCAACCCCCTGGCCTTGCCGATCGGCCTGCGGTTGCAGCTGCCGCCGCCCGGCGGCCTGGTGCAGGTTCAGGCGGGCGACACCCTCGAAGCCCTGGCGCTGCGCGAGGGCACCACGGTGACAGCACTGCTGCGGGCCAACCCGACCGTCAGGCCCGAGGCCCTGGCCGTGGGTCAGTGGCTGCGCCTGTCGCCCGGAACACGACCAGCCGCCGACGACCCCAGACCGAGCCCCGACCCGGTGGCCGATGCCGATGCCCAGGCAGCCCTGCTGCTGAGCCCGGGCGAACGCCGCGACCGGGCCGCCCTGACCCTCAGAGAGCGCAGCGGCCAGCTCAACTGGCGGCGTTTCGGCGCAACGCTGGTCGACTGGAACGGCTGGCAGCTGCATCCGGGTGGCGTGCGCATCACCCTGGTGCAACCGGCTGTGGTCGATGTGGGCGCCCGGCGCTCGGGCGCCACGGCCATCGCGGTGCAGTGCAACAGCCTGCGGCACACCTGGCGGGTGGATGGGGCCTGGGAACCCTGGAGCTCGCCCGGCGCCCGCAGCGTGGCCCAGCAGGTGGTGTTGCAGCTGTGCAGCAACACCCTCGATGGCCCGGCAGCCGCGATTCCGCCGCCGGCACCCGAGACAGCCAGGCCCTGAAGCCAGCCCAAGCACGGGAGTGAGCCAGATCACAATCTGACAACCTGCCGCCTTAATTTGTTGTCAGATCTGCATCAATCTGGCACCATCCGGCAAGATCCAACTGTCTTCAAGATGAAATCGTTTCTGAGCAGCTTGCTTCTGGCCAGCACCGTGGCAGCGCCGAGCCTGGCCCAGAGCATGCCTGAAACGACCTCCCAAGCTGAGGCCGCCCAGCAACAGCTCGCCCAGGCCACCCAGCCCGTGGCCCAGGCCAACAGCGGCACGGCCCAGCCCGCCGTGACCCTGTCGAATCAGATGAAGGGTCTGTATCTCACCGGTGCCCTGGGCGGCAATTTCCCCACCAATGCCACCGGCATCGAAATCACCAACACGTTCGGCAGCGAATACTCGTTCACCGATAATCACTTCGGTGGCTTCTCGGCCGAGGTGGGTGTCGGTTACGACTTCGGCAACATCCGTACAGAAATCACCTACGCCTACGACGGCAGCACCCTGGCCAACTACAGCGACCAGTTCGGCTACTACCAGTACAACGGTGGTGCCGTGAGCAAGAACAGCGTTTTCGCCAGCGCCTACTGGGACATCAACCTGAACAGCCGCCTGACCCCTTACATCGGCGGTGGTCTGGGCTATTCGAATCTGATCGTGGGTCCGTCAGGTGATGCCATCTCTGGTCCCAGTGCCTATGCGGGCTACAGCGCCGGCGCCTTCGCCTATCAGGTCAAACTGGGTCTGAGCTATCTGCTGAGCCGCCGCGCCGATGCCTTCGTCGAGGGTCTGTACCGCGGCATGAGCGGCTACAACACCACCGACAACGGCATTCAGTACAGCTACAGCAACTACAACAGCTGGGGTGTGCAGCTCGGCGCCCGCGTGCGCTTCTGATCAGGCCTCCAGCCGCTGAGAGTCCCCGCCGGCGAGGGCTCTCAGCGGCTGGAGATTTCAGAACTGGGGAATCCTGAGGATCAACTCACAGATCTCGTTGCTGGGCATCTGCTTGCCCAGCAACGGGGCCACCAGCCGTGACAGTGGTTGCACGCGGCAGGGGAATGTGGCCCGTTCAACCAATCGACCAGCCTGAAACCCACCGGCCAGCAGCACGAGGGCCAACAGCAGGTTTTTGAAGGCATTGGTCATGGTTTGCCACGGGCAGCCAGCAGCGGAAACCCAAGCGCCTCCCGCTCAGCCAACCAGGCTTCGGCCACCTGACGGGCCAGGTTGCGGATGCGGCCGATGGTGGCGGTGCGTTCGGTCACCGAAATCACCCCGCGTGCCTCCAGCAGGTTGAAGGTGTGGCTGCACTTGAGCACGAAGTCGAGCGCTGGTGCCGGCAATCCCGCCTGGACCAGGTCGGCGGCCTCAGCTTCGTAGAGCCCGAAGAGCTGCTGCAAGCGCTCAGGGTTGGAGGCTTCGAAGTTGTAGGTGCACTGGCCCTTTTCAAACGGCAGCCAGATGTCGCCGTAACTGCGCCTGCCATCCCAGGCCAGATCCCAGATGCTTTCAACATCCTGCAGGTACATCGCCAGCCGCTCAAGGCCGTAGGTGATCTCGATCGACACGGGCCGGCAGTCGATGCCGCCGCACTGCTGGAAGTAGGTGAACTGGGTCACCTCCATGCCGTCGAGCCACACCTCCCAGCCCACACCCCAGGCCCCCAGGGTGGGCGACTCCCAGTTGTCTTCGACAAACCGGATGTCGTGGTCGGCGGCGCGAATGCCCAGGGCCTCAAGCGACGCCAGATAGGTCTCCTGGATGCCGTCGGGTGACGGCTTGATCAACACCTGGTACTGGAAATAATGCTGGGCCCGGTTGGGGTTGTCGCCGTAGCGGCCATCGGTGGGCCGCCGGCAGGGCTCGGGGTAGGCCACGGCCCACGGTTCCGGGCCGATCGCCCGCAACACCGTGTGGGGGCTCATGGTGCCGGCGCCCTTCTCGGTGTCATAGGGCTGCAGGATCAGGCAGCCCTGGTCGGCCCAGAAACGGTTGAGCGTCTGAATGATGTCCTGAAACTGCACACACGACCACTGGCTGGGGCCATTGTCCCCTTTGAGCCGCTTGGGAGCGGCTGGCAGCTGTGCAACAGAGTGCTGCAACCCTCACAGGGCCGTGGCGCCAGCCCTGGCCCACCAACAAGCTGGGGTGACGGCCCGCCGACACCCCCTTGGCCAGGGATCTCGATCACCCCACAAGCTCACGCCCCAGGGTGGCCGAACAGGTTGCCGCAAGCCGCCTGCAACTGATCGTGAGCGCCGCCTGCGCTTACACGATTCTGGCGATTCTGAGCCGGCAGGGGTTGCAACACCAGCAGAGCACGGCCGACATCTGGCTGCCCTGTGGCCTCAGCGATGCCCTCGCCCTGCGGATCGGCTTCTGGGCGGTGCCGGTGCCGCTGCTGGGGGTTCTGATCGACAACCTGGGGCATGGTGGACAACACCTGGGCAGGGCGATCACGGTCGCCATCGGCCATGGCAGCGGTTGCGCCGTGGTGGCGGCCCTGGCTCCGCGCTGGATGCGTGGGCGCGATCTGCTGGCCTCGCTCCGCAATCTGTTCGTGTTTCTGGGAGTTGCAGCCCTGGGGGCGCTGACCAGCACCCTGATCGCCTCGCTGGTGATTCCCGCGCTGCGCGACTGGAGCCAGCAGGGTGCCGCCCTGAGCTGGTGGGCTGGCAACATCACCGGATCAGTGGTGCTGGCCCCGCCGCTGCTCAGCTGGATGGGGCGCAACAGCGAGAACCAGCGCCGCGAGCTGCTGCGGGCCGAATTCGGCCTGCTGCTGCTGGCCTGCGGGCTCACGGCCTTGCTGGTGAGTGCCGACTGGATTCAGGTGATCAGTCTCAGGCCGGCGACCCTGGTGCTGCCGCTGAGCCTGTGGGCCGCCTATCGCTTCAGTCCGGCGGCCGCAACGCCGGTGACCGGGTTGCTGGCCCTGTCGCTGTCCTGGCTGCCCAATCCCAACGACCAGAGGCTGCTGAGCCCCAACGCCCTGCAATCCCAGGAACTGCTGGCACTCACGGTGAGCGTGGCCCTGGTGACCGCCCTGTCGGTTCTGGTGATCAACAACAGCCGCATGCGCACCAGCCGCCAGCTGCGCCAGCTGGCCGGATCGCTGGAACGCACCGTGGCCGAGCGCACCGACCAACTGGCGGCCGCCAATGCCCGACTGCAGCATCTCAGCGACACCGACAGCCTCACCGGAATCGCCAACCGGCGCCGCTTCGACGGGCTGCTGAGCGAACGCTGGCGCATGGCCGCTGGCAGCGGCACATCGCTGGCTGTGGCGATGATCGACATCGACCACTTCAAGGCCTACAACGACACCTACGGCCATGCGGCCGGCGACCGTTGCCTGCAGCAGGTGGCTGCCGCCCTGAGCGCTGAGATCCGCCAGGGCAACGACTGCCTGGCGCGCTACGGCGGCGAAGAATTCGTGGTGTTGTGGAGCGGACTCGACCCCCAGCAGGCCGCAGCCATGGCCGAACGCCTGCGCGCCTGCGTGGCGGCGCTGGCCCTGCCCCACCAGCGCAATGGGGCTGCTGCCGTCGTCACGCTCAGCATCGGCGTGGCTGCCCAGCCGGTTCCCAGGGGCAGCCTGCGAGCGCCCAGCGATGAGATCCAGCACGGCATCGATGCCCTGCTGAAACTGGCTGACCAACGCCTCTATGCGGCCAAGAGCCAGGGCCGCAACAGGGTGGTGGGGGATTAGCCGCCCCTGGTTCAGGCCACCAGCAACAGCAGACCCATCAGACCAGCCGCCAGGGGCCGGTGCTGCACCCAGGCGAAGCCTGCCCCCAGGGCCAGCTGCTCCTGCTCCTGGCCCGTGGGAAAGCGGCGCAGGCTGGCTTCCAGATAGGCGTAGTGCTCTTCAAGATCCACGGCGCGGGCGACGGGCACGACGATGCGACGCAGATAGAACCGCTGAAACGCCAGCAGCGCCTCCCTGCCGGGCGATCCGGCAGCGTCAATCCCACTCAGATCACTTTCATTGAGATCAATCCTGTTGAAATCAAGAACGGCCGCCCGGGCGCCGGGGCGCAGCACCCGCCGCAGTTCGGCCAGGCCGGCGGCTGGGTCGGCCAGGTTGCGCAGCCCGTAGGCCATCACGGCGCCGTCGGCCCTGGCTGCCGGAAGCCCGGTGTCCTGGGCATCGCCCTGCTGCCATTGCAGCGGCAACCAGGGCTGACGCCGGGCACGCCGGGCCGCCAGAGCCAGGGGTGCGGCCGCCGCGTCAAGGCCCAGCACCGACCCACCCGGACGGACTCGGGCGGCCAGCAACAGGGCCAGATCGCCGGTGCCGCAGCACAGATCAAGACAACGCTGCCCGGGTGCAGGATTCACCCAGGCGATGGCCTGGCGCTTCCAGAGGCGGTGCAACCCCAGGCTCAGCAGATCGTTGAGCTGGTCGTAGCGGGGAGCCACAGCGTCGAACAGCTGTTGCACCGCCGCCGCATCGCCGGGCTCGAAACCACTCACCGCGCCACACCGACCTCAGCCGACTCGAGGCTGATGGCCTGCAGCAGAGCCAATCCACCGTGCTCGAGGCCCGCCGGACTGGTGATCGTGATCACCATCACCGTGGCCAGGCCCACAGCGGCCGAGCAGACCATGCAGCCGGCCAGCATCAGTGAAAATTCCTTCCGGTCATTGGCGGCCTGCATGAGCTGCAGGGCCCAGGCCACCAGAGCCACGATCGCCACGACCATGGCCAGGGCGATGGCCGTGAGGGCGGCGGGCGGCAACAAAAAGACAGCGGTCACCGCAGGTCCCGAACAGCGCAGGCATGTACAACGCAATGTAACGAGGCGTGCCGGAGCGACGTGATGCCAGAGCCGCCCGATACCGCAGCGGTTCAGACCGCCGTCTGCGGCGGCCGAATCGCCAGACCCCGGGCCAGCAGCTCGGTCTTGATCTGTTCGACGCTGAGAATGCCGTCGTGCAACAGCGACGCCAGCAAGGCCGCGGCCGCATGGCCGCCCCCGGGGCCGCCGTCAAGGGCGGCTGCGATGTGGTCGATGCAACCGGCCCCACCACTGGCGATCACCGGCACCTCGACCGCATCGGCCACCGCTCGGGTGAGTGCGAGGTCGTAGCCGGCCTGGGTGCCATCACCATCCATCGATGTCAGCAGGATTTCACCGGCCCCGAGCCCGACCACCTGCCGGGCCCAGGTCACCGCATCGAGGCCGGTGTTCTCGCGGCCGCCCTTGACATACACATCCCAACCGCCGCCATCGCGGCGACGGGCGTCGATCGCCACGACGATGCACTGGCAGCCAAAGCGCTCGGCACCGCGCCCCACCAACGCGGGATCCCGCACCGCCGACGAGTTGAGGCTCACCTTGTCGGCGCCGGCCCGCAGCAATTCGGTGATGGCCTCAACGCTGCTGATGCCCCCCCCCACCGTGAACGGAATCGTCACCGCCTCGGCGGTGCGGCGCACCAGGTCCACCAGGGTGGCGCGGCCCTGGTGGCTGGCGGCGATGTCGAGAAACACCAGTTCATCGGCACCGGCGGCGCTGTAGCGGCACGCCAGCTCGACCGGATCGCCCGCATCGCGCAGACCCACGAAGTTCACCCCCTTGACCACACGACCTCCTGCCACATCCAGGCAGGGAATGATCCGTTTGCAAGCCATGGGAGGCGACGTCAGGCGGGTTAAGGTGGCGCCACTTTCCAGTTGCGCCGGCCATGTCCCAGGCTGCCACCCCAGTCAGCATCAATCTCGGTGCCAAGGTGCGCATCACCCGGGTGCGTGACCGCATCCCGGCCGAGATGGTCGACGCCCTCAAGGCCGACGCGACCGGCACGGTGACCGGCTTCCGCACCGTCGACGGCAAGGGCATCGGGGTCGTGGTGGAACTGGCCAACGGCAGCAAGGCCTGGTTCTTCGACGACGAGATCACCCTCGCCTGACCCGCCGCTTCGCCTGAGTCGCCTCCCTTGACCAACAGCCCCAACCCCGAGGCCTCTGCAGGCGCATCTGCCCGCCAGTTGCTGGGCATGAAAGGTGCCGCTGGCACCACCAACATCTGGAAAATCCGGCTGCAGCTGATGAAGCCGGTGACCTGGATCCCCCTGATCTGGGGTGTGATCTGCGGAGCAGCTGCCTCCGGCGACTTCCACTGGCGCCTGGGCGATGTGCTCGCATCGATCGCCTGCATGCTGATGAGCGGTCCGCTGCTGGCCGGCTACACCCAGACGATCAACGACTACTACGACCGCGAGATCGACGCGATCAACGAGCCCTACAGGCCCATCCCCTCGGGTGCGATTCCCCTGGGTCAGGTCAAGGCCCAGATCTGGATCCTGCTGCTGGCCGGTCTGGGTGTGGCCTACGGCCTCGACCTCTGGGCGGGCCACACCACTCCTGTGCTGCTGCTGCTGGCCCTGGGTGGTTCGTTCGTGAGCTTCATCTATTCAGCTCCGCCGCTGAAGCTCAAGCAGAACGGCTGGCTGGGCAACTACGCCCTCGGGGCCAGTTACATCGCCCTGCCCTGGTGGGCCGGCCAGGCCCTGTTCGGCCAGCTCACCTGGACCACGGCCCTGCTGACCCTGGCCTATTCGCTGGCGGGTCTGGGCATCGCCGTGGTCAACGATTTCAAGAGCGTCGAAGGCGACAGGGCCCTGGGCCTCAACAGCCTGCCCGTGGCCTTCGGCATCCAAAAGGCCAGCTGGATCAGCGCCGGCATGATCGACCTCTTCCAACTGGCGATGGTGGCCGTGCTGATCGCCATCGGCCAGCACTTCGCCGCGGTGCTGCTGGTGCTGCTGATCGTGCCGCAGATGACCTTCCAGGACATCTGGCTGCTGAGGGATCCCGTCGCCTTCGATGTGAAATATCAGGCCAGCGCCCAACCGTTTCTGGTGCTGGGCATGCTGGTGACTGCCCTGGCCATCGGCCACAGTTCCCTGGTTGGTGCCAGCCTCACCTGAGTTGGCCCGCCCCGGCGCACCGACACCGAGTCCCTCACCAGGCTGGCAACGGACGGCGGCCCTGTCGCTGCTGGTCGGTGCCGGTGTCGCCCTGGGCCAGACGGCCCTGGTGAGCGGCATGGATGCCCTGCTGCCGGATGCACGTCGCATCGGCAGCTTCAACCGCCCGGGCACGCTCACCATCCTCTCGGCCGATGGCGAGGTGATCCAGAAAATCGGCCCGGCCACCCGCGAGAAACTGACGCCCGCGTCGCTGCCCACCCTGGTGGAGCAGGCCTTCATCGCCGCCGAGGACCGGCGCTTCTACCAGCACAGCGGCATCGACCCCGTGGGCATCGGCAGAGCCCTGGTGCGCAACCTTTCCCAACGCTCGGTCGAAGAAGGCGCCAGCACGATCACCCAGCAGCTGGCCCGCACGGTTTTTTTGAGCCAGGACGTCACCCTGATCCGCAAGCTCAAGGAGGCGGCTCTGGCGGGCAAGCTCGAACGCCAGCTCAGCAAGCGTCAGATCCTCACCGAGTACCTCAATGTGGTGTACCTCGGTTCGAGCGCCTATGGCGTGGCCGATGCCGCCTGGATCTACTTCTCCAAGACGCCCAGCCAGCTGACGTTGCCAGAAGCGGCTCTGATCGCCGGGCTGCCCCCGGCGCCGTCGGTGTATTCACCGCTGGTCAACCCTGAACTGGCCCTCCAACGCCGCAGCATCGTGCTGTCGCGCATGGAGGACGCGGGGTTCATCGATGCCAGCCAACGGGCCGAGGCCGAGGCCACCCCCCTGGCGCTGCAGCCGGCCGAACCCAAATTCTGGGAGAGCCAGGCCCCCTGGTTCAGCAGCTGGGTGCAGCAGGAGCTGCCCAAGGTACTCAGCAAAGAGCAGCTTGAAGTGGGGGGGCTCACGGTGCGCAGCACC
>JBBASJ010000064.1:0-10255 GCA_040399325.1 Prochlorococcaceae cyanobacterium
GCCGGGGCGATGTGGAACGACGGAATCTCACCGGCGCGGCGCCACAGGTCATTCGTTGCCAGTCGTGGCACCAGTAGCAGCAGCTTATTCATCACACCTCAATCGTCCGCAGCCGCAGCCGGTACACCTCACCGCTTGTTGGCGTGAATCCTCCTACCGTTTGCAGCTGCGCAAAAATACTGGTCCCATTGCTCGGCAGTTGCATCAGCGCATAGATGAACCGCACCTGGCTGAACAACGTCGAGCCCAAATCTTCCGGTGTCGTAAAATCAGCATAGCCGCCATACAGCGCTCGATCAGTTGACGGCAGATCATAGGCCGCATTATCACTCGCTGCCGTTGGCGTTGCACTATACAGATGCAACCTAAACCCAGACATTCCCGACGGCACTGCCGACAGGTCAATCATCAATTCCGCACCAAACACCACCACATCACCGCCAGCACTGCCGACCTGCGTAAACTCATGGATCGCACTACTCGTGGTGCCGATGATGTCACCGGCCGTGTATGCTGTCGCATTCGCTGGCCTCGTAATCACCACCTCGGACCTGTAGCCCTGCCCGCGGTTCAGAATCGTAGTGTCACCGCCGCCGCGACTGAGAACCGCCATCAGATTGCCTCCTGTCCTCTAGTTTGCCGTCGCACCCTGCTGCGCTTCACTGCCGGCACCTCTGCTGCCTTCACAGCATCCTCAGCCGTGCTCTGCTCCTCAGCAATGGGAAAGGCCCCTGCCGTAGCAGAGGCCTCCTGTTGCCGTTCACGCAGTCGCCTGAACGCAAACAGTCCCATCAGATCCGACGCAGAAGGACAGTCACCACCAAATTGGCCAGGGCCGTAGTGGTGCCGGTCGCATCGAACGACAGGCGATCGCCTGCAGCAAGCCGCAGGTCAGCTGCCGTCGTGGTCAGCGCCGGAGACTGGACGGTGTTGGCCGTCCCCTTCAGGTTGATGGTGGTGCTGAGCAGATCAACACCAGCCGTCAGAGCCTGAGTGCCGGTGCACTTGCGCACGGTGGCAGTCACCGCGCTGCCGTCAGTGCCGGCGGTGCCGTGCACCTCATGGATCTCGAGAACCTCAAGCGGTTCAGGAGCCACAAAGAACAGCTGGTCGGCAACGGATCCCGACTGCGCATGGCTGACGGTCAGGTACGCCTGAGTCGCAGCTTCAAACTGAGATGGTTGTGCCATGGTCAGGTTCCTCAGTCGAAGTTGCTGGTAACGGTACCGCGAACGATACCGATGTTCTTGGTCTCAAACACCTTCTCCCAGTTGGCAGCGGTGGCGAGATCGCTGGTCTCAGGATTGACCGGTGCCGTCGACTTCCAACGCGCACCCATCGGGTGATACACGTTGTGCCAATCGACGGACATGGCGTCCGACTTGGCCAGGATGTCGCGGTCGGTTTCGGTCCGCAGGGCCTGCTGATCACCAGTGCCGATGGCACCGGCGGTGAAGAAGTAGACCGCAAACTTCTTGTTGGGGCTGGAGCCGGTCTGCTGGATGTCATCAGAAACGATGACCCGCATGCCCATGTAGAAGGGCACCCCCAGCGACTGGGTGTAGGCCTCAGCAACGGAACCGGCAAACACTGCAGGGTTGGCAGCATTCGAGCTGGCCGGCGTAACCCGGGCTTCATCGGCGGTCACGTAGTCGATCGCACGACGTTCGACCAGGTCGTAAAACACGGTCGAGTGCATCGCCACGGTCGACAGCAGCTCACCGCGATCACCGAGCAGGCTCCGGGCCTTGGCCACGTGCCGGGGCGACAGCGGAGTTTCGCCAGAACCGCCGGCATCAAACGTCAGGTCGACGAATGCCGCGCCAGAGTTGGAGCTGCCCAGCGCACCGAACACACCAGCGCAAGACGCCAGCAGGTCCTTCTGTTGCTGATTGGTGATGTAGGCGGAAACCTTGAGGCCAATGGCTGCCATAGGGTCAGCGCCAGCCGCAAGGCGAGCCAGGTCGCGGGATTCCCACGCACGGCCCCGGTGGAGCACCACGCCAACCTGCTTACGGGCACCGATCTTGCCTGGTGTCAGGCTGGTTGTATCGGTCAGGCGCTCGGCATCGCCTGTCAGGTCTGCAGCGAAACTGGGGACATTGACGGTGTCACCCCCCTCATCGACGTTCAACTCCGGCAGCTGAGCAACCACACCGCTTTGCAGGAAATCGCTGCGAAGGGTGGTCTGCTCTTCAATGTACGGAGTGAAAATCTCGGGGATGATCACGTCCGAACGGATCGTGGCCATCGGTCAAATGCAAAGGGACAAATCTGAATCTGGACGCCCGCAGGGCTTCAAGGGTCGCAGACCCTGCCATTGCTCTATCTTGCCATCAACGTTGCGCCTCAGCACGCAGGCGATCGTAGAGGGCAGGATCTGCCTTCTTGATTCGCATCTGTTCGGTCAGGTTGAAGTGCTCTCGGGTGAACGGGTTCCGGCCGCCTGATGGCTGCACTGCAGCGGTACGACCTGCCGGTGCGCCACTGCCCTGCATTTTTGGCTGACGGAACAGCCAAGGCCTGGCCTGCTGCTGACGGTCGAGGTAGGCATCTAATGCCAACTCGTCGTAGCCGTCTTTTGCGACGACGTCGCCGCGATCATTGAGCTGCAGGTTGGCACGCATCAACTGCAACGCAGCCTCAGGGTCATGCACCCGATCGGCCAGCACCGATAGCACCCTCGCATCGAGCTGCGTGTGCTGCAGTCGTGCCTCGAGCTCCTGGACACGTGCCGTGAGCTGCGCTTCACGATCACGGAACTGCTGGTCATGGGCCTGTAGGGCCTTGTCGTATTGACCCTTGGACTCTGCCTCGGATTGGTCCTGGCGCCGCTTCAGCTCGCGCAGTTCTTCCAGTTCGGCCAGCACCTCGGCTGACGGTTCCTTTTTGTTGCGCAGCTCACCGATCAGCTCTCGATTCTTCGCTTCGAGCTTAGCGATCGATTCTTTCAATGCTTGGAGATCATCAACAGGCGCAGCCGGTTGAATGTTGTCGTCGGACATGATGACCCGCAGGGTTGCACCTATATGTTATCACCTTTGGCAGATTCTCCTCACTCTTGCTCAGCCCCTGCGACATCATCGGGCAGATCACGATTCAATCCCTGCAACGCACCGGCCAGCTGATCCTCACGCTCCTGCAGTCGCGCTGCCTGCAACGCTTCCACCGCCTCAACCTCCGCCTGCACGTCAAAATCCTCGCTCAACACATTCCCTTGACTTAGCTGCTGCAGCGTTGACTCAAGTGTCAGCATGCCATTGGTATACAACGCAATGATCTGCTGCGCCTGCGCCGGTTCTAACCTGGCCTCGACGAACTCACGATTGACCACTGCCGCACCGGCCTGCTGGATTCCCCTGAGCTCACCGTGCATCTGCAGGCAGTTGTCGACCAGATCCTGCAGCTGTATGCCCAGCTGCATCAGTTGCGCATCACCCTGACTGCGCTGGATGCTCTGGCTCAGCCCTGATTCTGCAACGGCCTTCTGCCCCAGGATTGTTGCCACCCCAAGCTCATTGATCTGCTGCCGGATTGATTCCAGGTGCTGAAACTGGTACTGATAGCTCGTGCCGCCTGGCTCGATGTACTGCAGCCGTGCATCAACCGGTAGGACCAGCAATGTTTCCGGCCCGTTTTCGACTTCGTCAGTTTCGACCGGGACGCCATAGCCCACCAGTCGAGGCACTGCCGCAATGTGCAGCTGGTTGGCCAGGTCACTGTTGCGCTGGTAGCTCTGCAGGTTCAGCCAGCCGATCTCCTCCATCGGCGGTATCGACTCGAGCAGTCCGACACGGTGCGCATAGGCCACTGCGAACGGGATTCGATCCATGCTCATGGAACCTTCCTCGACCAGATCGAAGCTCTGCCCGCTGCTCATTTGCTTTCGGTACAGCCTGAACCGGCCAGGTTCCAAGACCCGCACCTGCTGCACCAACTCCTCGCCAAACTCGCCATAAGGAACGACGATCCGTTCCATCAGTCGTAGTTGAGTGAGCGTCTGCTGGCCTGATACGGCCTCAGTTCGCCAACCGAGGATGTCCCGCGGGCTATAGGCCACCCAGTACGGACGCTCACCGGTCGAACCTTCATCAGCCCGCGGGAAATCAACCAGCACCCCGACGTGGCCATAAAGCAGGGCCGTCATGGCTGCAGCGTTCAGCCAGACATCGAGATTGTTGCCCTGCAGGTCAACGTCAAACAGATCTTCCCTGATGACGTCCGGCACATCCTCGAGTCGTACCGACTTGCGGGTCAGCATGCCTGCCAGCAATGCCGCCAACCGCTTGAGGTACGGAGGGCACACCGACTGGCTAAGGCGCCGCTGGTAGCTGTCCTCGGCTTCGGCCGGCTCCTTCGGCAGCCATTGCGTTGACTGCCGACGCATCTCTAACGTGCCGCCATCGAGGGCCTCGAGCAACTGCCACCGCGGTTCCATCCGACGCCATGCCAGGCCTGGATCCTCGACCTGCAGGCTCTGGATTGTGGTCGTGGTGCCGTTGCCGGCAGAGTTGGTCGAATAGCCCATGACGTCAGTTTGCCGCTGTCGATTGCTTCAGCCCCAGCCGGCACAGATAGTTGATGATCTGTGAGTGGCGGTACAGGCCGCCGGTCGCGCTGGTGAAACCTGCATCCCCCAGGCTACGGGCCATCTGTCGTAACGATTCGCCACGTTCATGGCATGCCGTCAGGATTGGTTCCATGGCACGCAATCGATCGACCGATTGATTGACGGTTGATCTCAGCTTCACCGCACCAGCAGCAAGCTGCCGCCGACGTTCAATCAACTGCTGCCGCTTGATGAAATCAGGATGATCCTCGCTATAGCCGGCCAGGATCTGCCGTTTGCGTACCTCGTCGAGCGATAGCCCTTCCTGCAACCACGTGTCGACCATTGCATGCAAGGCGCCATGACCGGCAGGTGCATCCTTGCTGCCGTGGTACCTCACACTCAGCCGCACCAGTGCCTTGTCCTTGACCTGGCGCATGCGCTCACGGCTGACGCCGACCTCTGCCGCGAGAGTGGCCAGTGAGCACGGCTGATCTGATAGCACCGCACGCTTGACCACCATCTGCTCAAGCGGCGTCAGCAGGCTGATGCACATCTGCAGCTTGTCGTAATCGTACATGCAAACATCTTCGACATCATTGGTGTAACTGCCGGGCAACACCTCATGCAGGCACGAATCCTCGTTGTTGCCTGATGGTGCATCGAGCGATGCCGGATGGCGGAAGCACCCGAACACAAACGCAACCTCATCAACAGTCATCTTGAAATGGTCGGCAATCTCGCTGGGTGTTGGCGTCCGCTTATGCTCATGGCCATACCTGGCGATGAACTTAGCAAACCTGCCGCGCTTCTCCCTTGTGTGACACGGAACGCGAATCGCCAGCGAGTGATTGTTGAAAGCTCGGATGATTGACTGCTTGATCCACCAATAGGCATACGTTGAGAACTTGTAGCCGCGCTCTGGGTCAAACTTATCGACTGCAGTTGACAGGCCGATCATTCCCTCTTGAAACAGGTCGTCACGACCGAGGCCAGCTGAGAAGTTGTTGTACTTTTTGACCATGCTAACAACGAGGCGGATGTTGCATTTGATCATCCGATCGCGTGCACGAGCTGCAGCCCGTTGCTGCCGAGGCGTTGCACCCTCGATCCTGCCTGCCTGCACGACTTTGCCAAGGCTGATCTCTTCGTCTTTATGCAACAACGGCAGCCGTTCGATTGCCGAGAAGATTACCGGCATTGCAGAACTTTGATAGTACGTCATCAGTAGACACGAATGCCGCGCACTGCGCGGTGTGAGGTTTGACGTTCGACGGCATAAAGCCGATGGACAACATAGCCCAGTGCATCAGGCCGGTGATCGTTACCGTGCCCCTTATCGGGTTCGCCACGGTCGTCGTAGGACTGCTGCTCTAGATCTTCGATCAGCCCGGTGCATGCTGGATCCACGTGCAGCCGGTGCTGACCCTTGCCATTCTCCAATAATGCCTGAACCGCTGCGACTCTATCGCGGATTGGTGGATTTTTGGCAGGTGCTTGATTACGGATTGCGTAGCTTTCCAGGATTGCAATATCTGACCGGCTGCTGTTTGTCGACCGGTTGCCGCCGGAAGCATCGGGATAGCCCAGGATCTTTGCATCACCGAACCGGCGCCGCAGTTCCTGGCCCATAGCTTCGGTATCATGCGTCTTGATTTCAGCGAACACATGCAGCCCTCCTGACTGTGTGCGAACAGCACAAACGGCATTGGTGTTGCCGATGTTGAAGTCGAGGCCAACATAGATGGTGTCAAGGATGCCGTCATCTTCATCGACGGCAAGATGACATGGCTTAACGTGTATCGCACGGTTGAACCTATCGTAAACCTGCCCGCTGGTCAGGTTGACAAACTCACCCTCAAGGTACGCTCGCAGCAGCTGCGGGTCATAGTTGGCCTCTAGCGTTTCGATGTAATCATCAGGCAGGTGCGGGTTATCGCGGGTGCGCATTTTGACCAGTCGACGATCAGCACGCTTCTGGCCATCATCGGACTGGAATGTTTGATACATCCAGCGGAAGCCTTCCGGTGTTGATACTGACGCGAACTGCCGCACCTTACCGGCACGCAAACGGCCAAGAATCTTTGGGAACGCAAGATTAGCAATCTTCGGATCTACCGTGTCGATCTCGTCAGACAGCACCCATGCCAGGTTCAGGCCGATGATTCGACGCCAATTCTCAAACGATCGACACAGCACCTTCGTGTCACCATCAGGCAGGTGCAACAGATATTCAGGCAATGGCGACTGCCTGGCGGTGTAGGGAATCTCATAGGTCTCGAGGAACGCCTCAAAGTCCGGTTGCCAGATGTCGCGGATCAATGGCCCGGTCGGCTCCAGCACGCAACCGGTGATGCCAGGATTGGCAATGGCCAGGCTGACGGCCTTGGCACAGAGCGACCAGGTCTTGCCGGCGCCATAGCCTGCCGTTGCCCCGAGGATGCGTGTCGACTGGTCATCAACGAATGTGATCTGCTCACCGTGCAGATCGCTGCGGATGGCCTGTAGTACGGCATCAGGGTCAAAGACTTCAGCGGCAGGACCAGAGGGCAGCAGGACATGGCCTGTGCGTTCTGCCCATAGGTAGCTCACGACACCAGCTGTGCGAGCCTGGCAGCGGTATTGATGGCGCCAAGCGCAATGTGCAACTGTCCTGCGGCCCGTGCTTCCTGCTGGAGAGTGGCGCATTGCGAGAGCAGGTCAGCGATCATCTGGGGCCGTTCGATGTCCCAGTCGGCACGGAGCTGATCACGTGCGAGCTGCAGGTAACGGTCAACGGTTCGATCATCAACCCCCCAGTTTTCTGACGCATAACGACAGCAATCTGAACGGCGACCACCTGCGGCAATGATTCTGGCGAACTGAGCGGCACGCAGTTCGACTTGGGATTGGGTGCTTTTTTCGCCGGTCTTTCGCGCCATTGTCATTCACGTGTCATCTAATTGTTCCACGATACCGTCCTCAAGGCAAGCAGCGAGGATTCTATCGGCCTGCTCGATTGAGGAAGCGAGGATAGACGTTAGGCGTGGGCCGTTGTGATTGTAGACGACTAGGTAACGGTTGAGGGGGCCATCAGGGCAGCAGAGGCCGGTGAGACGGCCTTGTGTCGAGAGGGCAAAGCCGGCGAGGTTGGCATCGTCTTGGGAGGCACCGACCAAGGGCAGGCAGGCGTCGAGGTCGGGGTAGTCCGGATGGGACGTGAAGAGAGCGAAAGTCACCGGACGGACTCCAGCATGACGTAGGTTTCCGGTACATGGCTGTAGCGTTTCGCGCATGCGACTTCAACAATCAAGGCATCGTCACGGATAATGCCGGACTCTGTTAGTGCATCGAATAGTGCACGCAGGAGCTTATCAAGGTCTGGTGCGCTTGTCTTGTGTGCGTCCGCAGAGGCAGGCTTGAGGATGCCTTTTGAGTTGCAATGAGACTTTAGATAGGGGAACTTGAACATTGCGTAGACTCTAACAGCAGTTGTGATCTGCTTGCACTTAATCTCATCAGCCTTTTGCTGAATGGTGGCGATTGCATCGGCACGCCACGGCCTAAGGCGTTTGCTGGATTCGACGAGGATGCCATTACCAACGTGACGCTTACTGCCTTGCGGTGCAGGAATGCCGGGGATGCCAAAGGAGATGATGCGGTTCATGAGGCGTTGCAAGAGGGGTGGAAAGCTAAGGCGGATGTGGATTTTCGTGAAGGATCAGAACCTGCCGGAATGGGCAAACGCTGCAGGTCCATGGTTGGACCTGTTCGGGAAAATTGCTCCGGCGGTGATTGCCGGAGCTGTTCTATTCGTGGGCCAAAGGCTGAGCGATGCCAGCGACAAGGTTTATGCACGACTGGAAGCGATTGAGAAAACGCTTGCCATGACGTGCGAGACGTTGGAGCGTAACACTGCTGCTGATGAGGTTGCTGATGCGCAACTGCTGAGCCTGCGAACGGACATGACACGAGTCATGACCCGCCTGGGGCTGGACTGATCAGAAGCGCAGTGCCTGACCTTGAAATCCAAAGATCCGAGTTTCCTTAAGCTGTTGGGCTCGGTGTTCGGATAGGCGGATGACATTGAGGTGCGCGACGGCATGGGCCTCACCAAGTGCGAGACCAGAGATGAGGGACGAACGGGTGTGAATACCAGCCCAGCTGCGACCGACTGACATGCACCATGCCATCAGGTCGAGCTCTTGGTGCAGATGAGTGATGCCAAGCGACGGCACGGGGCCATTGGCAAACCAGGCCTTGAGGATGGTGAAGCCAGCGCCGGCAATGGTGGCGTGCCCTGCGGGATAGTCGCTATGGACTGGCGCACCTTCGGCGTAGCAGCTGGAGAGGTAGGGGCCGACGCGATCGATGATTGGCCGACCGACGGTGAGAAAATCTGGGTGGAGCTTGCCTTCCATGCCAAGGCGCCAGAGCTGATCAGGCCGTGGGCGACTGAATGTCCACTTGTAGTACCAGGCATCACGCATGGCGGCCTGCACGGGAGCCGCGAGGGCACATTGCAGAGCAACGGCACCACCACCACCAACAAACGGAACCTCAGAGATGAGGGCCGGGAACCGATTGGACAATGGTGCACGAGCGGCTAGGAGCTGCTGCGACACCAAGAGGGGAATGAGGTAGGGAGCGTCCTGATGAACGAGGGACGCGAGGTAACGGCCGGTTACGCGTAGCTCAGTGTCCAGCGACTGCGGCTTTGGGACGCTACCGGCTTGCCATGCTGCCCAGTCGTCGGCGGTGGCACCGTAGCTGCCCTGTCGTGATCGAGGCATGAAGTCAATAGATGACCAGCCCGTGGGAACCGGTTTCGTCAGCAGGGAACTGACCCGCGAGCTGCGGTCCTGCGTGCAATAGCGGAACAGCCGGAACAGCTGGTCGGGTTCGGCCGAGAAGGTTGACGGATCGAGTGCTGCGAGAGCTGCGGCATGTGCAGGATCAACGGACAGCGAGTCAATGTGATCATCACGATGGAGCGACATGAGGCCAGCCTCGAGCACCTCGGCTGCGGTTTCGCGGCTGGCCAGTGCCGGCGGTGGGGTGATGGCAATTCCGAAAGGGTTAAGGCTGGCACGGGGATCGACCAGCTGGCGGTTGCCGTGGGCGAGGGTTGCAAACGCTCGCTGCATACCGTCGATGGTGGGTTTAGCGAGTGCTGCGGCAGCTGCGGCAGCATCGTAACCACGAGAGAAAAGGGACATCAGATGATTGTGCGGGTTTTGTGTGTGGGCTCTGGTGTTGGTGCGGACTTGGATGGTGGTTCCCAGCCCCACCACTTGAGCCAGGTGCGCAGGGCCTGATTGGTGGGCCCGCCACCGCGGCAGCGGGTGTCATCGGCAACGTCGGCCGGGGTCAGCAGGACGCAAGCCTCAGTGCCGCGCTGGATGACGAAGTAGGTCTCGCCGCGGGTGATGATGAGGTTGGGAGATTGGAAGGTGCTGGACCTACCCTCAGGCGGGATCTCGGGATGGCCGAGTGCTGCGGCAACGGCAGCGACTTGGGGTCCGTAGGGGATGGCCTTGAATTGGGACCAGGTGGGGGTGGTCATTTGGCATTGCCCCAGCCCTTGAGCAGGAAGGGGCCCCTTCCCCAGATGCGTCCCTTAACAGGACAGTCAAAGGCCACGTTCTGTGTATCGAACGTGTTCCACCATCCAAGGCGGCCAATGTAACCGCCGAGGCTGTCAAACCGCATGAAAGGTTTAGTCAT
>JBBASJ010000065.1:0-5154 GCA_040399325.1 Prochlorococcaceae cyanobacterium
TGTTGTACTGATCAGGGCAACACCTCCAGCCGAAGCAGCCGGGCGGCCTGGTTCAGCCGTCGGTCGTAGCAGGCAAAGGTGACAGGCTGTTCTGACGTGAGGTGCAACGTATGGGCGGCAGCCAGCTGCACACTGTCGTAAGCCCTGAGCGCGAATCCATCTGCATACCGCCCAGCCACTTCGACAAGTTGCTGGCTGACTTCGACAATGGTGAATGACGACCAGAGCCTGATCAGCCGTTGACGTGCTTGCTCGATGTCTTCAGCACTGGTTGGATCGTCTCGCTGGCGACGCGCCATCGCTGCCATGGCCTCGGCCCAGGTGATCCTGCAGGCCGCGATCAATCCAGCACGTTCGGTGGCCTGGTGGATCTGAGCGGATTCGGGCTCATCAATCAACAGCTTGACAAGGGCACTCGACTCGCAGAACAGGAGCACGCGCTCAACCCCGGTCTTCGATCACGATTTCACTGAGGAGCTTCCCTTTGCCTTTCAGCTTGATGGGTGGGGGGAAGACGGGCTTCTGCCCGCTCCAGCTGATCAGGCCAGCATCGATCGCCATCTGCAGCGGATCGGTGGACGTTGCGTCAGCCGGCTTCACCGCTGTGATGCGCGCGATGGGCTTGCGGTGCGAGGTGACTTCCACCTCCTCACCGGCCTGAACACGGGCCAGCCATTCGGAGAGGTGGGTCTTGAGATCCCGCACCGACACCTGGCTTGCGACCACATCTGCCATGACTGAGCCACCTTTGCGACCACAATAGTGGCCATCAGGGCTGCCCACGGCCGCCGATCAGCAGCGCCCCGCCTTTCCCTTTCACCCCCAGTCGCATCCCCACCAGCACTGAGCCAACGCAGTCCTGATCCCCGCCATGCGTTCGCGGTCAGGGCTGGCTACAACCGGAATACCCCAGCCAACCTCGGCATGGCCTTCTGGTGGGTCAACCACAAGCAGACCGTCCGCCAGGAAACGGAGGGTGGCTACGTGTGGTCGCCCAAGGCGAACGCCAACGGTGCACGCAATGCGAGCTACGACAACCTCACCCGCTGCCAGCCCGGTGACGTGGTGTACAGCTACGCCTACGGCCGCATTGGTTCGATCGGACTGGTGGAAACAGCGGCGATCACGGCACCCAAGCCGCCTGAGTTTGGCTCCGCTGGCGACTACTGGAGCCAGGAGGGCTGGTTGGTGCGCGTGAACTGGCAACCCTTACGTGAGCCCCTGGTGCCGCAAACCTTCTTTGCGTTGCTCCAACCCCTGCTTCCGGAGCGCCATAGCCCGATTAGCACCACCAGTGGCCGTGGAAACCAAGGTGTATATCTGGCGGCCCTCGACGAGGCTCTGGGATTGCTCTTGCTCAAGCTGATCGAAGACCACGCCGATCCAGCGGTGCACGTTCACCTGGTGGTGCTCTCGGATGAGGGCAAAGCCGCCTCAGACCTGCTCGACGACATGCAGGCGTTGCAGGGCGTGCCGATCAGCACCGAACGCGATGCACTCACCAAAGCGCGCTTAGGGCAGGGACTGTTTCGCCAGCGCGTGGCGGAGGTGGAGCCGATCTGCCGGGTCACGGGGCTGGCTCGGCAGGAGTTTCTGGTGGCGAGCCACATCAAACCATGGCGCGACTGCGACAACCGCGAGCGCCTCAGCGGCGCCAATGGCTTGTTGCTCTCACCCCACATCGACAAGCTGTTTGATCGCCACTGGATCAGCTTCGATTCAGGCGGTCAACTGATCTGGCAACACGAGGCAGCTGGAGAGGCTCTGCGCTGTTGGGGGATTCAAGGAGTGAACCTGATTCGGCCGTTCAGCAGAGAACAAGAACAGTTCCTGAGTGCCCACCGTGAAGCACTTCGGAAGTGAGTCCATGCATAGAAGCTTGCAACTGCAAGCGGCTTAAGGATTTCGTTTGAGAAAGAGTTCACCAACGTTCGCAACCTCACAGCCACCGCCTACGACACCCCGCTGCGCGGCACCGGCTCAGCCGGCGATTCCCTGCTGCCGACCTGAGCTCGATCTCGGTGGGCGGCCAGGGTGCTTCGTTCAACATCCCGGTCGCGCGCAGCGGCAGCCCGCGCAGCACCGTGGGGCTTCCCGGTACTGGCTTGAGCTGGAGCGTGGAACACACGCCATCCCAGGGCCTGCCCAACAGCCGGCGCCTGCGGCCCGGCCAGTTGGAGGCCCTCAAGCAGGAGCTGTTGGCCCTGCTCCGGGAGCAGCTGTTTGCCCCGGGATCGGTGGGTGCCCTGCTGTGGAAGCACGGCAGCGTGAGCCGTCTGCTGGCCGATGGCTCGCTGGGCCCCCGAACCGCGGGGCTGCTGGCCCTGATCGAAACCCCGGAGGCACTGGAGAGCTATCTGCTGCGGGCCCAGAGCCAGGCCGATGCGAAACGCCGCGCCCAGCGCTGCATCGAGTCGCTGCAGCAAGCCCTGCGGTTGAGCGGCAGCCCGCAGCGGCTTTGGTGAGCCTGGGCAGCCCCGCCAGAGGCCATCTCGAAACAGGGAATTGGTCGAGGTGATGGTCTGTGGCACTGCCGGAAACACCATCAGCAAACCCTTGTCCAACCTGAAATCGATATCAACGGTGGGCAGATCGGATGAAAGGAGAGCTCACAGCTGTGATCGAACCAGCGCCCGAGGGCGGATTCTGGGCCATCTGTGTGGAGATCCCCGGCGCCAATGGCCAGGGTGAATCCATCGAGGAAGCGAAAGCGGATCTCCAGGCGGCCATTGAGCTTCTGCCTGAGGATCGTGAAGCTGATATCAGTCGTGGCTTGCCGCCGGAGGCCCTGCGCCTGCCTTTGCAGATCGGGTGAAACACCATGATCTGGAGCGGCGGCTTCGCTTGGTTGGATGCCTCCTCAAGCGAGAAGGTGCTTCACATTCCATCTGGATCAATCCAGCCACTGGGGTGAAGGAAGCCATCCCCCGGCACAACGAAATCAAGGAACCCTTGGCTCGCACAACAATGGGGCCCATAAAGCCAATCGCTCACCATCCGCCTGGACAGCGACCTGGAGCAGGAGCTCGAGGCCGTCTACGCCGAAACCGGACGCTCCCGCGGAGAGATCGTGCGGGATGCGTTGCGTTGCGCAGGCATTTGCAGCTCATGCGCTTCGAGCGGTTGCGGCTCCAGGCCCTGCCATTTGGTGAAGCTGCGGGCTGGCTCACCGATGACGACGTGTTGGCTGCTGTTTCCTGAGTGGCGTGCGGGTTGTCTCGATCCTTGAGCTGGGGTTGATGGACGCGGCTTGATCTGCTGATCTCCAGCCAGCGCGATGCCGTACCTCGATCAGAGCGGCTCGGTGCCCTCACTGAGGATCGCCAGGTAGGCGTCGTAGGCAAACAGGCGATTGCGGCGACCGCCGGTGATCTCCCGAGCGATGCCCAGGTCAACCAGGGCCTCGATCGCCTTGCTGGCGGTGGGGAAGCTCAGGCCGCTCAGTTCCTTGAGCTGTTTGGTGCTGGTCAGCGGCCGTCGGCGCAGGGCCGCATAGGCCAGGCGCACGCTGGGGCCGGATCGGCCCAGGCCCTGCAACCGCGCCTCATCCCTGCGGAACAGCTCCAGCAGCCTTTGGGCCGTGGCCACGGCAGCCGAGGCGGTGCTCTCCACACCCTCGAGAAAGAAGTCGATCCAGGCTTCCCAGTCCCCGCTTTGGCGCACACCATCGAGCAGTTCGTAGTAGCGACTGCGGTGCTGCTTGAAGAACAGACTGAGATACAGCAATGGCTGCTGGAGCACACCGGCTTCAACCAGCATCAGCACGATCAGCAGCCGGCCCAGGCGGCCGTTGCCATCGAGAAACGGGTGAATCGTCTCGAACTGCACGTGGGCGAGGGCAGCGCGCACCAGCACCGGCAGATCGTGCTCACCGTGGTGGCCGCCGTGGATGAACTGCTCCAGCTGCCCCATGCACGTCTCCACCAGCGCCGGGGGCGGCGGCACGAAGCTCGCATTGCCGGGTCGGGTGCCGCCGATCCAGTTCTGGCTGCGCCGGAATTCACCAGGGAGGCGATCGGCTCCACGCCCCCTGGCCAGCAGCCGGCCGTGGATCTCCCGCAACAGGCGACTCGACAGCGGGAATCCCTCTGCCAGCCGAGCCAGGCCGTGCTCAAGCCCTGCCACATAACTGGAGACCTCCACCACGTCGTCAAACGGAACCCCAGGGGCTTCCTCCAGCTCAAAGAGCAGCAGATCGGAGAGAGACGACTGGGTGCCCTCGATCTGCGAAGAGAGCAAAGCCTCGCGCCGCACGTAGGCGTAGAGGAACAACTCGGGATCGGGAAGCAGAGACGAGACGCCATCGAGGCGACCGCAGGCCAACACAGCCCGCTCATGCAGCGCCTGCAGCGGCCCTTGCAGGTGCACGGGCGGATCCGGCGGCAGCGGCGCCGGCACGAAAGCCCGAACCGCTTCCCCGGCGGTGCTGGTGATTTCGTAACGCCCGGCGGCATCGCGCTGCATGGCTCCCGGCGAACCTTGAATACGTCGCCAGCTTATTTAAAGGAATGCCCTTTGCCGTAAATAAGCGCCATCAGCGAGCGTGGATTGGGCGCTTGGCCAACGCGACTCAGATGCTGCGCAAAGCGGTGCCCCTGGTATCGCCGGTGCGGAGGATGGCGGGAGCACTCGAGCTGGATCCAGACCTTCGCCGCCCCGCCCGGTACTCCCATGGCCGCATCAGCCCGCTGCTGGCCCCCCACACCCCCAGCCGCTGCAGCCGGGCCTCGGTCTCCAGCCGGCCGTAGGTCTGCCGGTCGCAACCAGCGATGTACCGCCAATAGACAAAGGCCGCCCCGCTGGCCACCAGGGCCTGGTTGACGTTGCGCCCCCCACGGCTCAGCTGGGCCACCAGGCGGCCGTAGCGATCGCTGGTGGTGCTGCGCACCTCCACCGCTGCGCCGAGCGGCAGCAGCGCCTGCAGCTGCGCGCGCGCCTGCTGACCCCAGGGGCTCTGGGCCCTTTCGGGCGCATCGATGCAGGCCAGCCGCACGCTGCGCACCTCACCCCCCAGGCGCACCCGCAGTGTGTCGCCATCGCCGATGGAGACCACCGTGGCGCTCTGCGCCAGGACCGGTGCACCCAGCCACAGCGGCACGGTCCAAACCAGCTGCTGAACCAGCCCCTGACCTGCCATGGCTGGATTCTGCGTCC
>JBBASJ010000065.1:5254-10056 GCA_040399325.1 Prochlorococcaceae cyanobacterium
CAGCTCGAGCAGCTACTGCGTCAAAAGCCGCTGAGCACCTGGAGCAAGAGCTGGGGCTCGGGGTCCTGGCGTTCAGCGATACGGTGAAGGCCCGCCTCGCCGACACCGCTGAACCAGGAGACCCTGCTGTTTGAGCCGGCCGTGCCCGAAGCCGGGGCGCTGCGGGCGGTGCTGGCGTTTCCCAGCAGCTACAGCGTGGGCATCACCAGCCTGGGCTACCAGGTGGTGTGGGCGACCCTGGCCCGGCGCAGCGACGTCGACGTGCGCCGCCTGTTCACCGACCGGGGCGACGCGCCCCACCGCAGCCTCGACCTGTTCGGCCTGTCGCTGAGCTGGGAGCTCGACGGCCCGGTGCTGCTCGATCTGCTCGAGCAGCAGCGCATTCCGATCTGGGCGGCCGAGCGGGGCGACGACGACCCGATCGTGTTCGGCGGCGGACCGGTGCTCACCGCCAACCCCGAACCGCTGGCGCCGTTCTTTGACGCGATCCTGCTGGGCGACGGCGAGCTGCTGCTGCCGGCCTTCGTCGATGCGCTGCAGGCCTGCCGCGGCGCCCCCCGCGCCGAGCGGCTGCGGCGGCTGGCCCAGGTCGAAGGGGTGTATCTACCTTGTCTCTACAGACCGCGCTACGACACTGCCGGCAGCCTGCAGGCGATCGAACCCCTCGACGACGGCAGCGGGCCACCGATCCCCGCGACGATCGCCAAGCAGACCTGGCGCGGCAACACCCTGAGCCACTCGACGGTGATCACCCCCGAGGCGGCGTGGCCATCCATTCACATGGTCGAGGTGGTGCGCAGCTGCCCCGAGCTGTGCCGCTTCTGCCTGGCCAGCTACCTGACGCTGCCGTTTCGCACCCCCAGCCTCGACGACGGCCTGATCCCGGCGGTCGAGAAGGGGCTGGCCACCACCCAGCGGCTTGGGCTGCTGGGGGCCTCGGTCACCCAGCATCCACAGTTCGGCGAGCTGCTGAGCTGGCTGGACCAGGACCGTTTTGAGGGCACACGGGTCAGCGTCAGCTCGGTGCGGGCCGCCACCGTGACCGCCGAGCTGGGCCGCATCCTGGCCAAACGGGGCAGCAGATCGCTCACGATCGCGATCGAGAGCGGCAGCGAGCGCCTGCGCACCGTGGTCAACAAGAAGCTCGACACCGACGAAATCTTTGCCGCCGCCCGCTACGCCAGAGAGGGGGGCCTCAGCGGCCTCAAGCTCTACGGCATGGTCGGCCTGCCCAGCGAAGAGGAGGCCGATGTGGAGGCCACCGCCGAGCTGCTGCTGGCGCTCAAAAAGGCCACCCCGGGCCTGCGCCTGAGCCTGGGGGTGAGCACCTTTGTGCCCAAGGCCCACACCCCGTTCCAATGGGAGGGGGTGCGCCCCGAGGCCGACAAGCGCCTGCAGCTGCTGGCCAAGCGGCTCAAGCCCAAGGGCATCGAGCTGCGGCCCGAGAGCTACGGCTGGAGTGTGATCCAGGCGCTGCTGTCGCGCAGCGACCGACGCCTGGCGCCGGTGATCGCCGCCGCCCGCGGCCAGCACGAGAGCCTGGGGGGCTGGAAGCGGGCCTACAAGGCGGTGCGCAGGGGCGAGGGGCCCAGCATCAGCCCCGCAGTGTCCCGCACGTGGGACACCCAGCCGCCCCCGCCATGGGAGGCGGTGGTTCACGCCAGCTGGAGCAGCGAGCGGGTGCTGCCCTGGACCCACCTGAAAGGGCCGCTGCCTGCCGACACCCTGGCCCGCCACCGGGCCGAAGCGCTGGCCTAGTCGAAGACGGCCGTGCGCCCGCGATAGACCATCACCTCGCGGCGCAGATGCAGCCGCAGGGCCCGGGCCAGGGCGAGGCGTTCACAGTCGCGGCCCTTGCGGATCAGGTCGTCGATCTCAGCGCGATGGCTCACGTGCATGGTGCTCTGCTCGATGATCGGGCCGTCATCGAGGTCTTCGGTCACGTAGTGGGCCGTGGCGCCGATCAGCTTGACGCCCCGCTCCCAGGCCCGGTGGTAGGGCTGGGCCCCCTTGAAGGCGGGCAGGAACGAGTGGTGAATGTTGATCACCCGATGGTCCTGGGGGCCGCCCCTCTGAAAGCGGGCCAGAAAGTCGCCGCTGAGCACCTGCATGTACTTGGCCAGCACCACCAACTCGATGCGGTGCTCGGCCAGCAGTTGAAGCTGACGCGCCTCGACCTGGGCCTTGCTGGCGGCATCGATCGGCAACAGTTCGAACCGGGCCCCGAAGCCCTCGGCCTCGGCCTGCAGATCGGGATGGTTGGCGATCACCAGCGGCACCTGCATCGGTAGCTCGCCGGCGCGGGTGCGCCACAGCAGGTCCACCAGACAGTGGGCCTGCCGGCTCACGAAGATGGCCACCCGCGGCAGCTCGTCGGAGAAGTGCACCTGCCCCTCGCCGCCGAGGCGCTCGGCCAGGGCTGCCACCGCCGGGCCGATGGCGTCGCGGGGCAGACCGAAGCCCTCGAGGCCCCACTCGATACGGCTCAGGAACAGGCCCGCACCGGCATCGGTGTGGTGATCGGCATGGCGGATGTTGCCGCCGTTGGCCGCCACCCAGCCCGACAGCTCGCTCACCAGGCCCGGACGGTCAGGGCAGATCAGCTGCAGGATCGCGGTGGCGCTGGTCATGGTGCAGACCGACTTCAACTGCATGCGTAGCACGTGCACGATTGCAAGCAGCGACAGAGGACGCCCAGCCCCACCGACCACCGATAAAGTCACGGCCACGAGCGATCACCGCGTTGCCATGCCCGCCCCTCTCCACACCCTGCTGCAGTCCCTGCGCCGCCTGGCCCTGCTGCTGGTGGGAGCAGCCCTGTGCTTCGGGCTGACCGCCTGTGGCGATGGCAAGGCCAAGACCCCGACCCTCAGTGCCGACGACATCGCCGTGATCGAGCGCCAGGCCGAGGGCTTCCTGGCCGCCCGCAACCGTCTGCCCGATCTGGCCCGCCTGGTCAACAACAAGGACTGGACCTTCACCCGCAACCTGATCCACGGGCCGATGCAGGAGGTGAGCCGCGAAATGCTGTACATCAACCAGCACCTGCTGCCGGCCGACCGGGCCGAGGCCACCGAGCGCGCCAACGATCTCAAGACCGCCCTGGCCCAGCTTGACGAAGCCGCCGTCCAGCAGGACGGCGACAAGCTCCGCAAGGCCTACATCAAGGTGGCCAGCGGCTTCGGGCTCTATGCCCAGATGCTTCCTGCCCAGGTTCAGGAAGATCTCAAACAGGCCTGATCCTGAGCGAGCTGGCCATCGTCGGCGGCGGCATCATTGGCCGCAGCGCCGCCTGGCATCTGCAGCGGCAGGGCCATCAGGTGACGCTGATCGACCCCGAAACGCCCGCCGGCGAGCACCGCAGCGGCAGCGCCGCCGCCCTGGGCCTGCTGATGGCCCAGGTGTTCCACCGGGCCAGCGGCCGGGCCTGGCGGCTGCGCCAGCGCAGTCTGGAACTCTGGAGCCAGTGGATCACCGCACTTGCGGCCAGCGGTCACCCCGTGAGCCTCAGGCGGGGCCTGTTGCTGCTGGCGGCCGACGGGCCCCAGCTGGCCCGTCTGCAGGCGCTCTGCCAGGAGCGCCGCACCATGGGGCTACCGCTTGAGCTCTGGGATCGCGAGCGGGTGGCCGCGCTGCAGCCCCGCCTGCCTGAAGGGGCCATCGGCGGCCTGTGGTCAGCGGCCGACGGTCAGATCGACCCCCTGCCGGTGCTCAGGGCCCTGCTGCACGACGGGCAGCGGCTCGGGGTCACCCGGCTGACATCGCCGGTAACGGCCATCGAGCGCCGCGCTGAACGCTGGTTGTTGCGGCTGGCCAACGGTGACGCTGAAACGTTTGACGCCGTGGTCGTGTGCGCCGGGGCGGGCAGCAGGGCCCTGCTGCACAGCCTGGGGCACCCGATCGCACTGCTGCCGGTGCTGGGCCAGGCCCTGGAACTCTGCAGCGCCTCGGCAGCCGAGCCCTGGCAGTGGAGCCCACGATGGCCGGCCGCGGTGGTGTGGCAGGGCATCAACCTGGTGCCCAGGCCCAATGGGCATCTGTGGCTGGGCGCCACCCTGGAGCCGGGAACCGAAGCCAGCCCGTCGGCGCTGGCGGCCCTGGCCAACCTCGAGGGCGCCGCGCCGGCCTGGCTGCAGCAGGCCTCGGTGGTGCAGCGCTGGCAGGGGCTGCGGCTGCAGCCCCAGGGCCGCGGCGCCCCCTGGCTCGAACAACTCGAGCCCGGATTGCTGCTGGCGGGGGGGCATTACCGCAATGGGCTGCTGCTGGCCCCCGCCACGGCCGAATGGATCGGCCAACAGCTCGAACAGGGCGCCAGAACGGCGCCCTGACGGTTCACTTGCTCTCGGTGAACTCGGCGTCGATGACGTCGTCGGCACCGCTGCCGCCAGCGGCCGAGGCGCCGTCACCGTTGCCCCCGGGGGCCTCGCCAGCGGCGGCACCCGCCTGCTGATAAACGGCAGCACCGGCGGCATAGAGCGCCTGCTGCAGCTGCTCGAGCACGGTCTTGATCGTGGCCGTGTCGTCGTTCTCGACGGCCGCCTTGAGCTGCTTGGTGAAGTCTTCCACCTTGCTCTTGTCGTCGGCGCCGACCTTGTCGCCGAGTTCGCCGAGCTGCTTTTCAGCCTGGTAGATGAGGGTCTCGGCCTGGTTCTTCAGGTCGATCTTCTCGCGCTTCTCCTTGTCGGCGGCGGCGTTGGACTCGGCGTCCTTCACCATCTTCTCGACCTCGTTCTCACTGAGGGTCGAAGCGCCGGTGATCGAGATGCTCTGCTCCTTGCCGCTGCCCTTGTCCTTGGCGGTGA
>JBBASJ010000066.1:0-9827 GCA_040399325.1 Prochlorococcaceae cyanobacterium
TCGTCGGCCATGCGGCTGAGGATGTAGTTGGTGGTGCCGTTGATGATGCCGCTCACCCGCTGAATGCGGTTGCCACCGAGGGACTGTTTGAGCGGCTCGATGATCGGGATACCGCCGCCCACGGCGGCTTCGATCAGCACGTAGACGCCACGCTGGGCCGCCGCGGCGGCGATCTCCTCGCCGTAGCGGGCGATCACCGCCTTGTTGGCGGTCACCACCGACTTGCCGGCGGCGATCGCCCGCAGGATCAGGGTGCGGGCCGGTTCGAGGCCGCCCATCACCTCGACCACGATCGCCACGTCGGGGTCATCGACGACCTCTTCAGGGTCGGTGGTGAGCAGGGCCCCATCGAGGGCGATCGGCCTGGGCCGTTGCAGATCGCGCACGGCCACCCGCCGCAGGGCCAGCTCACCCACCAGCGGATGGCGTCCCTGGGGGCTGGCGAGGATCTGGGCCACCCCGGCGCCCACCGTGCCGAGGCCGAGCAAGCCGATGCCGATGGTCATACAACGGGGACAGACATGGCGCCGATCCTAGAAATCGCCTGGCTGCTCGCCGGCCAGGGCCCGGGCCTGGGCCTGCATGGCCCTGAAGATGTTGATGAAACCATTGGCCCTAGAGGGCGTCAGGCTGGCCTGCAGGCCGGTCTGGGCGATGAAACCGGGATCAACGGCCGCGGCCTGCTGGGGGGTGAGCCCCTCAAGCCCCTTGATCAACAGGGCCAGCAATCCCTTGGTGATGGCCGCATCCGAATCGCCCTGCCAGTGGAGCAGGCCGTCGCTGAGCCGGCCGACCACATAGACCTGGGAGACACAGCCCTTGACCTTGAAGACCTCCTGGCGGAACTCCTCGGGCAAGGGCGCCAGCCCCTTGGCCAGCCACAGCACGTATTCGTAGCGTCGCCGGGGATCGCTGGTGCCTGCGAGGCGCTGGACAATGGCGTCAAGCTCGGTGCTGCCGCTGGTCACGTTCAGCCCTGCCCGCGCCGGCCGCGCAGCACCAGGGCACCCACCAGCGCCAGCGCCCCACCACCCCAGGCCAGGGAACCGCGGTCGAGGGGAAGGCGAAAGCCCGCGGCGAAACCACGTCGCAGTGGCTGGGACGTCGCGAGCGGCAGTTCCAGATAGTCGCGATGCCCGGGCCCCTGATCCACCCGCAGTTCCCAGGCGGCATCGACACTGGCCGGCAACCGGAAGCGCAACTGCCCCTGGGCATCGGTCTGACCGAGGGCCACGGTCTGACCGCCGGGAGCCACCAGGGTCACGGCTGCTCCGGCGGCAGGCTCGCCGGTGCTGAAGTGGCTCTGGAGCACCAGGCCGCCGCCCAGATCAGCCACCCGTTCCAGGCTCGATTCGATGCCATGGGCAACGGCTGAGTGGGGCCCCAGGGCCGTCGCCAACAGCGAGAGGGCTGCTGCAGCCAGCAGCGGGCGGCGCACAACGACCATGGGTGTGATCGACAAATCGAGAAGATCGGCTCAGGAGGACTGCCAACGGCTGCGCGGCGACTTACCGGCCTGCACCATGTGGACCATCGAGGTCACCATCATCGAGAGGGCGCCGTTGGCCTGGCTGCGGCCCTCGAGCTCGGCGGCCAGCACCCGCTCAGCGGCCGAGGGTGCCCCTGCACGGGCCGGCTGAGCCGCGGTGGGGGTCAGGGCAAGGCGCTCGGGCACGTTCCAGCAGTGACGTCGTGTGCCGATCCTGGCAAAGCCGATGCCCCTGTGCGATGGCTGTGCACGCTTTGTCAAATCCAGTGGCATCCGTGTTCATCGAGCCAGCCGTCGAAGCGCACATCCCACGGATCGGCCGGCAGGGCGTCACACACGCAGGCCCGCGGCAGCACCACCAGGGCGGGCACCCGGCGCCAGCCAGGGTCGGCGCGCAATCGGTCATACCAACCACCGCCATAGCCCAGACGGAGCCCTGAACGATCGACGGCCAGGCCCGGCACCAGCATCAGGGCCACGTCCTGGGGCTGCAGCGACGGCGCCGCAGCAGGCGGTGCCGGTATGCCGCAATCGTCGGGCTGCAGGGGCAGTCCGGGCTGCCAGGGCCGATAGCGGAGCCGGCCCGCGGCCACGGCGGGCAGCGCCAGGGGCCACGACAGACCCTGCAGCCAGGACCGCAGGTCAGGCTCATCGATCAGGGGCCAGCACAGACCCACATGGCCCCGGGCCGCGAAAGGCTGCCGACGGCGCGCGAGCAGGTCGGCGAAGTCGGCCGCAGTCAGTTGATCCAGCCGCTGCTGCAGGGCCGGTCGATGCATGCGGCGCAGGTCCCGGAAACGGGCGCGCAGCTCCCGTTTGCTCAACGCTGAAACCATGTGCTCAACGCTGAAACCATCCGGTGAGCGCCACCGCCAGGGCATCGGCGGCATCGTCGGGACGGGGCGGTTCACTGAGATCCAACTCGCGCATCACCGCGTCGAGCACGTCGTCCTTGCAGGCATGGCCTGAACCGGCCAGGGCCAGCTTGATCTGCATCGGCGGAAACTCCACCACCGGCACCGCAAAGCGGGCCAGGGTCATCATCACCACACCACGGGCCTGAACCACGGCGATGGTGGTGCTGGAGCGGTAGAAGAAGAACTTCTCGACCGCCGCCAGCTCCGGACGCCAGGCCCGGATCAGCTGGCGCAGATCGCGGGCGATCTCGACCATGCGATCCCCCTCGCTGCGACCCGCGTCGGTGCGGATGATGCCGCAGTCGAGCAGGCGCTGGCTGCGCCCCGCGACCTCGATCACCCCGTAGCCCACGCGTGCCAAGCCAGGGTCGATGCCGAGGATGCGCACTGTCTTAGAGCCGGTAGGGGACCAGCACAGTCCCCAAGGCTTCGGGGAAGTCGCGGGTGTTGCGTGTCACCAGCTGCAGGCGATGGCAACGGGCCGTCGCCAGGATCACCGCATCGGGGAGCTTGAGCGCCAGGCTGCGGCGGCAGCTGACCGCTTCTGCGGCGATCGCCTGGCTCAGCTCCAGGCGACGAAAGCCACCCAACCACTGCTCGACTGCTTCTGCCTCAGCAGGCTGACAGCCCACCAGGATCTCCATCCAGCTGATCACACTGATGGCCGCAGCGCTGCCGTGGCTCTCGATCCAAGCGAGGGCCTGAGCTTCGCCGCGCAGGACGTCGATCAGCACATTGGAATCGAGCAACAACCCCGGAGCCAAGGGCATCTCAGCGCTCCCATTCGCCACGCAAGACGCGCTCGTCGGCAAGGGCATCACCCGGGCGATCCCGCCAAAGGCCAAAGACCTGGCGGTGACCCTGACTCTGCTGATCCAACCAGCTGCTCAGGGCCTGGCGCAGGGCTTCAGCGCGGGAGAGGCCCTTCTGACGGCACAGCGCATCGAGCCGCTCGCGTTCAGCTTCGGGCAAATCGACGATGGTGCGCATCACCAAGCCCTGGATGATGACGTCATCTTATGCCGTTATCAATCAGGCCGCCAAAGCCAGTTCAAAAGCGCTGCGGTCGCTGCCCTCGGGCCGTTCGAACACCTTGCAGAACACCTTGACCACCCGATCACCGGAATCGATCGTCTCGAGTGGGTCCTTGCGCAGCCGGTGGCGCAGGCAGCAGGCAGCCACGCGGGCCACGTCGTCTTCGGTGACCTCGGTGCGGCCCTCGAAGGCGGCGAGGGCACGGGCGGCGCGGTTGGTGACGATGTCACCGCGCAGTCCGTCGACATCGAGTTCACCGCAAATGGCGCTGATGCGAATGCGCAGGTCGTCATCGATCTGCACCTGGGGCAACCGCTGCTGGGCCTCGACCACCCGCGCCTGCAGGGCATCCTGACCTGACTGAATGGCGTTGTTGAAGCCGTCGGGGTCGTTGTCAAACGCCGTGCGCTGATCGACCACCTGCACCCTGAGCTCGGGGTCGCGCACCGTGCGCACCTCAACGCTCATGCCGAAACGGTCGAGCAGCTGGGGCCGCAGCTCCCCCTCTTCGGGGTTGCCCGAACCGATCAGCACAAAGCGGGCCGGGTGACGCACCGAGACGCCCTCGCGCTCGACCGTGTTCCAGCCCGAAGCGGCCGAATCGAGCAGCACGTCGACCAGGTGGTCGTCGAGCAGGTTGACCTCGTCGACATAGAGCAGGCCGCGGTTGGCCTTGGCCAGCAGGCCGGGTTCAAAGGCCCGCACCCCCTCGCTGAGGGCCTTCTCGATGTCGATGGTGCCGCAGAGGCGGTCTTCGGTGGCACCCAGCGGCAGGTCCACCATCGGCACCTGACGGGGCTCGGTGGCCACTGCCTCACCCTGCTCAAGCCGTTGCCGCACCTCGGCGCTCTGCAGATCGGGATCGCTCGGGGAACTGTTGTAGGGATCGCCAGCGACCACCTCGATCTCGGGCAGCAGGTCGGCCAGCGCCCGGATCGTGGTGCTCTTGCCGGTGCCCCGGTCGCCCATGATCATGACCCCGCCGATGCGGGGATCGATCACATTGAGCAGCAGGGCCAGTTTCATCTCCTCCTGACCGACGATGGCGGTGAAGGGGAACACCCGGCGCTTGCGGGCTTGCGTCACGGCTTGCTGGGAGCAGGAGATGCTGGCGATTGTTTCACAGGCACTCCGGACACCTCAGGGCCGGCCAGGGGCAGCAGGCTGAGCACCTGGGGGGGGCTGGCATCGGCGGGGTAGATCAGCCGCACCCGGAGGGTGCGTTCACCCCCCGGCGGCAGGGTCACCGTGCCCAGCGGCGGCCCTGGCTGGCCATTGCGCAGCACCACATGGAACCCCTGCCGACCGGCGGGGCGACCGTTGCTGCCATCGAGTCCGCTCACTTCAACGGTGCCCCGAAACATGACCGCCTTGGCCGGCAGGCTGTTGAACCGCAGGCCTCCCTGGGCCTGGTCACCCTTGAGGGGCGATTCAAAGGCCAACTGCAGGGTGGTGGGCTTCAGCCCGGTGTTGCGCAGCGGAAGGGTCAGGTCGTATTCGACGCCGTAGTTGCCATGGGCGGCCCAGGCCGTTCCGGGATAGAACGCCTTGAGCTCGGCGGTCTGCACCTGGGCCGTGCCCAGGGTGCCCCGCAGCAGCGACGCGATCGGCCAGGAGATCGGCGCCCGTCCTGCCGAGAGATAGGGCTGGCCCGGGTCGGTCAGGCGACCGGTCCAGACGCTGCCGCGCTGCACGCCGCTCACCCGTGAATAGGTGATCGGCCCCGGGGCTCCCCGCGGACTGGCCAGGTGCTCCCGGGGGCTCAGGCCGCCCGCGAGCACGGTTGCCCAGGTGTCGGCCGGGGGTGGCCGGTCATTGGGCCCGAAGGCCGCCAGGGTGGCCACCGAGAGGGGGCCATCGCTCTGGAGGCGCAACTGCAGGTTGCGGCCGTTGAGCAGCGGATCAAGCCCCCGCACCGGAATGGGCAGCACCAGCAGGGTGCTGGGCGCACCCGGCGCCAGGGTCCACTGGGCCGGGATCAGGGGCGTGCGGTATCGGCTCAACAGTTCGGTCGCCACCCGGCTGCCCGGGCCGGCATAGACCGGGCTGAGCCCCTGGGGCATCAGCGTGGGCAAGGGCAGAAACGGCGCGCCGGGCTGGCTCGGATCCAACGACTGGGAGAGGGCGGTCGAGCCGTTCAACAACCGCAGGGTCACCGCCTTGCTGCCCCGGGGCTCGGCAACCACTGCGAGCCACAGGGTTGAGTCCTGGGTCTCGGGTTTGCCGGCATACACGTGATGGCTGAACAGATCAAAACGGCCCTCGATCGCCACATCGAGATGGGCCGCGGGAACAGCTCGACCGGTGGGGGCAAAGGTCGACAGCAGGATCCCGGGGGCGGTGATCAGTTCAGGGTTGTTGTCGTTGAGCACCAGCACCCCATCGAGGCCGCCGGCCAGGGGCGCCACCACCTGGGGCCGCAGCACGGCGGTCTGCGCCTGCACCTGGGCGCTGGCCGTGGGGGCCACCCCGGCAGGGGCCAGCAGCAACAGCGCTGCCAGGGGCCCAGACAACCGCTGGCGTGGGGCGGCCATCAGCGGCGCCCCACGAGGGTTTTGGACACTTCGGCAGCCATGGCCCGAATCAGATCGGTGGAACGGGGATCATTGAACGGCCCTTTGACCATCAGGGCCAGCACCGCCCGCGCACCGGTGGGCAGCTGCACCAGGGCCGCATCGGCGTAGGCGATGCCGATGTCGCCGGTCTTGTTGTAGACGGTGATCCCCAGGGCGCGCAATTCGGTATCGGGGTCGGCACTGTCCTGGCCCAGCCCCTGCAGCAGCCCCAGGGGGATCAGCGTGTTGGTTCGCGAGGTGGAGAGGATCTCGCGGAACAGGTCACGGGCCCGGGGTCCCAGAGGCTTGGCGGTGTCCACCAGGGCGATCGTGCGGGCCAGGTCGTGGGCGCTGGTGGTGTTGGTGCCGTCAAGATCCGGCAGCCAGTTGTTGATCACCGTGCCGCCGAGGCCGAGGGCGGTGAACCGGGCGTTGACCGCGGCTTTACCGCCCAGGCGCTTGATCAGCAGGTTGGTGGCGGTGTTGTCGCTCACCCGGATCATCTCGGTGGCGGCCTCGAAAAAGGGAAAGCGGGAGCCCACAGGGCGGCTGGCCATCCAGCCGGCACCCCCACCGACCACCTCCTTGGTCATCGGCAGGGCTTCATTCCAGCTGAGTCGGCCGCTGTCAAAGGACTGCAACGCCACCAGCAGGATCGGAGTCTTGATGGAGCTCGCCGCAGGCAACGGCACCGTGCTCTGCAGCTGCGCGAAACGGCCGTCATCGAGAACCAGCAGGTACCCCGAAGCGGTCAGGTCCTTGTGCTTTGCGGCCAGGCGCTGCCATTGCCGTGACACGGCGGTGATCTCGGTGCGCGGTTCAAAACTGCCGAGAGCCGCAGCCCCCCGCCCCCCAGGCCCCGCCTGGGCGGCCCCGAAACCGGGGGCAGGGTCCCGGGGGGTGGTGCTCTGGCTCGAAGCCCCCAGGGCCAGGCGCGGAGCCAGCAGCCGCAGGCCGGTGCCGGTGATCACCCCCAGGCCAACCCCCATCACGCTGAGTCGCAGCACCAGCTTGAGCGGCGCGACCCAGGGTCGCCTGGCGGGGCGTGGGGGGCGGGCGGGCGGCACCGGAGCTCAGCGGGGACCCCGACGCTAGGGGGTCCGGGCGCCACGTCCAGCAGCCCAGCGGCACTGGCGCACCATGCCCCGCAGCAGGGCCACCTCATCCACCGACAGACCGGCCCGCTGCAGCAGGGTGCGCAGCTTGGCCATGCGGGCCGCCGCGGTGTGCGGATAGAGGAAACCCACCTCCAGCAACAGGTGTTCGGCATCGTCGAGCATCGCCTCGAGGGGTGCCCGGGTGGCCAGGGCAGAGCCGCCCGCGCGGGGCTGCAGGGGATGCTGCAGGTGCTGGTGCAGCCCATGCAGCACGACCGCCACCGCATGGGACAGGTTGAGCGAGCGGTACGCCGGACCGGTGTCGAGCTGCAGAAGGCAGCCCGCCTGCAACAGCTCGGCGGCGCTGAGGCCGCGATCCTCCCGCCCGAAGACCAGACCCCAGGGAGGCACTGCAGCCGAGAGCTCTGGACTGGGCTGGGTCGTCAGCCAGGCCAGCGCGCCCTGCAGAGACCGGGTCGGCAGGGGCTCGCCTTCTCCCCGGCCGCTGGTGGCCACCACCGGGCCGCAATCGGCCAGGGCCAGCGCCAGCTGATCAAACACCCGGGCCCGATCGAGCAGACCGGCACCGTGAACCGCCATGCGCCGGGCCTCGGGGCCGCAATGGTCACAGCGGGGCGCCACCAGCCGCAGCTCGATCCTCAGGAGCGGCGAGGTGTAGTTCGCACACAGGCGCGCCACGCTGCCCACGTTGAGAGGCCCGGCCGGTTCGACCAGCACCAGGGCCAGTTGGATGGGCATTGGCCAGGCCTGAGCGTCGCTCAAACGAGGCTCTGCAGGTAGGCCAGCAGATCAGCCATGGCCTGCGGCTCGGGCTGGAAACGGGGCATCGGTGGGGTGCGGCCACTGACCACCTGCTGAATCAGCTGGCGCTCGCTCTTGCGCTGGGCGACCCCATGCAGATTGGGGCCCACCAGGCCCTGGGCGGCGATGCCGTGGCAGCCGGCACAGTTGAGCAGGAACAGCCGGCCACCGTTCTCGGCCGACCCGACCAACTCCAGGGTCGAGCGGGTGTAAGGGTCCGTGCGCGCCGCCGGCAGCACCAGCAGCATCACCACGATGCAGATGGCGGCAAAGGCCACGAGCAGGGCAGCCACCAGGGTGCGGCGGGTCGACTGGGGCAGGGCGGCAGGCGCAGACGGGGTGATCACAAATCTCCTCAGAGTCTTCAACGAAGCCACAGGGGTGGCCTGGGGCGTGAAAGAATCGGGCTTCGGCAATGACAGTGCTTAGCCATGATCGAACCCCTGCTCTGCGGCATCGTGCTCGGTCTGATTCCCGTGACGTTGCTGGGGCTGTTCATGGCCGCCTGGAACCAGTATCGCCGGGGCAGCCTGCTCGACAGCTGACGCCGACGGCCGCAGCACCAGCACGGTTGTACCGCCATAGCGGCGTTCGCCGACCGGGTTCCAGCTCGATGGAATGGCCGGCAGCATCCGGGTGCCGCATTCAAACAGCAACAGGCCCTGGGGCCTGAGCCAGCCACCCGTTGCCAGGGCCTGGGCGACGGCCCCGTGAAGGCCTGCCGCATAGGGAGGATCGCAATAGATCAGGTCAAAACCCCTGCCGGAGGGTTCCTGTTCAAGCCACTGCACCACCTCGCGGCAGCACACCGTCCAGCTGCCTGAAGCGCTGAGCCCACCGGCCACCAGGGCCAGATTGGCGCGTGCGACCTGGGCGATGCGCCGGTCCTGTTCGACCGCCACCACGGCGGCGGCTCCATGTTGCAGGGCCTCGCAGGCCATGACGCCACTGCCGCTGCAGAGATCGAGCCAGCGGGCCCCCCGCAGGTGAGGCGCCAGCATGTTGAACACCGCCTGCCGCACCCGCGATGCCGTGGGCCTGGCCCGATCACCCGGTGGACTGTGCAGGCGCCGCCCGCCACTGAGCCGCAGGGTCACGGGCGTGCCGCCACCCAGCTGAGCCAGCGGCGCAGCATGGCTTCGCCGCTTGGACCTGATTTTTCGGGATGGAACTGACAGGCGCCGACGCTGCCCTGCCACACCGCCGCCGTGATCAGGGAGCCGGCAAACATCACATGGGCGGTGGTGCAGGCCGCAGTGCGCGGGGCAGCCGCAAAGGAATGCACGAAATACATCCACTCCTGGGGGCCATGGCCAGGCACCAGTGGGCTGGGCTCGGCCACCAGCAGAGGCTCCCAACCCATGTGGGGGACGGGATCACCATGGCCCCGCGGCAACGCCCTGACCCGGCCCTGGAGCACGCCCAGGCCCTCGGCCTGACCTTCGTCGCTGGCTTCGAACAACAATTGCAGACCCAGGCAGATGCCCAGAAGGGCACCGCCGCGGCCACACCAGGCGCGCAGAGGCTCGACCAGCCCAGCTTGTTGCAGCTGGGCCATGGCCGGGTCAAACGCCCCGACCCCGGGCAACACCAGAGCGTCGCAGCCCTCGATCGCCGCAGCCGAGGAAACCGATACGACCGTCGCATCGCAACGTTCAAAGGCCCGCTGCACGGAGTGCAGGTTGCCCATGCCGTAATCAATCAGACCGATGCGGCTCATCAACGGGCGCCTGGATGACGCGGCGCGTCAGCAGGCTTCAGAGATATTTGCTGATCGTGCCCGACAGGGTCGTCTTGGGCACGGCACCCACGACGGTGTCGACCTTCTGGCCACCCTTGAAGATCATCAACGTGGGAATGCTGCGGATGCCGTACTGGCTGGCGACGTTGGGGTTCTCGTCGGTGTTGAGCT
>JBBASJ010000067.1:0-8937 GCA_040399325.1 Prochlorococcaceae cyanobacterium
TCAGGGCTCCCAGCGCTGCGAGCCCAGGTAGGTGAGTTCCACCAGATCGCTGGCATTGCGATCGTTTGGTCCCAGACCGATCCTGAACCCGCCGAGATCGAGCTGGCCGATCGACCCAAACGCCTTGAGCAGTTGCTCACGGCTTGGATCAGCACCGGCACGCTGCAGGGCTTCGGTCATCAGCCTGGCCGCCAGAAATCCCTCAAGGCTGTTGAAGCCGAAGCCCGTGGCCCCGTTCTGCCGTTGCAACAGCCGCTGATACTCAGCCACCACCGGAATGCGCCGGTTCCAGGGAAAGGGCACCACCTGGGCAATGCCGATGCCGTTGGCCTTGCCGCCAACCAAGGCATCCTGAAGACCACGGGTGCCTACAAAGGAGACATTCATCAACTGGGCTTTGCTGTGGCGTCGCTGCATCGCGAGGCCGAAGGCCGCGGCGCTCGGATAGGCCGCGATCACAATCACCGCATCAGGATTGGCTGACGCAATCGAGCGGGCTGCCGCTGCGCCGTCTGTGCTGTTGCGCGCCATGGAGGCCAGGGCCACAGGCCTGAGCCCATAGCGGACCAGCGACCGGCGCGCTGCCGCGAGACCGTCGGCACCAAACGCATCGCGTTGGTGCATCACCGCAATCTGATGGCTGCCGGCACGCACCAGTGCCGCAACGATGCGATCGACCTCCAGGCCATAGCTGGCCCTGAGATTGATCACATTGGTGGGTGTGGGGTTGCGCAGCAGAGCCGCACCGGTGAGGGGCGCGACCAGGGGCACACCCCTGCGCTGCAGCTCTGGCAGCACAGCCTTGACCGTGGGGGTCCCCACGTAGCCAAACAAGGCAAGAACGCGCCAGCGCTCCAACAGCGCCGTGGTGTTGCGCTGGGTGAGCACGGGCTCATAACGGTCATCCAGGCTCACCAGGCGAATGCGCCGCCCATGGATGCCGCCGCGGCGGTTGACCTCGGCAAACCAGGCCAGCGCACCGTCGCGGTACTCACGGCCCAGCTGGGCCGCTGGTCCGCTGAGCGGTGCCGACTGACCGAGCAGCAGCGTTCCTGGCTGCTGCAAGGGCACCTGGCCAGAAGGCTGCAAAGCCTGCCGAGCAACCTGCTGGGCAGCCCGGGGCCCAGACCCACCACAGGCCGAGAGCAGCGTCAACAGGGAGACCAGGGAGAGAGTTCCTATGGTCGGGCCAGCCTTCACCCGGCCCATGACCAAGGGGCAACAACGGCGCTGGAACCTGATCGCCATCACGTCGGTCGTGGTCGCTGCAATTCTGGCCATCAGCGCCATCACCTGGATTGATTATCCCCAAGTTCCAAACCGTGACACGCTGCGGCTGAGTTCGGCCTCCAGGGCCCTGATCACACAAGCTGAGCTGCTTCCCGCCAGTGGCTGGAGCAGGCTTCAGGGTGAGGTGCTGACTGCGGCCGAACAACAGCAGGACCAGAAGGAGCTGCAACAGGCCCCCTATCAGGTTCAGGCCGGGATCTACGCCACAAGCACCTCCGAGCTGGATCTGAATGTTCCCAGCTACAACAGCAACGGTTACATCTGGTTCCGCTGGCAAGAGCCGTTCCAGAACTATCTGGAACGCACCAACAGCACCATCGGTCAGCGCATGGTGCTACTCAACAGATTGATCAGCGACGCCGATCCGTCGTTGCAAGCCATCGGCGAAAAACCCGAGAAGACGGAGGACGGCAGCTATTACCAACTCTTCGCCTTCAAAGGGCGTTATTACATCAACAAGGCGAGCTTTCGGCACTATCCGTTCATGACGGTGAGCCTGCCGCTCGCGCTCGAGCCCGATGACGTTGATGGCCAGCTCGACTACACACAGCTCAGGCTGGAGCCCGACATCCAGAACAGTGGCATGGGTCTTTATGCCCAGATCATCGGCTGGCTGAATCACGGCTGGTCAATCGCCGAATACCGCCATCACTACGCCACCAACTTTGGCCTTGGCGGGCCTGAGAGTGACTACAGCCAGGTGTTGTTCGAAATCTCATTCGGCACGTCTGCCTGGGCCTCATTCTGGCGGTTTCTGCTACCCCTGGCGGTGGTCATGAGCATGGTGCTGCTGGTGTTCAAGGTGCGCTCTGACGAGCAGGACGCCCGCGCCAGCATCCCGGTGACCGTGTTGTTGACGTTGGTGTTTCTGCAGCAGGGTTACCGCGCCCAGCTGCCTGATCTGCCGTTCCTCACGTTCCTGGATCAGGTCTATGTGGTGGCCTACGTGGTCACCCTGGTGGCCTTTGTGCTGGTGATCTGGATCGGCCGCCGTTACGAAAGCATGGAACAACTTCCCGAAGGGCCTGCCAAGCAGCTCTTGCTGCAACGGCTGGATCGGCTCGATGTCATCTGGCCGATGTTGGTGGTGGTGCTTGGTGCCGGAGCCATCGTGGCGTGTTGGTTGACGTTGCCAGCTGGCAGTTGAAACCGATCAGTAGTTGATCAAGCCGCCAGCGGATTCAGCCGCTGCAGCATTCCGCCAGCCAGACGCCTGGGTGAAAAGGTGCGGCGCAGCAGGCCCAGCAGCTGCTGCAGGTCGTCGGTGTGCAGGCGGTCATCGCGCACCAGGGTGAGCAGCAGGCGCTGGCGCAGGCTGGCCCCCTCAGGGCCCAGCAGCAGCCGCAGGCCTGCCCCTGCCACCGGAATCAGATCGGTGGGCGCACCGTCGTTTTCGACCACGGCGAGCAGGTTTTCGAGCCGCTCGATCTGCAGCCGGCCCTCTTTGTTAAACAGCACCTCGAGCAGCTTCTCGCGCATTTCGGCGGTGTCACCCGCCAGCAATCGCTTGGCCACGTAGGGATAGGCGACGCGGATGATGCGAAAGCTGGGGTCAAGCCGCAGCGCCAGCCCCTCCTGGCTCACCACGGCGCGAATGATCAGGGCAAAACGGGCCGGCACCCGGAACGGGTAGTCGTACATCAACTCGCTGAAGCGATCGGTGATCGCCTTGAAGTTGAACGAGCCGACGTTGTCGCCCAGCGCGCCGCCCAGCACCTGCTCGAGCGCCGGCACGATCGGCACCAGATCGGTCTTGGGGTTGAGGAATCCCAGGGCCACGAAATCGTGGGCGAGGGCCTCAAAGTCACGGTTGATCAGGTGCACCACCGCGCCGGTGAGGGTGAGCCGGTCGCTGTCGCTGATCGAATCCATCATGCCGAAATCCACATAGGCCAGATGGCCCATGGGTCCGGTCTTGCCCGGCAGGGCAAACAGGTTGCCGGGGTGGGGGTCGGCATGGAAATAGCCGAACTCCAGCAGTTGCTGCAGCCCCGCGATCACCCCGGTGCGAATCAGGGCTGCCGGGTCGAGCCGGCGAGCCTCGAGCTCCTGGCGCTGCTGCAGCTTGGTGCCGTTGATCCAGGTGGTGGTGAGCACCCGCCGGGCCGAGAGGTGACGCTCCACCCGCGGCACCGTGACCTCGGGGTGATCGGCAAACAGACCGGCAAAGCGCTCGGCATTATCGGCCTCACGCCGGTAGTCGATCTCTTCGAACAGGGTGCGGCCGAACTCGTCGATGATCGTGCCCAGGCCAAAGCCCAGATTGAGCGGCAGCAGCGGGGCCGTGGTGATCGCCAGCAGGCGGATCAGCACCAGGTCGCGCCGCAGCACATAAGCCAGGTTGGGGCGCTGCACCTTGACCGCCACCCAGTGGCCATCGGCCAGCCGGGCCTTATAGACCTGTCCCAGGCTGGCGGCCGCCACCGGATAATCGGGAAACTCGGCAAAGAGCTCGTGGGCGGGAGCCCCCAGCTCGGCCTCGATCGTGGCTAGGGCGATGGCGTGGTCAAACGCCGGCAGGTCGTCCTGCAGGCGGGTGAGCTGCTCGAGCCAGTCGCGCCGCACCAGGTCGGGCCGGGTCGAGAGGGCCTGGCCCACCTTGATGAAGCAGGGGCCCAGGTTGGTGAGGGTGCGCAGGATGCGGCCGGCCAGCCGCTGCTGCACCGCCGCATCGCTGCTGTTGCCCTGCACCACCAGGGCGATCGCCAGGGTGAGCAGCTGGGTCAGCACCACCAGCAGCCGCGACACCAGGATCCAGGGCCGCAGCAGCAACCAGCGCAGATCGCGGTTGGGGTTGTAGTCGAGCACCGGGTCGGCGGCCAAGGGAACGGTCTCGAGATCAGGGCAGACTCTAGGAATGTGAGGCCGCCTGGCATGGGCCGAAGGCCATGAGCCTTGATCTGCACCTGCCGGCCCACGGGCGCGGCCGGGGCCTGGCGCCGGCCCTGCGGCAGCTGCTGCGCCAGCGGCCGGGCAGCTGGGACCTGCCCGAGCTGCCCCAGGTGGGCGGGCCGCTGCTGGCCCAGGGGGCCGTGGCCGAGAGCCAGCGCCTGGCCGCCCGGCGCCTGGGGGCCGAGCACTGCTGGTTTGGCGTCAACGGTGCCAGCGGCCTGCTGCAGGCGGCCCTTTTGGCCCTGGCGCCGCCGGGCAGCCGGGTGCTGCTGCCGCGCAACCTGCACCGCAGCCTGCTGCACGGCTGCGTGCTGGGGCAGCTCGAACCCCTGCTGTTTGACCTGCCGTTCGAGCCGGCCACGGGCCTGTGGCGGCCGCCCAGCGCCGCGCACCTGCAACGGGTGATCGCGGCGGCGCAGGCCAGCGGGCCCGTTGCGGCGGTGGCGGTGGTCTCGCCCACCTACCAGGGGCTGGCGGCCGAGCTGCCGGCCCTGGCGGCGGTGGTGCACGGCGCCGGCCTGCCGCTGCTGGTCGACGGCGCCCATGGCACGGGGCAGGGCATGGCCGCCGGGGCCGATCTCGAGGTGCTGTCGCTGCAGAAGAGCGCCGGCGGCCTGGCCCAGAGCGCCGCCCTGCTGGCCCAGGGCCCGCGCCTCGACGTGGCCGCCCTGGAGCGCGCCCTGCTCTGGCTGCAGACCTCGAGCCCCAGCGCCCTGCTGCTGGCCAGCTGCGAAGCCGCCATCGAGGCGCTGTGCAGCTCTGCCGGAGGCGTGCAGCGCCGGCGGGCCGAGGCCGTGGCCGCCCGCCTACGCGAGCGCTGCCGGCGCCTGGGGCTGCCCCTGGTGGGCAGCGACGATCCACTGCGGCTGGTGCTGCACACCGCGGCCCTGGGCATCAACGGCCTGGAGGCCGACGACTGGCTGCTGAGCCGCGGGGTGATCGGCGAGCTGCCCGAACCGGCGACGCTCACCTTTTGCCTGGGGCTGCGGCCGCCGCGGGGGGTGGCCTGGCGGCTGCCGCGGCAGCTCGATCGCCTGCGCCAGGCCCTGGGCGGGGCCGCGCACGAGCCGCAGCAGCCACCGCCCTTGCCCCTGGTGGCCCAGCTGGCCCTGCCCCTGGCCCAGGCCTGGCGGGCGCCCCAGCGCAGCCTGCCGCTGGGCGAGGCGACCGGCGCCATCGCCGCCGAACCCCTGTGCCCCTATCCGCCCGGGATCCCCCTGCTGGTGCCCGGTGAGCGCATCGACGCAGCACGGGCCCGGTGGCTGCAGCAGCAGAGCCGGCTGTGGCCCGGCCAGATCGCTGATACGGTAAGGGTTGTGGCCGGTTAGGGGCCCTTGCCCGAGAGCGACGCCTACCGCTGGGACTTTGTGACCCCGGGCCTGCCCGATGGTGCCTTTCGCCGGGCCCCGGGGTTCAACCCCACACCCATGGAGCTGCGGGTGATGCTGCTGGCCCACCTGCGGCCCACCGCCAGCTCCCTGGTGTGGGACGTGGGCGGCGGCACGGGGGCCCTGGCCCTCGAGATCGCCCGGCTGATGCCCCGCGGCGAGGTGCACACCCTCGAGCGCGACCCCGAGGCGATCGAGTTGTTGCGCAGCAACCGCGAACGCTTCGGCATCCACAACCTGCACATCCATGCCGGCGCGGCCCCCGAGGATCTGGTGCAGCTGCCGCCCCATCCCGACCGGGTGCTGCTCGAGGTGGGACGGCCCCTGGGCGATGTGCTGCGGCTGGTGTGGGAGGCCCTCAAGCCCGAGGGGCGGCTGGTGATCAGCACCGCCAGCCTCGAGGGGCTGGTCGACGCCACCGACACCCTGGGCCAGTTGGAGGCCAAGGGGCTGCAGGTGGTGCAGGCGACGGTGCACCGCATGCAGCGGCGCGGCAGCCAGGCCAAGCTGGCGGCTGCCGAACCGCTGTTTGTGATCGCCGCCGAGCGCTGATGGCGAGTGAGCAGCAACCACCAACGCCCCGCAAGGCCACCTCGGCGGCCCGCCTGCTCAGCGGCTGGGCCGTGGGTGGCTTCGGCTTTGTGGTGGTGCTGCTGGGCGGCTGGTGGTTCACCGTGGCGGTGGGGGTGATCGTGCACCTGGGCCTGCTGGAGTTCTTCCGCATGGCCCAGTTCAAGGGCATGCGGCCCGCCACCAAGACCACCCTGGTGGCGGTGCAACTGCTGCTGCTGGCCACCATGGCGGCCAGCAACGGCCCCGGTGGCGGCTGGTTTGCCCAGGATCTGGCGGCCGCCGTGCTGCCGGTGTCGGGCGCGGTGATCTGCGGTTGGCTGCTGCTGCAGCCCGTCACCGGCACCATTGCCGACATCGCCGCCTCGATCTTCGGGCTGTTTTACCTGGGGTTTCTGCCCAGCCATTGGATCCGCCTGCGGGAGCTGCCCGATGGCCTGGGCCTGGCCCTCACCCTGACGGCCTGCTTCATGGTGGTGGCCACCGACATCGGCTCCTATGTGATCGGGCGGCGGCTGGGGCGCCGGCCCCTGTCGCCGATCTCGCCGGGCAAGACCGTCGAAGGTGCCATCGGCGGGCTGGTCTGCGCCATGGGGGTGGGCGTGATCGGCGGCACCGCGATCGCCTGGCAGGCCCGAACGCCGCTGCTGCCGGGCCTGCTGCTGGGCTCGCTGCTGGGCGCTGTGGTGGCGGTCATGGCCCTGGTGGGCGACCTGACCGAATCGATGATGAAGCGCGACGCCGGCCTCAAGGACTCGGGCGACGTGATCCCCGGTCATGGCGGCATCCTGGACCGGATCGACAGCTTCCTGTTTGCCCCGGCCGTGGTCTATGCCCTGGTCAGCCTGATGGGACCGTGGCTCGGGTCACGGTGAGACCCGGGCACGCCCCTCAAGCTGCAGCATGCCGGCGGTGATCCAGGCGCGCTCAATGGTGATGCCCGGGTCCATCGGCAGGGTCAGGGCACTGGCACCGTCGCAGCGGCACAGCTCGATCGTGCCCCCGGTCGCCCGGGGGATCACACCCAGCTCGATGGGCCGCGACGGCGAAGCCCCCTGCAGCACAAAGACCAGTTGATCGGGCTCGATGCGCACATCGAGCAGGGGCAACTGGCCAAACAGGCGCTCGCCGAGCGCGTCGGCCAACCAGCGCCAGCGCGGTTCGCTGAGCAGGTTGAGCAGGCCTTCGGCGCTGAGGCTGAGGTGGCCCTCGATGGCAAACGGCTGATCGAGCTGCACGGGCTTGCCCTTGAGCAGATTGCCCGTCTGCACACTGATGGGGCTGCTGGTGAGCTCGACCTGCTCGATTGGCAGGTGCTGAAACACGGCCCGCCGGGCCAGCAGCTGCACCCCCTCGAGCCGCCCCCGCAACAGGCCGAGGGCCGAGCCCTGCAGGGCGATGTCGAGGCTGACGATGCTCTGGCACTGCTGGCGCACCCACAGCTCGAGGCCGCTGGAGAGCAGCTGCAGAATCGGCCCCGACGCCCCCGGTGCAGATGGCATCAGACAGCGTTCCGGCAGAGGTGGTCCCAGGTCGTCGCGACCTGGGCCGGTTGATCGAGATGGGGCAGATGCCCGCAGTGCTCGAGCTCCCGCACCCGCTCTCCTAACAGAGCGAGAGCAGCCCGCTTTTGCGGCGCCCGCAGAATGCGGTCATCGGCGCCCCACAGCACCTGCAGCGGCTGATCGGGCAAGGGCTCACCACAACCGGCGAAGCCGCCGCTGCGGGCAAAGCGCGCCAGCGCCGCCGCCCAGCCCGGGGTGGCCAGGTGCAGCGAGGCAATTTCAAGCTCTGCCGGCCCCACGCTGCTGTCGGGATCGGCGAAGGCGCTGCGGCACAGCCCCTGACGCACGCCGGGCCGGCCCAAAAACCACACCCCCAGCCCATCGAGCAGGGGCGGCAGCGGCATGGGCCTGCCGGTGAGGCCAGCCGGGGCCAGCAGCAGCAGGCGGCTGATGCGCGCGGGCACGCGGCGGGCCAGTTCCACGGCCACCGAGCCCCCCATCGACGCGCCGATCAGGCCGACCCGCTGCGAGCCCGTGGTCTGCAGCACAACCTCCATCAGGGCTTCGAGATGGCGCAGCACAGCCGCTGGCCCCTCGTCGGCCAACCCCTGCCGCGGGCTGAACCCGAAGCCATAGAGATCGGGAATGAACACCGGCTGGCGCGGCGCGAGCAGCGGCAGCAGCCGGCGAAACTCCAGACAGGAGCTGTCGAATCCATGCAACAGGATCACCGGCTCGGCAGCGGCTGGCTGGTCTGCGGCGTCAGGCTTCAGTCCGGCAACCGCCACCGGCCAGCCGTCGCCCAGCCCCGGCAGCGACCACCACTGCACCGCTGCGGCCAGGTCGCGACCCTGGGGGTCGCGCAGCTCGCGGGCAGCCCTCTCGAGCAGCTGCCGGCCCGTGGCTGCGGCTTCGCTCACGCCGAAGGGGTGCTGACCAGGCCAGCGGTGGTGCTCACCAGGGCGGCCAGCAGATCGGCCGGGCTCACCGCAAACGGCAGATGGTGCAGGTCAGAGCCCTCGCGGCAGGCAAAGTCGCAGACGAGCTGCAGCTCGGCCAGGCTGGCGCCGGCCAGGCCCAGATCGGCCAGGGTGCAGGGCAGCCCCAGCTCGGCAAAGAAGGGCAGCAGCTGGCGCCGGGCCTGGGCCGCCAGCTGGCTGCCGCCCAGCACCTCTTCAAGGCGCAGCTGCACCAGGATCCCGAAGCCGACCTTCTCGCCATGGAGCCTGCCGTGGCAGGCGCTCAGCTGGGTGAGGCCGTTGTGCACCGCATGGGCCGCCACGGTGCGGCAG
>JBBASJ010000068.1:0-8877 GCA_040399325.1 Prochlorococcaceae cyanobacterium
ACCATTGATGCCAGCGTTGGTGGTGCCAATGCCAACAGCTACCTCACGGTGGCCGACGCTGATGCCATTGCCAACCTGCGCCTTGGCACCCTCGCATGGGAAGCAGCAACGGTCACGACTGACGACAAGGCGCGAGCGTTGATCGCCGCAACCGGTTACCTTGACCAGCTGCAGTGGATTGGCGACAAGGCCACGACAGCGCAGGCACTGCTCTGGCCTCGGTCTGGTGCTGAATGCGGCGACAAGGTGCACTCGAGCAGCATCATCCCGCCCGAGATCCAGGACGGGACCTTCGACCTGGCCAATGCACTGCTCACAACACCGACCCTGCTGACGCCATCGCCCGCCGGCTTCAATGAACTGATCCCCGGAATCCCGAATGCCAATCTGAAGCGGGCAACGGTCGATGTGCTGACCGTTGAGTTTCAATCGCCTGGTACCGGTGCTCCAGCGGCACGCAATGCACTGACGATGATGCCGCACCTGATCGACCTGTTCGGTTGTTTGTGTCTTTCGGCGCCTCGGGGTAGTGTGGGGCTGATCCGTACTGTGAGGTCCTAACGTGCAGCTGGCATTGCCGGGCATGCAATTAACGCCCGGTCGCCAGCGGCATGACCAGCCATTGTCGCGCCAGGAATCAAGGCGCATCGGGGAGCTTTACGTTGAGCATCGCAAGCTCGTGCACCACTTTGCTCGCAGGATGCGTGCGAGGTTTCCGATGATGGCACCTGAGGATGTGGCCTCATGTGTTGATGTTGCCTTCATCAAGGCAGCACGACGCTGGGACGCTGACCGCGGCAGGCTGTCGACGATCTTTGGTGTGTTCGCGCTTGGCGAATGCCGGCACTATGTACGGGACCACAACTGGCAGGTCAAGGCACCGCCGCCGGTTCGAGAGCTGGGAATGAAGATCCGGCGGCTGATGGACCACGGCATCAGTGCCGATCAGGCTGCGGCGCAGCTTGGCATCGACCGCGAGGAACTGCGGTTGGCATTGCTCGCTACCGCTGGTGTAGCGCATGACCGGCTCGATTTCGAGCTGCACGTCAGCGACCATCAAACGCCAATGGAATGGCTTGAAGCCCAAGAGCGGCAAGCTATGACAGAACTGCAGGACTGACGCGTGGGCTATTTCGCCGCCTTCAACTATCGGATGTGGGTCAAGGCCGGCACGACTGCCAGCCTGAATCCGACCAATCGCACCAGCTTCTCTGAACTGGTCAACGGGTCCAACTTCAGCCTGCAGGGTTCGAGCGATAGCCAGCAGGTGACCGACTATGGCAGCGGGTTTGGATTTGCCAAGAACCTGGTGACCGGCAACAGCTACAGCATCCCGGTGACGATGAACCTGGATGTGACCAGTGTCGGTTATCAGACCTGCAAGACGGCATGGCTGGGCTCGACAGCTGGTGCAACGCTGCAATGGTGGCGTGAAACTCCGGTCACCGATGGCAGCAGTGCCAGTGCCATGGAGGTGCATACCGGAGTCGCGCAGGTTAGCGATTTCACAGAGGATGTCCAGGCCGGCAACATCGCGGCCGTCAGCTTCACGCTCAACGGTTACGGCGAACCGAAGTGGGTCAAGCAGGGCAGCTCCGGTGTGATCACAGCGATGACCTTGACCGGCGGCAGTGCCGGCAGCGGACTGGCCAACGCCACCTATACCGGCATCGCGCTCTACGGCGGGTCTGGCATCGGCGCTACGGCAACCATTGTCGTCAGCGGCGCTGTGGCAACAACCGTGACGCTGGTTGCAGGTGGCCGAGGCTATGTCACCGGTGAAGCCCTGTCGCCGCTGCTTGCTGATGTCGGCGGCACCGGCACCGTGCCATCGATCATCGTGACGGTCTAAACTGGGGCGGTGAGGTAGAGGATGCGTCGGGGGCCCCTGGAAAGGCCCCCTTTTTATTGCGTGCGTTGCGTCCTGCCAAGCCGTTGCCACTGCTGAGCGAAGAACCGATCCAGCGGGTGCTTGTTCAATGCCGGCAGGATCCAGTTGCGGCCTGGTGCGATGGCACCACGACTCGAGACGTAGCCAGACAGCACCAGGGGAGCGTAAGGCGCTGCAGGGCCACCCCAGCGGTATCCGAGGCCCAGCCCTGCGGCACCAATGGTGAACCGCTGCTGTGAAGCCCGCAAGGCACCGGTGTCGACGATGTCGCGGGGGCTGCTGACGACCTGGCCATTGCGTCGAACCGTTGTCCGTGGCCAGCTGAACTGGGGAGCGCTGATCTCGGCCTTAAATGCGGGGAAGATGACGGCATCGTATTGACGCAGGATGACCGGCACCCGCGCCGCGATGTAACGCGGGTCAAAGCCGGTGAGCTTGGCAACCGCTTTGATCTGTACCGTCATTGCGTTTGCGTGGTTTGACGGTACCGGACAATGCGGACACGATCGCCAATGACCTGCTGCAGCGTCGAACCGATCAGGCCGGTTGTGCCATAGGGCTCACGACCTTTGACGAGTTCGCATGGCATCGGACCATCGGCAGAGAATGACAGCAGGCCGCGAACACCAGGAACAATCCGAGGGTCGAGTGCCTGGGGGCTGATGGCATAACCGTCAAAAACGTCAGCAGCACTGCCGACACCTGGCACGTCGGCTTCAGTCAGGCTGCCTTGCCTGAGGTAGAGGCTAATCGTGACCCGTTCGGTACGAGGCAGGATGTTGCCGGTTCGTTGATCGACGATCGTGCCGACGGTCGGCACATCGAAGACGACCACAGCATTTTGAAGCGAGAGGAGAGCTGATGCCATGGTGTAGGTTTCCGGCAAGCTAGGGCATGGCAGAATCAATCGGCACCGTTGAGCTTGGTATCAGGGTCGATGACGACCAGGCCAACCGCGACCTGCAGCAGTTTGGGCGGAATGCACAAAAGGCCGGAGGTGATGCTGCCAATGCGTTCAAGGATTTAGACCGACGGCTGGGGCTATCGACAACGGCAGTTAGCAGCCTGAGCGCAGCACTCGGCACACTGGCCGTCGGTGAGTTTCTGCGGCAGTCGGTGCAGTCTGCAATCGAGCTCGAAACGGTCACCCGCAAGCTATCAAATACGCTTGGAGAGCAGGGCGCTGCAGGTGCGCTGACGTTCACCCGCGGCTTGGCCGATGAGTTGGGGCTGTCGTTTAGGACGTTGTCTCAAACGTTCAGCAGCTTCACCGCAGCAGCAACGGCAGCGAACGTACCGATCGAGGTGCAACGCGACCTGTTCAGTGCGGTGAGCACTGCCGCGCAACAGCTGGGGTTGAGCAATGATGAGCTGTCGGGCAGCCTGCTGGCGTTGCAGCAGGTGGCCAGCAAAGGGACGGTGCAGATGGAGGAGCTGCGTGGGCAGCTTGGCGAGAGGCTACCGGTTGCGTTTTCCGCTGCGGCCAAAGGCCTGGGCCTGACACAGCAGGAGTTGATTAAGCTCGTCGAGACCGGGCAGCTCACGGCAGACAGGTTCTTCCCGGCCTTGGCAAAGGGTCTTAATGAATTGACGGCAAGCACGGACGGCATGCCGACTGCTGCGCAGAACATTGCCAAGTTTCAGAATGCGCTTGATGAGCTGAAAATCACAATCGGGCAAGACATTCTGCCTTTGGTTCAGCCAGTCACCGAAGGGCTAACCGGTGTTGCGCAGGGAATCAAGATTGTCGCTGATGCGTCAAAGCTGGGATTCAGCCGCGGCCTGACGACGTTACTGGGCAACATCCCAGACCAGGGCGTTGATGCGGTTGTTGCGCTGCGAGAAGTCCAAGAGCAGTTCAATCTGACCGACAAGCAGGCCCGTGCGCTGTTCACCGATGCTGCCAAACAGGCCGGCGGCACGGTCTCGGCATTTGGGGAGCTGCGGCTATCGGCTGAACAGTTTGAGGCCGTACTGGCCAAGCTGCCAGGCCTTGCGCAACAGTTCCGCGACAAATACCCAGACCGTCAATCGCAACTGCAGGCCGAGAATGCACAGGCTGCAGCATTGCTGACGCAACAGACCAAAAGCATTGCCAGCATCGATAACCTCAATGCGAAGCTCAAAGCTCAGCGCGATGAGCTGAACAAGCTGGAGATTGGCAGCACCAGGTTTGAGCAGCTGAGGCAGGCAATCCGCAGCACTGAGCTGCAGCTTGGGGCTGCCACAGCAGCTGCCAAAGGCACCGGCGCTGCCCTCGGGGAGCTCCAGCGGATCAGCACTGCAGGCTTTGACTTCCGGCAGCAAGACCTCAGCGTCAGTCAGTCGAGGCTGCAGCTGGCCCAGCAGGTCGCACAGGCTGAGCAGGATCTGGCCAATCAGCGCCTGACCCTTGAGGGGGCGCTGCTGTCAGCACAGGAGCAGCGGGCATTGAAGGGGGTGCAGGACGAATCGACGCGGCAGTCCATCGTCGAGGCGTTCCAGCGGCGCCGCGAGGATCTTGAGGCTCGACAGTTCGCCTTGCGTGAGGCGGCGGCCAAGGTCGAGCAGCAGCGACAGATCGAGTCCGTACGGCTTGAGACGCAACTAACGGAACTGGCGGCACGTCGCGGCGTGATACAGGCTCAAATCTCTTTGGCGCAGGCCACTCGTAGCGGCGACCCGAACCAGATCCAGGCAGCGCAGGAAGGACTGCAGCTGGCCAATCGTGAGCTGCAGATTGCGCAGCAGATCAGTCGTGAAAAGCTGCAGAGCCAGGAACGCATCAATCAGCTTCGACTGCAGCAGTTGGAACTGGAGAAAAAGGCAGCACAGGCCGACAACCTGCCACCATTGCCTCAGCCGTTGCGGGCCGGCAATGGGATCCTTGAATTCAAGTTTGATCCGACGCCAGTGGATCGCAACAGCCAGGCAGTGGGCCAAGCAGCAGAGCAGATCGGTGCCAGCAATCAGGGGCTGGTTGAGCAGGTCAGGCTAAACACGGTCGCAATTGAAGCACTGGCAAACAAGGACTGGACGGTGCAGGTTCAGGTCGACAACCAGGCCGGCGGTGGCACGACGATCAACAGCTACAGCGAGCTCCAATGACGGTCACCATTAACGGCTTCAGCTGCAACGCATTGACAGCCCAACCGTTCGGCTATGACGGTGACGCACGCCAAGGCCTGACGGCACGCCGATGGCTGATCAGTGGCCTGCTCACATCTGCGCAATGGACCGCGCTACTGACGGTCTATGACACCTGGCGCAACAGCAGGATCAGCGATCCCGATACCCTCTCGAGTGGTGCCATCGGCACGACCGTCAGCCTCACGGCGCAGGGTTTCGGTCAGTCGTGGTCCGGGATTGACTGCTGGTTCAGTGCTGCCCCGAGTGCCGGCCAAGTCGGCGCCTATGTCGAGGCATCGTTTGAGCTGGTCGATGCAACGCAGTCCCTGGCGGCATTGCTCCGAGAGGCGGAGAAGGCCCGGCAGAACAGTGAAGCCAGCCTGCCGAACTACGGCACCCTGACTCTGGGCAGCTGCACTCTGACGCTGATTGAACAGCCTGTGGGATACCAGGAGGCACCAACGCTGCAGCTGACGGCAGCAGGGCGCCACTACGTGCAGGGGCCATTCGGTGCGACCAAGCTGCGGAAGGTGGTCGGCACGACCGACGCGGCCGGCTGGGCAGCCCTGCAAAGCTGGTATGAGGGGCAGACTGCGGTAACACCTGCAGTTGGCACCTACTGGCCTGTCAGCCCGCCTGAGGCCACGGCAGAGGTGATTATCACGGGAGGGGCCAAGGCCACGCGCTTCACCATCAACCTGACGCAGGCACTGGTCAGATGACGATCGACATCAGAGCACGTGTCTACTGCAGCTTGGGCGAGATCGTGCAGGGCAGCCTGAGCGACACCTACGTGCAGGGCAATGGGCTGGTGTTCTGCCGCGGCAGCGTGACGCTGGCCGGGATCTACCAGCCGACACTGGGGCAGGTGGTGGATTTTGCCTACGAGAAGGCGGGCTACCTGTCACGGGTGCCGCGGCGATTGCGGGTGCTGTCGAGCTTTGCTGATCCGCTGACGAGGCAGACGACGATACAGCTGGGCTGCCGGCTGACGATGCTCGAGGATCTGGCGCCGCCTGATGCCAAGATCCGAGTGATTGGCCGGAAGGGTGGCGAGATCATCGGTTACACCGGTTCCATTGGCGTTCAGAGTCAGGACCGCCGCATCATCCCGATCACGATGACTGCAGCCTCTGTTGCTGGCAGCATTTTGACGCGGCTTGGCATCACGGCAGCCTCTGGCATCCCACTGCAGAGCCGTTTCACCCGTGAGGAGTTCGACCTATCGCAAGGGTTCGTCAGGGTGCTGGCAGGGCTGCTGATCAGCGAGAACTATGTGGGCTATCTGAACGAGTCCGAACAGCTGGTGTTTCGCAGCACAACGGCTGACGGTGGTGCCGGCCCGGTGTTGCGTGCAGCAGATCTGATCGCGCTCGACAGCATTGGCAGTGGCGAATTGCCGGGCGAAGCAATCAAGGTCGACTACAGCACCTATAGATTGAACCGGCGGGAGATTACATCGACGCAGATTGGTATTGCGACGCCACCGAAACCGCCAAAAGTTGATGAGCTGCCTGACACGCAAGATCCAGACCGTGACCCGAACGAGCCGGAAGATCCAGACGATTCGCCTCGGTTCTTTGTGCCATGGAACTACGAGGAGACCATCGGCAGCCCTGTAACAGTCAGGACGAATTATTCTTATACGGCATCCAATGGCGTGAAGGTGAAGGGAGTGTATTCGAGCCAGTACATTCCCTATACCCAAGTCTGGACAGAATACAACGACGACAAGACTGTTAAGGCACGGTTGACGTCAACCCGCAGCAATTTGCAGGCAGTGAATGGGCAGTATTTTGGGCAGCTGCTCAATGCTGGCATACCAGCTGCCGGGGGCAGCACTCAGATCTATTCGTACCAGCGCGAGGAAAACGAATACGACCCGACGACTAAAGATCTGGTTCGCAGTGTGTCGAAGGTGATTGATTCTAAGTTTGCCGTTGCCGGCAGACTGTCGGTTCAGTATTACTGGGAGAACGAAGGCGGTACAGTCATTGTGCCAGGCCTTGATTACATCACGACAGATTTAACGATCACCACGCATGAGCGGGCACGCTTCACGGTGCCGATTGACCCGTACAAATTGCAGGCAAAGGATGATCTAAAGACAGTCTATACCGGAGTGACAAAGACAACGCGAGTCAGCTACAAGAACTATGGCGCAACGCAGGAGGGTCAGCAGTCAGCAGCATGGAACGCTGATAACATCGACACATCGGATGATATGCTGTCGGCATTGGCCGCAAGTTACCAGCTGTCGTTTGATAGTTCAGAGGTGCGAATTGTCAATGATCCAAACGCCTATAAGGAAGTGCTGCCAGAGCGTGCCAACCTGATCAAGGATAAGCCGATCAAGTTGACCGAGGATGCAAAGGAAAAGCCATCGCCAATCGGCAAGACTGAAACATCAAGAGAGCAGAATGCCGATGAGGCTGCGGCTGGATTTGAGACGCAGGCACTGTGGTCGTATTCGAGTGGTGCGGGATTGAACCGCGTGCAGGTGTTCAGTTTGCCGTATGCGAGGGACGATTACTACGTGCTGGAAACATTGACGCCAACGACTTATCGTTACACGGCATCAGAACAGGAAGCCAGGCGTCAGGCCTTGGCCTTCGGTCGGGTTCAGAATCGGATGCTGCTCGGCCATCGCAATGGATTGAGCCTGCAGGTTGCACCAGAGCTGATGCCACCGCGACCGTTTGATCCGCTCTACATCGACCTTGACGGCATTGCCGGGCAGTACCGGGTGAATGGGCTGACGTGGGCGTTTGATGCCAACGGCATGGCCTGCAGCATTGACGCGATGTTCTGGGGAGGGGTGGGCACAACATGACGACGCAGATTCTGCAGACGACCACCGGCATTGATGTGGTCGCATCAGCAGCAGCCGCGGTCTGGTTCCCGACGGCACCAGGTGTCACGAGCCTGCCTGCAGCACCAGCAGTGACCGTCAATCCGACCCCGTATCCGCCTAACAGCGTGGCGGTGCCTGCTGGGTTTGATCGCGGGAACCTGCAGGCATTGTTTGGCGCCATCCTGCCTTATGGGACTGCTGCGGTATGGCCGCGGGAGATGAATGCCGGGACTGTGTTCCCGCCCTACGTCGAGACCGTGCCACTGCTGGGGCAGACAACGACGGCATGCGATGTGGTCGATTTCCCGTATGACCTGGTGGTGCCAGGCAGCGCAGCACTGCTGCAGAGCACAACGCAATGCACAGCGGTCAGCCTGTGGCTGGTGGGAACGGATAGCAGGACGATCACGACGACGACCGGCGGCGATGTCTCGAGCCTGTTCCAGGTCGGCATTCATCAGGTGGGCCTGACGACGACGACAGGGTGCCACGTGACCACCTATGCGGTGGGCCTGATGTTCACTGACACGTCATGTGATGTGGTGGTGGCACCGCAGGTGAGCTATGAGGTGACGACAGCGTGCGGTGCTGTGGTGGCGCCAGAGGTGTCAATGGTGACGGCTACGGCGCTGCAGGTGGTGGAGGTGACGTATTACAGCGATTGGGCATGGCAGAACTACGAATGGGATGCGGACTTATGGCCAGAGGGATGGGCAAACTAGAGAGCGCGATGGTGACGAATGGCAGCACCGAACCTGCGACAACCGGCGGCGGTGTATGGCAAGACGGCGGTGGCGCTGGTGGGAACCAGCAATGCAGCGGTGTTGAGCAATGCAGCGGCGAGCGGGAGAACGTTGAAGATCACGACGATTCGAGGTGCGAACATTACGGGTGCGGGTGCAACGCTAAGCGTGAGCCATTATCGGAGCACAACGCATCGATACTTGGTGAAAGGCAGTGCGGTGAATGAAGGTGAGGCGCTGGTAGTGACGGACAGGAATGATTACATCTACCTGGAGGAGGG
>JBBASJ010000069.1:0-3124 GCA_040399325.1 Prochlorococcaceae cyanobacterium
TGCGGGCGGTCAAGAACCGCTTCGGCGCCACCCACGAGCTGGGGGTGTTCGAGATGCGCGATCGCGGCCTGGCCGAGGTCAGCAACCCCAGCGAGCTGTTTCTGGGGTGCGAGGAGCCCAGCAGCGGCACCGCCACGATCGTGGCCTGCGAGGGCACCCGGCCCCTGGTGGTGGAGCTGCAGGCCCTGGTCAGCACCACCAGCTACGCCAGCCCACGCCGCAGCGCCACCGGCATCGCCGTCAACCGACTGCACCAGATCCTGGCGGTGCTCGAGAAGCACCTGGGTCTGCCGCTGTCGCGCTTCGATTGCTACCTGGCGGTTGCCGGCGGCCTCGAAGTCGAGGAGCCGGCGGCTGACCTGGGCGTGGCCGCGGCGGTGGTGGCCAGTTACCGCGATCTCACGTTGCCCCCTGGCACGGTGCTGATCGGCGAACTGGGTCTGGGCGGCCAGCTGCGGCCGGTCAGCCAGCTCGAGCTGCGCCTGGGCGAGGCGGCCCGGCTGGGCTTCACCCGGGCGGTGGTGCCCCGCGGCAGCGGTCTGGGGCCCGTGGCGGCAGGCCTGGGTCTGCAACTGCTCGAAGCGGGCAGCATTGCCGAGGCCCTGGTGGCGGCGCTGGGGGTCAACCCTGCCGACGACCGGGTCTGAGGTCCTGGTAGGGGCATCGGCAGAGATGACATGCAATCACTGCCAATGCCCTTGCTGATGCCCTTGGGCGCGATGACATGCCACCTGCGCAAGCCCAGGCCAAGGCGATTCCAATGTCATCGCAAGGTCACACAAGCCCACCCGAAGTGATTCCAAGACCGCCCTTGGTCGTCACAATTGCTGGAGCCTCGCAACTGCGCGTCGATGCCACCATCTGCCCAGCTATCTGCGCAGCTATCTGCGTAGCTATCTGCGCAGCTCTGAAGAGCCGCAGGGCTGGCTTCTGGGCGATCCGGGCGCTCAGCAATACATTCGGAACAACGTTCAGAATTGCGCTCAGAAGTACACGTCGACGCTGCCGCGGCCGCTGGTCTTGAGCCAGTTCTGGGCTTCGATGTAGTTGTTGGGTGCCAGGCGGATCGCCTTGCCCCAGAACTCGGCGGCCTGGTCGTACCGGCGGTCGGCTTCGTCGGCATCGCCCCGCTCTTCGGCCAGTGAACCCAGGTGGTGGTGGATCACCGCCATGTTGTTGAGGGCCTGGGGCATCTTGCTGTTGAGATCCAGGGCCTGGCCGTAGAAGTCGAGGGCCTTGGCGTGCTCGCCATTGGAGGCGAACACCAGCGCCATGTTGTAGAGGATGAACGCCTTGTCGTTGGGGTCGTCCTCGAGCTTGAGGGCCTCTTCGTAGTTTTCCAGGGCTTCGGCGTACTCGCCGTCGGCCTGGGCGCTCATGCCGTCGCGGTAGTAGGCGAAGGCCTCCTTGGCGCGGCGGTTGGTGGGCAGCACCTTGAGGATCAGGTCGGCCATCACCGTGAAGCTCTTGTCGATGAAGTTGTCGTTGCGCTGCGAGCGGGGCACGGGTGCTGGCGCGGCGGCCGCGCGGTCCTTGTGTCAGCCCATCTTGCCGTCTGCCGGCCGCGGCTGATCGTCAATGGCAAATCCCACTAGCCTGAGCCCCATTGGCGTTGTGCCGTGTCGACGCTGTTGCTCGAGATCGAGGGCATGAAATGCGGCGGCTGCGTGCGCGCCGTCGAGCAGAAGCTGCTGGAGCAACCGGGCGTCAGCGAAGCCAGCGTCAATCTGCTCAGCCGAACCGCCTGGATCGATCTGCAGTCCGCCCCGGGGGAGGCCCTGCCGCGGTTGATCGATGCGCTGCAGGGCCTCGGCTTTGCTGCCCATCCGCGTGATGAGCAGGACGCCGATGCCCCCAGCCGCCTGCGGCGGCTGCAGGAGCGCAACTGGTGGCAGCAGTGGCGTCAGCTGGTGGTGGCGCTGGCCCTGGTGCTGGTCTCGAGCCTGGGCCATCTGGCCATGCTGGGGCAGCTGCCTGCGTCCCCAGCCACCACCCTGCTGGCCAACCTCTGGTTTCACGCGTTGGTGGCCACCGTTGCCTTGGCGGGACCGGGCCGGCCGATCCTGGTGAATGGCGCCCGGGCCCTGCTCCATGGCGTGCCGGGCATGGACAGCCTGGTGGGCGTGGGCCTGGCCAGTGCCTATCTGGCCAGCGTGGTCGGACTGCTGTGGCCCGCCAGCGGCTGGCCCTGCTTTTTCAATGAGCCCGTGATGCTGCTGGGCTTCGTGCTCAGTGGTCGCTTCCTCGAGGAGCGTGCCCGCTACCGCACCGGCTGGGCTCTGGAGCAACTGGCGCAGCTGCAGCCTGAGACCGCGCAGCTGCTGCTGGGTCCTGGCCTGACCCGTCCACTCCGGGTAGGCGGCCTGCGGCCTGGCGACCGCATTCTGCTGGCTCCCGGCGATCGGGTGCCGGTTGATGCGGTGGTGCGCGATGGCCGCGGCAGCATCGATGTGTCGGCACTCACGGGTGAACCCCTGCCCATCGAGGCGGCCCCGGGTGTCGAGCTGGCGGCAGGCAGTCTCAATCTTGAGGCGGTGCTGGAGCTCGAGGTGCTGCGCAGCGGTGCCGACAGTGCTGTTGCACGGATCATGGCCCTGGTTGAGCGGGCCCAGGCCCGCAAGGCCCCGATCCAGGGCCTGGCCGACCGGGTGGCGGGCCGTTTCAGCCTCGGGGTGCTGAGCCTGGCCGCCGCCACCTTTGTCTTCTGGTGGCAGTGGGGTTGCCGCCTCTGGCCCCAGGTGCTGCTGCCGGCCCATGGCGCCATGGAGCCAGGCGCCATGGCCCATGGCGGTCACGGGATGTTGGGCCAGCATGCGTCGTCGCCTCTCGCCCTGGCGCTGCAGTTGGCCATTGCCGTGCTCGTGGTGGCTTGCCCCTGCGCCCTCGGCCTGGCCACCCCCACGGTGATCACCGTGGGCTCGGGCCTGGCGGCCCGCCGCGGGCTGTTGTTCCGCGGTGGCGATGCGATCGAAATGGCTGCCCAGCTCAAGACCGTGCTGTTCGACAAAACCGGCACCCTCACCCTGGGCCGGCCCCTGGTCACGGCCGTGGTCCCGTGCGGTCTCGACGGTGAGCCCTTGAACGGCGATGACCACGCTGTCGGTGACCACGCCGCCAGTGACCA
>JBBASJ010000069.1:3224-8577 GCA_040399325.1 Prochlorococcaceae cyanobacterium
GCCAGTGACCAGGCTGCCGACGCCCTGCTGGCCCTGGCGGCGGGCCTGGAGGCCCAGAGCCGCCATCCGCTGGCCCATGCCCTGCAGCAGGAGGTCCTGCGCCGTGGGCTCACTCCGCTGGTGGCCACTGAGGTGCAGGCGGTCGCGGGCGAGGGGGTGCAGGGCCTGGTCGAAGGCACGGTGGCCCGTGTGGGCCGGCTCAGCTGGCTGGCGCAGCAGCAGGTGGCCGTTCCTGCGGCTGTCGCTCCCCAGCCGGGTTCGCTGCTGGCGGTGTCCCATGGCGAGCGCTTGCTGGGTTGGGTGACGGTGGCCGACCAGCCCCGCGCCGATGCAGGCGCCACCGTGGGCCAGTTGCGCCACCTGGGCATGGCGCTGGGCCTGCTCAGCGGGGATGCCCGCTCGGCCGTGGCCCAGCTGGGCAGCCAGCTCGGTCTGCAGCCCGCCGAGCTGGCCTGGGAGCTGCGGCCCGAAGACAAGCTGGCCCTGCTCGAAAACCGCCGCGCCAACGGCCCGGTGGCCATGGTCGGCGACGGCATCAACGACGCCCCGGCCCTGGCGGCTGCCGACCTGGGCATCGCCGTGGGCACCGGCACCCAGGTGGCCCAGGACACCGCCGATCTGGTGATCCTGGGCGACCGTCTTGAGGGGGTAGTGGAGGCGATCCGGCTGGCCCGCGCCACCCTGGCCAAGGTGCGTCAGAACCTGGTCTGGGCCTTTGGCTACAACCTGATTGTGATCCCGATTGCAGCCGGCGTGCTGCTGCCCGGCTTCGGGCTGTTGCTCACCCCGCCGCTGGCGGCGCTGCTCATGGCCCTGAGCTCGATCACGGTGGTGGTCAACGCCCTGCTGCTTCAAGATGGCGGCCGATCTGGACGCTGACGTGCGCGGCCGCTTTGTGGTGCTGGAAGGCATTGATGGCTGCGGCAAATCGACCCAGCTGGACGCCCTGGCCGCCTGGCTGCCGAGCTCGGGGTTGCTCGCGCCCGGCTGTGAGCTGGTGGTGACCCGCGAGCCCGGCGGCACGGCCCTGGGGCGGGCCCTGCGCCAGCTGTTGCTGCACCCCCCGGACGAGGCGGCACCCGAGACCACGGCCGAGCTGCTGCTCTATGCGGCCGATCGGGCCCAGCACGTGCAGCAACTGATCGCGCCGGCCCTGGCCGCTGGCCACTGGGTGCTGAGCGACCGCTTCAGCGGCTCGACCGCTGCCTATCAGGGCCATGGCCGCGGCCTGCCCCTGGCCCTGATCGACCAGCTCGAGCAGATCGCCACCGCCGGCCTGGTGCCCGATCTGACCCTGTGGCTGGACCTGCCCCTGGCCGAGGCCAGCCGCCGCCGCCGTGATCGCCATGGGGATCACGGCCCTGATCGCATCGAGGCTGGGGGCGACGCGTTTCTGGCGCGGGTGCATCAGGGTTTTGCCGTCCTGGCCGACCAGCGCGGCTGGCTGGCCATCGCCGCCGACCAGCCTCCCGAGCCGGTCAGCGCCGCCTGCCGCCGGGCGTTGCAGCAGCGCTTTGGGCCGTTCCAACCCCCACGGGCGGCATGAGCGCTGCAGGGCCTCTGTTTGCTGATCTGATCGGCCAGACGCAGGCGGTCACCCTGCTGGAGGCCAGCCTGCAGCGCGGTCGGGTCGCTCCGGCCTATCTGCTGGCGGGTCCCCACGGGGTGGGCCGTCGCCTGGCAGCGCTGCGCTTCCTGGAGGGCGTGCTGGCGGGGCCGGCCGGCGATGGCGCCATCCGCCGCCGTCTGGCCGACGGCAACCATCCCGATCTGCTGTGGGTGGAGCCCACCTACAGCCACCAGGGCCGCCTGGTGCCGCAGTCGCAGGCCGCCGACGAGGGGGTCAGTCGCCGCACCCCGCCCCAGCTGCGCCTGGAGCAGGTGCGTGAGGTGACCCGCTTCCTGGGGCGTCGACCGGTGGAGGCGCGCGGCTGTCTGGTGGTGCTCGATGGGGCCGAAGCCATGGCCGAGGCCGCCGCCAACGCCCTGCTCAAGACCCTGGAGGAGCCCGGTGACGGCCTGCTGTTGCTGATCACTGCGGCCCCCGAGCAGTTGCTGGCCACGATTCGCTCCCGCTGTCAGCTGATTCCGTTTGCTCGCCTTGCCCCTGGCGAGCTGCAGCGGGTGCTGCACCGCTGCGATGCGGCAGCAGAGCACCAGCTCCAGCAGCCGAGTGATTCGGCCGAGCTGCTGGAGCTGGCGGCAGGCTCACCGGGGGCGCTGCTGGAACACCGTCGCCAGTGGCAGTTGCTGCCCCAGGACCTGCGCCAGAGCCTGGTTCAGCTCGCCACCGAGAGCGGCGCGCTGGCCGCTTGCCCGCCCCTGGAGCTGCTGCAACTGGCCAGCGAGATCAGCGACGCCCTCGAGGGTGAGCAACAGCTGTGGGTCGTGCAGTGGTGGCAGCTGCTGCTCTGGCGCAGCGGCTGCGGCAGCGACATGCTCGAGCGGCTCAACCGCCTGCGCGGCCATCTGCTGGCCTTTGTGCAGCCGCGGTTGGCCTGGGAGGTGGCCCTGCTCGATCTGGCTCAGCTGGCCTTGGCCTGCTCCAGGCGCTCCCGCGCGGCCTGAACCAGGGGGATCAGGTCGGCCAGCTGCTCTTCGCTGGGCAGTTCAAGGCAGTAGCCCGCCCCATAGATGGTCTTGATGAACCGCGGCTTGCGTGGATCGGGCTCCAGCTTGGTGCGCAGGTGCCGCACGTGCACCCGGATCGTCTCGATGTCGTCGTCGGGCTCGTAACCCCAGACCTCCTTGAGGATCAGCGAAGGGGCCACGGTCTGGCCGTGACGCTGCAGCAGGCAGTGCAGCAGTTCGAATTCGAGGTGGGTGAGACGCACCGGCTGGTCAAACCAGATCGCCTCGAACCGCTCGGGCACCAGGGTCAGGCAGCCGTAGCTGAGGATCTCGTTGTGTTTGCTGCTCTGGGGCGTGTGCTCGCTGCGGCGCAGCAGGGCCTTGATGCGCACCACCAGCTCCTCGAGGTCAAAGGGCTTGGTGAGGTAATCGTCGGCGCCCGAGTTGAAGCCGCTCACCTTGTCTTTGGTGCCCCCCAGGGCCGTGATCATCAGGATCGGAATGCGGGCTGTGCGTTCATCACGCCGCAGCCGCTGGCACAGGGTCAGGCCGTCGACCTTGGGCAACATCAGATCCAGCAGGATCAGATCGGGATTGACCTGCATCGCCAGGGCCTGGCCCTTGATGCCGTCTTCGGCGCGGTGCACGGCGAAGCCCCCATGCTCGAGGTGGCCCGCCACCAGCTCGCGCATGTCACCGTCGTCTTCGATCAGCAGGATGCCGGGCTTCATGGCACTGCAGCGATGACGTCCATTGTCCCCGTTGCGATCCGGTTTCGGGAGCCGTGGACCGGCAGGCGTTGAGGCAGTCCTGACATCCGACCGCCAGCCTGCCCTGCGCCAGATCGGGCCCTGCGGCTCAGATGTCAGTCACAGCGCAGCATCGCCATGGCCTGAACGCTGCAGCCCGCCGGCACAATCAAGGGGCCTGAGGCAGAGATCTTCACAATCTCTTCAGGCTTTTTTGTTGTGATTTTGACTGAAAAACTCCCCGGGCGGGATTCGAACCTGCGACCAATCGGTTAACAGCCGACCGCTCTACCGCTGAGCTACCGAGGAATGTTGCCCTTTCGGGAACCGCAAGACCCTACCTTTCGGCCCCTCCCTTGGGCAAGGCCCGGGCCAGGCTTGCTCCGTTCTGCCACGGACCTGCCTGGCCGCGGCGCATCAGCGCCGCGCCATCGCAGTGTTCCAGCTCCTCCAGTCGGTGGGTCACCCACAGCGCTGCGAGTCGGGCCCCCGGGGCGCGGCTGAGTCGGGCGATCAACGCCAGGATCTCGGCCTGGCTGGCAGGATCGAGCAGCGCTGTGGGTTCGTCGAGCAGCAGCAGGGCGGCCCCGCTGGCCACGGCGCCGGCGATCGCCAGCCGTTGTTTCTGGCCGCCGCTGAGGGTGTGAATCGGACGGTCTTCAAGGCCCTCGAGCCCCACAAGGGCGAGGGCTTCACGCACCCGTTGCTGCCGTTGCGCCAGGCTCAGTCCGCTGGGCAGCCACAGCTGCAGGTCGCTGCCGCAGCTCGGCAGCAGCAGCTGGTGGTCGGGGTTCTGAAACACCAGTGCCGTGCGGCAGCGGCAGTGGATCTCTCCGCTGCTGGCCTGCAGCAGGCCGGCCAGAAGGCGCAGCAGGGTGCTCTTGCCGCTGCCGTTGCCGCCCACGAGCATCCACAGCCCCGGGCCCGGGATCTGCAGGTTGCATCCCGACAACGCCAGGCGGCCGCCCGGCCAGCTGAAGCCGAGATTGCTCACCTGCAGCCATGGTGACTGCGGGGCCTCAGCGGTGGTGGCTTCAGTTATCAAAGCTGAAGCCGGGCCGCTTGCCGCCCCCGCCGGCGGCCGATTTCTCATAGAGCTGAACGGCCACGATCTCGCTGCTCAGCAGGCTGACGCGCTTGTGCTCTTCCTTTTCGCAGGTGAGTTCGAGCACGGCGGGCTGGCCGCTCTCCAGGCATCCCTTGATGTGGTGATACAGCCCTTCGGCGTCGGACAGCTCTTTGCGCTGCACCGCCAGGGGCATGGGACTCAGTTTGATCGAGAGCTCAACGACGTACATCGGCTTGGGCGCTGGGCCTGACTCCGCCCACTTTGGCGAACGGAGGGCCCCGCCTGAGCCGTAGGCACTTGTACTCATTTGTGGGCAAATGTTGTGAATGGCCCTGGGCTGTCGCGCGCTGGGCGGCCTTCACCCCGTACCATTCGCCTTGTAACGCTTCGTGAAGCCCTCTCATGACGATCGCTGTAGGGCGCGCGCCGCAACGGGGATGGTTCGACGTCCTCGATGACTGGCTCAAGCGCGACCGCTTCGTTTTTGTGGGCTGGTCAGGGCTGCTGCTGTTCCCCACCGCCTACCTGGCGCTGGGCGGCTGGCTCACCGGCACCACCTTCGCCACCTCCTGGTACACCCATGGCATTGCCAGCTCCTACCTGGAGGGCTGCAACTTTCTGACCGCAGCGGTGAGCACCCCGGCTGACGCCATGGGTCACTCCCTGCTGCTGCTCTGGGGCCCTGAGGCCCAGGGCGACTTCGTGCGCTGGGTGCAGCTCGGCGGCCTCTGGCCGTTCGTGGCCCTGCACGGTGCCTTCTCCCTGATCGGCTTCATGCTGCGTCAGTTCGAGATCGCCCGTCTGGTCGGCATCCGCCCCTACAACGCCATCGCCTTCTCCGGCCCGATCGCGGTGTTCGTCAGCGTTTTCCTGATGTACCCCCTCGGCCAGAGCAGCTGGTTCTTTGCCCCCAGCTTCGGTGTGGCGGCGATCTTCCGCTTCCTGCTGTTCCTGCAGGGCTTCC
>JBBASJ010000070.1:0-8078 GCA_040399325.1 Prochlorococcaceae cyanobacterium
ACCACCAGGCGCAGGTTCGACTGCACCATCTTTTCCTTGGCCCGGCGGCCCAGCATCAGGCGCCGGCGGAACTTGATCAGGGGCATGTCGACCAGGGCCGCCCACTCCTTGGTGTCGGGGAGGTGGCCGTGATCGCTCTCAAACTGGGCGGCCAGCTCCTCAAGCTGGAGCAGGTCCGCAATCTTGCGGGCCAGTTCGATCTCTTCGTCGGGACGCAGGAGGCGGATGCGGCCGATCTCCTGCAGATACACCCGGATCGAGTCCTCGGTGTACACCCCCTTGGGACCCACCTTGATGCTGGCCAGAGCCTTGGCGGCCTTGTCGTCTTTGGCGTCGGCCGTGCCGGCGCCGGCGATCAGGGCATCCGCCGTGGCGTCAAGGTCCAGATCGTCATCGGCTTCACCGGCGGCTTCGCTGCTGACGGTCGCTTTGGTCTTGCTCTTGGCTGCGGTCTTGGGCGTTGCTTTGCTCTTGGTCTTCGTGGCAGCGGCGGACTTCACGGTTGTCTTGGTGGCAGGCTTCGCAGCCCCGTCCTTCCCGGCCTCAGTGGCGCGAGCCTTGAGCGTGTTGCTGTCCAGAATTTCAAGGATGGCTGCGGGACTCATGGGCGGACGGGGAAGAAGAACAGCAGAACAATCAAGGGGTGGGATCGGAACCCGAGACGCTCCACCATCGGGGCTGGAGGAGAGGAGAGAGCGGGGAAGCAGGGGGTCGGAGGACTCCCGCAGTTCGGTTTCAGGGAGACGTCACTGAAAACGGTCTCTGGTGGTCTCTGGTCATCGTCAGATCCCGCGTCGGCAGCTCAGGGGCATCGGCTGTGCCCCGATCAACCAGCAGGGGAGACAACAACGGTGTCTCACGGATGCGTCTGGCTGGGGGACAGCAGGGCCGCCTGTGCCGGCGAAGGGATGGGATCAGGGTTGAAACGCGGGTTCGTTGAGGCTGGTTTGTTGGGGCCGGATCACGGGGGATGGGGCCGGTGGAGCGCTGTCAGGGGAGGTCGGAGACCGGGAGGCCAGGGCTGGAGATCCTCCGCGAGGGCAAGCCTTCGCGTTGGAAAGAGTGTCCAGGCGCTCTCTTCAGGTCTTCCCTCTGGACGGAACTCTGCCTCGTTCCGACAGCAGTCGATCGACTGCCCAACGTTTCCATCTTAAGAATGGCGAGACGCCTTTGCAAGGTCGGTGGGCAGGGATTCGGGCGAGGCGGCTCCGCAGTGGCTCCAGGTCTGGCTGGAAGCGGGTCGCGATGGCCAGGTCTTCACCTATGCCAATCCTCTGGATCTGGCCCTGGCACCCGGTGATCTGGTGCAGGTACGCCTGCGTGGACGCCGCCACTCCGGTCTGGTGGTGGAGGTCCTCCCGGACCGGCCGTCCGAGCTCGAGGGTCGCGCCCTGCAGCCGGTCGAGAGCCTGTTGCAACAGGCAGCGGTGAGCGCCGCCTGGCAACAGCTCATCGATCAGGTGGCGGCCGACTGCCATGCCAGCCGGTTTCAGACCCTCAAGAGTGCCCTGCCCTCGGGCTGGCTCGGTCAGCGCCCCCAGCCTCCAGTGCGGGCGACCCGACCGGCCTGGCAGATCGAAGGTCCTCAGATGCCGCGCGAGGGGCTGCGGCTCACCCCGGCCCAGACCGCGCTGTTGGATGACCTGGAGGCGGCAGGTGGCGTGACCCCCCTGGCCGAGCTCTGCAACGACGGCGGTCACAGCCGCTCGGTGCTGGCTGGCCTGGAGCGGCGCGGCCTGGTGCGGCGCGCCCCCGTGGTGCCGGTACCCATGCCGATCCAGGAGCCCCGCGCCCTCAACGCCGACCAGCAGCGGGCCGTGGCCGCCATCACCGCCGCAGAGCCCGGACAGGCCCTGCTGCTGTGGGGGGTCACGGGGGCGGGCAAGACCGAGGTCTACCTGCAGGCTGCAGCCCGGTGCCTCGCCCAGGGGCGCAGCGTGCTGCTGCTCACGCCCGAGATCGGCCTGATCCCCCAGATGCTCGACAGGGCCCGCAGTCGCTTTGGTGAGGCCGTTCTCGAGTTTCACAGCGCCATGGCTGATGGCGACAAGGTCGCCAGCTGGCGTGCAGCCCTGGATCCCGGGTCACCCAGGGTGGTGGTGGGCACCCGCTCGGCGGTGTTTCTGCCCCTGGCGCAGCTGGGTCTGCTTGTGCTCGATGAGGAGCACGATGCGTCCTACAAGCAGGACAGCCCGATGCCCTGCTATCACGCCCGCGAGGTGGCGCGGTTGCGGGCCCGTCAGAGTGGAGCCGTGTTGGTGCTGGGGACCGCCACCCCCTCTCTTGAAACCTGGCTGAGCTGCAGCCAGGGCCGCACGACCCTGCTCCGGTTGCCGCAGCGCATCGGCGAGCGGCCGTTGCCGCCGGTGCGGCTGGTCGACATGCGCCAGGAGCTGGCCGAGGGCCATCGCCGCCTGCTCAGCCGTCCCTTGCTCGAGCGGCTGCAGCAGGTGAGCCAGCGGGGTGAGCAGGCGGTGGTGCTGGTGCCCCGTCGCGGTTACCGGGCCTTTCTGAGCTGCCGCAGCTGTGGTGAGGCCGTGCTGTGCCCCAACTGCGATGTGGCCCTGACGGTGCATCGCAGCCGCGAAGGCCGCGAGTGGCTGCGGTGTCACTGGTGTGACCACCGACAGAACTGCGGCGATCGCTGCGGTCATTGCGGTTCAACCGCCTTCAAGCCCTTTGGTGCCGGGACCCAGCGGGTGATCGAACAACTGGGCGAAGAGCTCAGCGATCTGCGTCTGTTGCGCTTCGACCGCGACAGCACCCGTGGACGTGATGGCCATCGCCAGCTGCTGGAGCGGTTTGCCGCCGGCGAGGCCGACGTGCTCGTGGGTACCCAGATGCTGGCCAAGGGCATGGACCTGCCTCGGGTGACCCTGGCGGCGGTGCTGGCCGCCGATGGATTGCTGCACCGTCCCGACCTGCGGGCCTCCGAGCAGTCGCTGCAGCTGTTGCTGCAGTTGGCGGGCCGGGCCGGCCGTGGTGAGTTGCCGGGCGAGGTGCTGGTGCAGACCTACAGCCCCGATCACCCGGTCATCCGGCACCTGGTGCAGGGCAGTTATGGCGACTTCCTCGATCAGGAGCTGGATCTGCGCCGGCGAGGCGGATTGGTGCCGTTGGCCCGGGCCTGTCTGCTGCGCCTTGCCGGCCCGAGCGCCAGCGTCACCGCCACCGCTGCCACCGCGCTGGCGTCGCGGCTGCAGCCTGGGGTCGAGCGGGCGGGCTGGATGCTGATCGGACCGGCACCGGCGCCGGTGGCCCGGGTGGCCGGCCGCAGCCGCTGGCAGGTTCTGTTGCACGGCCCCGCCACAGCCGCGATCCCCCTGCCGCCCGAGGCAGACCTGCGCAGCGCTTTGCCGGTCGGCGTCACGTTGGCGGTGGATCCCGATCCCCTCGAGCTTTAGCGGGGTAATCCGGGCCATCCGTACCCCAGTTGCCGCCGCAGCAGCTGCAGCACCAGGCTCAGCAGCAGCAGGGCCGCGATGGCCACCGAACCGAGGCCCAGGGCGCTCCAGCGCCACAGCGCCAGCACCAGATGGTTGTGGGCGCCGGCCTCCAGGGTCCAGATCAGGCCGGTGCGGTTGCTGCGCGGTTGCGGCCAGGCGCTGCGCACCGCCCTCGCGTTCAGGGGCTCAAGCCGCACGCTCAAACCTGCCGGCACCCAGGCCGGCAGGCGCTGCAGGTCCAGCTCCAGGCTGATGCGTTCGTGAATGCCCACCAGCCAGTTGCGGCTGCGCACCGCCAGCTGGGGCGGGGGCAGATCGAGCCCGGCCAGGACGCTGGCCCGCTGAAGCGTTCTGGCCAGCTCGTCGAGGGCCTGTTTACTGGGCAGAACCGGACTGCGCAGCATCCACTGCAGGCCGCTGTGACGCTGGCTCCAGCCCTGGGCCTGAAGGTCGCGTGCCAACTGCGTCTGCCAGGCCTGTGCGGCCAGGCCTTCGTGCTGCAGCCCGAGCTGGAGCTGCAACCGCCCGGCCGCGCCGAACTGCAGCTCGGCGTCGATGGCACCGCAGCCCCCCAGCAGCAGAACCAGCAGCATCAGCACGCTGACCACCAGGGCAAACCCCAGCGGCGCCCGGGTGGGGCCCACCGCCGGTGCCGGGGGTGGCGGCGGTTGGATCCGCCGGCGACGGCGCACCTGTTCGCCCATGCGGCGCCCCATGGCAGCCTCGCTGCCGCCAAGGTCGGGCAGGGTGAGCGACCAGTCTCGCGGGCGCTCCAGGGCGGGAGCCTCGAGCACCCGCTGCAGCTCCCGGGCCTGGGCCCGCATGGTGGCATCAGGATGGGCCCGCAGCCGCTTGCACCAGACCAGCGCTGCCTCGCCCTGACCCTGCCCCAGCCGTGCGGTGGCCAGCATCAGCAGGATCTCGGCATCCACGGCTGAACCCTTGCCCGCCGCCAGGGGCTCGAGCAGCCGCCCCACCTGGCCGTAGTCGCCGCGCTCGAGGGCGGCCCGGGCCAGGGCGATCACTGCATCGCCCGCCTGCGGGCCATCGCCAGGATCAGGCGTCACCCGAGTTGCCGGCGGCCGAGTTGCCGGCGTCGAGGTGCCGTTGACTGCCCACCACCATGGTGCCGATGCCCGCATCGCTGAACACCTCGAGCAGCAGGGCGTGGGGAACCCGGCCATCAATGATGTGAGCGGCTTTGACCCCCTGGGCCAGGGCGCGGATGCAGCATTCGGTCTTGGGTGTCATGCCGCCCTGCACGACGCCGCTGCCCATCAGATCCCTGGCCTGACTGAGGGTCAGCTGGCGGATCAGGGATCCCGGATCGGAGCGGTCCTGCAGGATTCCGCGGGTGTCGGTGAGCAGGATCAGCTTTTCGGCCTGCAGGGCGGCGGCCAGCTCACCGGCCACGGTGTCGGCGTTGATGTTGTGCGCCTGGCCATTGGTGTCGGCGGCCACACTGGAGATCACCGGGATGTAGCCGGCTTCGAGCAACGGCTTCAGCACCCGGGTGTTGACGGCAGCCACCTCGCCCACCAGGCCGCGGGAGCCGTCGCCGTAGAGCCGGGCGGTCACGAGCTGGCCGTCGCTGCCGCAGAGTCCGACCGCCTCTCCGCCGACGCGTTGCAAGCCGTTGACGATCTGTTTGTTAACCCGGCCGACCAGCACCATCTCGACCACGTCCATGGTGTCGGCATCGGTGACGCGCAGTCCGTCAACGAAACGGGGCTCCATCGCCAGTCTGGAGAGCCAGTGGTTGATCTCGGGCCCACCGCCGTGGACCACGATCGGCTGAACCCCGACGCTGCGCAGCAGCACCAGATCGCGAAACACGGCCTCGCGCAGCTCGGCCTGCACCATGGCCGCCCCGCCGTACTTGATCACCATGCGGCGACCGGCGAAGGTCTGGATGTAGGGCAAGGCCTCGCTCAGAACCGAGACGCGCAGCGCCTCATCGGGGTGGATGCTGGCGTCGGACGTCACGGTCAATGGGGCGTTGCAGGGGTGTCGGCCGAGCGGCGCAGGCTCAGCTTCAGTTGGTCGCCTGGCAGCGGTTCCAGCTGGGCTTCAAGCCCCCGTCCGAAGAAGCGGCCCAGGCGTTCGGCCTGATCCTGCCAGCGTTCGACTGACACGGCACCACAGGCAAAGGTGAGCGTGAGGCCATAACGGCCGTCGTCAGCGCCTTCGGCGACGCTGAGCAATTGGGGTGGGGTGTCCTCATCCCACAGTTTCAGGGCTTCCAGCGAGCTCTCGAGGTGGGCTTTCTGCCCGTAGCGCCAGCGCATCAGATCGCCGAGAAGCTTTTTGAGGGGGGCATTGTCGGGTTGATCTCGCCACTGCTGAAAAGCGGGCGCGGGGGTCAGCCGCTGGGGCGGTGGCAGCTCCGACGATTTGAGGGCCAGTCCGCCCAGCAGGATCGGAATGCCGTAGAAGATGGTCGGCAGGCTCAGGTTGGCGTTGTCACCCAGGTAGGCGATGGAGCCGATCACCGTGAGTGCGGTCCCGGCGATGGTCACCAGGCTGCCTGGAGAAAAGAGGGCGTTCATGCCGCCATCTTCGGCCAGCAGGGTCCAGGATGGCGCCAGTACCTGCAATGGCATGGACCACGGTTCCGGCGATCGCCCCGATGCCCCTGCTGCTGCCGAACTCCTCAGCCAGTTGCAGGACGATCGCCTGTGGCTGCTGCGCCAGCTCGATGCCGGGGCCTGGCCCCAGTGGCGCCTCGACCTCGCTGCGTTGGAGCGGGAGCTCGGCCAGCTGCTGGCGCAGGCCGAAGAACGGCTGGGTGGTTGAGGTTGGCCGGCTCCCGGGGCTGCCGCGCTCCGGTGCAGACCGGGCTCTTCATGCAGACCCGGCTCTTGAAGCGGTTTTTAAAACGGAATGTCGTCGTCGCCGAGGTCCGGCACCAGCGGGGCGCTGTTCCAGCTGGGCAGGTCTTCCGTCCTGCTGGTGCCGCTGCTGGCGGCGGCCTTGGGTCCGGGGGGTGCCGCCGCCGCCGGAGCGCTTTCCGTCCGCACCGGAGCCTGCCTGGGTGCCGCCTGGACCGGCTGGGCCTGACCCAGGGGGTGCAGGCGGCCGAGCGTGAATTCAGCCTTTTTTTCCTTGACTCCGTCCTGGCGGGTCACGGTGTTCATGCGCAGGCGACCTTCGATCAGCAGGCGCTGCCCGGGTTGCACGCGGTTGGGCAGTTCCTGGGCCAGGTTCCCCCAACCCACCACCTTGAGCTGACCCGGGGGATCGTCGGGACGCAGGCCCTCCAGACTGACCAGCATCTCGGCGATCGCCGTCTGGTCCTGGGTGTAACGCACCTGGGGCGCTTCGAGCACCTCCACTTCGAGCAGACAGTGATTCACGCCCCAACGGCCAGTGGTGGTGCCCATCCTGAACCACAGTCCTGAAATGCACCAGGGGCAGCGCCTGTGGTTGCTGGCGGGCACCGGTGAAGGGCCGCCTTTGGCCGCCCAGATGCTGCAGCGCGGTTGGCGTGTGCGGGTTTCGGTGGTGACAGCGGCGGCGGCGGCGGCCTACCGCTCCCTGGAAGCCGCCAGCACGGGCCCGGCACTCGAGCTTGCGGTGGGTGCCCTGGCCGGCCCCGCGGCGATCACCGCGGCCCTTGAGCAGGCGCGCCACCAGGGCGATCCATTTGCTGCCCTGATCGATGCCACGCACCCGTTTGCCCGGCAGATCAGCCAGGATCTGGCGTTGGTCTGCGCAGACAGCGGAGTGCCGCTGCTGCGTCTCGGCCGAGTGCTGCAGCAGCCAGGAGACGCCACGGTGCTGTCCGATCTGGCCGGCCTGCAGGGCTGTGCTCTGGCAGGGCGATCGGTGTTGCTGGCGCTTGGAGCCCGCCAGTTGGCCGCGGCGGTGAACTGCAGTCCGGGGGCGCGTCACCATGCCCGGGTGCTGCCAGCACCGGCGGCACTGCGACAGGCCCTGGCCGCCGGGTTGGACCCGGCCCGTCTTGCAGCGCTGCGTCCCAGTCGGGACTTTGCGATCGAAACGGCCCTGGTGCGCCGCTGGGGGATCCACGCGATCGTCTGTCGTCAGTCGGGAGGCGCCATCGAGGCGGGCTGGCGGCTGGTCAGCCAACGCTGCGGCTGTCAACTGGTGTTGCTGGCCCGTCCTGCCGAGCCCCACGCCGTGGTGCCCTTGTCAGAGGCAGCCCTGCTCGCCACGCTGGAGGCCCTGCTCGCAAAGGGTTGAATGGCGGCTGTGATCGACCCAGAGGTGGTGCTGGCCCTGACCACCGAGGCCGGCAGCGATCTGGCCCAGGCCCTCGCCCGGGAGCTGCTCGAGCTGGGTCTGGTGGCCTGCGTCAGCCTGCAGCCCGTGGGGTCGCTGTACATCTGGCAAGGCCGGCTTGAACAGAGCCAGGAGGTTCAGTTGCTGCTCAAGACCGACGGCTCGCGTCTGCCTGCCCTGGCTGCGGCGGTGCATCGCCTGCACAGCTACGACACCCCCCAGTGGCTGACCTGGCCGGCCCGCGCCTCGTCTGGCTATGGCGATTGGTTGCAGGGCGCGCTCAGCCCAGATGCTGCCGCTGCAGCGCCCGCAGATCGGTCTGCGGGCGCGGACCCAGCTGGGTGACCACCTGGCCGGCGCAGAGCGAACCCAGCCGGCCGCAGGCAT
>JBBASJ010000071.1:0-1134 GCA_040399325.1 Prochlorococcaceae cyanobacterium
CCTGCACCGAACGTCGTGGGCAGGCGCTGTTGCAGACGCTCGCGGGTTTCGACGCTGATTTCGTTGCGACCCTGGAGCAGCAGCAGGCCCAGAAGTTGCCTGTGCAGGACAGGGAATTGCTGTGATTGTCCTGCTGGCCACCAACATCCTGATCTCTCTGATCAAGAACCAGCCGCCTCAGGTCGCCGCGCGTCTTGACGCCCTTGACCCCGGCGACAGTCTGGCCATGTCGTTCGTCACCTGGGCCGAGTTGCTGCAGGGCGCCGAAGGCAGCCAGCGGCGTGAGGCCACTCTGCGGCAGCTCGATCAGCTGGCGCGCCAGGTCAAAGTTCTCGATCCAGAGGGACAGGCGATCTGCCGCCATGACGCCCAACAGGCCACCGCCTTGAAACGCCGGGGCACCCCCATTGGTGCCAACGATTTGTGGATCGCCGCGCATGCCCTGGCGCTCGATGCCACGTTGGTGAGCCATCACGTCAGCGCGTTCGCCCGCATCGAAGGCTTGCGCCTTGAGGACTGGGCCGCGTCGTGATAGCCAGGCCCCAGCACCGCCAAAGCCCCGCAACCTGCCTAAACCAGATGTAGCTGCTGCCCCTGGCCATGCCCTACACCCACCTGCTGGTGCCCACCGATGGCTCCGAGCTGTCGGTGCGGGCCCTCGATCAGGCCATCGGCCTGGCCAGGGCCCTGGGGGCGCGGTTGACCGTGCTGCACGCCAGGCCGCCGGTGCCGCTGCCGATCCTGGGCCTGGGCGATGCGATCGATCCCGCCACCATCGACACCCTGTTGCAGGCCAGCCGCGAGAGCGCCGAGCGGGTCATGACCGAAGCATTGGCCCAGGTGCGGCATGCCGGCTTGGAGCCCGGTCAGCAGGCGGTTGAACACGCCTCACCCCACGCCGCGATCGTGACCGCCGCCCGCGAACTGGGGTGCGATCTGGTCGTGATGGCCTCCCATGGCCGCCGCGGGCTCGAGGGACTGCTGCTGGGCAGCGAAACACAGAAGGTGCTGGCCACCAGTCCCTGCCCGGTGCTTGTGGTGCGCTGAGTCCTGATTCTCTTGATCAGGCTTCCAGCTGATCGAGCAGCGCCTCGATTGCGATGTCGTATTGCTGAACGATGTTCTTGTGGATCT
>JBBASJ010000071.1:1234-7866 GCA_040399325.1 Prochlorococcaceae cyanobacterium
CATCTGCATTCATGTGATCAACACCAGACCTCCGGCGGTTCTGGAGAAATTCCGGCAGCACCGGATGGGGGAGATCGGGATCTGCAGCGTGGTCGCCGCCGAACTGGCCTTTGGCATCGCCAAAAGCGGATCGACCCGCAACCGGCAGGCCCTGGAGATGTTCCTGGCTCCGCTTGTGATTCTTCCCTTTGATGAAGCGGCGCTCTGGGTGTATGGCGACCTGCGGGCCGAACTGGAACGCAGGTGCAGCCCGATCGGATCGCTGGACACGATGATCGCGGCCCATGCAATCAGCCAGCAGAGCACGCTGGTCACCAACAACACACGTGAATTCGCCAGGGTGGAGGGACTGGCCTTGGCGAACTGGGTTCAATCCGCCTGATCGACAGGGGCCACCCAAGCACTGCTCAGCCGACACCGCAAAGGAGCGGTGGTGCAGATCGCGGCCCAGATAGCGCAGCGCATCGCAGATCCGGTGCCAGTCGTCGGGTGTGAGCTCAGGATGCGGGTGTGTCATGGCCCGATCCTGCCTTGCCTGTTGGCCTGTGCCGGAACCCTCAAGGGTTCTCTGCTCTACCGCGATGTCGCTGACCCCTGAGGGATCCTCCGCTCAGCCAAGGCGCTTCCTGCATCCCTGTGTTCGTTTCGGTGGCCTGCGATGAGTCAGTGGTATTGGCTTATCGGTTGATCTGGCTGCAGGAACGAGTCAGCCTCAAGTGGTTATTGATGCCATGCAGTCCTATGGGTCAGACGTGCACAACACGCGTCTGCGGGCATCGTCTCTTGATCCAGAAGGGTTCCGACGCAAAACGCACTTCGCTTTTGTAGACACTACAACGTTGTTTTTGGACGTGATGACAAAAAGAAGCCATCTCTCGATTGTAAGCATGAATCGCTTCGGCCCCCTGAGCGTCATAACTTTGTCCCAGTCGTTTCGCAGCTTGAACCGCACTCCAGATGCCACTTGTGAGTCCGAAAGAGGACAGGGGATCATGGCTGATCGCCGCATCACCCACTGCAAGCCAAAATGGACCGTCGGAAAGCCCTGCTTGACCTGCAAAGGTTCTCAGATTGCGGCAAACCTTTTGAAAGCAATGAGGACTGCTTAAGAGACGCATGTTTTGACAACGAATCCACTGCTTGAGATGAACAGTTCCGTTCAGGTGTTGCGCTAGAAAGTCGACGCTGCTTTGCATCAACGTGCGTTGGCCAGGCTCTGTCATGAACAGAAGCGAAAGTGATCCATCGTGAAATGACACTCCATACCACCATCCCGTCGCGCAGGCCTCCACAAAGCTGGTCGCCTCATTGCTATGTCTGGAAACAATCTGTTGTTTCAGTGTCCAATGGTGACCAAGAAGCGCATCGGTGGTGATGATCTGACTGAACTGCTTCTGAATCGAGGGGCTTGTTCCGCTAGCCACGATGAGTGCATGGCACTTCACGTTTTTGCCATTGGCCAGCGAAAGGATCCATGCATTTTTTGCGTGGCTGATTGTCTTGATCTGACCTCTGATGATGCTTGAGCATTGACATGCTTCATGGTCCAGATGCTTAATCAGGGAGTCCTTGTTGATCAGGTGGGTTCCTTTATCTCGCTGATTAAGACGTGTGTTGAGTCTGGTGATCAGGCGATCGCTTCCCCAGCAAGAATGGTGCGATTCGACTGAGTAACGGCAGATCGATAGTAAACGGTTTGTATCGACAAGATCAGATAAAAGGTCGATTGCAGTTGAATCAATGGATTCGGGCCATGTTGAGGCTGGTCTCGATCGTTCAGGTCGAATCCATATGGGCCTGAAGCCTTGCTGCTTGAGAGCCACGATGGAGGTGCAACCTGCGATGCCGTCACCAACCACAGCGATCAGCGGGCGTTGAGAAGACACCCGGATCAGGTTGAACTCTGCTGTCGACGTTGATCTGCTGGAGAAGGTAGCTCGATGACTCCTCTGCCTGTTTCAACAAAGAAATCGCCAGACAAATCAACATCAAAATCGTCATCCTTTATCTTGGGTGATCGTCGAACAACAATCCCCATTCTTTGCCAAAGTGCAATCATGTTCTCAAGCCCATCCCAATATGATTGGTTGGCATGGTAACCAACGCCTGCTACCCTTCGAGACCAGCGTTTGCGCTGGGATGCAAATATGCGACGCTGTTCCTGGCTCAATCGTCGATCATTGGCCAGGTTATAAAACTTTTCGGTAAGGACATCGATTGGGATCTGTGCAGGCCACCAGACTGCTGTTGGAAAATCAACATTGGTGTCGACAGCCTGGCAGCTAAAGGCATCGCATTGCCATGGAATTCCCATCCATCTTGTTAGATCTCCTGGGCTTTGCTTGCCAATTGGTGGTGGTACATCTTGAAGGCCTTGGTAAAAGACCGTTGGCGTCAGTGATTCGCCCAGATCCTGTATGAGCGACGGTCGTTTGCCAAGGGCAATGCGGTATGAATCACTCGTTGTGTCATAAAAGCGTTCATACATCTGTGCGTGGCGCAGATTGTATGTCAGCTCTACCCCAGGATGAAAACCGCCGCCCGAGCATGCTTCCAGGGCGGCTCGAGTGAGTGCGTTCGGTTGCTCTGTTAGAGGAATATCATCAAAGGTCTTGATTTTTTCCTCCTTGGAGACGCTGAAATCATTGATAAAGTTTCCCTTGGCCCATTGTTTTAGTTTATCATATTGTGTCTCAGTGATATTGAACATGTAGAGAGGGCTCTTGGGGTAATTGACTCCATCGCCCAGCATCCATGGAACTAGATTTGAAGTGTTCTTGTGATCAGACTCGGAACCAGGGATGTCTGTTGCCTTTGGTGGTTTCCTGATTTTCGAGAAAATGTTGTTGCGTTCCTTGCTTGTTGCTCTGCTGTTGTTCGACAATTTTTGTATATAGCTCTCTTCGTGAAGTGGCCCTAAATCAGCCCAGCCTGTATGCAGATGCGCTGATTCAGAGACCCATCGCATCAGATCCAGTCGATGCAGGATTGGATAGATGTCGCGTCGAAAGGAGACCTCGCTGTTTTCGTCTTCCCAGCCCTGCTTGTAATTCAGGTTCTGGACAACGTCGAACATCGTGACCAGTGGCGTGATCTCTGGCGCGAAGTCTGGTCCAGCTGACGCGACCCAGGCTGATTTGGCATTGAGGGTTCTTTGATCAGCTTTTAGGCGAACCGAGGCAAGTACTGGTCCATCGCACCAGTCATCAATCCACTCTTCATTGTCAGCAAAGCTTGTGATTTTCTTGTTGGTTGGACTGATGGACTGCCCGTCACCGGGAAAGACCAGTAGGCGCCCTTTCGAGTCGGTGCGCAACTCACCAAGTTTCACCGTTGTTGATTGCATGAAGCTTCCTTGGCATGCATACTTCACCTCACCTCCCAGGCTGTTTGTATTGATTCCTGAGATGTTGACCAATCCAGCATCGACAACCAGCATCTTCTCGCGCTCTTTGCTTCCCTTGAAGGAATTATTCCTTCTCTTGCCTGGAATCCCTGGAGCCAGATCGCCGTTGTCTAGAGGGTTGAAGAATTCATACCAGGCCGCCTTGGTGTTTGCCAGGTGGACTCCCCAAGTGATCTCAGCATTGTCAGCGGTGATTTCGCCAACGACATTTTCGTCTTTGTCGAAGGCGTAAATGCGAAAGCGCTGGACCTGTTTTTTGATCAGAGCACTGCCGTCTTTGTAGGCACTGTCATCTTCGGCAGGCATGCCTGGGATCTCAGGTGCGAAAAACCATTTCGGGCTGCCGCCTACTCTGCAGATGCCAATGGCTGGATAAATACGCAGTGTTTTGATCTCTCCAGCTTTTCCAGGGGATTGCTTGGTTCTCGTCGCTGAAATTGACGGTCTTGGTTGCAATGCAGAGGCTGCAATTGCGGTTGCCGACATCGTCAAGAAGTCTCGACGTTTCACGCTTTGAATTCCTACTTGGCCTGCTCCTATTGTCCCGGGGAAGTTGAGGGATGGTTCTCTCGTAACAATTTTTCAATCCGATTGCTGACCTTCACCATCCCTGGCTGCATGCCGATCTGACGCGGCTGAGCAGCCAGCCTGAGCAACGATGCGACCGTTGAGGTCATCCCGTTGGTCGGATGAACCATCACCAGAACTATGGGTCGTCTGAGATTCGAACTCAGGACCAATCGGTTAAAAGCCGAGTGCTCTACCGCTGAGCTAACGACCCGCCCGGACGCCAGGCGCCTGGGTGTGGCGCGGTGGGCCACCCTTTGAACGTATCACCCGACGCTGCCCACCCGGCGCTGCCCTCCCTCATGACCGCCTTGCCCTGGCCCCAGCCCCAGATTCACGCCGACGCCTGGGTGGCCGAGACCGCTGTGGTCATCGGCAATGTGCAGCTGGCGGCCGGCGCCAGCCTTTGGCCTACGGCGGTGGCCCGCGGCGACGTGTGCGCCATTGTTGTGGGCCCTGGCAGCAACGTGCAGGACGGGGCAGTGCTGCACGGTGATCCGGGCTTTCCGGTGACCATCGGAGCCGATGTCACCATCGGCCATCGGGCGGTGGTACACGGAGCCAGCCTGCAAGACGGCTGCCTGATCGGCATCGGCGCGATCGTGCTCAACGGCGTCACGGTGGGCGCCGGGGCCCTGGTGGCGGCCGGGGCGGTGGTCACCAGAGACGTGCCCCCAGGGGCTGTGGTCATGGGGGCTCCGGCAACGGTGAAGCGCGAGCTCAGCCCCGAGGCCATCGCCGAGCAGCGCCAGCACGCCCGCCGCTATAGCCAGCTGGCCATGGCCCATGCCGGCCGCAGCATGGACCCTGGCTTCACGTGATGTTGGCTTCAGTTGATTGCCATCTGCCGTGGGGATCGGCGCCGGGCGGCTGCAGTCCTTAAGATCGCCGCACTGAATTGCGCATTTCCATGGACGCTCGGCTGATCTTGGTGGCTGCTCCGGTCGTTCTGGCTGCCAGCTGGGCCGTGTTCCACATCGGCCGCGCCGCCGTGGGTCAGTTGCAGCTGTTCATCAAGCGCGGCCGGGCCGCCTGATGGTGCTGGTCGTCGGTGCCGGCCTGGCCGGTACCGAAGCTGCCTGGCAGATCGCCCGCGCCGGGGTGCCCGTAACCCTGGTGGAAATGCGCCCCGTGCGGCGATCCCCTGCGCACCACAGCGGTGAGTTTGCCGAGCTGGTCTGTAGTAACAGTTTTGGCGCCCTGAGCAGTGACCGGGCTGCCGGTCTGTTGCAGGAAGAACTGCGGCGTTTGGGCTCATTGGTGATTGGCACCGCCGATGCCCATGCGGTGCCCGCCGGTGGCGCCCTGGCCGTGGACCGGGGTCGTTACAGCGCTGCCCTCACGGCTGCCCTCGAGCGGCACCCGCTGGTCACGGTGGAGCGGCGTGAGCACACCCAGCTGCCGGACCCGGGTGAGATCGCCGTGCTGGCCACAGGGCCCCTCACCAGCGAGCCCCTGGCCGAGCAGCTGCGGGCCTTCACCGGCCGCGACGATTGCCATTTCTTTGACGCCGCCAGCCCCATCGTCGAGGGCGAGAGCATCGACCTGACGGTGGCGTTTCGCGCCTCCCGTTACGACAAGGGCGACGCCGACTACATCAACTGCCCGATGGACAAGGGTCAGTACCTGGCCTTTCGCGAGGCGCTGCTGGCGGCTGAGCAGGCCGAGCTCAAGGATTTCGACAAAGAGAGCGCCAGCTTCTTTGAGGGTTGCCTGCCGATCGAGGAGCTGGCCCGCCGCGGCGACGACACCATGCGCTACGGGCCGCTCAAGCCCATTGGCCTGTGGGACCCGCGCTGGGGCGATGTCAACGACCGCGATGTGCGCCGCGCCAACCGCGCCTATGCGGTGGTGCAGCTGCGTCAGGAAGACAAAGATGGCCGTCTCTGGAACCTGGTGGGCTTCCAGACCAACCTCAAATGGGGCGAACAGCAGCGGGTGCTGCGGCTGATTCCTGGCCTCGAGAACGCCAGCTTCGTGCGCTTCGGCGTGATGCACCGCAACACCTTTCTCGAGTCGCCCCAGCTGCTCGATGCCACCCTGCAGTTCAGGGCACGGCCCACGCTGCTGGCCGCCGGCCAGCTCACCGGCACCGAAGGCTATGCGGCGGCTGTGGCGGGCGGCTGGCTGGCGGGCACAAACGCGGCGCGGCTGGCACGGGGGCTCGATCCCCTGCAGCTGCCGCCCACCACGATGATCGGCGCGTTGACACATTTCGTGGCCGAGGCGCCCTGTGGCGCAGGCGGCAAACGGGGCCAGTTCCAGCCCATGCCGCCCAACTTCGGGCTGCTGCCTGAGCTGGCCGAGCGCATTCGTGACAAGCGCCGCCGCTATGGCGCCTACCGCGACCGCGCTCTGGCCGAGTTGGCACCGTTTGCCATGGGTGCATCGGAGCGAGCCGTGCTGGTGGCAGGTTGATCGGCGCACGTTGGAGTGGCACACGCGGAAGGCTCGCGACTGAGCGACGCAGCGGCCGGTGTGACCTGCGTGCGCCTGGCGTAGGCAGGTCACCAAGGTTTGTGCTCAGTGGTGTTCGCCGGCGTTCCCCCCTGCCGGGCTCTCCAAAAAACCGCCAGTTTTCTGGCGTGTTTTTCAACCCTCTTTTGAAGCAGTCGCCGATCCACGGCGCCGCAGAAGGCAGCTCTGCCCCATCTGCATC
>JBBASJ010000072.1:0-7789 GCA_040399325.1 Prochlorococcaceae cyanobacterium
TGCGTGCGCAATTGCAGCTCAGCGGCGCCCATGTTGCGGGTGATGCCCAAGGGCACCAGCTTGGACTCCAGCTCCAGCCGCACCTGCAAGGTGGTTTCGCGGATCAGCTTGTAGGCCGTGGCCAATGACACCGGCGTCTGCTGCACAGCGAACACCTCGGCCCCGTTGGTCGGCAAGCTGTCGATCAGCGTGGCAATCGCGCCGCTGTCGCTTTCATCCACCGGATCGTTGAGCACCGCGCTGTTGAGCGGCGGCTGGCTGCCGTTGTTGACCACCGCCGGTGGCACCGGCAGCGCCGTGGTGCCAGGGGCAACCGGGGTCCAGCGCGGCCCGTTAATGTCCCCACCGGCCAGGCCCCAGTAGAGGGCATCAGTCGAGACAATGCAGCTGTTGGCATCAAAGGCCCAGCTGGTGCCATTGCTGCGGTAAGTGGCCGTCAGGCCGTTATTGCTCAGGTGAAATGCTGCGAGCGGCGGGGTGGGCAGCTGGCCCAGGGCAGTGGTGACCTGCAGCCCAAGGCGGTGGCCCAGCAGCAGCAGGTTCTGCTCTTCGGCATAGCGGGCAGCAGCTGTTTCGGCATTGCCCTTGCTGATGCTGCCGTCATCGTTGACCACATCGTCTGGCAGGAACGGCACACCAAAGCTGTTGGCCTTGTTGGAGCGCTGGGCATTGTTGTTGCCCACCTGGATGCGGCTACCGCCTTGGATGACCACCTCGGAGGCCTGCACCGGTGCCAGATAGTCGGGCACGGGCTTGGGGTCGTTGTCGTCAAACTCATCACGGGTGGTGATCAGATGGTCTTCAAGGACAAGGGTGAAAAACTGCTGCAGCAGCAGGTTGTAGTTGAAGCTCGCGTCTTGCTTGATTTTTGTCGCTGCTGCGGCCAAGGCCTGCTGGCCCATTTGCGTCAGCCCATAGGCCACAAAGACCCGCTTAAATTCTTTGACCGCCGTGCCGCTGTAGGCGTAGTCGATCTGGGTTAGCTCTTTGAGCCCTTTGCCGCTGGGGATGCCACCGAGTTTGGAGTAATCCGGCACGCCAATTCGGCCCAGCGCTTCTTCAAAGGACATTTGTTCGCGGCTCTCCTCTCGCGTCTTGCGGTAGGTGGGCAGCTTGGGCAGCAGCGTGATCCGCATGGTGTCGCCACCACTGGGGTTGCTATACAGCGGGCCGCTTTCCAGGCTTTGAATGGCAGAGTCAATCTCCTGGTCAATCTGCTGCTGCTCTTCGTCGCTGAGCGGCGGCGGTGGAATTTCTTGAAACTCGTAAATTTCAGTTTTGCCGCAGGTGATTCTGACGTTGGCCAGTTGCATGGCCGTTTGCCGTAAGGCTTCTGCTGCGCCATCTTGACCGGCCAGGTCTTTCTTTTTGGCCGCGTTGATGTAGTCCTGGACAATTTGGCTGTTGATCTTGACCAGCTGCTCAGTCTTGTCAGTGCGTCGCTCAATGACGCGGTTGTCCGGTTCAGCGGTTAGCTCAGCCGTGGCAACGGTTTCAGTGACGGCAAAAGTGTCGCTGGTTTGGTCGTAGTAAGAAACCTTGATGGTGGTCGTGGTTGACAAGCTGGAGGCATCCCAGCTGGCGCCAAACTGGCCATAGGTGCCGTTCTCCACCATGAACCCATCGGTGTAGACCGTGTTCAGCGGCTTGGGCTTGTCCCCTTCAATCTGTTGCGCCTCGCCACTCCCGACCGGCGCTTCGGTGAAGTCCAGGCCGCCTGCGTTGGGGTTGAGGTCCAGCACCTTGTCAAAGGTCACCACCGGCCCGCCCAGGCTCAGCTCCCCGTAGCTCTGCACCTGCAGCACGTTGTCGGCGTCCAAGTAGCCGTAGCGCCCGACGCTGGCCAGGATGTCGCTGATCGTCTCGATGTAATCCGGGCTCTCCAGTGCCGGAATCTGCTTCGGCAAAGACCAGCTGCCCAGATTGCCCAGGGTGATGCCGCAGCGGGAAGCCAGCAGCACCAATGCCTCACGCAGGTCTAGCGCTGTGGCCAGCTTGGGCAGTCGGCCATTGAGCGCATCCACCAGGGCGCTATTGACCGTGCCGCCGCCTTTGCCCTTCTGAAACGCCAGCTCATTGGCAATCTGCAGCTCGGTCTGATTGCTGAGCGGGTTGGCAAACGCCTGGGTCACCTTGAACAGGCCACGCGGGAAGCGGGCCACACGATCACCATCGGGAGTGACGTAGGCCAGCTTCACCTCGGTGCCATGGGCCGGGGTGATCAGCCCAGCAATCACCAGGTCGCCGGTGGTGTAGATCAACCCCTGGCCTTGAATGTGATCGTCACGGATTGAGCCGGAGATCACCGGGCCCAGGTTGCAGAGGATCTGGGCGCGAAGGTCAAGCACCATCAGACCTGCTCCACGCTGATGCTGACGGTCCAGATCGTGGTCTTGAGGCCGCTGACGATGCGCGTTTCAGCGTTGGCCGTGGGAGCACTGGTCGGCCACCAGTCGCCCGTTGTGGGGGTGCTCTGCACAATGGTGGCCACCCAGTTGCGCAAGGTGGTGAAGGCGGCCTCGTTGGCCACGGTGCCGGTGATAGTGCGCACGCGGGAGCTGCGCAGCGGCCCTTGGATGTAGGGGAACCCCCCAGCGGTGCGCTCCAAGGTCGGCAAATCGTCGAGCGTTTCCATGGGCTCGGTCAGGGTGATCACCACCCCGCCGAGGGTGACGGTGCCCAGATCTGGGGCCAGACCCAGATCAGCAGCAGCGCTTTTCTCCAGCGCCTTTTTGGCTGCCGTGAGCGCTTGGTTGGCATCGACCAGCGTGGCCGACACCTGCACGTAGGCGCCGAGCTGCTCAAAACTGGGGGCCTCGGTGAACCAGCAGGCCACACCGCTGGCGCTCAAGCCATTGGCACTGGCTGACAGGGAAACGGTGCTGCCAACGCTGTTGGTGGCGATGCTGTCGCCATCGCCTTGGCGGGCAGTCCACCAGTTGTCAAAAATGCTCTTGAACTGCCCCAGCTGGGTGGCATCCAGCAGGCCACTGACGGTCCAGTTGCGGGCCACCAGGCCCAGCCGCACGTCGTCGGCTTCATAGCCAAACGGTTGGGCGGTGAGATTTTTGATATGGAGGCCGTTGATGGTGACGCTCATGTCAACGCGAGGTCCCGTTCACCACTGCCCGACCTGAGTTGCCGTTGCCGGTGCCTGAGTTGTTGACGGTGACGTTGACCACTGGCGGCTTGCTGGTGTTGGTGACGATCTGGGAGAGGAAGGTGTTCATCTGGGAGAACTGCTGACTGCCGTCGATCACGGTGTTCACCTGGGCTTGGAAGGCAGTGGAGAGGTCGCCCCGTGCTTGGGCAGCGCCATTGAGTTGGTCCTTGAAGTTCTGGGCTGAGACCGCTGCAGCGCTGGCATAGCCGGCTTGCTGGCGCAGCTGTTCGTTGACATCGGCCTGCAGCTGAGCCTGTTGTTCTGTGCTGCCGTATTGGGCTTGGCCGTTGAGGGCAATCAGGCGCTCTTGCGTGAGGCGCTCACGGGCAGCGGCCTGCTGCTCTTCAAGCAAGCTGCTGCGCAACCCACCCAGGCGCTGCTCTTCGCTGTTGGTCTGGCGGATCAGGTCCAGGTTCTGCTGGGCCAGTTGCACCTGCCGCTGGCTTTCCGGTGTGCCCTTGTCAGCGTTAGCGGCCTGGGCCTGCAACAGGGCGATCTGGGCTTCAATCTCAGCCCGCTTGCCAGCAGCAGCTGCCTTCTGCTGCTCAAACGCCAAGCTGGCCTGCTGGGCCTGCTGTTCGGTGACCAAGGCGCGGGCCTTGAGGTCAAACTCGGCCACGGTCTGGTTGAACTTGGCCTGGCCGTATTGCAGCTCCAGCTGGCGGCGCTGGGCGTCGTTGGTGGCCAAAGCCTGGGCCTGCTGCAGCTCCTGATCCAGCAGGCTCTTGATGGTGTTGGAGCGATCAACGGCGGCCTGGCTGCGGGCGGCATTGATCTGGCCCACCAGCTGGGTCTCTTGGGCATAGAGGCCCAGGCGGGCCTCTTGCGTCTGAAGACCTTGTTTGTCAATGCCCAGGCTGGTGAGCTGTTCATTGCGCAGCCTTGCCTGAGCCTGCTTTTGCTGCATTTGGCCTTGCAGCGCAGCGCTATTGGCCGCCAGCAGTTCGCCGGTGCCGTCCTTGTATTTCTTGCGAAACTCATCGGCCAGGCCAGGCAGCCGCGCTAGCACCCGCTCAAAGTCCTTCGGCGCCGCAAAGGCAATGTTGTTGATGCCTTCGAGCTTCACCGCATCGGTGAACAGGGCCCGCGCTTGCTTGCCGGTGAGCTTGTATTGATCCTGCAGCTGCCGCAGCGCCACCACCGCTTGGGTCCCCTGCTCGGGGATGATTCCTAGGGCATTGCCCAGCAGGCCGCCGCCCAGGCCCAGCTTGTTGGCTTCAAAAACGATGCCAACGCCTTTGAGCACATTGGTCAGCGTTTTGATTTGCTCAATGATGGTGGGCAGCAGGCTTTCACCAAACGCAATCTGCAGCTCTTCCCAAGCGTTGCCGAGCTTGGCAAACTGCTGCGCGCTGGTCTCCACGCCACCAGCACCAGCGGTCAGCTGGTTAAGGCCATTGGCCAGTGCCGGGAAAAATTGCTGAGCGGTGAGCTGCCCCGATTCGACCAGTTTGTTCAGTTGTTGCTGGGTGATGCCTAAGCCCTTGGCAGCGGCCGCAAACGCAATCGGCAGCCGCTCACCCAACTGCCCCCGCAGTTCTTCCATCTGCACGGTGCCTTTGGACGCCACCTGCTGAATGGCCAGCAGGCTGCCGCTAACCGCATCGCTGCTGAGGCCCAGGGCCTGACCGGCCTTGGCCACCGCTTGGAACACTGCCCGCTGTTGCTGTAGCGGGATGCCTGCGGCGGTGGATGCGGCCGTAAAGCTGCCGAAGTCGTTGGCCAGTTGCTTGTAGGAGAGGCCCAGCTGATCGGCTAGCCCTTTGGTGAACTGCAGCGCCCCAGCGGCGCCTTGAGGGCCCAGGGTGTTCTGCAGCTTGCGGGTGATCGACTCAAACTCCACCGCTGCCTGCACGGCATCCTTAATGCCCACGGCCACACCGGCAAAGCTCAGGCCGATGCCTGCTGCGCCGGCCAGGTTGCCCAGGCCACCAGCGATGGACGGGCCCAGGCGATTGCTGCCACCTGCCTCAGCTTTTTGACGCTCTTGGGTGGCTTTACGAATCTCAGCGGCCAGCTCCTTGTATTTCTTTGATCCAATGTCAACCAGCCGGATCTCTTCTTTCAGGCTGTTGATGCGGATGTCCAGCGCCACCAGGCTGCCCTTGCTGGCCTTGGTTCCCAGCGCATCCTCAATGGCCGAGCCTGCGCGGGTGGCCAGGTTGCGCACCTGTTCAATGCCGGCCCGAAACGCGGTCGTGTCCAGCAGGACATCAAACGTTGCCCGCCCCAGCGATTCCGCCACGCCCTTTAACCCTGTCTCGTGAAGTTGCCCCTCAGCGCAGCAGCTTTTGCAGCGTTGTTAGCGGCGGCAGCTTGGCTAGCGCTGGGCTGATCCAATCCCGTGCCGGCATCTGCCGTCCTGTGCTGGTCCGGTACCCCTTAAGGATGTACAGGGAATACTCCACGTTCCAGCTGAACCGGTAGGCAAACCGCCCGGTCTGGCTGCGCTGAATGCTCTGGCGGAACGCACCGCTGTCGATGATGTCGCGAGGGCTGCCAACGCTCTCGCGGCCTTTGCCCTTGCGGTTGTAGCTGCCACGTGTCGTCGTGTACTGCGTCGGCCAGGTGAACTGCTTGGCAGTGATCTCTTTGGTGAACTGGGCCTCTAGGCGCTGCACGTAGCGCTCAAAGGCTCGCTCTAAGCGATCTTCGATCAGGGTGCTGTCAATCTCAATGCGCACGGCTCACTCCTGCCGCACCGCATCCAGCACGACCACATGGCCCAGAGCCGTCTCCAGGATGCTGCCGATGCCGCCACGGCCATAGGCGCTGCGGGCGGCCATCAGCGTCACGTTGTAGGTGCTGCCGCTGTCAATCTCCAGCGTGCCGGTCATCCCCTCCAGCACCGCATCATCAAGGGTCTGGGGGTCGGTGACGTAGCCCTCAAAGCGTGAGGTGCGCACGTCCACGCCTGCAAAGTTTTGGCCAATCGTGGCGCCGATCTCTTTGACAAACACGCGGTAGCTGTCGGCCGTGGTGTTGGCCAGGACGTTGCCGGTGTCGGGGTCGGTAGTGGTGCCAGCGGCAGGGAGCTGAAAGATCAGCTCCCCATTGCTGTAGCTATCCAGCGGGCTCGCCATTAGCTACCTCAGGGGGTAGGTGCGGTGGCTTCGGTGTAGGTGTAGCTGCCGTAGCCCTGCAGGGTGAACGACACGGTGGCGATGCCGCCGGCTTCGATCGACTCAGAAAAGTCGGTGATAATGCCGATGCCCGCGTGCTTTTCAACGGTGTTCACCGAAGCGCCGGGGTCGGGCGATTCGCGGTACCACTTGACGTATTGCCCGGTGGGAGCGTCCAGGGCGGCGTCTTTGAGCAGCTTGTAGCCCGCGTCCACGGTGTCCAGGTTCATGGACATCGGGATGCTGTAGCTCTGGCTGGTGGCCACAGCTTTTTGAAAACCACCGGTAGTGCCGTAATCGGTCACCGTCTGGGTTTCGGTGGTGCCCTCAATGCCTGCGTTGGTCAGGTTGAGGATTTCGGTCAGGCCGGTGCTGCTGCTGGGGTGGGTGTCACTGGCAGAGGTGGCGTCGGCCATCCACAAGCGGTAGCCGATCGCGGACATAAACGCCATGGGGCAAGTCCTGTGAGGTCTGGCTCAAGTTGCCGCCTGCGCTTGAGCAGCAAAAAAGCCCCAGGAGCATGCCCCCTGGGGCCTTTGTGCCGTGTTTGGGCTCACTTGCGCTTGCGGCCATTGCTTGCTTTGGCTTTAGCTTGGCGGGCTGCCGCTTGTTTTGGCTTAAGGCTGTTTTTGAAGGTTGATGTCTCTACAAAACTTCCGCCTTTGCGAGCCAAGGCTGATTTTCGCTTGCTTGCGGATTTGGATTTGTAGGCAGCTTTGGCAGCGCGACCGGCCGCGACTTGACTTGCCGCAGGCTTGGCGGCTGAGCGCTTAGCAGTTGGTTTTGCTGCAGGTTTAGCGGCAGCAGGAGTGCTGGCACCTTTGCCTTTTTTGCCGGTCAGATTGTTGGCAACACGGGTTAGGCCTGACTTGGCACCCGCGATAGCCTTTTTGCCAAAGGCTGTGCCAGCCGCAGGGCTTCCAGGGCCGAAGTCTTTTTGAACCGAGCGAAGTTTGCTGGCAGCTTCTTTATACTTAGCGCGAGCTTTGTCGTTTTTGGCGCTTTTGCCAATCTTTCCGCCCCCGCCGCTGCCAGCAAACCGACCACGGGCATCGCGCCGTTGAGCCATGGAACCAAGGATGTCTGGCTCAAGTTGCCGCTCAGGAGCGGAGCAGCTCCGCCTGCCCGCCTTGCTTGCTGTAGAGGCTGCTGAAGCGCCCGTCGTAGCCGATCGCCAGCGATAGTTGCTCGCGCCAATAGCCCTGCTGGGCGCGGATGCCGCTGAGCTTGGCCTCAGGGCTGCCGGGCTGCCACTCCAGCACGTCGGCGCGGATCAGGCCCAGGTCTTCTGACGCCTTGCTCTCGAAGGTGGTTTCAAGGGTGTTGAGCTTGCCGATCGCGGTCTGGCTGGTGGTGATCGAGGCGGCTGAGGCCTCGTTCATGAGCACGTCGAGGTGGTCCAGGGGGATGGTGGACGCGGGGATGGCGAGGTGACGGCGGATCGCTTCGCGGTCGGTGGCAAGCCAGGGCATGGCGGGTCCTTTTGCTTAGGTTGCCCCTGACT
>JBBASJ010000073.1:0-5648 GCA_040399325.1 Prochlorococcaceae cyanobacterium
TCACCCAGACCGACCCCGGCGTCAAGGGCGACACGGCCACCGGTGGCACCAAGCCCGCCATCGTGGAAACCGGTGCCCAGGTGATGGTTCCCCTGTTCCTCTCGATCGGCGAGAAGATCAAGATCGACACCCGCACCGACAGCTATCTCGGCCGCGAGAACTGACCGCCATGCAGCTCGACCACGATCAGCTTCACAAGCTCCTGGCCCTGCTGGGGGAGAGCGACATCCAGGAGCTCCGGCTCGAGGGCGATGACTTCCGGCTCGAGGTGCGGCGCAACCTGCCCGGGGCGCCACCCCAGGTGATCCAGGCCCCCCTGGCCGCGGCCCTGCCCGCCGCACCGGTGGCGATGGCTGCCGCAGCACCGGCCCAGTCGCCCTCGGCGCCGCCGCCGGCAGCACCGGCCGTGAGGGGGGATCTGCTGGAGATCACCGCTCCGATGGTGGCCACCTTCTACCGCTCGCCGGCCCCGGGCGAACCCTCCTTTGTCGAGGTGGGCGCCCGCATCACCAGCGGCCAGACGGTCTGCATCCTCGAGGCCATGAAGCTGATGAATGAGCTCGAGTCCGAGGTCAGCGGTGAAGTGGTCGAGATCCTGGTCGAGAACGGCACCCCGGTTGAGTTCGGACAGGTGCTGATGCGGGTCAAGCCGGGCTGACGTCAGCCCAGCTCGCAGGCCGTCTCGAGGGCGGCCTCCATGCTGATGGCGCGGGCGATGCCCCGTCCGGCGATGGCAAAACCCGTGCCGTGATCCGGTGAGGTGCGCAGAAACGGCAGTCCCAGGGTCGTGTTCACGGCAGCGTCGAACGCCAGCAGCTTCACCGGGATCAGGCCCTGGTCGTGGTACAGGGCCAGGTAGCCATCGGCACCCCGGCCCTGTCCCTGCCAGGCCGGGGCGGCCCCCAGCCAGCAGGTGTCGGGGGGCATCGGCCCCTCCAGCCGCACGTCGGGATGGCGGGCCTGCCACGCCGCCAGACAGGCGTTGAGCCAGTCGCGCTCCTCGGTGCCCAGGGCGCCCGCCTCCCCGGCATGGGGGTTGAGGGCGGCCACCACCAGATGGGGCCTGGGGTTGAAGCGGCGGCAGAAGGCCAGCAGCGTGTCCAGTCTGCGGCTGATCAGTGCCCCATCCAGGGCCGCCGGCACCGTCTCCAGGGGGATGTGGGTTGTGGCCAGCAGCGTGTTGAAGCGCCAGTGTCCCTGGGGTGCGCGCGCCGTGAACAGCATCGCTGCCTCATTCACGCCGGCCAGCTCGGCCAGGCGTTCGGTCTGCCCGGGATAGGCGTGGCCGGCGGCATGCCAGCTGGCCTTGGCGATCGGTGCCGTCACCAGGGCCCGGCAGCGGCCGCTCTGCACCAGCGCGGTGGCATGGTTGAGCCAGCCAAACGAGGCATCGCCGCAGGCGGCGTCGCTGTGGCCCGGGCTGACCGGCTCGCCCAGGGGCAGGTCGACGATCTCCAGGGTGGCTGGATCCCGCAGGGGGGCGTCGCAGGCTTCACGCAGCTCGCTGTAGCAGCCCTCGAGCCAGCGGCGGCAGCCCACCAGCACCGGTGGTTCCGGGGCCCGCAGCCAGCGATCGGTGGCCAGCGCCTTCAGCGTCACTTCGGCACCGATGCCGGCCGGATCGCCCAGGGCGATGGCCAGGGGGCCGCCGCTGCAGTTGGATGGGGCCTCAGTTCCTGTTGCGGGGGCCATGCTGCGCTGGATGTTGCTGGCTGGGATCGGTTTCGCGATGGTGACCGGGGTGAGCAAGGGCTGGATCGAGCTGCGTTGGGGACGTCTGCTCCAGGACCTGGGGGTCCCCTACGTGGCCGATCCTGCCTCCACGCCGTCGGGTTGCGCCCCTTCTTCGGCCAGCGCGGCACGCAGTCCCTCGCGGTAACTGGGGTAGCGCAGCCGGTAGCCCAGCTGCTGGCACAACAGGGCATTGCTGACGCGTCGGTTCTCCTGCCAGAAACTCAGGGCCATCGGACTCAGGTTGGCCCGGGCCGTGGCAAACGGCTGCACCTCCGGCAGCTTGCAGCCCAGCAGGTGGGCCGCATAACCGAGCTGCTCGCTGGCCGGGCAGGGTGCATCGTCGACCACATTCACCACCGGGGGCCGCTGGGCGGCGGGCAGGGTCAGACAGTGCAGCAGGGCACCGCAGATGTCATCGACATGCACCCTGCAGAACACCTGGCCGGGGCGATGCAGCAGCCGGCTGCGTCCGGCCCGCAGGTCGCCGAACGGGTTGCGGCCCGGGCCATAGATCGCCGGCAACCGAAAGATCTGCAGCGGCAGCCCCGTGGCTTGCCAGGCCTGTTCGCAGCGCAGGCGGGCGCGGCTGCGCTCAAGGCCCGGTGTGCAGGGTGAATCCTCGTTGACCCAGGCGCCGCCGGTGTCGCCATAGACCCCGGTGGTGGAGAGGTACCCCAGCCAGCGCGGCCGCAGCTTCTGCAACGGCGCCGCCAGCCTGGTCAGCACCGGGTCGTCGCCCTGGCGATCGGGCGGGATCGTGCTCACCACATGGGTGATGCCCTCCAGGGCCTCGGCGCCGGGCAGCACGCCGCTGCCCGAATCGAAACCCACCAGCTGCCAGCCGGCTGCCGCTGGTTTGGGTCGGGCGTCGACCTGGCGATGGCTGATCACACCGCCGATGCCCAGGCGGGCGGCCGTCGCCGCCAGTCTGGATCCGGTGTAGCCGCCCCCCAGCACCAACAGCTTGACCGGCTCACCCCGGTTGAGTACAGTTGTACTAGTCAGCTCCAGACCCATGGTTGCATCCTGTTCCGTCGCGCCCCTGCGTGGTTCGCTGGTGTCCCAGCCACGACGCCGTCGTGGCCGGCTCCTGCCTGTTGACCACACTGCCAGTTCAAGGCTGGCGCCTGTGGCTGCCCCGGCGCTGCTGGTGGTGGTGCTGTCGCTGGCTGCGGTGCTGATCGCTCCCGAGCAGCCCCATGATCAGGCGGCCATCTGCCAGCGCCACAACGGTGCCGAGGCCTGCCGGGTCTGGTGATCGGGCTGCTGCGGTGTGACCGCCGGTTTCGGCTCGGCCCATTGCAGCAGACGCATCGCCAGCTTCAGGTCCCCCTCGGTCCAGGCCCGGATCGCCATCGCCCGCCGCGGGTCGTAGAAGCTCTGGCGGCGGTACCAGCCGAAGGCATCGGCGTCACCTTTGTGGCCGTTGCAGGCGAGGCAGGCCGGCACACAGTTTTCGGTGACGCTCAGGCCACCCCGGCTCTGGGGCAGCACGTGGTCGATCGACTCCGAGGGCCGGCCGCAATAGATGCAGCACTGGTTGGTGTACCGATGCAGGTTCTGGCGCCATCGCCGCACGCGTAGTTTTGGGCAGAGATCCTCAAGGAAGACCGCATCCCGGGCGTGCATGCCAGCGTCTCGGTTGGCGGCAGTTTGCCGCCACCGCCAGGGGTGTCAATGTGTCGAACACTGCAATTGCGCCGATTCCGTGCCGGCTGACCGCTGCTTGCTGCGTCTCGGAGCCGCCGGCCTGATCGAGGTGGTCAGTCCTTTTGACGCCGTCACCCAGGCCCAGCTGCGGGCGGTGCGGCCCCGGGGCCATTGGCGCGCCCGGCAGCGCTGCTGGCAGTTTCCCCTGGAGGCAGGGCTCACGTTGCGGCAGGCCCTCGGCAACCGCTTCGTTGTCGAAGTCGAGCTGCAGCGCTGGCTCGCCTGGCTTGAGCAGCCGCTGCCGCCCCTGCCGCCCCATCGCGCCCTGGTGGAGGCAGCCCAGCTGGATCAGGCCCTGCCCGATGGACGCCGGCTGTTTGCCCATCAACGGGCCGGGGCCCGCTGGCTGCTGGCCCGTCGGGGTGCCCTGCTGGCCGATGCCATGGGTCTGGGCAAGACCGTCACGGCCCTGGCGGCGGCTCGCGCCCTGGTGCGCCAGGCCGATTGCCGCGTCGTGGTGGTGGCCCCGGTGGGACTGCATGCCCACTGGCAGCGGGAGGCGGCGGCGCTGCAGTTGCGACTGGAACTGCACAGCTGGGCGGCGCTGCCCAGGGACCTGCCCGAGGCCGGCTGCGTGCTGATTGCCGATGAGGCCCACTTCGCCCAGAACAGCCATGCCCAGCGCACGGCGGCGCTGCTGCGCCTGGCCCGCCATCCGCGGCTGCGGGCCTGCTGGCTGCTCACCGGAACCCCCATGAAGAACGGCCGGCCCGCCCAGCTGCTGCCCCTGCTGGCGGCCATCGGCCATCCCCTGGCCCAGGATCCGTTCGGGTTTGAGCAGCGTTACTGCGGCGGCCATTGGCGCGACGAGGGCGGTCGGCGGGTCTGGCAGGCCAGGGGAGCCACCCGGCTTCAGGAGCTGCAGCGGCTGGTGCGCCCGCTGCTGCTGCATCGGCGCAAGCAGGACTGTCTTGACCTGCCTCCCAAGCTGCGCCACCTGCTGCCGGTCGAGCTGGCACCCGCCCAGGCCTGGGCCTTTGACCAGGCGTTTCAGCAGTGCCTGGAGCAGTACCGCCAGCGGGCGCGGCTCGGGTTGGTGCGCCGAGACGCCGAAGCTCTGGCGGCGCTCACGGCCCTGCGCCAGCTGGCGTCACAGCACAAATTGCCGGCGGCCCGTGCCCTGATCGCCCCGCTGCTGGCCCGGGGCGAGGCGGTGGTGGTGTTCACGGCGTTCGTGGCCTCGGCCAGGGCGTTGCAGCAGGCCCTGGCCGACGAAGCCGCTTCAGCCCTGCTCACGGGTTCCCTGGCTGCCCCTGAGCGCCAGCGTCAGGTCGACCGGTTCCAGCGGGGTGAGCTACCCCTGCTCGTGGCCACCTATGGCACGGGGGGGCTGGGATTCACCCTGCATCGGGCCCGCCACGTGGTCTTGCTGGAGCGACCCTGGACCCCCGGCGATGCCGAACAGGCCGAGGATCGCTGCCACCGCATCGGCATGGCTGCCGCGCTGCAATGCCACTGGTTGCAGCTCGGGGTCGCCGATCAGTTGGTCGACAGCCTGATCGCCAGCAAGGCCGAACGCATCGCCGTGGTGCTCAATGGTCGTCAGCGCCGGCTCCAGCGCCAGCGCCTGGCGGCCATGGTCCAGGACCTGTTCAGCGCTGGCTGAGACAGCTGCGCTGGCGCATCGCCACTTCAGACACCAGAAGCTTGTCGAGGCTGCCGCGGGCTGCCCGCGCCACCAGCCGCTGGGCCGTCTCGATGTCGCGGCACGCAGCCGCGTCATCGCCGGCCAGGGCCAGCAGCACCGACCGCTCGTTGCGGGGGGCGGGGTCAGCGGGGAAGGCTGCCACCACCTGATTGCAGCGGGCGATGGCCTGGGGCAACTGGTCGAGGCGGATGTCGCGCAGGCAGTCATCGGGTTGCAGGCTGCGCTGGGGCAGGTCGGCCTCGCCGCAGCTGCTCAGCAGCAGCAGCGGCAGGGCTGCAGCCAGGAGGGCTCTGATCACTTCGCGTACAGATCGCCGAGAAATTTGCCGCAATCGGGAAAGGTACTGGGGTTGTTGACCACGGCTTCGGTGATCATCACGGCAGCGTGCTCGGGCGAGGTCTTGAACAGCGAGTCGCTCTGCCGTTTGATCAGGGCATAGGCCGCATCCCAGCTCACCTGGTGGGTGTTGCCGGCCGCACGCATGAAGCAATACACCTTGGCCCCTTTGCCGCCCGGGGTGTTTTCGACACTGGTTGCGGCAACACCCGATGCGGCA
>JBBASJ010000073.1:5748-7593 GCA_040399325.1 Prochlorococcaceae cyanobacterium
TGCGGCAACACCCGATGCGGCAGCACCAGACGCCCCGGCATCGCTGCTCCGGCTCTGGGCCGCCGCGGGCAGGGTGCCACCCAGCAGACCGATCAACAGGGCAGCAGCGATCAGCGGGCGTGGCTGGCGGCTCATGGCGCAGGGCATGGCGATTCAGCTCAGGCGATGTCGCTCAACCGTATCGATCCAGATTCCGCTGTCGAGGTCCTAGCTGGTGACTCAGGGCTGGGGCAGCAGTTTCACCACCAGGGGCAGCACCAGCAACACGGTGATCAGCCGAACCGCATGCAGGGCTGCGACGGCAGCACCCACGCCGAATTCGGCCCCGACCAGGCTCATGCCGCTGATCCCCCCGGGCGCCGCCCCCAGCAGGGCGACCACCGGGTCGATGCCCAGCAGGCGACTGCACCACAGGCCGATCACCACCCCGGTGAGCACCAGGGTCAGGGTGATCAGCAGGGCCGGCTTCCAGAGTTGCTGAAGTTCGCTGACCGCTGCGGCGGTCAGGGCCGTGCCGATCACCGTGCCGATCGCAATCTCCAGGGCGGTGCGGGTCCCGGTCGGCCAGGCGGCCACCTCCAGCCGCCCGCTGATGCTCACCAGGGCGGCCCCCAGCAGGGCTCCGGCCAGGGGTGCGGCGGGGATGCCGGTGCGCAGGGCGAGCAACCCTCCGGTGCAGCCCGCCAGGCCATACAGCAGCAGCGTCAGGGCTGGGGACGTCATCGACGCAAGTCTGCAGCAGCAGGCGACTTGAGCGACCTGGTCAGGTGTGTTGTCATCGGGCTGCTTTCCCTGCCAGGCCACCATGGCTCCCGAATCGGTTTCATTCCGCATCACCCGCAGCACGGAGGATCTGGCGGAGACCATCCATGCGCTTTCGCATCGGCTGGTGCGGCTGGAGCAACGCTTCTCGGCCATGGAACTGGCGCTGGAGGTCCAGGCCCGTGAACCCCAGGTCTCTGCCGAGGAGCTCAGCAGCCTCGATCAGGTGGAGCGGTTGCTGCAGGACTGCCGCACCCTGCTCGCCACCGAGGTCGCCGTTCTCCATCCCGGCGATCAGGAGCATCAACACGATCAGGCGGACGATGCGGACGACGTCGCGGCCTGAGCATTCCCAATACAGCCCTTAACCTTCGCCCCCTGGTCAGTGGTGGCAGAATGAAAAGAAAGTCAACCATGGCTTACCCCCAGTCTGCCCATCAGCCGCAGGCAGCGTCACGCCAGGGTCGGTTGGGACCTTGCCTCGCCAGGCCCGGCCAGGGAGCCTCGGTCGTTGAGGGCGGTGACACCGCCGGCGAACACCAGCTTGAAAAACTGGAGTTCGCCCTGGCTGTCGCCCTCACCCGCGGCGATCAGCTTCGCTCGGCCGATCTGCGTCGTCAGATCGATGCCCTGGGAGGCAATTGTGAGGAGCCCGGCACCTGAGCCGGGTTTGTTGTTGTTGAATCGCTTCTGTCCTTTTGGGACAATCTGAAGACAATCCTGCCAACCAGATGCCGGCATTGCAGACATCGCCGCAGCGATCCCCGCTGACATCACAGCAGACATCACCGTTGTTGCGTCAGCATCCCCGCAAGCCTGTGCCTGTGATGGCAGACGATCAACAGCTCGAGCGCCGGATTGCAGACTGCGATCTTCAGGCCCGCGCAGCAGCAGAGCAGGGCGACATCAGCGGCGCGGCCAAGCTGATCCTGGCGTCGCTCGATTGCGAACGTCGCCTGGCCGGTCGCAGCCCCCAGGTGCTGCAGCTGATCAAACCCCGCACCTGAACGGTTCGCCAGCCACTTGGCTTGCAACCGGTCTTGCAACTGAATGCGTTACGTCAAGTCTGAAGCGGGTGACCGG
>JBBASJ010000074.1:0-7269 GCA_040399325.1 Prochlorococcaceae cyanobacterium
GTCTACACCTCACCCACCTGCGGCCCCTGCCATGTGCTCAAGCCCCAGCTCAAGCGGGTGCTCGAGGAGCTGGGCGGGGCTGCCCAGGGGGTCGAGATCGACATCGAGGCCGACCAGGAGATCGCCGTACAGGCCGGCGTCACCGGCACCCCCACGGTGCAGCTGTTCTTCAACAAGGAGCTCACAGAGACCTTCCGCGGCGTCAAGCAGCGCAGCACTTTCAAAGCGGCGATCGAGGCCCTGGTCGGCGTTCCCGCCTGATCAGCGAGGCAACCCTGGTGAACCTCAGCGGCGCCTGGGGCCACCCGGGCGGTTGCCGCCGGGCCTGGGCCCGGTGGCTCCGGCGTTGCGCTCGCGGTAGGTGATGCGGCCGCGGGTCAGGTCATAGGGGCTGATCTCGACGAGCACCTTGTCGCCGGCCAGCAGCTTGATGCGGAACTTGGTGAGCTTGCCGGCTGCGCGGCAGAGGCACTGGTGACCAGCCGGCTGCTCGAGGGTGACCAGGTAAAACCCGTTGCCCTGCTCCTTTTCAATCACGCCGGAGGTTTCGATCATGCGGCCGTATGCCTGAACCTGATGACATCGTCAAGTCAGCTTAAAGGTCGACGCCCGTGACGAGCCTGTTGTTTCACAAGCCCTACGGGGTGCTGAGCCAGTTCACACCCGAACCGGGCAGCCGCTGGCAGACCCTGGCCGAGTACATCGCCGTGCCGGGGGTCTATGCCGCGGGCCGGCTCGATGCCGACAGCGAAGGGCTGCTGCTGCTCACCGCCGACGGGACGTTGCAACAGCGCCTCACCGATCCGGCGTTCGGCCACTGGCGCACCTACTGGGTCCAGGTCGAAGGCGATGCGCCGGCCTGCCCCGAGGCCCTGCAGCAGCTGCGTGAGGGGGTGGTGATCCAGGGGCAGCGCACCCTGCCGGCCCAGGTGCAGGTTCTCGACGACGACGCCATCACCCATGCCGGCATTGCCGAGCGCATCCCCCCGATTCGCCAGCGCCGCCTGATCCCCACCAGCTGGATCACGATCGCGCTGCGCGAGGGCCGCAACCGTCAGGTGCGGCGCATGACCGCCGCCGTCGGGCTACCGACCCTGCGGCTGATCCGCATGGCGATCGATCTCAATGACGGCCAAGCCCCCCTGAGCTGGGCGGGCCTGCAGCCGGGCTGCTGGCGCGAGGTCGACGCACAGGAGCTTGCACGGCTGCAGCGGCTGCCACATTCACCGGGCCGGGGCGGCCGCGCCGGCGGCGGAAAGTCAGGCCAGGGGGGCGGTGGTGGGTAGGGGGGCTTCCCGCCGATCGCCGTAGGGGGCGCGGTTGAGCTCGCGCTCGAGGGCGTTGATCCGCATGGCGCGCAGACAGAACTTGCAGCCACCTGTGGTCTGAAGGTGCTTTTCGGGGGTGATCGAGATCTGCTTGACCGGGTGCTCGGTGCAGCGGATCTTGATCGGGGTCTTGTAGCTCTTGTACAGGATCTCGCTGTAGTCGTACAACGCTCCGAATCGCGCCTGGGCGCGCTCCAGAAAAAGATCCTTGCTGATCGGGCTACCCATGGCCAGGGAGGTTATGGCAACTTCTCTGCCCAGCCGGCATTGGTACAAGAAGCGTGATGTCGGTGGCCTGGTACCGGCACCCCTCAGCCGATCGAAGCCTTGAGCTCCCGCACCGTCTGCAACTGGCCGTAGTAGTAGTTGGCCCGCGCCCTGAGTTCGGGGTCCTCAATGCTGTCGAGGGCATCAAAACCAAGCGACTGCCAGAGCTCGTGGCCGCTGGCGCGGGTCACTTCCTCGGTTGCTTCCTGCTCGAGGTTGGCGAGGCGCCGCTGCAGGTTCTTGATCTGGGCAACAGACACAGGCAGCAGCGATCGAGACTTTTTCTATAGTACAGACGCACTGGCGGACCGCGCAAGCCTCAGAACGGCAGCTTCTTCTTGGCGTCTTTGTCGAGATCGGCCTCCATCTCCCGCAGGCGCTTCAGGATCGTGTCGTAGTACTCCCTGAGGTACGACTCCAGATCCGTGGTTTCGGCGGGGTCGAGACCAAAGGCCGCATAGGTCTCGTCCATCGGCGCGTTGAGGGCGGCGCCGCCACCGGTGACCTCGGCGAAGGCCAGACGCTCGGCGATGTTGACCGTCGGCTCAAAGAAGCTGGCCACCGCCTGCATGGCCTTGAGCAGAACGGGCGGCACCCGCACCACCCGGCCCTCCTTGCCGCTGAGCCGTTCACAGAGCTGGGTGATTTCGCCGGTGGTCCAGGCCCGAGGGCCCACCACCGCAAAACTGCGGCGCACGGTCTCGGGTCGCTCCAGGGCCGCCACGGCAAACCGGGCCACGTCCTGGGTGTTCATGTAGGCCAGAGGTGTGGGCGAGCCGCTGACCCACACCGTCTGCGACTCCAGCACGGGAATCGCAAACTGGCTGATCAATCCCTGCATGAAGGCAACACCCTGCAGGATCGTGTAGTCAAGATCGGAGGCCGCCAGCCATTGCTCGGTGCAGGCCTTGATGTCCATCAGTGGCACATCGGGATGCTGGGCCGCCCCCAGCAGCGACAGAAACACCACCCGCCTGACCTGGGCACGGCGGGCGGCGGCAAACAGGTTCTGCTTGCCCGTCCAGTCGATGGCATAGGCGCTGCCGGGATCGGTGGCCCGGGCCGTGGCGGCATCGATGAGGGCCTCCTGGCCCTCCAGCGCATAGTCGAGGCTGGCGGGCTCGAGCAGGTCACCGCGGGTGAGCTCGCACCCCCATTCGGTCAGAAAGGCGGCTTTGCGAGGCGTGCGCACCATGCACCGCACCTGGTGACCCTGGTCAAGGGCCCTGCGCACGATCTGCCGGCCGAGGGTTCCGGTGCCACCGACGACCAGGAGCTGCATGCCGACCGTTTCACAAGCGGCCTGAGCCTAGGGGTCCGCCCCCCCGGCGCGTGGGCCTCAATGGGCCTCAATCCTTGAGCAGCTTCAGCAGCAACGCCCCACCGGCCAGACCCACGGGAATCAGCACCCAGAAGAGAGCTGCAGTGCCGAAGATTTCTGAGGCCATGGACCTGGACCTGTCGTTGGTGGCTACCTATCTAGCAGTCCTGGGCCAGGGCCAGCCCGCTCGCCACCTCCAAAATGAGACTCCAGGGGGCATCGCTGCGCACCTGGGAGGGCATCACACCGCTGGCGGCAGCCCGGTAACCACGCTGCCGCAGGGCCTGCACCAACGCCATCAGGGGCGGCGGGCCGCCCCCCAGGCAGCGGGCGATCGCACTGGTCGGCCAGCAGCGGGGCAGATCGGCTGCATCGGTCACCAGCCGCTGCAGCAACCGGCGGCCCGGGTGGCCCAGCCAGGGCCCGGCCACCGACTCCGGGGGCTGCTCGGCCCGCTGCAGCAGACGCGCCAGCACATCCGGATCCTGCAACGGGCCGATCCACAGCGGTCCACTGATGGCCAGCGGCGGCTCCTCGCCCGGGCAGCGGCAGCGCGACCAGCGCCGCAACTGCAGCAACGGCTGCACCTGCTGATCACCGCAGCCATGGCAATGGGCCAACAGGCCGAGCTGCTGCAGACCCGGCGCTGCGGGGCGCGCCTGCAGCCGCACCGCCGTGCGAAAGGTGCGGCCCTCGCTGAAGCTGAGCACCGCTTGGATGCCTCGCCCCTGGGCCCAGGCTGCGCGGGCGATCACCCCCAGCTGCAGGCGCAGGGCCAGCTCCCAGCTGGCCGGATGGGCCCGGGCCGCCGCACCCAGCTGGCGCAGGGCCCCACGCCGGTCGTGGCCCGTGGGCGAACGGCCGTCGGTGCTGGCCACATACAGCAGACCGCCGACCCTGACCGCCTCGAGTGCCAGCGGCACCAGGTCGCTGGGGCAGCCGAAAGCATCGAGATCGATCAGATCAAAGCGGCGGCGCTGCACCAGCGCGGCGGCCAGCAGCTGCTGGGCGGTCTGGGCCGTGATCTGGGTCGTGATCTGGGGCGCAGGGCCGCTGGCCGCCAGGGGGGCCAGGTTGGCCTCCAGCAAGGGCAGCCGATCGGGGTCGGCATCGTTGACCCAGAGCACGCTGCCCGCCGGCATGGCCTCAAGACCGAAGCGCAGGGCCCGGATGCCGCACCCCGCCATGGCATCGAGCACGGCGACCGGTTCAGCGGCACCCGCAGCAGCCTGGCGCGCGGCCACGAGGTCAGCCAGCAGCAACACACCCAGGTCGCGGGCGGGGCGCGATTCGGCGCGAAAGAACCCGCTCCCCAGCCGCAGCCGGGCCGCCCCTTCGCAATAGTGATCTGCTGCCGCAGTCGTCACAGCCGCCGGTGAACTCCAGCACCTCCCAGCCTGACGCCTCACCCCACTGGGGCGAAGCCCAGCTCTGGCAGTGGCAGGGCTTCCAGTGTCACTGGCAGGTGCTGGGTGACATCGACGCCCCTGCCCTGCTGCTGCTGCATGGCTTTGGCACCAGCAGCGGCCACTGGCGCCACACGGCGGCCCCGCTGGCCGCCGCCGGCTGGTGTGTCTTTGGCCTGGATCTGATCGGGTTCGGCGCCTCGAGCCAACCGGGCCTGCGGCGGGGCCGCGCCCTCGACAACCGGCTCTGGGCACGGCAAGTGCAGGCCTTTGCGGCACAGGTGGTGCAGCAACCGGTGGTGCTGGTGGGCCATTCGCTGGGCGGGCTTGTGGCACTCAGCTGCGCGGTGTTTGCGCCGCGCTGGGTGCGGGCCGTGGTGGCAGCCCCCCTGGCCGACCCCAGCCTGCTGCGGGCGCCGCGACGGCCCGGCCGGCGGGCTCCATGGTTGCGCCGCCTCTGGCGCGCTGTGGTGACGCTGCTGTGCCGGTTGCTGCCGCTCGAGCTGATTGTGCCCCTGCTGGCACGCTCACCCCTGCTGGAGCTGGGCATCCAGCTGGCCTACAGCAGCCCGGTGCTGGGCGATCGCCAGCTGCGCCGCCTGATCGCTCGCCCCGCCCTGCGGCCCACGGCGGTGCGCAGTCTGCGTGCCATGAGCACGGCCATGGCCCTGCGCCCCTGGCAGGCCACCGCCCGCGCCCTGCTGCCCCGGCTGCAGCAACCGCTGCTGCTGATCTGGGGGGCAGCCGACCGCCTGGTGCCACTGGAGGTGTCGGGCCAGTGCCAGGTCCTGCAGCCCGGCTCTGAGCTGGCCGTGCTGCCCCACTGCGGCCACTGCCCCCACGACGAAGCGCCCGATCCTTTCAATCGGCTGCTGCTGCGCTGGCTGACGCGTACCTTTGGTTGATCTGTTGTGGTCAGCGGCGGTCTGCTCCATGAAGCACACCCTCTCGGTGCTGGTTGAGGACGAATCCGGCGCGCTCAGCCGCATCTCGGGACTGTTCGCGCGCCGCGGCTTCAACATCGAGAGCCTGGCCGTGGGACCCGCTGAAAAGGGCGGCATGTCACGGCTCACCATGGTGGTCGAGGGCGATGACCGCACCCTCGAGCAGATGACCAAACAGCTCGACAAGCTGGTCAACGTGCTCGGTGTGATCGACCTGTCGACGATTCCGGCGGTCGAGCGGGAGCTGATGCTGCTCAAGGTGGCGGCGCCGGCCCAGCAGCGCAGCGCCATCCTCGAGCTGGTGACTGTGTTCAGAGCCAAGGTGGTCGACGTGGCCGACGAGGCCCTGACCCTCGAGGTGGTGGGAGACCCCGGCAAGCTCGTGGCGCTCGAACGGTTGATGGAGCCCTACGGCATCCTCGAGATCGCGCGCACCGGCAAGGTGGCCCTGGAGCGGGCCTCCGGCGTCAACACCGAGCTGCTCAAGACCACCCGCCTCGACAAGCGGGTGCCGGCCTAAGGCCTGGCCTGCACCAGGGTTCCCCCTTCGAGCACCCGGGCCTTGAGCAGTTTGTCGCCCTGCTGGATGCGGTCGACCACGTCCATGCCCTGCACCACACGGCCGAAGACCGCATAACGGCCGTCGAGCTCAGGCAGGGCCTGAAGCGCGATGTAGAACTGCGCACTGGCCGAGTTGGGATCGCTGGAGCGGGCCATGGCCACCGCCCCACGCTGGTGCACCAGGGCCAGCTGGCGCGTGATGCCCGGTGCCGTGAGTTGCTCGCCGTAGCGGGGCGTCTCCTCCTTGGTGAGCTTGAGTTCAAGCGGGATCAGGCGACTCTGGCCACTGACCGGATCCAGGTAGTTGCCCATGCCGTACTGGGTGGGGCTCACCTTGGGATTGGCGGTCTGGGGATCACCGCCCTGCACCACGAAGGGCACCGGTTCGCGCACAACCCGGTGGAACACCGTGCCGTTGTAGGTGCCGCGGTTGACGAGATCGACGAAGTTGCCGGCGGTGAGGGGAGCCGCCGCACCATCGAGCTGAATCTGCACGGTGCCCTTGCCGGTCTCCAGGGCCACCAGGGCCGAGCCCTGCAGACAGGCCACGCCCGCAGCCCCGCAACCCTGGGGCCTGGATCCACCTTCGGCGCTGCAGGCCGAGAGTCCCAACGGTGCCAGCAGCAGCACCAGGGCAAGCAACCAGCGGGCCATCACAGACCCTCGAGGGGAACGCCCAGAAACCGGGCCAGCCTGGCGCCACCGAGTTCCAGTTCGGCCAGGGGCATGGGTTCGCCAACCCGGGTCAGGGGCATGTCGCGGCGGCCCTGCACCCGCAGAGCCAGGCGCCGACGCGGATTAAGGCCGTCGCGCACCTCCACCTTGACGGCCTGGATCTGGGTCAGGGGGATGCTGACGTCGATACGGCTGCGGAACCCACGCCGGCTGATGGTGGCCTCCCCGCTGTCCAGGTCAAAACGGTTGCTGCCGGCACCCACGTCAATGGCGATCACGGCCCACAGATAGGTCGACAGCAGCAGGGCAGCGACGCCATAGAGGCCCATCACCAGACCCTGGGGCACCCATTCGAGCGCGGCCGGGTGACCGATCGGCAACAGATCGAGGCCGAGCCGGCTCGAAGCGCTGGTGAGCAGGAACCCGAGGCCGCCGGTGCTGACCACGAGGGCCACCAGCACATTGGACAGACGACGCGAACCGAGCACCGGCTGCTCGAGAACCTGTTGATCCGAACCCTGCTGAGGTGGCTGGGCTGCCGTGGCACTGCTGGCCATTGCACAGAAGTGGAGAAGGAGGCCATCTTGCCGCCCGCTGCCTCAGGATCGCCCAGGGGGCCAGGCCCAGAATCGGAAGAAATACCTAAAACCCAGATCCAACAAGGGATGTCGGCCCGTTGCAATCGGCCACGGAGCGCCGCGCAACGTTGGTACCATCGCCGGGTGTTTCGCTCTACCCATGACGATCGCTGTAGGGCGCGCGCCGCA
>JBBASJ010000075.1:0-7174 GCA_040399325.1 Prochlorococcaceae cyanobacterium
TCAGCTGCCCGTTCAGCTGCCTGTCGTCCTGATCAGCGAGACTGACGCGCACTGCGACGGGCCCGGGCCACTGACTCCATGGTTGCAAGCGGCAGTACTGCAGCCAGCCGCGCCTTTCCGCTGGCAGCGATCACCGGTCACGGCACGCTCAAGCTGGCCCTGTTGCTGGCCGCGGTCGACCCCGGCCTGGGCGGCGTGGTGATCGCCGGCGGGCGCGGCACCGGCAAGTCGGTGCTGGCGCGCGGTCTGCATGCCCTGCTGCCGCCGATCGATGTGCTCGATCTGGGCAGCAGCACTGGGCCTGGAGCCACCATGCCGGTGGGCCTCAACCTGGACCCGCAACGCCCAGACGAGTGGGACGAGGCGACCCAGACCCGCCTGATCGCGCTCGGGGCCGACCCCTCAGGCGCCACCCCGGGTGACAGCGCCATGGGAGGCCTGCTGCCCACCCGGGTGATTCCGGCTCCGTTTGTGCAGGTGCCGCTGGGCATCACCGAAGACCGGCTGCTGGGCTCGGTCGATGTGACCGCCTCGCTGGCCAGCGGCCAGGCCGTGTTTCAACCGGGCCTGCTGGCCGAGGCCCACCGCGGTGTGCTGTACGTCGATGAACTCAACCTGCTCGACGACAACATCACCAACCTGCTGCTGGCGGCGGTGGGCAGCGGCGAGAACCGGATCGAGCGCGAGGGGCTGAGCCTCGCGCACCCCTGCCGCTGCCTGCTGATCGCCACCTACAACCCCGAGGAGGGGGCCGTGCGCGATCACCTGCTGGATCGCTTTGCGATCTGCCTGAGCGCCAACCAGGTGCTCGAGCTCGATCAGCGCGTCGCGATCACCCGCAGCGCCATGGGTCATGCCGAGTCGAGCCAGGCCTTTGGCGCCCGCTGGCAGGAGGAGACCGACGCCCTGGCCACCCAGCTGCTGCTGGCGCGCCAGTGGCTGCCGGATGTGCAGATCGCCCGCGAGCAGATCGCCTATCTGGTGACCGAGGCCCTGCGCGGCGGGGTCGAGGGGCACCGCAGCGAGCTGTATGCGGTGCGGGTGGCCCGCGCCCATGCCGCCCTGAGCGGCCGCGACAGGGTCGAAGCCGAGGACCTGCAGGTGGCCGTGCGCCTGGTGATCGCCCCGCGGGCCCTGCAGCTGCCACCGCCCGACCCCGACCAGCCGCTCGAACCACCGCCGCCGCCACCGCCGCCCCAGGGCGAGCAACCACCCGAAGAGCCCCAGGAACCCGACAACGAGCCCGAGGAGCCCGAAGACGAGCAAGACCAGGACGAGCCCGAGACCCCCGAGGACCAGGCACCACCCCAGGTGCCCGAGGAGTTCATGCTCGACCCCGAGGCCGTGGCGATCGACCCCGATCTGCTGCTGTTCGGTGCCGCCAAGGCCAAGACCGGCGGCAGCGGCAGCCGCGCCGTGGTGTTCAGCGACTCGCGGGGGCGCTACGTGAAGCCGATGCTGCCCCGCGGTCCGGTCAAGCGCATCGCGGTCGACGCCACCCTGCGGGCGGCGGCGCCGTATCAGAAGAGCCGACGCGAGCGCCAGCCCCACCGCACGGTGATCGTCGAAGACGGCGATCTGCGCGCCAAGCAGCTGCAGCGCAAGGCCGGGGCCCTGGTGATCTTTCTGGTGGATGCCAGCGGCTCGATGGCGCTCAACCGCATGCAGAGCGCCAAGGGCGCCGTGATCCGCCTGCTCACCGAGGCCTACGAGAACCGCGACGAAGTGGCCCTGATCCCGTTCAGGGGCGAGCAGGCCGAGGTGCTGCTGCCGCCGACGCGCTCGATCACCGCGGCGCGCCGGCGCCTCGAATCGATGCCCTGCGGCGGCGGCTCACCCCTGGCCCACGGCCTCTCGCAGGCCGCCCGGGTGGGGGCCAACGCCCTGGCCACCGGCGATCTGGGTCAGGTGGTGGTGGTGGCGATCACCGACGGCCGCGGCAACGTGCCCCTGAGCCGTTCCCTGGGACAACCGCAGCTTGAGGGCGAGCAGGCGCCCGACCTCAAGGAGGAGGTCAAGCAAGTGGCCAGCAGATACCGCGCCCTGGGCATCAGGCTGCTGGTGATCGACACCGAGCGCAAGTTCATCGGCAGCGGCATGGGCAAGGAGCTGGCCGAAGCCGCCGGTGGCAAATACGTACAGCTGCCCAAGGCCAGCGATCAGGCCATCGCCGCGATCGCCATGGAGGCGATCAGCGGGGTCTAGCCGCGGCCCGCCCCGGGTACAGCTCGTCGAAGAACTTGCCCAGCCCGACAGCGACGCTGCGCAGGCCGTTCATGAACTGCTCGTCGCTGGTCAGCTTCTTGACGTCGCCACCGACCGCATCCCAGCGGGCGGTGAGCTTTTCGGCATTGGCGACGGTGCTCTGGAGCTCAGAGATGGTCTTGGGATTGTCGAGGGCGGCGGTCAGGTTGCGGATGTGCAGGCTGGTGGCATCGAGATTGGCCAGGATCGGATTGACCCTGCGCACCGACCCGTCGATGTTGCGCACCAGCAGCTGGCCGTCCTTGAGGAACACCGAAGCCTCCTTGGCGGCGCGATCAAAGGTGCGCACGGTGGTGGCGATGTCGGTGACGAGATTCTGGCGCTCGGCGTCGTCGAGCAGGCGCTGCATGCTGCCCAGCACACTCTCGAGACTGGGCGTGGCCTGCCCCAGGATCTGGGAGCGGGGGCAGACCACCAGAGCGTTGTTGCACCTGGGGTCGCGCGGACCGGCGGTGCCAGTGGGCACTGGCTTGCCCAGGCTCACCAGGGAGACCTGGGCCGTGCCGCCCAGCAGCGAGGCCTGACCCACCTCGGCATAGGTGGGCCGGGCCAAAATCAGGGTGGGGTCGGTGATCTCCAGTTCGGCCAAAACCGCCTGGGGTGTGACGCGGATGCTCTGGACGCTGCCGACCATCACCCCGCGGAACACCACCGGTGAGCGCTCGGCCAGACCGCCGGCATTTTCAAAGCGGGCCTGCACACGCCAGTTGCGGCTGGAGATGGTGATGCCCCGGAGCCAGAACGACAGGCCGACGGCGCTGGCGACGGCCGCCAGCAACGAAAAACCAACCAATGCTTCACGAACACTGCGGCGCATCGTCTAGAGCTCAGCAGGCTGCATCGGTCCGCGCAGACTACCTGTTCGGAACTGCACCACATAGGGGTTGTCGCAGCTGTGGAACGCGTCGACTGAGCCACTCCAGCGAAATTTGCCTTCATAAAGCAGCAGCAGCCGCTCACCCGAGCGCTCGATCGTGCTCATCACATGGCTGACGACGACCGAGCTGCCCTGGGCCATTTCAGTGGTGCGCACGATCAGATCCTCGATGCGGGTGCAGGCCACGGGGTCCAGACCGGCGGTCGGCTCGTCAAACAACAGCAAGGGCACCTCGTGGTCCTGCTTGGCGGGATCGTCGATCAGCGCCCGCGCGAAGCTGACCCGCTTCTGCATGCCACCGCTGAGCTGCCCGGGGAAGAGCTCGTCGGTGCCGGCCAGGCCCACGGCCTCGAGGGCCTGGGACACCCGCTGGCGGATCTCGCCCTCAGGCAGGCGGCTGTGGCGGTACAGCAAAAAGCCGACGTTTTCGCGCACCGTCAGCGAACCCAGCAGCGCCGGGTTCTGAAACACCAGGCGCACGTCGGGGGGGTGCCGCTGGTCCAGACGCAGGTAGGTCTGGGGCACACCGTGGAGCCTGAGGTTGCCGCCGGTGGGCAGCTGCAACCCGGCCAGCACCCGCAGGATCGTTGATTTGCCGGCACCCGACGGGCCGACCACCACGATCCGCTCACCCGGCTGGATGGTGAGGTTGACCTGATCGAGCACGGGCTTCGATCCCCAGCGCATGGTCAGGTCGACCATTTCGGCGACGGGCGGCAGGTCGGCCTGGCGAATCATCCGTACAGTTCTGCCGAGATCTGCAGCGTCCCACGCACGGCCTTTGAGCGGCAACGGTCCCAACCACTCTGCCCGCCGGCCGACGCTGCGCCGCCGACTGCAGCGCAGCGCTGTTCGCCAACGGGATCTGGTGAGCCGTTCACGCCGGGCAGCCCGCTGGTTGCGGCCCGGCCTGGTGGTCAAGCGCTGGGTGCTCACCTCCGGGTTGGGGCTGGTGATGGCCCTGCTGGGGGCGGCCGTCTGGGCCGACCTCAAACCGATCTACTGGATTCTCGAGTCGATCGACTGGCTGCTGGGCATGATCACCCAGGTGATGCCGCGCGGGATCACCGGACCTCTGGTGCTCGTGATCGGGGCCGGTCTGGTGCTGTGGGGCCAGAGCCGCAGCTTCAGCTCGATTCAGCAAGCCCTGGCGCCTGAAAAAGACACGCTGCTGGTCGATGCCCTGCTGGCCCAGGGACGCCTGAACCGGGGGCCCAGCATCGTGGCGATCGGCGGTGGAACGGGCCTCTCGACCCTGCTGAGCGGGCTCAAGCGCTACAGCTCCAACCTCACGGCCATCGTCACCGTGGCCGATGACGGCGGCAGCAGTGGCGTGCTGCGCCGGGAGCTGGGGGTGCAGCCCCCGGGTGACATCCGCAACTGCCTGGCCGCCCTGGCCCGCGAAGAGCCCCTGCTCACCCGCCTGTTCCAGTACCGCTTCAAGGCCGGCAGCGGGCTCGAGGGGCACAGCTTCGGCAACTTGTTTCTCTCGGCCCTGACGGCCATCACCGGCAATCTTGAATCGGCGATCACCGCCAGCAGCCGGGTGCTGGCGGTGCAGGGCCAGGTGGTGCCCGCCACCACCGCCGATGTGCGGCTCTGGGCCGAGCTCGAAAACGGCAGCCGCATCGAAGGCGAGTCGGCCATCGGCAGGGCCACCAGCCCGATCGTGCGGCTGGGCTGCATTCCCGAACGCCCGCCGGCCCTGCCCCGGGCGATCGAAGCGATCGCCAACGCCGACCTGATCATCCTGGGGCCCGGAAGCCTGTACACCTCGCTGCTGCCCAACCTGCTGGTGCCCGAGCTGGTCACGGCGATCAGCCGCAGCAAGGCGCCGCGGCTGTACATCTGCAACCTGATGACCCAACCCGGTGAGACCGACGGTCTCGATGTGAGCGGCCATCTGCGGGCCATCGAAGCCCAGCTGGCCACCCTGGGGGTGCAGCAGCGTCTGTTCACCGCCGTGCTGGCCCAGGAGCCCATGGGCCCCAGCGACTCGCCCCTGCTGGCGCGTTACCGGCAGACCGGGGCCGAACCCGTGAGCTGCGATGCCCGCGAACTGAACCGGCAGGGCTACGAGGTCATGCAGGCCCCCCTGCAAGGGGCCCGGCCAACGGCCACCCTGCGCCACGACCCCCGCAGCCTGGCGATCGCAGTCCTGCGGTTCTACAAAAAAACGCTCAAAACGCAGTAAACCCGAGCCAGGAGACCTGGTTCAGTGCGCCCGACTCAATAGGCATCCTGCATTTCGTAGAAATCGGGCTGCACATAGTCCTTGCGCAGGGGGTAGCCCTTCCAGTCTTCGGGCATCAGCAGGCGCTTGGGGTGGGGGTGCCCTTCGTAGACGATGCCATACATGTCGAAGGTCTCGCGCTCCTGCCAGTCGGCACCGCGAAACACCCCGTAGAGGCTGGGAATCGTCAGATCACCCTCGCGGGGGAGGAAAACCTTGAGGCGGACCTCCTCGGGCTTCAGATCTGACGGAATCGTCTGGTTTGCAGCGGCCCGGTCGGCCAGGGCCGCCAGTTTCACCAGGTGGTAGAAGCTCACCAGATTGCCGCCGGGCCCCTCGTCGTAGCCGCCCTGGCATTGCAGGTAATCAAAACCCCAGGCTTTGAGAGCCGTGGCGATCACCGGCAGAAACACCGGCTCCACACCAATCACCTCGACACCCAGGTGATCCAAGGGCAACACCGCATGGCCAAAGCCCTGGCTGCTGAGCCACTGGCTCACCGGGCCGGGCTGGGGAGCCTGGGGCTGGTTGGCAGCTGCTGGCTGCGCGGCTGTTGGCTGCGCTGCGGGATCCTGGGCTTCTGGCATGGCGATCGGTGAGTGGCGTCAGGCTTGGGCGGCGTCAGGCTTGGGCGGCATCCATGGCCACAGCAGCTGGTTCAGCAGCGCTGCCCAGTGGCAGGGCGGCGGCTGCGGCCAGGGCCTTGCGCTGGGTTTCGGCCTCGAGGTAGGCACCGGTCACGATCGGCTCAACGGCCTTCATCTGATGGGCCACGGTGCAGTAGCGGTGAGTCGGCAACAGGTTGCCCCGCTCGGCCAGGGCCTCATTGCCCACCTTTTTGCGCAGCTTGATCACCGCATCGAAGATCGCCTCCGGGCGCGGCGGGCAGCCGGGCAAATAGAGATCGACCGGAATCAACTTGTCGACGCCGCGCACGGCGGTGGTCGAGTCGGCGCTGAACATGCCGCCGGTGATCGTGCAGGCGCCCATGGCGATCACGTATTTGGGCTCGGGCATCTGCTCGTAAAGACGCACCAGAGCTGGCGCCATCTTCATGGTGACCGTGCCGGCCACGATCAGCAGGTCGGCCTGGCGTGGGCTGGAGCGGGGCACCAGGCCAAAACGGTCAAAATCGAAGCGTGAGCCGATCAGGGCTGCGAATTCGATGAAGCAGCAGGCCGTGCCGTACAGCAGCGGCCAGAGGCTGCTCAGCCGGGCCCAGTTGTGCAGGTCATCGAGCGTGGTGAGGATCACGTTCTCGGAGAGATCCGAAGTGACCTTGGGGGCACCCACGGGACTGCAGCTGGCCTCACGCAGGTCGCGCAGGGCGTTGATGCCGGGTGAAGGGGTCTGGGTCATGGCGTCAGGTCCGTCAGCTCCACTCGAGGGCGCCCTTGCGCCAGGCATAGGCCAGGGCCACCACCAGGATGGCGATGAAGATGAGGGCCTCGATGAAGGCCAGCAGTCCCAGGCGGTGGAAGGCCACAGCCCAGGGATAAAGGAACACGGTCTCCACGTCGAAAATGACGAAGACCAGCGCAAACATGTAATAGCGGATGTTGAACTGAATCCAGGCGCCGCCGATCGGCTCCATTCCCGATTCATAGGTGAGCTCGCGCTCACCGGCGCGGCTCTTCGGTGAGAGCAGCTTGTTGGTGACGAGCGCCAGGATCGGCACCGCTGCTGAGATCAGCAGGAAGCCGAGAAAGGCGTCGTAACCCGAGAGCGCAAACATCCGGATCAGGCCCGCGTGGCCGGCAGTCTGGCACCCCCAGCCCCGGTCGTGGGTCGAGGGGCAG
>JBBASJ010000076.1:0-7007 GCA_040399325.1 Prochlorococcaceae cyanobacterium
GCAGTGCGCGTCAGTCTCGCTGATCAGGACGACAGGCAGCTGAACGGGCAGCTGAGCTGCCTGGCAGCCGCTGTCGCCCAGGCCCTGCAGCGCCCGCACACCCTGGCGATCGCCCTGGGAGCCAACCTCCCCAGCCCTGCCGGTGAGCCCGCCGACACCCTGCTCATGGTGCGTCCGCTGCTGGAGCAGGCAGTCCAAGACTGGTCGGGAGCCCCAACAGCGTTGCGCTTTCGCTGGTCACCGCTGCAGCAGACCGCACCGGTTGGCGGCCCTGCGGATCAGAACGACTACGTGAATGGGGCGCTCCTGGTGGAGCTCCCCTGCTCGGCATCGCCTGCCCAGCCATCTCCCGTTGCAGCACTGCAGCTTTTGCAGGGGTTGCAGCAGCTCGAGAGCCGCTTTGGACGCCCCCCAGTGACTGAGCGAGAGCACTGGGGACCGCGCAGCCTCGACCTGGACTGGCTGTGGTGGGGCCATCTGCAACTGGATCTGCCCGCCACCGCCGCAACCCCAGCCCTGCAGCTCCCGCACCCGCTGTGGCGCCAGCGGGGGTTTGTGGTGGAGCCCCTGGCTGCGATTGCCGGTTTGAGGACAACGCTCTAGCTGGAGTTCTCCCCCGCGTGATTGTGGGGATCACCAAAGGGGGCTGATTGCTTGCCCTTGCAGCGCCGGGTTGGCGCTTAGCAGCGTCATCCTTTCCACCTCGGCCTGGGCCAGCAACAGCGCGTCATGCAGCGCCAGTTGGGCGAGCGGGCCGCGGCAGGCCCTCATCCTCCAGATCGAGTTGCACGCGCGTCAGGGCAGTCTGCAGGGGCAGGTTGGCCGCGGTGCGGGCTATGGCGCTCAGCTCCATCAGGCTGATCGCACTCACCCAGATCGGCTGGGCGGGCTGTTTGAGCAGGCTGCGCACCAGCGGCGACAGCAGGCCCGGGCAGCACCACCACCACTGCAGCACGTGGGTGTCGAGCAGCACGGGCTGGCCGAGCAGCTCTTCGCCCAGTCCCGCAGGATCGCAGCCCCAGGGGTGGGCGGCCGTCTGTCGGGCCACCTGCTGCAGCAGGTCGGCTTTGTGCCGTTGTGGGATCAGCAGGTAGGGATCGAGATCCACGCCCGCCGCTGTGCAACCTCGGCCGATTCCACAGGCGTCAGCCGTGCCCAGGGCCTGCCGTGCTTGGTGAGCGTCACCACCTCGCCGGCGTGGGCGGCATCGGCCAGCCGCGAGAGGGCATTGCGGGCCTGCTCCAACGGCACGCGTGTGTCAGGGGTGCTGTTCGTGTTGCGGATCTTCCAGGGATGGTTCATGGGCTGGCTCGGACCCCTCAACAAGTCTTCCCTCATCGGGTCTCCTCTCTTGAAGATGTCCCGCACCATGTGTTCCCATCCCCCGCCCATCACGTCTTGGGCGATGCCGTGACAAAACACGCCAGACAACACGCCAGTTGTCTAATGCCGCTGCTTGCAGGCTTCTCCCCTTGGCGCAGTGCCTGGTCAGGCCCGCAGGATGGACACTCCGGCCAACACTCCAACTGACATCGTTGGGCAGGCCTTCTGCGTGCCACCCAAGCGATTGCAGCTGGGTTTCGATGAACCTCTGCGCGATGCTGGGGGCACCTTTGCAAGCTGGCTGCAGGCCGGCCGTCGTCGATGGCGCCATTGCCCGCACCTGAGCCCGCGCGTCATCTCGAGACCCTGGCCAGCCTCGATGCCCGCAAGCTGCGCTTCGAGATCAACCGGGTCGAGCTGCCGATGGGTGTCGAGGGCAGCTTCGGGGTGATCAAGCATCCCGGAGCCTCGCTGGCGGTGCCGGTGCTCAATGACGGCCGCGTCGTGATTCTGCGGCAGTACCGCTTTGCCGTGGCGGCCCGCTTGCTCGAGTTTCCGGCGGGCACCCTCGATCCCGGGGAGACGCCGCTGGGCACCATGCAGCGCGAACTGCAGGAGGAGGCCGGCTACAGCGCCGCCCGTTGGGACAGCCTGGGCGCGATGCTGCCCTGCCCGGGCTATTCGGATGAGGTGATCCACCTCTTTCTGGCCAGGGAGCTCAGCGCGCTGAGCGAACGCCCCCCCGGTGACGACGACGAAGACCTTGAGGTGCTGCTGATGGAGCCCGGCGAACTGGATGCTCTGCTGGCAAGCGGCGACGAGTATCTCGATGGCAAGAGCATCAGCGCCTGGTACCGCGCCAAACAGCTCCTGGGCCTTTGAGCGCGGCCGCTAATCACCAATGAGCACCGAGCGTTGGCTGTTCTGGCATCGCCGCGATCTGCGCCTGGCCGATAACCGCGGCCTCGCTGCTGCTGTGCGGGCCACCCCCGCTGTGACCGGGGTGTTTGTGCTCGATCCGGCCATTCTCGAGGCCGCGCAAGGGCATGGGCCGATGGCGCCGGCGCGGCTGTGGTTTCTGGCCGAAAGCCTGGTGGAGCTGGCAGCGCGTTGGCGTGCGGCTGGCAGCCGGCTGCTGATCCTGCAGGGGGATCCGGCCGCGCTGTTGCCCCGCCTGGCCCAGCAGCTGGGGGCGACGGTGGTGGCCTGGAACCGCGATGTCGAGCCGGCCGGCCGCGAGCGCGACCGCGCCGTGGCGCGTGCCCTGCAGGCCGTGGGTCGCAGGGTGCTGGTCGACTGGGACCAGCTGCTCGTTCCGCCCGAAGCGCTCAAAACCGGCGCCGGTGAGCCCTACCGGGTCTATGGGCCCTACTGGCGCAGCTGGCAACGGGTGGTGACCGGGACCCCGGGTGGGGTTGAGCCCCTGCCGGAACCGAGTTCCCTGATCGATCTGTCGGCCGAGCACTTGGCAGAACTCGATCTGGGCGCAGGCGAGCGCGCCCTGGAGGCGCTGCGGCGTGACCATGGCTTTGCCGGCGTCGACCTGTGCCCCTGCCGTCCGGGTGAGGCGGCGGCGGCAGAGCAGCTGTCGGCCTTCTGCTCTGGAGGCCGGCCACCGCTGTGGGGGTATGAGCCGGGCCGCAACCATCCGGCGGTGGCAGGCACATCAAGCCTCAGTGCGGCGCTCAAGTTCGGCACGCTCAGTCCGCGCCAGGCGTGGGCAGCAGCCCAGAAGGCCCGCACCGAGGTTTCCCAGTTGGGCGGCGCCGCCGAAGCCCTGGCGAGCATCGGCGTCTGGGAGCAGGAGCTGGCCTGGCGCGAGTTCTACCAGCAGGCGTTGTTTCACTTTCCAGAGCTGGCCGGCGGGCCCTACCGGTCCCAGTGGAAGCGCTTCCCCTGGGAAAACGACCCTGTGCGCCTCGAGGCCTGGCAGCAGGGCCTCACCGGCATGCCGATCATCGATGCAGCCATGCGCCAGCTGGCATCCAGCGGCTGGATGCACAACCGCTGCCGCATGATCGTCGCCTCGTACCTGGTCAAGGACCTGATCTGCGACTGGCGCCTGGGCGAGGCCCATTTCATGCGTCATCTGGTCGACGGCGACCTGGCGGCCAACAACGGCGGCTGGCAGTGGAGCGCCAGCAGCGGCATGGACCCCAAGCCGCTGCGCATTTTCAATCCGGCGACCCAGGCGTCCAAGTTTGACCCCGAGGGCGAGTACATGCGCACCTGGCTGCCCGAGCTGGCCCATGTGGCAACGGCCGATCTGATCAGTGGCGACATCGGCGCCCTCGAGCGGCGCGGCTATCCCCAGCCGATCGTCAACCACAAGCAACAGCAGGCCCGCTTCAAGGCCCTGTATGCAGCCCTGCCGCGCTAGGCGGCGACGGGTTGTCCGGCACCCACCAGCTGGTTGAGCACGCTGATCACGCGCTGCTGCTGCTCGTTGCTGAGCTCGGGGAAGATCGGCAGGCTCAGCACTTCGCTGCAGAGGCGCTCGGTCACCGGCAGGGAGCCGGGGCCGTAGCCCAGGTGGGCGTAGGCGGGCTGCCGGTGGATCGGGATCGGGTAATAGATGATCGTGTTGACACCCAGGTCGGCCAGCTGCTGTTTGAGCCAGTCGCGGCAGCAGGCCTCAGGCAGCCCGTGGGTGGCGCTGTCGCTCGAGGGGGTGCAGCTGCCGCTGCAGGCGGCAGCCCCGTTGGGGCAACTGGGGACCCGCAGCACGAACTGGTTCCAGCTGTGGCCCTCGGGGCCCGCTTCGGGCAGGGCGATCGCTCGTCGCGTTGCCGCCGCGCCGGGGGCGCCTGCCACCAGGGGTGCCAGCTGCTGGCGATAGCTGGCGGCGATGGCGCGGCGGCGCTCAACCCAGCGCGGCAGGTGCGGCAGCTTGATGTTGAGCACCGCGGCCTGCAGCGTGTCGAGGCGGCTGTTGTACCCCAGGGCCGTGTGCAGGTAGCGGCGGGGCATGCCGTGCACCGCCAGCTCCTTGATGGTCTGGGCCAGGGCGGGGTCGTGGCAGGTGACGGCGCCGCCGTCGCCGGCGCCGCCCAGGTTCTTGGTGGGGAAGAAGCTGAAGCAGCCCGCATCGCCCCAGCTGCCCACGGGCTTGCCGTCCCAGCTGGCACCGGTGGCCTGGGCGCAGTCTTCGATCACCTTGAGGCCGCGTGAGCTGGCGATCGCACAGACCCGCGCCATGTCGACCGGGCGGCCGAACAGGTGCACCGGCAGCAGCGCTCTGGTGGCCGGCGTGATCGCGGCCTCCACCTGATCCAGATCGATCAGGTAACTGGCCGGATCCACATCGACAAACACCGGCGTGGCGCCCACGGCGCTGATCGCTTCGGCGGTGGCAAAGAAGCTGAAGCTGGCGGTGATCACCTCATCGCCGGGGCCGATGCCCAGGGCGCGCAGCGCCAGGATCAGGGCATCGGTGCCGCTGTTGCAGCCCAACGCGTGGGGCACGCCGCAGGCGGCGGCAAAGGCCTGCTCAAAGATGCCGATCGCTGGCCCGCCGATGTACTGGCCGCCGCGCAACACCTCGAGCACCGCCTGGTCGAGGGGATCACCGAGCTCCTTGAGCTGCTCGCTGAGGCTGAAGGGGGGCACCTGCATGGCGCCAACCTTAAGCCGCGCTGTTGATCGGCTTGTGTTCAGAGCTGACTGTCAGGCCGGATGCCATTTGATGTTGCAGCCGATCGAGGGGATCTGCTCGGCCGCCGGGGTTGCCCCCGCGAGCACGGCGGCGATGGCAGCGCGCAGGTCGCGGCCGTCGAGCGGTTGGTCGTTGCCGGGGCGGCTGCCATCCAGCTGGCCCCTGTAGGCCAGCAGGTGGCATCTCTGGGCGGCATCCCAGCCAAACAGGTAGGGATCCGGGGTGCAGGCGGCAGCAAAGGCGCGGGCCACCTGCTGGCTCTGGTCCAGCAGGTAGGGGAAGCGCCAGCCACAGCGTTCGGCCTGGGTGCGCAGCCCTTCGGGGCCGTCGGCGGGGTGGCTGCGCGTGCTGTTGCTCGCGATCGCCAGCATCGCCAGCCCGACCCCCGGGGCCGGTGCTGCGAACGCCTCAGCCAGCCGGGTGAGCTCCGGCTCGATGTGCTTCACGTAGGGGCAGTGGGCACAGATGAACAGCACCAGCACGGGCCTGCCGGCCAGGTCAGCCAGATTCAGCGGGCTACCGCTCACCTGCAGGAGATCCCCTGAGACCAGCTGGTTCTGCAGCAACTCCAGGGGCAGGGGGGTCCCCAGGGGAAGCATCGACGACGGGGTCAGGGCCATGGCCTGCGCAAAGCTGGGTTCAACTCTGGTCGGTTGCTGTCGGTGTTCAAGGCGTTGCCGCTGCTCAGGTTGTGGCTGCCCCGTGGGGGCCGGCCGGTGCTGGTGGGGCCGCAGTGGCTGGTCGCACCGCTGCTTGTGAGCCTGCTGGTCGCCTGCGTGCCGGCCCACCGCCGCCCCAGCTGGGTGATCTTTCCGCTGCAGCGGCGGGTGGCCAATGACGGCCTGGCGGTGGTGAGCCAGCCCGACGGCTACGGCCTGCACATCTGGGTCGACACCGACACCAGCACCGCGGGTGTGTGCCGACCGCGCTGGACCGTGGATCCGGCCCGGCTGTTCAACGGCAACGGCACGGCTCCGTTCAGCTCGGGGTTGGCGGGTCGCGACGAATTCTTTGCGGCTGTGGCCCGCGCCGATGTGCGCCGCGCCCTGCGGCGCCAGAGCGAGGCCCTGTGTCGCGAGAGGGCGCCGCGCAGCAGCTTCAGCTGGCTCGAACCGCCCCGCCGCGCCGGCGAGGTCAGGCCGCAACCGCTGCCGCCGCTCGAGGGCGAGGCGCTGCTGGGCGACCCCAACGAGGTGGAACGCCGCGAAAACGAACTGCTCAATCGCTGAACCGTTTCCAGACCAGGGGCTCGGCCCGTCGCCAGTAGCGGCTGAAGCGGCCCAGGTCGGCAGGCTGCGGCGCCCCGGTCTCGAGCGCCACAAACGGCTCCACGGGCAGCACCGTGAGCGGCAGCGCGTCGGCGATCGCCTGGCCCAGTTGCTGGAACCGGGGATCCACCGCGGCGCTGGTGACCACGCCATCGGCCTGATGCCGCGCGGCAAAGGCCAGCACCTCGGCAGCCACGTCGCCGCGGCGGATCGTCACGGGCAGCTCCAGCAGGCACTCGTAGAGGAACCCCAGGCGCTTGAGGCTCAGCCCGCCGGCGGCGATCAGGGCGTCGTCAAACACGAACACCGCCGGCCGGCCCGGCCAGGCCAGCAGCGCCGGGTTGGCGGGCCCCAGCGCCTCGCCATGGATCCAAAGGACCGGATTCTTCAGGGCCATGGCAGGGGTCATCGGCGGCGCGGGGTGGGTGTGATGGCAAACAGCTGCTGCTCCAGAGCCTCGTAGCTGGCGTCAAAGGGGCAGCGGCGCGCAGCCGGGCATCCCTGGCAGTGGTGCCCGGCGCCAAAGCGCTCGAGGTTGGCCCGGTTGAAGATGTACGGCTTGTGGCTGAAGCTGCTGGCCACCCACTGCCAGCTCAGGTTGTTGCTGGCGGGGTCGCCATCGAGCAGGTGCTGCAGAAACCAGCGGGCCCCCGCCTGCCAGCGCACACGGCGCCAGTGCACCACGTAGGCCGCCAGCCACATGCGGGCGTGGTTGTGCAGCCAGCCGCTGGTCACCAGCTGGTGGGCAAAGGCATCCATGC
>JBBASJ010000077.1:0-6943 GCA_040399325.1 Prochlorococcaceae cyanobacterium
CGCGGGGTAGAGCAGCCTGGTAGCTCGTCGGGCTCATAACCCGAAGGTCGCGAGTTCAAATCTCGCCCCCGCCACCAACGCCCCGAAAGCCCCGGCAGGTCACCTGTCGGGGTTTTCTGTTGGGTGTCAGGCTGTTGGCTGTCAGGCTGAGACCCGAATCGGTGTCAGGCCCTTGACCGCGACGGCTGATCTGGATGGCTTCGTGCCCGACGCCGTGGTGGTGGGCTCCGGAGCCACCGGTGGGGTGGCGGCCATGGTGCTGGCCGAGGCCGGGCTGCAGGTGCTGGTGCTCGAGGCCGGGCCCCAGCGCCAGGCGAACCGCGCCTTCGGTAGCGAACCGCTCAACAGCCTCAGGCGGCTGGCCAGCCTCAGCAGCGGGCGGCAGCGGTTGCAGGGCCACCATCCGGGCTACTGGAAGCACAACCCGGAGCTGTTCGTCGACGAGCGGCGCAACCCCTACACCACCCCGGTCGATGCGCCGTTTCTGTGGAGCCGTGGCCGCCAGGTGGGCGGCAAGAGCCTGACCTGGGGCGGCATCACCCTGCGGCTGTCAGAGTTTGAATTCAGGGCCGGGGACGCCGACGGCAGTGGCGTCAACTGGCCGATCGGCACGGCCGAGCTGGACCCCTACTACACCCGGCTCGAGCGTCTGCTCGGAGTGCATGGCCATGCCGATGGCCTCCCCCAGCTGCCCGATGGCAGCTATGCGCCGCCCCTGCCCCTGTCGCCCGGTGAGCAGCATCTGCGCCAGGCCGTGGCCGACGCGCTCGACCTGCCCCTGATTCACTCGCGCGGCTTCGCCCTGCCCCGCGGCGAGGGCTGGCCGCTGCACAGCAGCCCGGGCAGCACCCTGGCCCGGGCCCTGGCGAGCGGCAGGGCCCGGGTGCGCGCCGGTGCCGTGGTGAGCCATGTGGAGTGCGACAACGGCCGGGCCCGCAGCGTTGCCTGGGTCGACGCCGCCAGCGGCGAGCAGCACAGCACTCCCGCCGCCCTGGTGGTGCTGTGCGCCTCCACGATCGAGTCGCTGCGGATCCTGCTGCACTCCAGCGCGGCCTGGCGCAGCGGTGGTCTCAACGATCCCTCGGGCACCCTGGGCCACTACCTGATGGACCACATCTCGAGCGGCCGTTTCTTCTCCTTGCCCGATGTGCCCGCCCCGCCGGCACCGCTGGAACTCTCGGGCGCCGGCAGCTGCTTCATCCCCAACACGGTCAATCTCGAGGCCGGCAGCCGCGAAGCGTTCGCGGGCGGCTACGGCCTGTGGTGCGGCCTGCAGCGCTTTGACCCGCCGCGGCCGCTGCAGCGCCGTCCGCACGAGGCGGTGGGCTTTCTGATCGGCCATGGCGAGGTGCTGCCGGCGGCGACCAACCGGGTCAGCCTCAACCGGCATCAGCGGGATGCCTGGGGCCTGCCCAGCGCCCACATCGCCTGCCGCTGGGGTGCCAACGAGCACGCCATGGTGCGGCACATGCAGGCCCGCATGGCCGCCGCGGTGGCCGCCGCGGGCGGCACGATCAGACCGCTGGAGGATCTGTTCGTGATGCCCCTGATCGAACCCCTGGTCAAGGGCAGCCATGCCCTGAGTGCGGGAGCAGCCCCGCCTGGCTACTACATCCATGAGCTGGGGGGTGCCCGCATGGCGGCAGACCCCAGTGGCGGCGTGGTCGACCCCTGGAACCGCTGCTGGGGTGCCCCCAACCTGCTGGTGACCGATGGCGCCTGCTGGCCCCGGGCGGGCTGGCAGAGCCCCACCCTCACCGAGATGGCGGTGACCTGGCGGGCCTGTGAGGCCGCGGCCAGGGCCTTTGTCAGCGGCTGAACACCCTGTGCGCCCGGGGTGTCAACGGTCACAGTCTGGGCCTGCTGCCCTGGTCACAATCAATCCGCGACCTCCAAGGGGTCGGGCAAGGGAGATTCAAGGCGGGGGCTGGCACCCCCGCTTTTTTTTGGCTTGCGCTCTGGGCCTGGCGTCGCCGGTTCAGCCGCGCTGAAACAGACCATCCAGGTAGGCCTGGCTGACCAGACGGTCGTCGCTGCCGTTCTGGTACAGAAAGCTCGCCAGGGCCGAATTGATCAGTTGCATCTGATCCCAGTGGGGATGGCCTGCCAGAAACTCACGCATGCCATCGAGCAGCACCTCGGGCACCTCGGCTTCGAGGCTGATGGAGTCCGGCTGCTCCTCGGTGGGGGCCTGGCTGACGACGGGGCGGGGTTGGTGGGGAGCGTTCTGCGGGCGGGCGCTGGGGCTCTTGGCGTGGGTGCGGGCGGGTGGTTGGTCGATGCAGCGCTGCAGATGAAAACGCTCAGGCCCCATAACGACGTCGTGGTTCAACGGGTGATGGGATCAGTAGGCCACGCGCCCGGGGGCATCGTCAAAGCGGGCATTCCAGCTCAGAACCAAGCTGCGTCAGCATGAGATTGCCTGGTAGCGCAGGCTTCCGCGGCTCGTCATCTGGCGCACCCCGGGCCATTGGTTGGGCCTCAGGCGCCTGTCAAGCGAGGCTTGAACAGTTCATGCGATTCCCCAGATCCGCCCCTGCACACCGGTTCAGACCGTCTTGTTTGTGGAAAAACCCTCTCAGAACTGGGGAAAACAGGATCGCGGTGGGGAATGTGACCATTGATCAGCAGGGCTGATGTCGCTGAATCCCTTGAGACCCGGGCCGCTTTGAGACGGACAAGCTGGCCCGTTTCACCCACAAAGCTTCAGCTTCGGGCGTCACGTCCCTTCATGCTCGCGCCGGCTGCGCAGGGTGCTGGGCCCCAGTGGATGCTCGGCATGGGGATAGGGGGTGTGGTGATGGCTGTGGTCATGGGCATGGCTGTGCCCCCCCAGGGGGATCGGGATGCCGTCGGGCTGGCAGGCGCCGGTGCATTCGTTCTCGCAGAGATCGCAGCTCTCGCAGAGGCCTTCGACATGGTGGTGGTGGCTGTGCTGGGGCGCGCCCACCTCCAGTTCGAAGCCCAGCACCTGGGCCCGGTACTTGCAGAGCGAGCAGTTCATGGCCGTCTCGCCGGCCACCACCTCATGCACCCGCTCCACAAAGGTGTCCACCACGAGCGGGTGCTCGCCCAGGTAAGAGGCGTGCACAAAGTCGACCTCCGCATGGTCGGCAGCCACCCGCTCGCTGTGCTGGCGGATGCGGCTCACCAGCACCCCCGAAAACAGGAAATAGGGGAACACCACCACCCGCCTGAAGCCCAGGCGCACCACGTGGCGCAGGCCCGGTTCCACCAGCGGAAAGGTGACACCTGAGTAGAGGGTTTCGCCCCAGCCGAAGCCGAAGCCCTCCACCAGCATGCGGGTCACCTTGGCCACGTTGGAGTTGGCATCGGGATCCGACGAGCCCCGGCCCACCACCACCAGCAGGGTGTCGTGCAGGGGAATCGCCTGGCGCGCGTTGGCCTGATCGAGCGCCTCGCGCACCCGGGCCCCGGCGGCCTGAATCATCTTGAGATCGACGCCCAGCTCGCGGCCGTAGTCGACCCGCAGGCCGGTTTCGGCGGCATAGGTGTTGAGCACCGAGGGGATGTCGTTCTTGGCATGGCCCGCCGCAAACAGCATGGCCGGCACCGCCAGCACGTGGCCCACACCCTGCTGGCGCAGCGTCTCGAGCCCGTCGCGCAGGATCGGCCGGGCGAATTCGAGATAGCCGTGGGCCACCGGCACCGGCGCCAGCTGCTGCCGCACCCGCTCGGCCAGCTGGGCGAATTCGTCGACGGCCAGGCGGTTGCGGCTGCCGTGACCGCAGATCAGCACACCGATCGGTCCAGCGGCGCCCTGGTTCAGGTCGGAGATGGCTGCAGGCATGGGAGCTGGTATCAGCATTGACCCTATGACTGCCAGTGGCCCGATTCGGGCCCGGATCTGGGCCAGGATGCTCAGGCGTTGATTGCGGCCATGGCCCTGCGCCTGCCTCCCTACCAGCCGCTACCGCCGCCGGGTCCGGATCAGGAGCTGCTCGAGCTGCCGATCGCCAGCCTGCAGCCCACCCAGCTGTGCGTGGGGCTGGCCGAGGTGTCCAGCCGCATCGCCGACTTCAGCGCCGACAATCCCGCCCAGCAGCGCGACTATCTGGCCAGCAAGCCAGTGCCGCTGGTGCGCAGCCGCAGCGGTGCGGTGTGGATGGTTGACCGCCATCACCGCCTGCGGGCCCTGATCGCGATTCAGCCCGAGGCCATCGCCTTCGGCTATGTGGCCCTGCAGGTTGACAGCGATGACCGCGCGGCGGTGCTGGCGGAGCTGCACCAGCGCGGCTGGCTGTACCTCTATGACGGCCGCGGATTGGGGCCGCGCAACCCTGCGGTTCTGCCCCCCAATCTGTTGGGTCTGCAGGATGACCCCTACCGCAGCCTGGTCTGGAAGCTCAAGAAGGACAAGGTGATCGAGGCGGCGCCGTTGATCCCCTTCCATGAGTTTCGCTGGGCCGCCTGGCTGCGCAGCCGCACCCTGCCGCCCTTCAGCTCGCAGCGGCTCGAACCGGCCCTGCCGGCCGCCCGCGCCCTGGCCCGCTCCAGCGCGGCGGCCCATCTGGCGGGCTGGAAAGGGCCCCGGTCGGCCTAGACGCCATGGCAGCTTTCCTGGCCTCGAGCCCGCTGGCCACCTTTGCACTGCTGCTGGCGATCAGCGTGCTGGTCCCACCGTTGATCCGCCGCCTGGGACTGCCCGATCTGGTGGGGCTGCTGCTGGCGGGGGTGTTGCTGGGGCCCCACGCCCTGGGCTGGCTCTCAGAAGAGAGCTCCACGGTGCGGCTGCTGGCCGATGTGGGGGTGATCTATCTGCTGTTCATCGCCGGCCTGGAGATCGATCTGGCCCAGTTCCAGCGCATCCGCCAGCGGTCCCTGCGCTTTGGTGTGCTCACCTTCGCGCTGCCCATGGCCGGTGGCATGGCCCTGGGCCTCGGTTTTGGCTACAGCGCCCTGAGTGCCGTGCTGATCGGCTCAATCCTGGCCTCCCACACGCCCCTGGGCTACCCGATCGTGCGCAGCTACGGCGCCATGCGCGACGAGTCGGTGACGGTGGCCATCGGCGGCACGATCTTCACCGACATTGCGGCCCTGCTGGTGCTGGCCCTGTGCATGGGTGTGGGCCGCGGCGATCTCACGGCGCTCAGCGTGGCGGCCCTGCTGCTCAAGGTGGCGGTCTATGGCGTCCTTGTGGTGCTGCTCATCACCCGCTTCGGGCGGATGCTGGTGCAGCGCAGCGTCAACAGCGAGAGCCAGCTGTTCGTGGCGGTGCTGCTGGCCCTGTTTGTGGCGGCCCTGGGGGCTGGCGTGGCCGGGGTCGAAAAGATCGTCGGCGCCTTTCTGGCTGGCCTGGCCGTGAACGCGGTGCTTCCCGATGGCCGCGTCAAGGAGCAGGTGGTGTTTGTCGGGGCGACATTGTTCATCCCGGTCTTCTTCATCGACCTGGGGTTGCTGCTTGATGTGCCGGTGTTTGCCGCCACCATGGTGGGTTCGGCCTTTGCGGTGGCGTTGATCGCCACCTTGATCGCCACCAAGGGCCTGGCCTCCTGGTGGTCCGGCAAGCTCTACCGCTACACCGGCCCCCAGGTGCTGACCCTGTGGTCGCTGTCGCTGCCCCAGGTGGCGGCGACGCTGGCGGCCACGTTTGTGGGCTTTCGGGGCGGCCTGCTCGATGAACGCATGCTCAACAGCGTGCTGGCAATGATGGTGGTGACCGCCAGCCTGGGCCCCTGGCTCACCGGTGTGGCGATGCCGCGCCTTGCCGCCGCCGCCGCCGCTGGCTACACGGCCGATCAGGGCGGGCAGCTGGCCCTGGTGCGGCGTGCCCTGCGGGTGCTCGTGCCGATCGCCAACCCCGACCATCAGCGTGATCTGATGGCCCTGGCCAGCCTGGTGAGCGGCGGCTCCGCGGGCAATCAGGGCCGCCTGCTGCCGTTGGTGGTCGTCTCGCCGCGCCAGGTGCACCCCACCGGCCTGGCCGATCAGGAGCTGCTGGCGGCAATCAGTGCCGGCCGCTCCAGGCTGGATCAGGCGGTGGCCGAGGTGGCTCCGGGCTGCTGTCCCAGCCAGCCGCTGCTGCGGGTCGACGGCGATGTGGGCGCTGGCATCGCCCGCACAGCCCTCGAGCAGGGGGTCGATCTGGTGCTCATGGGCATGGGGCCCGGGGCGGCCCTGGGCCGCTGGCTGTTTGGTGATCTGGTGGATGCCACCTGCCGCCAGACCCATTGCCCGCTGGTGGTGGCGCGCCTGCTGCGGCCGCCGGCGACCATGCAGCGCCTGCTGGTGCCCGTCAAGGACCTGACCGCTGCGGCCCTCGAGCAGTTCCAGCTGGCCGAGCGCATCGCCTCGGCCCTGGGGGGCTCCATCACCCTGCTGCACCTGCACGAGCCGCGCCTGAGCGGCGGCGAGGTGGACCAGCTCAGGGCCCAGTTCGAGCGATGGCGCCCCCAGGCCAACGCCTCGGCCGCCGTGGTGCCGGTCACGATCGTGCTGGAGCCCAACCACGGGGTGGAGCTTGCCCTTGGCGCTGCCAGCAGCAACCACGACCTGGTGATCCTGCGCTCGCAGCGGCGCCTGGTGGCGGGCCTGCCGATCGCCGCCAGTGACCGCATCAGCCGCCTGCTGCGCCAGCTCGACTCCTCGGTGCTGGTGATCAGCGATCCGCTGCATTAATCACGCGCCCATGGCTAACCCAGCGACCTACAGCGCAACCGACCTGGCTCGATGGGGCCTGCTCGAGGCCGCCCTTGGGGTCGCAGCTGCAGGGGGTGGGCCCCCTCGCAGTTGAACTGGCTCTGCTAGTTCCAATGCTGCGGTTGCTGGAGCAGGCCCTGCAGCAGCCGGCCTTGGCCCACACCCGCCAGGAGCTGGGCGCCACCCTGCTGGCCTATGTGCTGGATCGGTTGGCGGCGGCCGGGTGCGCCATCGAGCTGGCCCACCTGGCTGCGGCGGTCAACCTGAGCCCATTCCCAGTCGC
>JBBASJ010000078.1:0-6760 GCA_040399325.1 Prochlorococcaceae cyanobacterium
TTGGTCTTTCTGGTTCTCTTGAATTTCAGCATGATGTTCTCTTGGAACAGGGACAGATTATTCTTTCTGGCGCCAGGTTGTTTGAGATTCCCATCGCCGGTAGCCTTGCCTACGACTCTGCCGGCTTTCGCAGCGCACTTAGCATCGACACGGCCCGTCCAGGTTCGATCGACCTGGGCGGGCTTCAGTTGACGCCCAGGAGTGGCAGGCTGGGTTTGAATTATTTCAAGAATCCGCAAGGAGTCTGGGGTGGTGACATCAAGCTTTCTGGTGTCTTTGATCTTGGTCTGGCGGGGCTCCAGGTGAGTTTTCGTGGTGATGTTGAACTGAGCCTTGACCCATCAGCATCGCCATCCCTCAAGTCGGCAAGTCTGACGCTGGCATCCGATGTTGACCTCGCGATTGGTGGATTCAACCTGCGCCTGCTTTCCAATGACCCCGTGGCTCCCACCAAACTGTCGCTGGTGAACAGCAATGGCGCCCTGGTGCCATCGCTGTCGGGCAAGGTGGCGTTCAGCGATCTCGCCGGTCTGCAGCTCACCGTTCCCGAAGGCGGGATCAGCTACGGAGCCAACGGCTGGGCCTTCAATGATGTCCAGCTCGATCTGGGCCAGAATCTCGACCTGGGTCCGGTGCGGTTGGGCAGCCAGGCCTCGGCTCACTACCAGAACGGCAAGGTCACGCTGAACCCTGACCTCTCGGTCAACTTCGACACCTTTGCCCTGGGGCTCAAGCCGATCGGGCAGTTGGTCAATGATGTGGTGACGCCGATTACGGCACCGATCGTCAAGGTGTTCACCACCAACATCGACCTGGGTTCGGTTGCTGAGGTGCGCGATGCGATGGCCATCCTCAAGTCAAAAACCGACATCGATCTCGCTTCAGCCTGGAGCGGGCTGGTCGGTTTTCTGGAAGACGTTCCGGGCAATCCCTACAAAGACAACGTGCTCAGCGCTGGGGAGCTGCTGGATTTTGTGAGCTACCGCGCTTTTGATTTTGTCCAGAAGAATCCAGGTATTGCCAACACAGCCTTCAAAGCCGTGTTCAACACCGATCTGCCCAGCTGGCTGCTAGAGCTGCCGCAGGGTATCAACTATGCCGATCTTTCGATGTCGGCCACAGTGGCCCGCCTTGATGCGATCAACAAACTTGCGGCATCCCTGCTCGAGCCAGTCACACAGGACAACCGATGGGTTTCAGTTCCCATGGCCATTGAGTTGGCTGCCAACAGCATCAACCCGAACCTCAGCGGTGACGACGCATCACGGCAGGCTCTGGAAGCACAACTGCGTCAGTTGTCTGGTGGACTGCAAAAGCTCGAACAGCTCAGCCAGAACCAGGCTCCTGCGGCCGTGCGTGAGGTCAAGACCTTGCCGCTCAAGTTCGGCTATGGCTTCTCGGTGCCCTTGTATGACGACACTGTTAACACCCTTCTCAAGCTGATCGGGAACAAACCATTCGATGTCGTGCGTGGTGACTTTTCACTCAGCAGTGGAGTCGAGCTCAACCTTGCTTTGCCCTTGGCTGAATTGGCTACGGCCTTTCCACCTGCTTATGCGGTACTCAAGGCCATCGACGCCAGATTTGATCTGCGCACCGGCCTGGGGGCCCAACTGGCGTTGTCGTTGGGTCTCAGCTCGTCGGCCCCAAGCCTGTTGGCAATCGGCAAGGAGATCGGCGGCAACTTCAACCAAACTCCTGCCGCTCTGTTGAAGCTCTTCTCTGGCCGTGATCCGGTGACCGGCAGTGCCCTGGGTCTGTATGTGGGGCAGACACCCGGAACCCCCATGCTGCAGTTATCTCCCTATGTGCAAGCCGGTCTTGGGGGTGGCAGGTTTGGTGTCGATGGCTTGGCCTATGGCCGTGTTGACGGAACCATCAAGGTGGATCTCACGAGCCCCGATGGCAGCAACCGCGCCTATCTCAGTGATGTGGTGACCGGTCTGGCGAGCCTGCCTGGCATCAAGGCCACCGGCAGCCTTGATGGCACCGTGGGGTTAAAGGTTGACACGCTGGTGGGTGGCCTTGAACCGAAGGTGACCTTCCCCATTGTCAAGGACGCCACCTTGTTCAACACTGCCCCTCAACCGCAGACGTTGTTGGCGGCAGTGCCGGATCTCCAGCATGCAGCGTTCGGGATCAACAATCCAGGTTCTGAACTCTTCGCTTGAAGGCCACAACTTGATGTTGCCTTGTTGTTTGATCAGTTGCCTTGCTTCTTAGTGCCTGTTCCGATCGTTGGCTCGTTGCCCTTCAGCAACCGCTGAATGTTGGTTTTGTGCCGCACAATCACCAGCACGCTGGTGAGCAGCGCCAGGATCAGGTAAGGCCAGCGCAGCCCCATGCCGTTGCTGCTGAACCAGCCGAGCATCAGCAGCGGCAGGCTCAGGGCCGCCGCGATGCTCGAGAGCGACACGATGCGGCTGACGCTCAGCACCGTGAGAAACACGCCAAAGCAAGCCAGGCCGACGGGGGTGGCCAGGCCCAGCAGCATGCCGAGCCCGGTGGCGACCGCCTTGCCGCCTTTGCCGCCCAGCCACAGCGGAAAGCTGTGGCCCGCCAGGGCCGCCAGGCCGCAGGCCACCACCACGCTGTCGACCTGCCAGCCCTGGGCGTGCAGTGCCACCTGGGCCAGCTGCACCGCGGCGGTGCCTTTGAGTACGTCGATTGCAAACACCGCCAGGGCCGGGCCCTTGCCCAGCACCCGCAGCACGTTGGTGGCGCCGGTGGAGCCCGAACCGTGCTGGCGGATGTCGAGGTTCTGCAGCCAGCGGCCCGCCAGGTAGCCGCTGGGAATGCTGCCCAGCAGGTAGCCGGCCAGCAGCAGCAGCGCGATCAATCCAGGAGTCATCACTGAACGCTCAGTAGGGAGGAAGCTCGTCGACCAGTTCGCCGGGGCCGGCGGCAAAGGCCAGCCACAGCGGAAACTGCAGCACGGCGATCTCGACCGCCGCCACCCCCGCATCGATCACGATGAAGGGCAGCTCGCCGCGCTCTTCGAGGCGGTCGGCCCGCTCGATGAGGGCGTCGGCCCGCTCAAACAGCACGATGCCGCTGTTGGGCCCGAAGTCGTCGCGGCTCAGGCCCAGGCAGTCCTGCAGGCCGCGGCGCCATTCGCCCAGCCGTTCAGGCTCGCCCGCCAGCACCAGCGTCTGAAAGCGCTCGCCGTAGAGCTCGCTCAAGATGGCGACCGCAGCAGCAGCGGTGAGGGCATTGCGGCTGCGGCTGCCGGTGCTGTTCTGGGCGCCCCGGCCCCCCTGGTTCAAGAACCAGTCGGCCAGCAGCTCGGCGCTGCGGGGCTCGAGGCTGCGGCGCAGGCACCAGGGCTCGGCATAGAAGTCGGGCTGGCCGCCAAAGCTGGCCAGCCGCTCGCGCACCAGCTCGGCGTCGGCGGCAAACAACCCAGCGGCCGCCGGTGGGGGCATGGCCGCGTTGTCGGCCGCTGCGGCAGCGGCCGCCTGGTCGAGGGGTGAGGGCTGCACCAGCACCTGCTGGGGCACCAGCTCGATCTGCTCGGCGGCCACGGTGAGGTCCTGCAGGGCACCGACCAGATAGTCCTGGAAGCCCTTGAGCCGGCGGGCGATCTGATCCGACTGGCCGCTGAAGCTGGCCTTGAGCTCCTGGTTGATCTGCTCGCGCTGGGCCTCGAGCTGCACGATTTCGTCGAGCAGGGCCTGGCGCCGGGCGCGCAGCTCGCTCAGGGCCAGCTCGAGCAGCGGTTCGGAATCGGGCGGTGTGGGGGGCGGGGTCTCACTCATGGCGCAGGGAGCTCGGGCAGGCGCCGCGCCAGCTGCTCGCGCAGGGCGGTGGCATCAAACAACACCGGCAGCAGGTGGATGCTCTGGCGTTCTCGGAAATAAAACAGCACCGGCAGGGCCGGCCAGAACAGTTTCCACCCCAGCCACTCGCTGTAGGCAAAGCGGCGCAGCAGGCTGCCCTGGCGCAGCACCAGCAGTGCATCGGCCGTGAAGCTGAGCCGCAGCAGCACGCTCTGCAGGGTCAGAAACAGGCCAAACAGGCTCACCACCAGCCCCAGCCACAGGGCCGGGCCCCAGAGCAGCTGCAGCGGCAGCACCGCCAGGCCCAGCAACACCACCCCCAGGGGCACCCAGAAGCGCGGGGCCAGCACCACGTCGTCGAGGGGTTGGGGGTCCATCAGGCAAACATCAGCTTGGTGAGCAGGGCATCCATCAGGGCCACGGTCACCAAAATCATCACCACTGCGCCGGTGGTGCTGCTGCCCACCTCCTTGGGGCCGCCCTTGGTGGTGAGCCCCCAGCCGCAGGCGATCACGGCGATCTGCAAGCCGAAGATCAACGCCTTGACGAGCATCGACGGCAGATCCGACGGCTCCATCCAGGTGCGCACCGAGTTCCAGAACACCGCCGGTGGAATGTTGTAGAGCACCGTGCTGCTCATCTGGCCGGACCAGATGCCCACCCAGAAGAACAGCAGGCACTGCACCGGCGCCATGATCACCATGGCCAGCACCCGCGGCACCACCAGGTATTCGACCGGGTCGGTGCGCAGCATCGTGATCGCGTCGATCTGCTCGGTGACCTTCATGGTGCCCAGCTGGGCCGCGTAGGCCGTGGCCACCTTGCCGGTGATCAGTGTGGCCGTGAGGATCGGCGCGATCTCCCGCGCCAGGCCCAGGGCCAGCAGCCCGCCCACGGTGGCGCCGGCCCCCTGCTTGGTGAGCTCGGCAGCCACCTGAATGTTGAACACGGTGCCGGCGGCCAGGGCCGTGATCACCACGATCAGAAAGCTGGCCGGCCCGGCTTCGAGCAGCTCGGCCATCAGGTCGTTGGTGTTGACCTTGCCCTTGGCCAGGGCGCTGAGGGCCTGGCCGCCGATCAGGCAGCTGGCGCCCAGCCGCTTCAGCCAGCGGGGTGAATGCCAGGGCCGCGGTTGCCGCTGGTGCAGGTCCCTGGGGGAGGGTGCGCTCATGGCTGCTGTGGCAGGCGGTGGAGGTGAAGTCCTTTCTCGGGCCAGCGTCGCATCACCACCAGGCCCAGCACGATCAACACCGCCGGAATCACACCCATGCAGAGGCGAATGGCCTGCAGGGCACTGGCTGGCTGGGCGCTGGCCGCCAGGGCCTCGTTGTAGCCGCTGGCGCTGAGCACCACCCCCAGCAGGGCGATCACGGCGCTGATGCACACCTTCTGGGCCAGCACCATCCAGGCGCTGTATTGGCCGGCCGGTTTTTCGGGGTCGGCATCGATCGCATCGGGCAGCAGCGACCAGGGGATCAGGTAGGCCGTCGAGGCACCCGCGCCGGCCAGCACGATCGTGAACACCAGCGCAGTCAGCTTGAACGCGTTGGCGCCTGAACCCAGCACCCCCAGCGACGGGTCGAGTGGCTGCAGCAGCATCACCAACAGGCAGCCGGCGGTCCACAGGCCGCCGCCCCAGCGCAGCGCCGTGATGCGCCCGGCCCGGTGGGCCACCGTGGTCCACAGCCACAGCCCCGCCAGGGAGCTGAGCAGAAAGGGCAGCAGGATCAGCTTGCTGAGGCCTTCGGGCACCTGCAGCACAACGGGCAGAAAGAACAGCGACACCGCCTGCATCAGCTGCAGGGCGCACCACAGCAGCAGGTACAGCCCCAGCACCATCAGAAAGCGCCCGTTGCGGCGCACCCGTTGCAGCAGTCGCCGCGTGGTGCCATGGCTGCTGTCGGGCCGCCGGCAGCGGCGCGCCAGCGGCAGCAGGCCCCAGCCGCACAGCAGCGCCGTGACCGCGATGATCAGCCCCGACACCAGCCCCACCGGCAGGTAGGTGCGTGGGTCGCCCAGGTTCTCGACCAGCACGCCCGCCAGCAGGGCGGCGGTGATCGTCGCCAGGATCGACCCGGTGAAGCGTGCGGTGTTGAGCCGGGTGCGCAGCCGCACCTCGCCGCTCAGCTCGGCTGCCAGGGCCGTGTAGGGCAGGTTGACACAGGTGTAGAGGCTGTTGGCGACCACCGAGATCGCCACAAAGATGCCGAAGCGCAGCCAGGGATCGCCCCACGGCGGCAGCCACCACATGGCCGCCATGGCCGCGCCCAGGGGCACGGCGCTCCACACAATCCAGGGCACCCGTGGCCCCCAGGGGTGGTGGGCGGTCTTGTCGCTCAGCCAGCCCACGATGGGGTCGTTGATGGCATCCCAGAGCCGGCCCACGCCGTAGGCCAGGCCCGCCAGCCAGGGCGGCAGGCCCGCCGCCACGTAGAAGCGCAGCAGGTAGAAGCCGATCAGGGCTGCCCCCATGCCAGTGCCCACATCGCCCAGGCCATAGGCCCACAGCAACCGTTGTCGGGCGGCGCCGCGCAGGTCGGCGGCGTCGAGAATCTCAGCGGCCAAGGGGCTGCGTCCAAACGCAGGTCATAATGCTGCAGGTTCCGTGAGCAAGCCCTCCGGGATCAGGCACTGCAAGCGTTTTGCAGCCATGCCGCGGGCGTAGTTTAGTGGTAAAACCTCAGCCTTCCAAGCTGATGATGCGGGTTCGATTCCCGCCGCCCGCTTTTTGATCTCATCTTGATGAGGGCCTCAGCAGCTCATTGACCGGCTGGCTTGTTGGTCGCTGGCCCTGAATCGTGCTGCGACCCGTGGGGCAGTTGATGGGTGGCATAGGTTTGTCGCAATACTGTCTAGACAGTGTCGATACAGCGCTGCGCGGTGTGTTGCTCGCCACCTCGATTGGGCCGGGCCGCGCTCACAAGTTGCAATCACAAGGAGCAATCACAAGGAGCAATCACAAGCTGCGTTCTCGGTCGGTG
>JBBASJ010000079.1:0-6179 GCA_040399325.1 Prochlorococcaceae cyanobacterium
GCAAAGGCACTGACCGCAAAGCACTGCGAAAACAGCGCCATCGCCAGCCCCTGATGGGCCGGCGGGCTGAGCTCGACCACGGCTTCGGTCGCGGTCGGCAGAAACGCCGCCAGACCCACGGCCAGGGGCACCTGGGCCAGCAGCACCAGGGCCAGCCCCGCGCTCGCGCTGAAACCGCTGAGCGCCAGCAGCAGGGCGCCAACGGCGAAGGCCACCAGGCTGAGCCGCAGGCCCACCTGCACCGGTCGCTCGGCCAGCCAGCGGCCCAGGGGCCACTGGATCAGCAGCAGCAACGCCAGCTGCCCCCCGATCAGCAGGGCTCCCGAGGCTTCAGGCAGGCCGCGACGCAGCAGGCTGCCGCGCACCAGATCGAGGGGCAGCGCGCTCTGCATCAGCACCGGCACGGCGGTGGCCACCACCGAGATCAACAGAATCGGCAGCAGGGCCGGCAACCAGCGCCCCCATTGCACGGCGCCGCCCGGCCTGCCGGTGCTGGCTCCCCGCCCCGGGGGCAGGGGAGCCAGCACCAGCAACAGCCCCATGACCACAAGGCAGGCCAGATCGACGCCGTAGATGCCCCGCAACGGCCCGATCGCCGCCAGCAAGGCCCCCAGCAGGGCGCCAACGGCGATGCCCAGCGCATCGGCGGTGCGGGCCAGGGCATACCCCCGGGGCGACCCCAGGGGCCCGGCCGTGGCGGTGACCGCCAGTTCGATCGCCGGCCAGTACAGGCCCATGGCAACACCCTGGAGCAGCTGGCCGCGCACGTAGGCCGCAACGGTGTGGGCGGTGATCAGCTGCAGATCACCGGCCAGGGCCAGCAGCACCGCCAACAGCACCGGCCACGAACAGCGCAGGCCGCGATCCAGCAGCCAGCCACTGGCAAACCGGCCCGCGGTGCCGGCCAGGGCCGCCAGCGCCACACCTTCGGTGATGCTGCTGGCACTGAAGTCGGCGCGGTGAAACACCAGCGGCGTCAGATAGAGCACGCCGCCGGCGCCGATGGAACCCACCAGACGCACCAGCGACACGCGGAGCAACGACGGGGGAAACTGGCTCCACCAGGACGCGTGTGTGCTGGCTTCTGCCCGTGCCTGCTTCAAGAGCCCAACGCCCCATCGCCGCTGCACTCGCCAGTCTGCTGGTGAGCAGCACGGCCCTGCCGCTGCGGGCTGCCGAGGTGCTGCAGGTGCAGCTCGACGGCCTGAGTGTGCCGGTCGACCTCAAGGCGCTGGAGGCCTGGAGTCAGGATCCCGCCCGCGACCGCAGCGAGCTGGGGGTCTGGCTTGGGCTCCTTGATCAACGCAGCCGCAGCACCCTGGTGCAGCTGCTGCGGGAGCCGTTGCTGCGCGACCAGAGCCTGGGCAGCCAGCTGCTCAACAGCTGGGCCGGCGAACCGCTGATCAACGAGATCGCCGCCCTGCTGAGCCCCAGCCAGCCCAGGCAGCCGACCGCAACAGTTCCGGAGATCGCGACGGCGGGCATGCTGCGCCGCAGCCTCGATGACCTGCTCAGCCGCCAGCGGCAGGTCACGCTGCTCGAGCTGCTGCGGGCGCTGCCCGCTGAGCGGGTGAGCCTGAAGCTCGACGGGGTGATCGAGCTGGCCCAGCAATGGCGCCGGCAGCTGGAGTTGCAGCAGCGGGCACTGCGCCGGCTCGATGGCCTGGGGCTGCCCCAGCGGCAATCGAGCCCCCTGACCCTGAGCGAACGGCAAGGGGGCCCGCTGGTGGCGATGGCATTGGCCGTCAACCACCGACGTGAACCGTTGCCCCTGCAGATCTGGCCCAGCCAGGGCAGGGCGCGGGGCCCCTGGATCCTGCTGATGCCGGGCCTCGGCGGCAGCAGCGGGCAGCTGAGCTGGCTGGCGGCCAGCCTGGCCCAATGGGGCTGGCCCGTGGTGGTGCTCGACCACCCCGGCAGCAACGAAGCCGCCCTGCAGGCCTCGTTGATCGGCCAGCAGCCACCCCCGGGCAGTGAAAGCCTGGCCCAGCGCCTCGCCGACGTGGAGGCGGTGCTTCAGGCCCAGCGGCAGGGACAGCTGCCGGCCCTGGGAGCCCCAGCTGGAGCACCGGTGGTGCTCATGGGTCACTCCCTGGGCGGGCTGACCGCCCTGATGGCCGCTGGACTGACGCCCGAGGAGGGCCTGGGCCGGCGCTGCCGGCAGGCCCTGAGCCGCCTGCCCCTGTCGAACCTGTCGCGCCTGCTGCAGTGCCAGCTGCCCCAGGGCCGCAGCGGCCGCCGCCCGGCCCCGTCGCCGGTCACACCCGTGGCTGCGATCGTGGCCTACAACGGCTTCGGCAGCCTGCTGTGGCCCAGTCGCGGGCTGGAGGATCTCAAGGCGCCGCTGCTGCTGGTGGGCGGCAGCCTCGACCTGATCACACCGCCGCTGGTGGAGCAACTGGCCGTGTTCAGCAGCCAGCGCCATCCGCGCAGCCGCCTGGTGCTGCTCGAAGGCGGCAGCCATTTTTCACCGGTGCGGTTGCCGGCCAACGACCAGGCCCTGTTTCGTCTCGGCGACGACCTGGTCGGCATCGAACCACGCAAGGCCCAATCGCTGCTGCTGTTGCTCACCCTTGAATTTCTCAAGGGGCTGGAGCAGCCGCTGCTGCTGTCTCCCCAGGTGCGCAGGCTCAGCGGCGTGCGCGCCCATGTGCTGGATCCACCCCTGGCCCGGCGCTGGAGCCACGCGATCAGAACTCCAGACGGGGATCCAGCCAGGCCACCAGCACGTCGACCAGCACCGTGACCGCGACCACCAGGGCCGCCACCACCACCACGATGCCCTGCACCAGGGGATAGTCGCGCTGGGCAATGGCCTCCTGCAGCCGCGCCGCGACCCCCGGCCACGAAAACGTGACTTCGATCAGCAGGGCCCCGCCGATCAGGGAGGCCACGGTGATGCCGGTGATCGTGAGCACCGGCAGCAGGGCATTGGGCAGGGCGTGGCGCAGGATCAGGCGCCGTTCACTGAGGCCGCGGCTGCGGGCCGCCTCGACGTAGTCGGAGGCCATGGCGCGCCGCAGATTGAGCCGCAGGGCATTGGCAAAGATGCCGCTGAGCAACAGGGCCAGGGTGCAGGCCGGCAGCACCAGATGGCGCAGGGTGCCGCTGAGGTTCTGCCATTGCCCCTGAAACAGTGCGGTGCGCAGGCTGTCGAGCAGGTAGAAGCCGCTGCCGACGGGTGGCAGCAGGGTCGGAGGAAAGCGCCCCCCCACCGGCAACCACCCCAACCAGACGGCAAACACCAGCTGGGCCAGCATCGCCAGCCAGAACGGTGGCAGCGCATAGGTGCCGATGCCAAAGAGGCGGGCGCCGAGATCCACCGCACCCTCGGCCCGGGCGATGCCGCTGAACCCCACGGCCAGGCCCACGACAGCCGCCAGCAGCAGCGCCACCAGGCCCAGTTCAAGGCTGGCGGGCAATGTCTGGCCGATCACCGATCGCACCGGCTGCTGGTTGGTCAGGGAGGTGCCCAGATCACCCCGCAATAGATCCAGCAGATAGCCGCCGTACTGACGCCACAGCGGTTGGTCCAGGCCCAACTGGGCCCGCAGAGCCTCCCGGGCCGCCTCCGGCGCCCGGCTGCCCAGCAGGGCATCCACCGGATCACCCGGCGCCAGGCGCAGCAACAGAAACACCAGGCTGGCCAGCAGCCACAGCATCACCGGTGCCAGGGCGAGCCGGGCCAGCACGTAACGGAGCAGGCGAATGGATCGGCTCATGGACGGTGCAACTCCTGCAGCAGCACCCGACCCGAACCATCAAAGCGCGGCTGGGCCACGCTGGTCTGCACCCAGATGCGCGGCTGCACCAGCCACAACGGCAGGTAGGGGCTGGCGGCGGCGGTCTGAGCCTGGATCCTGCGCAGCAGGGCGACGCGGGAACCCCCTTGGGCGCTGGCGCTGCGCCGGAGTTCGGCCTCCAGCCCCGGCCGGGTCCAGAAGCTGCCACTGGCGGCGCTGGAGCCCTTGAGACAACGATCGCCCTGGGATTGGTCACAACCCAGCAGCGGCATCAGGTAGTTGTCGGCGTCGGGAAAATCGCCCATCCAGTCGAGAATGATCAGCTGAAAAGCCCCATCGCCCAGCTGGCGGTAGGCGGTGGTCGACTCCATGCCCTGCACCTTGAGGTCGACACAATCGCCCAGATCGCGCTGCAGCAGGGCCTGCCAGGTCAAGGCAAACAGGCGGTCGCTGGGGATGTTGGAGCGGAAGGTGAGCTCCAGCGGCAGGCGGCGGCCCTGGCAATAGCCGGCCTGGCGGTACAGCCTGCGGGCGGCAGCGGGGTCATAGGAGGGCCACGGTTCAGGCGTTCCCCCGGGCAGCACGGGCGGCACCAGCCCCCGCAACGGCGCATTGAGGCCCTGGCTCACCCGCTGCACCAGCCGCCGGCGATCGAGGCTCAGGGCCAGGGCGCGGCGCAGGCCGACCGCATTCAGGGGCGGCTGGTCGCTGAGCAGGGTCAGATACCCGATCTCGAGCGCCGGACCGGTGGCCTGGCGCAGCTGGCCGCGCCGGGCCTGGCGCTGCAGCGCAGCCTGATGGTCAAGCTCGAGGCTGGTCGAGAGCAGGCCATCGACCTCGCCGCTCTGCAGGGCACCGAACAGGGCGGTGGAGTTGCCCAGAGCCACCAGGTCAAGGCCCCGGTTGGCCGCGGGACGCCCCCAGTACTGGGCAAACGGTTCCAGACGCTGCTGCTGGGGGGTGAAGAAGCTCAGCCGGTACGGACCGGTGCCCACAAACCGATCGCTCCACTGGCGGCGGCGATGGTGGCGGTAGGCCGTGGGCGACAGCGGCGTCAGATTGATCGCACTGAGCAGCTGGGCCATGGCCCCGAAGGGGCGCTTGAGGCGCAGCTCGATCGTGTGGCTGCCGAGGGCCCGCACGGCCGTCACCCGATCGCCCAGCAGATAGCTCAGCTTGCCGATCGCCAGAAAGCGCTCCAGGGTGAACACCATGGCGGCGGCATCAAAGGCGGTGCCGTCGTGAAACCGCACGCCGCGGCGCAACGTCACCTGCACCCGCAGGCCGTCGTCGCTGATTTGCGGCAGGCCGGTGGCCAGCCTGGGCTCGAGGCGGCCGTCGGATGTGATCGCATAGAGCGGATCGCCGATCGCGCTCAGCAGCTGCATGGCCCCAAAGGTGTAGGCCCCGGCCGGATCGACCGTGTCGATCCGATTGCGGCTGCCGATGATCAACCGCTGGGGATCACGCTGGGGTTTGCAGCCGCCCGCAAGCGTCAGCGCCGACCCAAGCGCCACCGCCGCAGCCAGCATGCGGAGGCGACGGGGCGCCACCGTCAAAGCGTGCGCAGACAGGCGGCCACCGCTTGCACCGCCGGCAGCGCCTCGATCGCGGCCATCGCCGCCCTGAAGGCGGATTCGACCACCCGATGGGTGATCACCACGATCTCGGCATGGCTGCCATCACCGCCGCCCTGGGGCTGGAACTGCACGATCGACTGCAGCGACACCCCCGCCTCACCAAAACAGGTGCCGATGCGGCCGATGACTCCGGCTTCGTCGCTGGTGCGCAGACGCACGTAATTGCGGTGCTGGGTGAGGGCTGGGTCGACCAACCGGCAGGGGCGCCAGCTGCCGGCCGCCAGCAGCGGATCGAGCGGGGCCGGCTGGCCAGGGGCAGCTCCTCCGCTCACCTGGCGGATGCCGGCGATGTTGAGAATGTCGGCCACCACCGCCGAAGCGGTGGGCCCGGCGCCGGCACCAGGCCCGTAAAACATGACCCGGCCCACCGGATCGCCTTCGACCAGGATCGCGTTGTTGACCCCGTGGACGCCGGCCAGCGGATGGTCCCTGGGCACCAGGGTGGGGTTGACGCTCACATCGAGCTCGGCCGTGCCATCGGCGGCCACACCCACCTGCTCGGCCACGGCCAGCAGCTTGACGCCGTACCCCAGCTGGTCGGCATAGGCCACATCGCGGGCATCGAGACGGTCGATACCGCTGGTCGGAATCGCGGCCCGGGGCACCACACCGCCGTAGGCCAGGGAGGCCAGGATCGCGATCTTGTCGGCCGCATCACCGCCCTGCACATCGGCGGCGGGGTCGGCCTCGGCGTAGCCGAGGCGCTGGGCATCGGCAAGCACCGCGCCGTAGGCCGCACCCTCGTCGGCCATGCGGCTGAGGATGTAGTTGGTGGTGCCGTTGATGATGCCGCTCA
>JBBASJ010000080.1:0-3557 GCA_040399325.1 Prochlorococcaceae cyanobacterium
CCGTCAGCGTTGACGGTGCCCCACACGTCGCTCTGCATCTTCCAGGAGAAGTGGAAGATGACGATCGACAGGGAGTTGTACATCCAGAACAGGCCAAGGAACACGTGGTCCCAGGCCGACACCTGGCAGGTGCCGCCACGGCCGGGGCCGTCGCAGGGGAAGCGGAAGCCGAGGTTCGCTTTGTCAGGGACAAGGCGGGAGCTGCGGCTGTACAGAACACCCTTCAGCAGGATCAGCACGGTGACGTGGATCGTGAAGGCGTGAATGTGGTGGACCATGAAGTCCGCGGTGCCGAGGGGAATCGGCGCAGCGGCAACCTTGCCACCCACTGCCACCACAGCGCCGTTGAACACCTCACTCACGCCCGCGAGGGCATTGGGGGCGGTGCTGCCGGCAGCGGCGGCGTGCAGACCCTGAACCCATTGCGCGAAGACGGGCTTCAGAGCAATGGCCGAGTCGCTGAACATGTCCTGGGGACGGCCCAGGGCACGCATGGTGTCGTTGTGGATGTAGAGGCCGAAGCTGTGGAAGCCGAGCCAGATGCACACCCAGTTGAGGTGGCTGATCAGGGCGTCACGGGCCTTGAGCACCCGATCCAGCACGTTGTCGATGTGCTTGGCGGGGTCATAGTCACGCACCATGGCGATGGCGGCGTGGGCGCCGGCACCGACGATCAGGAATCCACCGATCCACACGTGGTGGGTGAACAGCGAGAGCTGGGTGGCGTAGCTGACACCGATGTAGGGGTACGGGGGCATCGCATACATGTGATGCGCCACGATGATGCTCAACGAGCCCAGCAGGGCCAGGTTCACAGCCAGCTGGGCGTGCCAGCTGGTGGTCATGAACTCGAAGAGACCGTCGTGACCGCGGGAGGCCGGGAACAGCAGGGGATCACCCTTCTGGCCCTCGAGAATCTCCTTGATGCTGTGACCGATGCCCCAGTTGGTGCGATACATGTGGCCAGCAACGATGAACAGCACCGCGATCGCCAGATGGTGATGCGCGATGTCGGTCATCCAGAGGCTGCCGGTCACAGGGTTCAACCCACCCTTGAAGGTGAGGAAATCGCTGTAGGCGGCCCAGTTGCCGGTGAAGAAGGCGTTGATGCCGGCACCGAATCCCGGGAACAGCTGGGTCAGCAGGTCCTGGTTGAGGAATTCGTGCGGCAGGGGAATGTCGGCAACCGAAGCGATGGTCCGGCCGTTGAGCGCCAGCGGTTGGCCGGCGTCGATGGCATCCATCAACTGGGTGGTGGGCAGGGACACATGCAGGAGATGCCCTGTCCAGGACAGGGAACCCAGTCCGAGCAGACCGGCCAGATGGTGGTTGAGCATCGACTCAACGTTCTGGAACCACTCGAGCTTGGGAGCTGCCTTGTGGTAATGGAAGACGCCCGCGTTGAGCATCAGACCAGCCATCACCAGAGCGCCGATGGCGGTGGCGAGCAGCTGGGTCTCGTTGGTGTAACCCCAGGCCCGCCACATGTGGAACAGACCTGAGGTGATCTGAATGCCGTGGAAGCCGGCACCGACATCACCGTTGAGAATTTCCTGGCCGAAGATCGGCCAGACCACCTGCGCACTGGGTTTCACGTGCAGGGGGTCGGCCAGCCATCCGGTGTAGTTGGAGAAGCGGGCGCCATGGAAGAAGGCACCGCTCAACCAGATGAAGATGACGGCCAGGTGCCCGAAGTGGGCCGAAAAGATCTTGCGAGAGACCTCTTCGAGGTCGCTCGTGTGGCTGTCGAAGTCGTGAGCGTTGGCGTGGAGGTTCCAGACCCAGGTTGTGGTCTTGGGACCTTTGGCGAGGGTTCGGTCGAAATGCCCGGGCTTTTCGAAAAGCTCGAACGTGGCCGGAACAGGGTTCCGGTCGACCATGGCCTTCGCCGTTTTCCCACGCTCTGGTGGGCTGATGGTCATCGAGTGGTTCCTCGAGGGACGGAATCGAGGTGGGGGTCCACCCCTGTCGGCGAACCGGAAGGATCGCCGTGGGCCCCATGGACAGCAGACGGACCGAAGCCCGACAGCCGGCCATGGGCGCCAGCTGCGAAACGGCCCGCGAAATCGCGAAACCGATTGGCACAACTGGTGCTTGGGGCCCCAGATAGGGGACCGCTGGGCGAACTATAGGGGCCTCAAGCAAGCGCTTCGGGGAGGCAGTTACAAAGGTTCAATCCCCGGGGTTCCCAGATGCAGACAGGGCTTTAAAGGAAGAAAAGAATGACTGGCAATCTGCGAGTTATGAGCGCTGGTTGATGACAACTGAGCAACATTTTGCGCAAATCAATAACAACGACCCCGACCTGGCGTCGAAGCAAGGCCCGCGCAAGCAAGGGCATGGTCCTGAAGCAGCACAATGAAAGGATTGGATCGGTCTCCCCCTGGCCTGATGCCGCTCTTCAGAGCGCTGCGACGTCTGCTTGCCCTGGCCCTGCCACCGCTGCTGGTGGTGGTGCTCACCCTGACACCGCTGTTGCCACCCTGGCTCAACAGGTTGCTGCCCGGCATGCTGCAACCCGCCCAGGCGTGGAACCTGCCCCGATGGGGAGAGCGGAGCCGCTCCGCCTCGGCTGATGCCCCCCTGGAGCCGAGCGCGCCTTCGGGGCGCCTGCAGGAGGTGTCGCCGCCAGAAGCGGTGCAGCAGTTGCAGAGCGCCCTGGCGGACCGGCTGCCCCAGGTGCAGATCGAGAGCCCCCGCGACGGCGCGCTGCTGCCCGATGGCACCTGGCAACTGAAGCTCAAGGTGCGCGACTGGCCCCTCACCGATGCCGGCCAGCTGGGCCTGGGTGCCCACGTTGTGGTTCAACTGGATGATCTGCCGCCCCAGCGGCTGACCGGAGCGACCCCATTTCAGAGCGGCCAGAGCGACAGGGCAACCAGTCTCAGCCTTGTGGTTGACGAGCCAGCGCTCTCCCCAGGCAGCCATCGGCTCACGGTTTACGCGGCGCGGCCCTGGGGTGAAGCGGTCAAGAGCCCGGGAGCGCTGCGGCAGATCACCGTGAACCGGTTGCTGGCCAACCCGTTGAGTCTGCCCCAGGCGGGCAGTCCCCAGTTGCTGGCGGTGAGTCCGGCCGACCTGAGTGCCAACGAGCCGTTGCTGTTGGACTGGATCCTGATCGACGCCCCGCTGCAGAACCTGCGGGACGGCGATGGCAGCTGGCGCCTGCGGGTCACCATCAATGGTGATCGGTTTCTGATGGATCAGAACGTGCCGCTGTGGCTGCGGGGCTGGAAGCCTGGGCGCAACAGCCTGCAGCTCGAACTGTTGGATGGCCTGGGCCAGCCCTTGAATCCTCCCTTCAACAGCCTGGTGCAGGAGGTGGACCTCAACCCACCAGGTAGCGAAACCGCATCCCGGCCTCGCTGGCTTCAAGGCCGCCTGAGCACCGATGAACTGGCCCGGCTCCTGGGCGACAAGCCCGCTGAGGCCACTGCCGATGAAGAGGTTGCCGGCACCACAGTGGAGCCTGATCCGGGCCCAGGCACACCGTCACCCCAGCAGGAGCTGCCCCCCGAGAGCGTGGAGCAGAACGCTGACAGCAGGCCATCAGATCC
>JBBASJ010000080.1:3657-6141 GCA_040399325.1 Prochlorococcaceae cyanobacterium
AGAACCTTCAGCTGGGCGATCAGGCCCCCACCGCTGGGCCCCAGACGGATCCGAGTCCTGAGGACACGGGACCCGTCCAGGCAGAGCAACCCGTTGAGCCCAACGGCAGCGACCCGATGCCAGAGCAGCCGGACAGCACAACGACGCCTGGGCTGATCGAGGGGCCGTTGCAGGAATCCCTCGATCTGGAGGCGCAGCCTGACCACACCACACCCGAAGCGAGCCCGGGGAACGCAAGCCCAGAGCCGGGAACAACCGATGCGTCACCCCTTGACGCGAGCACACCGGACAGTGCCGGCGCTGCGGAGCAACCCTTCGATGAAGCCCCCCTTGCACAGGCCCCCCTTGTCGAGGATTCACTTGCAGAAGACTCCCGCCCTCAGCAAGCAGCGCTGGCAGACCCACTGACCGTGGAGCCGGAACCTGTTGCCCCAACCGCCAACACCCCAGAGCTTGATGAGCTGGTTGATGAGCTGGTTGATGAGCCGGCAAGCCCCGAGCTCACGCCGGTTCAACCGCCACTGGAGATCGCACCGCCTCAACGGATCAGCAGCAGCACACCACTGGGAGCACCGGCGCGGCAACAGGTCAACGCGCGGGGTGAGCTGATCCAGGCCGCCCCAACGGGTCCGCTGGCCAGACTGCGCCAGCTGCTGCGGGGTTCATGAGCAGCCCAACGACGATTTGGGGGCTGGGATTCAGTGAACACGCCCGGCCCCTGCTCGAGCGACTGCTCCAGGCCCGACTGGTGCAGGCCACGGTCCACAGCGGTGAAACCCCTGGGCCGGGGACCGTGCTGCAGCAGCAATGGCATCAGGCCGAGGCCTTTGTGGTGGTGGCGGCCTGCGGGTTGGTGACCCGGCTGATCGCCCCTCTGATGAGCAGCAAAGACGAAGATCCGGCAGTGGTGGTGCTCGATCCCGACGGCCGCTACGCCATCCCGCTGTTGGGGGGGCATGCCGCGGGAGGCGAAGCCCTGAGCCAGCAGCTGGCTGCGGCACTGGGTGGCAGCGCGGTGATCACCGGCTCCAGTGGCACCACGGGCAGGCTGGCGCTCGATGCCTTCGGCACCGCGTGGGGCTGGCGACGAGGCAGTGGCGACTGGAGCGCCCTGATGCACAGGGCGACACGGCAGCCGATCACCCTGCAGCAGCATGACGGTCTGACGTCGTGGCAGGACCTTGCTGCAGCAGCGCAGTTGCGGGTCAACCCAGCGTCTGACGATGACGCCGACCTGGTCGTCAGTGACCAGCTCGGGCCCGGTTGCCGCTGGCATCCCCCGCGGTTGTGGCTGGGCATGGGCTGCGAACGTCACACGAGCCTGGAGGTGCTCGAGCAGCTGCTGATCCGGACCCTGGAGGCCCATGGACTGGCCCAGCAGGCGGTGGCCGGACTGGCCAGCATCGACCGCAAAGGCGACGAGCCGGCGCTGCTGGAGCTGGCGGCCCGTCATGGTTGGCCCCTGAAGCTGTACAGCGCCGCCCAGCTGGCACCCGTGCCGGTGCCCAATCCATCGGCCGTGGTGGAGAAGGAGATGGGCACAGCGAGTGTGGCCGAAGCGGCGGCCTTGCTGGCCGCCGGTCCTCAGGCCAACCTGCGCGTTGCCAAAACGATCCTGCAGTGCAGCGGGCAGGGCGCCGCCACCCTGGCGGTGGCGGCAGCCCAACAGCAGTGGGCACCCCACCGCGGAGCTCTGCATCTGATCGGCAGCGGGCCAGGCGATCTGGGACTGCTGACCCCTGAAGCCCGCGAGGTGCTCAGCCGTTGCAGCGCCTGGGTGGGCTACGGGCTCTATCTGGATCTGCTGGAACCCTTGCGCCGGCCCGACCAACTCAGGCTCGACGGCCAGCTCACCCGGGAACGGGAACGCTGCCAGCAGGCGCTGCAGCTGGCCTGCCAGGGGATCCCCGTGGCCCTGGTGTCATCGGGCGACAGTGGCATCTATGGCATGGCTGGACTGGCGCTGGAGCTCTGGCTCGGACTTGCCGAAGCCGATCGCCCCGGCTTTGCGGTGCATCCGGGCATTTCGGCGCTGCAACTGGCAGCGGCCCGCTGCGGCGCCCCGCTGATGCACGACTTCTGCACGATCAGCCTGAGCGACCGTCTCACCCCATGGGCCGTGATCGAACGCAGGCTCACGGCCGCAGCCCAGGGTGACTTTGTGGTGGCGCTGTACAACCCCCGCTCCCAGGGGCGCGAGTGGCAGCTGGCCCGGGCCATCGAGCTGCTGCAGCAGGGGCGGCCTGGCACCACGCCGGTGGCATTGGCCCGCCAGCTGGGCCGGCGCGAAGAATCCATCAGCCTGCACACCCTGGCGACCCTGCCCGATGCCCAGGTCGACATGCTGACCCTGGTGCTGGTAGGCAACAGCAGCACCCGCGCCGAAGCCGGCAAGCTGGTGACGCCGCGGGGTTATCCCGGGGCCGAGCTCAGCTGAAAGTCGGGATGACAGGATTCGAACCTGCGGCCCCTTCGTCCCGAACG
>JBBASJ010000081.1:0-5832 GCA_040399325.1 Prochlorococcaceae cyanobacterium
TGCCAGCGATCTGGTGGAACTCACCTACCTGGGCTCGCAGCGCTGGGAGCCCTGAGCGCTGCCCGCCCGCCTAGGGTCGGCCCACCTGAACGAGCGAGCGATGGCCCTGGTCCCGATCAACCTGAGTGAGGCGGCCCAGGATCTGGCCAGCGGTGACTTCGGCGATCTCGACGCCGCCGAGATCTTTCTCGAGTACGCCCCGATCCAGCAGCCTCCCTACCTGGTGGCCGGCCTGGGTCTGGCCATCGGGGTGCTGTGCGGTCTCACCTTTGCCCGGCTGGTGCAGAACCGGCTCGATGGCTGGAAGCAGGACCGCCTGGCCCTGCTGCCCCTGGGCACCTGGGAGCTGACCCTGGCCTACACCGGCGTGGTGATCGGTGTGACCCTGTTCATCGGCGGCAGCCTGCAGGTCTTCGGCTTTGCCTCAGGAGCCGCGCTGCTGGTCTCGTTCATTTTGTCGATCGCCACCGCCGGTGCCCTGTGGGTGCAGCTCGAGCGCCTCATGGAGCAGGTGCAGGCCGGCAACTTCAAGGCGGTCGATTTCGACAACTTCGACCAGTTCTTCTGACTCGATGGCGCTGGCTCAGCCCAGCGTGTTGATGGCACGGGCCACCACGATCACCACCAGAGCCAGCATCAGGCTCGACTGCAGCAGCTGCAGCAGCTTGAAGCGAAACCCCAGCACCTGGTGGTTTTCGGGTGGGCCCAGGGTGTTGCTCGACAGCACCGTGAAATACAGGTAATCGAAGAACCGCCCACCCGCGTCGCCTTCGGGGAAGACGACGCCACCACCCCGGCCCGAGCCGCCCACCAGCCCGCTGCCGAAGTGCTCATGGTCGAGGCACCAGTACCAGAACAGGGCAATGCTGTTGAGCACGGTGTAGAGCCCGGTGCCGATCAGCAGCAGGCCCACCGAGCCCAGTTGCAGGGCGCTCATCGCGATCAGCACCAGGGCCGCGTTGAGCAGAGACTGCAGCGTGGTGACAGCACCGAGCAGCTCGAGCAGGCGGCGGGCGCCCGGGCCGGGTCGGCGGCGCCGCTGCACGATCCACAGCGCCGCCAGCACCACGACCAAGACCACCAGCTCGTTGGCCAGGTTGAACAGCCAGTGGCCCGGCCCCACCGTGATCTGGGGCCTGCTCTGCAGATGCCAGCTGTGATCGAGGGCGTGGTTGATCGCCAGATTGATGAGCGGGGCGATCAGCAGCACCACCAGCACCGCAGGGCCACCGTCGCGCTGTGTCGTAGACGGCATCAGGGCGGCTCAGGCAAAAGCGCTCTTCAGGCTGCCAGGTAACCCTGCAGGTCGCAGGAGCGGTGGCGGATCGCCTCGATTGCCTTGCGTTCGAGATTGCGGGTCTTGTCGCGGCTGATGCCCAGCTGCCTGGCGATGGCGCTCAGGCTCATCGGCTCCTCCAGCTCCTGGGATTCGGCGCCGATGCCATAGCGCATCTTGAGCACGCGGCCCTGCAGCTCGGGCAGCTGCTCCAGCAGCGCCCGCAGGTCGCCCTTGAGGCACTCGCCATCGAGACGCTCGTCGGGCAGCTCACCGTCGCCGGCCAAAAGATCCAGCAGCTCGGTGTCGTCGCCATCGCCCACCTTGGTTTCCAGCGACACCGGCTGACGGGCACGGCAGAGCAGGTCCTTGACCTCCTCTTCCGGCAGTTCGACCGCTTCGGCCAGTTCGGTGACGGTGGGGGTGCGGCCCAGCAGCTGGGACAGGTCCCGCTGCGCCTTCTTGAGCTTGTTGAGGGTTTCGGTGATGTGGATCGGCAGCCGGATCGTGCGGCTCTTCTCGGCGATCGCGCGGGTGATGCCCTGGCGGATCCACCAGTAGGCGTAGGTCGAGAACTTGTAGCCGCGGGTGGGGTCGAACTTCTCGACACCGCGCACCAGGCCGATGGTGCCCTCCTGGATCAGATCCAGCAGCTCCATGTTCCGCTTGGTGTACTTCTTGGCCACGCTCACCACCAGGCGCAGGTTGGCGGCCACCATGCGCTCTTTGGCGCGGCGACCGGCCTGCAGGCGGCGCTTGAGCAATGCCGGGCTGAGACCGGCGGCCTTGGCCAGCTGCTCGGAGCTGGGTTTGGAGCCACCGGCGCGCAGCTCGAGCTCGGTTTCCAGCTCCTCGAGGGCGACGAGCTCCTGCACCTGGCGGCCCAGGGTGATCTCCTGCTCGTGGGTGAGCAGCGGCACCCGGCCGATGTCGCGCAGGTAGCTGCGCACCAGATCGCCGTCGACTGCAGGTGCGGCTGGGGCAACCGGTGCCGACACGGCGGCTGGGGCCTGGGCAACCATGGGTTGGAGTTAGGAAACAAAAATGTTTCGCAAACCTACCATGGTTTGGCGGGCTGCAGGATGGACGGGTCGGGTCTCTGGGCGCTGCTGCGTTGATGGCTGCTGAGCGGCTGCAAAAACTGCTGTCGGCCGCGGGTGTGTGCTCCCGTCGTCGCGCCGAGGCCCTGCTGGCAGAGGGGCGCGTCACCGTTAATGGTCGGGTCGCCTCCCTGGGTGACAGGGCCGATCCGCGGCGCGATCGCCTCAGCCTCGATGGCAGGCCGGTCGACTGCCGGCCGGCGCCGCTGGTGCTGCTGCTCAACAAGCCGCGGGGGGTTGTGTGCAGCTGCGGCGATCCGGAGGGCCGGCCGACCGTGCTGGATCTGCTGCCACCCGAGCTCAGTCGCGGTGCGGGCCTGCATCCGGTGGGCCGTCTTGATGTGGCCAGTCGCGGCGCCCTGTTGTTGACCAACCTGGGCGATCTCACCCTGCGGCTCACCCATCCGCGCTACGGACACCGCAAGACCTACCGGGTCTGCGTGCGTGGACGGCCCAGCAGCGCTGCCCTGCAACGCTGGCGCGCCGGTGTGCCGCTCGAGGGCCGTCCCAGCCAGGCCGTGGCCCTGCGCGTGCTGCAGCAGGACCCTGATCGCACCCTGCTGGAGCTGGTCATGGGTGAAGGCCGCAATCGCCAGATCCGGCGCACCGCTGAGCTGCTGGGCCATCCCGTTGTGGATCTGCAGCGACTGGCCATCGACCGTCTCAGCCTGGGCCCGCTGCCCGAAGGGCGCTGGCGGCGGCTCGAGCGCCAAGAATGGGAGCCATGGCTGAGCACCTGAAGCGCTCCTGGATCGATCGTCTGCGGTTCAGGCGACTGGCGTCGCGCAGTGCGGCAGAGGCCCAGACCGCCGATGCCGGCGGCGATCCGCTGCTGCTGGCCGGCGAGCGGCTGCGGCAGGCGCGCGAGCAACGCGGTCTGGGGCTGCGGCAGCTCGCTGCCGAGACGCTGGTGAGCACGGCGGTGATCGAGGCGCTCGAGCGCGGCTGGCGCGACCGGTTGCCCGAGCCTGCCTACCTGCGCACGATTCTGCCGCTGCTCGAGCGCTATCTGGCCCTCGAGCCGGGCAGCCTGGCCGTGGCCCTGCCCGGGGGCCATACCCCGAGCGGCCCTGGCCGTCAGAACCAGGCCCGGCTGCCGTTGCTGTCGGTGCAGCTGTTCACCACCTGGCAGGGCACTGCCGCCTATGGGGCCCTGATGCTCGCCCTGCTCTACGGCCTCAACCTCGAACAGCGGCGCCTGGCGGCCCGGGGTGTTCACGCCCTCAACCCCGTGCCCCCGTTGAGTGAGGTGAGCCGTCGCCAGTTGCCTCCCAGGGGCACGGCACTGCTGCTGCAGACCTACCCCGAGCTGCGCCCCCTGGACCTGGCCCGCCAACCCCGTGGCCTGGTGCTGGTGCGCCGGCAGCAGGGCCAGGCCCGGGCCGCTGCAGAACCGGGGGTGCTCGAGCTCAGCGTCACCAGGCCCCACCGCCTCACGCTCGAGAGCGCGGGGCTGCTCAGCAGTGAGCTGCAAGTGGCGGCGGGACTGCTGGTGCTGCCCCTGACGCCGCCGCTGCAGCTCAGGCTCGATCCACCGGAGGCCGCCGGCGTCCAGGTGCGCTGGAACGGGCTGCCGCTCGAACCCGCCGCCCCCGGTCGCTACCGCTTGCCGCGGGCGGCCAGTTCGCCATAGCCCTTGATGGGTCCCTCGAGACTGGCGATCGGTTGGCGCAGTCGCCAGCTCCAGTTGCCGCTGGCGGTTCCGGGGGTGTTGAAGCGGGCCTCGTCGCCCAGCTCCAGCAGGTCCTGCAGGGGCACCACAGCCAGGTCGGCACTCGAGTTGAGTGCCAGCTCGCTGAGTTGCCAGCCCGGTGCCGTCACGGCACAGCCCAGGGTCTGCTCGATCCGCTGCCGGCTCTCGCCATCGAGCTGATTCCACCAGCCCAGGGTGGTGGCGTTGTCGTGGGTGCCCGTGTACACCACCCAGTGGCGGCCCTTGAAGTTGGCCGGCAGATAGGGGTTGTCGGCCTCACCGTCAAAGGCGAACTGCAGGATCTTCATGCCCGGCAGCCCGAACCCGTCGCGCAGCCATTCGACGCCGCGGGTCATGACGCCCAGGTCTTCGGCGATCAGGGGCAGGCGGGCGCCCGGCAGCAGCAGGCCCCGGCGCAGGCAGGCCTGCCATAGCAATCCCAGCAGCGGCCATCCCGGCGACAGCCGCCACAGGCCATTTTCGGCGGTGGGGGCTTCGCCCGGCACGCACCAGAACGCCTGCAGGGCCCTGAAGTGATCGAGCCGCAGCAGGTCGTAGAGCTCCAGCTGCCGCAGCAGCCGGGCGATCCACCAGCCAAAGCCCGTGAGCCAGTGATGGTGCCAGCGGTAGACCGGCGTGCCCCACAGCTGGCCGGTGTGCGAAAAGTAATCGGGCGGCACGCCGCTCTGCTGCAGCAGGCGCCCGCCGGCCGTCACCGAAAACAGTGCGGGATGGCTCCACACATCGGCGCTGTCGTGGGCCACGTAAAAGGGCAGGTCGCCGACGATCTGCACGCCGTTGGCGCTGGCATGGCGCCGTAACGCCTGCCATTGTCGCTGCAGCTGCCATTGCAGCAGGGCCTCGCTGTGCAGGGCCCCGGCCTGCTGCTGGTCGAGCTGGCGCAGGGCGCGCCGGCGCCTCTGGGCCAACTCGGGCGGCCACTGCCACCAGGGTGCACCGTTGTGCAGCTGCTTGAGCACCACAAAGCGGCAGTGGTCCTGCAGCCAATGGCGCTGCCGCCGCTGCCACCGGGCAAAGTCCTGTTGGTCGGCTTCGGTGTGCAGCGACCCGCCCCCGGAAGCCAGGCTGGTCCCATCGAGCAGGGCCGGGTTCAGCGCCGAACCGCTGGGCGAGCTGTAGGGCGAGCCGGTGCCGTCGACCGGGGCCAGGGGCAGCACCTGCCACACCTTGACGCCGTGGCGACCCAGCAGGCTGATCCAGTCGTGGGCTTCCTGCCCGAAGCTGCCGCACTGCTGGGGCCCGGGCAGGGCCGTCACGTGCAACAGAACGCCAGCTTGTCTCATGCCTACCTCATAGCGCCGGCAGGCGATAGCGGGCCACGATCCGCTGGGCAAAGCCGGGGATCTGCCGCTGCGCCACCGCGCCATGGTGACGGCGCAACCACAGGGCGTTGCGGGTGAAGTGCGAATCGATCGAGAAACGGCCGTATTCAAGCCCCCTGGGGCCCACGGCGTTGACCACACACCCCACCAGCCGCGCCAGCCACATGGGCAGTTTCACCGCCTTGTCGTAGGCATCGATGCCCTGCTGCACCGCGGCGCGCCGGTCGCCCTTGCTGGTCACGGGCGCCGTGTCGAGTTCGTCCTCGACCAGGGCCAGCAGCTTGGCGCCGCGGTCGTTGCGCACCGTGATCCACTGGCGGCCAAAGGTGGCCCCCATGTAGCCCACCACCAGGTCGGCGCCGGCGTTGGTGTAGTCGAAGCAGCTCAGGCAGCTGGGGGCAAACACGTCCTTGAGCTTCG
>JBBASJ010000082.1:0-5346 GCA_040399325.1 Prochlorococcaceae cyanobacterium
TGCAGGTGCCCACCACGCTGCTGGCCATGGTCGATGCCGCCATCGGCGGCAAGACCGGCGTCAACCACCCCGGCGGCAAGAACCTGATCGGCGCCTTTCATCAGCCGCGGCTGGTGCTGATTGACCCCGAGGTTCTGGCCACCCTGCCCGTGCGCGAATTTCGGGCTGGCATGGCCGAGGTGATCAAGTATGGCGTGATCAACGACGCGCCCCTGTTTGCCGATCTGGAGGCCGCCGCCGCCAAAGACCCCGAAGCGGGGCTGGCCAGCATGGCGGCCGTGGGACCGGCGCTGCTGCAAACCCTGCTCGAGCGCTCTGCCGACGCCAAGGCGCGGGTGGTTGCCGCCGACGAGCGCGAGGGCGGTCTAAGGGCGATCCTCAACTACGGCCACACCATCGGCCATGTGATCGAAGCGCTGTGCGGCTACGGCACCTACCTGCACGGCGAGGCCGTGGGACTGGGCATGCTGGCCGCCGGGAGCATCGCCTGCGCCATGGGGCTCTGGAGCGCCGACGATCTGGAGCGGCAACGCCGGCTGGTGCGCGCCGCCGGCCTTCCCCTGCAGGTGCCGGCCCTCGATCCGGCAGCCGTTCTTGACTGCCTGCAGGGTGACAAGAAGGTGCGGGGTGGCAAGGTTCGCTTTGTGCTGCCCACCGCAATCGGCTCGGTGGTGATCCGCGACGATGTCGACGCCGACACCATCACTGCCGTGATGGCAGCGCAGGCGGGCTGAGACCACAGGGCCGAACCGGTCAGCGCAAGCGATTGCGCGGTGCTTCCCCATCGCCCTGCAGCAACTGGCGTTCCCAGCGGTTGAGCTGGCGCAGCAGCAGCCCGGCGGCCACCAGGAGCACCACCAGGCCCAGCTTCAACGGCAAACCCAGGGCGAACGATCCCAGGATCACATCGGCGGCCATCGCCACGATGATCAGCGGCCGCAGCACCCGAATGCGCCGCAACGCATCCGAACAGGCACGGCAGTGGCGCGTGTGGGCCTGCCAGCGCTCGAGCAGCGGTTCATTGCGCTGTCGCGGCGGCAGGTTCTGGCCCGGAAACGGCAGTCCTGCCACCTCCCGCACCCAACGGTGCAGCGCCCGCACATAGAGATCGGAGACGGTCGGCAGGTAGCAGGCCTGCTCGTAGCGATCGCTGCCGCCGCGATCGACCAGGGCCCGCTCCTGCCAGTGAAGAAAGATCTGATCGTCATCGAGCACGGTGTGGTTGCCGATGTGCTGCAGCCAGCGCGGCCGCAGCCCCACCAGCAGCTTCGGCAGAGGCGAACTGAACTGGAACGGAAAGCGCGCAAAGATGCGGCATTCGCCGGGCCGGATCGGCGTGGCGTAGACCACGGTCAAGATGCGGCCAAAGCCCTTGGCCGTGAGGTCGTGCCACATCAGGCACGGCCCCACATAGGTGGTGTGCTGGCTGCCGAGGCGCCCCTTGCGCGGCCCCTCGGGCCAGAGGGCCGTGAACCCCTCCGGCCCGAAGCCGGTGAGCTCGGCCACAACCGGCGCCGCGTTCTCACGGCGGCCGACGGTGCGGTGGTGCGTGAACGGCACATGACTGACATCGAGCACGTTCTCGAGCACCGTCAGCGCATCCATCGGCAGATCGCGAAAGGTGCCCTGGAGCAGCCAGCCCGGTTCCTCCAGCGGCGGCACCAGCGGCAAGGGCACCGTGGTGGCGGCATCCGGATCGCCGGCAAACACAAACAGCAGGCCCTGGGCCGATGCGGTGGCAAAGCTGCGGCAACGGGCGCGGGAGCTGGCGCAGGCGGTCTGCTGCTGCTCAGGCGCTGCCTGCGGAATCAGCGTGCAATGGCCATCACCTCCGAAGCTCCAGCCGTGATAAGGGCACTCCAGCTCGCCCCGGTCGTTGAGACGACCGTCGCTCAGGGGCACCAGCCGATGGGGACAGGCATCGGCAAAGGCACACCAGCGACCGCTGCCGGCGTGCCACCACAGCACCAGGTCCTGACCGAGCAACGTGAACGGCGTGGGCCTCCGGCGATCGAGATCCTCCAGATAGGCCACCGGATACCAGCGCCGCTGCCAGTGCTCCTGCCAACCGCCGGAAGCCGGGTTGCTGGCGACTGTGATCGGATTCAGCATCCTGGTGCAGGCACGCTTGGGTGCTGCCAGCCTGGCGCCAACACCGTCTTCTTGTGCCATGCCCCTGGTCCACCGCGACAACCCCTACCCCCATTGGGAGTTCGAACGCCCAGGTCTCGGAGACCTGCTGCGGCTGGTGCCCGAGCGCGGCGGCCTGGTCACAGGCTGGCGCTGCGGCGCTGAGGAGATCCTCTATTTCGACGCCGAGCGCTTCGCCGACCCTGCCAAGTCGGTACGGGGCGGCATTCCGGTGCTGTTTCCGATCTGCGGCGGCCTGCCGGGCGACCTGCTGCCGCTGCCCCAGGGCAGTTTCGTTCTTCCCCAGCACGGTTTCGCCCGTGACCAGAGCTGGCAACTGGGCGAACTGGCCGACGGCTCCGGTGTGCAGCTGCGGCTGAGCGACAACCCCGCGACGCGGCGGGTCTATCCGTTTGCATTCGAGCTGACGCTGGAGCTGCGACCGGAGCCTGGAGCCCTGGCCATCGGCGCAACGGTCACCAACCGCAGCGCCGAGGTCATGCCCTTCAGCCTGGGGCTGCACCCCTACTTCAGGGTGAGCGATCTGGCCGCAGTGCGCTTCGAAGGGCTGCCCGAGCGCTGCCTCAACCACCTGACCATGGCCGAAGACGGCACCGCCTCCCAGATCGGGCAGATCGGGCAGGGCATCGATCTGCTGGTACGCCCCGCGGGGAGCGTGCGCCTGATCGATCAGGGCGGCGGCCGCAGCGTCGAACTGCAGACCAGCCATCCGCTGGATCTGGTGGTGCTGTGGAGCGACCCACCCCGACCGATGGTCTGTCTGGAGCCCTGGAGCGGGCCGCGCTCGTCCCTGATCAGCGGTGATCGCCGCCTCGAGCTGGCGCCAGGCGCCAACATGGCCCTGACCACGCGGTATGCGGTGCGATGACCCTGGCGATCAGCGGAGCTTCAGGCAAAACCGGTTGGCGCATCGCCGATGAAGCCCTGCAGCGCGGGCAGGCGGTGCGCGCGATCCTGCGGCCCGGGTCGCTGCTGCCGCCCGGGCTCGAAGGTCGCGATCAGCTCGAGGTCGTGCGCACCGAGCTCGGCAACAGCAGGGCCCTGAGCGAGGCCCTGCGGGGCTGCAGCGCCCTGGTGATCGCCACCGGGGCACGGCCCTCGGTCGATCTGGCGGGTCCGCTGAAGGTGGATGCCCTGGCGATCCGCGACCAGATTCTGGCCTGCCGGGCTGCCGGCGTCACGCGTGTGGTGCTGGTGAGCTCCCTGTGTGCGGGACGCTGGCTGCATCCGCTCAACCTCTTTGGCCTGATCCTGGTTTGGAAGCGCCTGGGCGAGCAATGGCTCGAGGCCAGCGGCCTCGACTGCACGATCGTGCGCCCCGGGGGCCTCAGCGAAGACGACAGCCGCGCCGACTCCGAGGGCGTGGTCTACAGCGGCCCCGACATCCAGGAGAGCAACAGCATCCCCAGGCGCCTGGTGGCCAGGGTGTGCCTGGATGCACTCGACACTCCGGACGCCATCGGCCGGATCATCGAGGTCACCAGCAGCAGCAGCCAGCCCCAGACCCCGCTTCACCAGTGGTTGTCGGCGATGGCCTGACCCTGGGCGTGCGGTCAGCCCGGGTGCGCGGGCTGCTCCGACAGAAACAGGCTGGGTTCGATCACAAGGTCACACGGGCGGCCCAGGGCAATCCAACGGAAGGCTCCGAGGCCGGCTGGATCAACCAGCCGCAGCAGGACCTCCCGCGACGCCAGGGCCTCGGCCAGCTGATCGGGCCGGCTCTGCTGCAAGCCGTGAAGGTGCTGGGCCAGACCAAGGGCCAGCAGTGCCTCCCCCTGCAGACGATGGCCCAGGGGCTGCCAACCGCTGCTGCGGGCGTCGGCCTCGAGGGTTTCGAGACAGAGGTGGGCGGTCAGGTCCCAGTGGCCGGGATCGCGCAGCAGGTCACCGCTGGCCCGCTGGTCGCGGTAGGCGATCAGGGTGCCTTCAGCGCGTGATTCGAGGTTGTAGCGACGGTTCTCGAGGGCATAGTCGACCACCAGCAGCACACCCCGTTCCAGGGCTGCAGCCGCATCGGCCAACCAGGGGGCGACGGCGGTGTGCAGCTCGGTGGTCCACCCTGCCGGCAGCCGGTGGTCCGCCAGGAGACCACGCAGCTGCAGCTGGCGCCATTGGGCCGCATCAGCCTGGGGATCCAGGGGCTCGCCCGGCTCCAGCCGCAACGGGAGCCCTGCTGGGCCAGCCTCGTCGAGCTGAACCAGCTGCCGGCGCCAGCGGGCCCCGTCCCAGATCACCCGGGCGACCGCCAGGGCATCGAGCACCTCATGGGCCAGCAACACCCCCTGCAGCGGTGACGCCGCCAGCTCAGCAAAGCTGGCCCATCGCACCGGCAGGGGGCACTGGGCAAGGCGCTCGCGCTGCCGCGCCGCCATGCCGGCATTGGGCTCGATCAACACAAGCTCGAGCTGGCGGGCCAGATCGGGCCAGCCCGCCACCAGCTCCCGGGCCAGGTCGGCCGCCAGATCACCCTCGCCCGGTCCGGCTTCGATCAGGCTGAGTCGGCCCCCCCCATGCAGCCGAAGCCACTGGGCGATCTGGGGTGCCACCAGGGCCGCAAACTGGGGACCCAGCGAGGGCGAGGTCGCAAAGTCACCCCTGGGACCCACCCGCAGGCGGCCGCTGCCGTAGGCGCCATGCACGGGATCATGCAAGACCCAGTCCATGTATTGGGCAACGTCGACCGCCCCACCGGCAGCGCGCAGGCGCTCGGCCAGCCAGAGGGGGCAGGGCTGGGTCACGCTCGGGCCGACACTTCAGAGAGAATGCATCTTCTCTGAGGGCGGTTGATGCGGGGAGTGATTCGGGAGTTCTGGGCGCTGGTGATGGTGGCACTGGTAGTGGTGCTGAGCGCAGGCGCACCGGCCTGGGCCTACGACAACCCCGACCTGCTGCCCGATCACCCCACGCCGGTGATCGATCTGGCCAAGGCCCTGACCGATCCCCAGCGCGAGGCACTGGAGGCGGAACTGGATGACTTCGAGCATGTGAGCGGCTGGAAACTGCGGGTGCTGACCCAGTACGACCGCACCCCCGGCTATGCGGTCAAGGACTTCTGGCACCTCGATGAACGCTCGCTGCTGCTGATCGCCGATGAGCGCGGCGGCAACCTGCTCAACTTCAACGTGGGCGATGCCCTGTTTGCCCTGATGCCGCGCACCTTCTGGGTGGAGCTGCAGACCCGCTTCGGCAACCAGT
>JBBASJ010000083.1:0-5279 GCA_040399325.1 Prochlorococcaceae cyanobacterium
TTTGATGTCAGGCATAACGGGGTGGGGTGCAGGCCAGATGCGTTCAATGCCGACGGTGACAATGACCGGCAGCACCAGCGAACTCATGACCGCCAAGATCAGCACCTGCGCCTTGGCCTGCTCCAGCCGGTTCAGGCGGGCATAGACGCCAGAGTCACCATCCATTGACCGGCGGTGCTCCTGCTGGTCCTGGATCAACCGATCGACCTTCGTCGAGATGGCAACCACCTCGCGGAGCAAATCTAGGTGGTTGACGCGGTCCGGATCCATCTCATCAAGGCTATACATTATTTTGCCCGCTTCTCTGCTGCATCCATCCTCGAGGCAATCCCTCGCGCCCATCGCGCACCAGCATCACCGCCCCAGCCGTCCCATGCCTGCCGGCCCTTGCCATAGTCATCCCATGTGCTGCCCGACTTGTCGACCTCATGACGTGCAAAATAGCTGACCATTCGATCAATCGTTTCAGGACTCAACGTCTGACGATTGGCCAGCTGCCTTGCACGTGCCAGGCCGACACTGGTCATGCCACGCTGTGATGCTGGCTTCTTAGCCCGTTGCTCCAATGACCGCCGCGCTGCAGTCGCAACCGCTTCAGGCGGTGTAAAGTCGATCCCCTTGTAAAATGCAGCCCCGCGTCTCATGCGATCTCTCCAGCGATGATGCGTGCACGTTGAATCGTTAGCGTACTGGTTCCAGTCAGATTCGCTGCCTGCAGCACCACTGAATCAGACGAAGCTAATGTCATCAGCCAGCTGATCGCAATGTTATTAACATGGCCGGTGCCTGCAATATGCGTTCGAGTTTCGGTTGCCGGAATCGCGGTGCCGTTCTTGGTCAGCCGAAACGCAAAGTCAACATTGTTGCTATCGGAAACATCAATCTCAACCTTTATTGCCACGACACGGGTGAGGCCGCTGGTGTTCTGCAGCCCGATCTGGCCCGACACCACACCGAGCCCCACCGCAATAGCATCCTGCGTTACAGCCAGGCCGGTATTGTAAAACGTATTCTGCGCAGCAAAATTAACACTTCCGCCTGTCAATCGGTACGCCTGCCCATAGATCACAGGCCCCGGTGCTGCAGGGCCGGCCTCAATGATCTCGACAACATACGGTGCGACTTCCTGTGCAGTGGTCATGGCTGGGTGTTCCCCTCAAAGGCAATAATCCGGCCCGACAGCCGGTAGGCCAGCACTGCACTGGGTGATGCTTCACTGGCAAACAGCACGTCATAGAATGCCGGGCGATCCAGCGGTAATGCTGCTGTCAACGTACTGCCCAGCGTTACGTTGAACCGGCCATGGCCCAGATCGACCGGCGTGATGACAGCATCACCGACCTTTGCATCACGCGCACCGGTCGCATCATGAGTCCATACGTCACAGCTGATCAGGCCGGCATAGGTCGACAGGTCAACCGTCGTCAGTGTTGGATCATTGATGCTGGTCGGAGCTTTCCACCGAATCTGCAGGACCGCATCACCGCGACGGATGACAGGCCAGTCATAGGTGGCCCAGTTCTGGATCATGCTGCCTCCAGCTGCAGGACACCGGCCGGCACCTCGAGCCGCACCTGATGGACCGGGCCGACGCCAACCGGCACCGCAAGCGACTGCATGGTCGCACCAGGGAACGCATCGACAATGCGAGACGCTGCACCATTGAGGCTGACGGCATCAGTCGCGCCGGACCACAGGACCAGCCAGACAATCCATCGAGCATTCAGCCGCTCATTGCGGTAGGCGCGGATCGGTTCAATTTCGGCTTCGTCCTGGATGATCAGCTCGAGGCCTTCGACAGTCTGGCCAGCGGGCAGCGGTTCACCTGCTCGACGAACTGAACATGCCGGCACGATGGCCCCATTGGCCAGCCGGTAACGGCCGAGCATCGAAGCCAGCACCTGCTGCAGCTGCTGTCGAAACTGAAGAGTTGTCATGGCCTAGGTTGCCGCCGCGGCCAGCAGCAAATCACCCTCGAGCCAACCGGCCAGCGGCCGCGTCGGTACCGTCACCTGCCATCGCAGCAGCGGCCTATCGACGTCACGCACCCAGACGCTGCCGCCCTGCAGGCCATGGCATCCCACGAGGCCGCCGCGGATGTTGGCCCCCTCCCACGATGGCGCAATAATCCACAGGCCATCGCAGTCGCTTGCCAATGCCCTGCAGTCCGGCGGCTTGCCGGCACCATCGGCGCCGTTGACCACTGCCCCCCAGGCCGGCAGCAGCAGCTCCGGCAGTCTCTGCTCAGCACGCAGGCTCAGCATTGCTGCCACCACGGCTCGAGGCAGGCCCTGCTCCTGTCGACGGTCGCCATAGACCAGCCAGTCGTCCTCCGTCATTGACGGCAGCTTGTCGGTACGGTTTACCGCATAGATCAGATTGGTCAGGCGGGCGATGGGTCGTTCGGCAATGGCAGCCGCCTGACGTTGCTGGGCTCGCATGCTGCGATACGCACCCCGCACGACGCGGCAGAGCTCTCGCCCGTAGGTTTGGCGATTGAAGGCACCGGGGAACCAATGGCACAGCTCCCAGAAGATTTCGTCCCATCCGAGGCGCTGAGCTCGTTCTCCGGCTGCGGCTTTTTTACGTCATCCTCCGTCAATGGCTCGATGTCCTCAGCCTCGGCAGCCTGCTCCTCCTGCCATACGCCATAGAGGCCATCCCTGATGGTTCGAGGCAGCTTCCGTACTGCAGCAATCGTCTGGTCTGTGACGCCGAGCCGAATCCGCAGCAGTGCCGTCACAGCCGCAAGCCGCCGGCTTTGGAACTCTCGCACCCATTCGCGTTTGATGGCTTCCAGTTCGGCCGCATGCTGCAGGATCAGTTCCATGGCTGCATCCTCTGGCGTGATGCCGGCCAGGTGGCCTTGGATGACGGCATAGGCCTCAACCCGGGTCATTTCGTGCTGAACGTGCCAGGCCTCGGCCAGTCGCGCTGCCGATTCCAGAGCTGACGGCAGGTCGGCCAGCAGCAGCGCATACTCCGTATCCTCATCGGTTGTGATGCCGCCATACATCGGAACATCGATGATGCCGACGCGGCGATTGCCGATGCTGCGGGTCGTGACCTGCGGCTGTGGCTCGATGCGATAGGGGATGCTCACGTGGTGACAGTGCGGAGGATTCGTGCGGTCTGTTCCTTTCGAGCCTGACCGGCACGGTTGGCAGCCTGCTGCTGTGACAGCATGCGCAGAATGTTAAGAGCTTGGTTCATCGACTTGGCACAATGAAAATAGCAGAATAATCAGGCTGTGGGCTTACGTTACCATAGTCGACAGGATTCAATTCGCCAAGGTCAAGCCGCAGGATGCTGCGCAGGGTTTGCTTACTGATCGTGATCGGTCGCAATGGGTAAATTGCAGGGTCGCGCACCTTCTCTTGCACGTAGACCGTATACATTTCGGACGCAGCATCATAGTCAACGTACCTGACGCCCCAGTCATCGTTTGTGTTGTTGTCCTCTCCGACCGTAACGGTTGAACGTTCGTTTTCAAACGTCAGCACCCGATACTCAACGGCGCCAGGCTCATCGTAGGCATCGATCCAGTCTTGATCTGACCTAATCTTGACCGGCAGCCCATGCAGTGTTTCGGTGAACACCTGCGAGTGATTGTAGCGGATTAACTCCGTGAAGATTGACACCAGCAGCTTGCCAGGTTCAGTGCGGATTGGCGTTGCATCAAACGACCACTGTGACCCGAATGATGTCAGGTTGGACCATTGGCGGTCATCCTCAAACGCAGCCGGTACGCCTGGCGTATCATGCCCCCACACAAACTCATCAGCGCCGACGGTGTTCCATGTGTCGTGACGCTTGACGACCCAGTACCGGAGACCTGTCAGCATGACGCTAGGCCATCCGGCATTGTCGATCGTGTATCGCGTCTCCCCTGGCTGCGACTGGTCAACCTCGAGGATGGTATAGACCCTCTGCGGTTCGGCGTACCAGTACGTCATCATGAAGTTAGTGACCTGCTGGAACTCTGGTTCTGTCCAGCCTGATGGCTTATAGCGGTACAGTTCAGGGTAGATCCTGACTTGATCGCCAACACCAAAGATCAGTTCAGTTTCTTTATTGAACTGCGTTTCAACTCTTACCTGCAATACGGCACCGCCTGAGCTGTAACCGACAGCAAAGCCGCGTGCTTTCTTCAGCCTCGCATAGTACGTGTACGGTATAGCTTGCGCATTGGCATCAGTGCTCTTGATTGGGATGATGTCCTGCGCCGTGAGTGACGTGACTTCAGTGCCGGCCTCGGTCGGTTGCCCTGGCAGCCTGAACCAGCTGACGCCGAGCGTCATGGTCGATCCGGTCGTATGGAACGCCTGCCATGGCTTGTAGATCCGCTGAAACTTGGTGCCATTGATCGGGACGCGACCATCAAACGAAAACCGTTCCGGCATGATGCCGCTGGGCTGGTCCTGCTCAATGAACTCACCTGTCGGCGTTGCCGGTAGGCCCTGATTGAGCCGCCATGGCTCGTCGGTGTAGGCCGTGGCACCATTAGGCCAGGCATAGGTTCCGCGCCTGCCGTAGGTGTTGACGACGACGAAATACCATCCGGCCTGGCGACGGGATGCGATGGGTTCGATGCGGCGCCGTTGGATGGATGGCGCAAACACTGGTGCGGGTCGCTGCTGCCGCTGCTGCTGGCGTCGTTGTGCTGCTGTTCGCTGATCCCGTTCCCGTTGTGCCTGCCCTGCTCGATTGCCGGCCTGCTGGTCACGCAGCCGGTTGAGGAGCTGCGAGCCCTTGACCAGCAGCCGGATGATCGTTGCCATCAGGCATCGTTCTGGGCAAAGGTCAAGGTGTAGGTCTTGGACTGCCCTGCAGCCAGCGTGATCGACGGCGATTCGACGAGGATGCTGTGCACGTAGGTTTCAGTGCCGAGGCGAATGACGACGGTGTCATAACTGAAGCCGGCGCCAGTAGCGGTAAACGTGGCGGTGACGGCTGGCACCTCGACGCGACCAGTGCCGGCCTGGTAGACGCCAGTGCCGAGGGTGCCGGTAACGGCAGCGTAACCAGTGCCGCCGGCAACCTCAACGGCCGTCCATGCGGCATGAGTTGACTCGGCGGTGAGGCTGCCATTGTTGGTGGCGAGATAGACGCGGTAGGCCTTGGCATCAAACACCAGCGACGACTGACGGAGCAGTTCCCGGGTGCTGATGGTTTGGGTGATTGCCATGATGTGTGGTCAGTGGTTTAGGTTGCCGCGATCATGCGCCACGGGCGGCGCCATGATGGATAGATCTGGAATGGCGGGGGTGTGACAATCG
>JBBASJ010000084.1:0-4595 GCA_040399325.1 Prochlorococcaceae cyanobacterium
AACGGAGGGGGTGGGATTCGAACCCACGGTGCCTTTCGGCACGCCGGTTTTCAAGACCGGAGCCATCAACCACTCGACCACCCCTCCAGGTGGTTACCGGGCGGGCCCGGCCAGGCCATGATCCCATTCCCGCGGTCCCGGTGCCAGGTTCGGGATGTGTCTCGCGTGACGCGACCGGGATCGGGTGCCATGGTGGAGGGGCGTGGTCAGGCGCGACCTGCCCCGTTGCCTGCCTTCTGTCAGACCCATTTCTGCGATGGCCGTTGTCAGCACCGAACTGCTCGCCAGTCAGGCCCGCCTGCTTGCCGACATGATCGAGACCCTGCCGGTGAGCCTGGCCCCGGTCGATCAGCACGCCCGCTGCCGTGATCTGGTGGCCCAGCTCGAGCGCGCGCTCTCGGCACTGCCTGCGCAGGCCCTCGGCTGAGTGTGCTGGCTGGGCGCCGGTCTCAGGGCGCGGGGCACAGGCTGCGCTTGGTGATGGCGCTGCGGTTGGGTTGCCCGGCGATCACCAGCGTGGGATCGAGGCTGCGGAGCTCCTGCAGATGGGCATCCAGGCGCAGGCGCACCCGCCGCTGACGTTCCAGCTGGTCACGCTGCCAGAGGCGGCGGCGTTCGGCTTCGTTGGCGTTCCACGCAGCCATCGCGTTGAGGTGGCGCTCCTGGTCCAGTTCGCGGTCGAGCTGGCTGAACCGATCGGCCAGTTCGGGGTCGGGCGGCGCAGGTCGGCGGCTCGGTGCATACACCGCTGCTGTCAGGGTCTCCAGGGCCCGTTGATCGGCGTCGATCGCGTTGTTCAGGCGTGTCAGGGTTGCGCGCTGCTCGATGCAGCGCGCATGGGCCTGGCGCCGCTGCTGGGCCTGCTGGTGCTGCTGCCACCAGCTGCCGCAGCCGGTCAGCAACAGGCCCGCCGCCACCAGGCTGATCACCAGAGAGCGACGGGCCAGGGGCGGCGCCACGGCGGCAGCTCAGCAGGGTTGGCTCAATTGTTGCTGGGTTTGGCCAGGGGCAGCAGGCACTTGTCGGAATCGCAACCGGCCGGGCCCGCCTCCAGCAGCTCGCCACCGTCGTAGCGCTTGAGGGCTTCAAAGAAGCACTCGGTGCGGCGTCGCTCGGCGACCTCGGCGTTCAGCCGCAGGTAGGTGGCGGCGTCGATCGGCTCGAACGGCAACCGCGGGAAGGTGGCATTGGCATCGAAGCGGGCCAGCAGCGCCGCCGAGATGTAGCCCTCGCCTTCCTCAATGGCGCGGTGAATGGCGTTGGCCAGGGGCTCCACCTCCTGGTCACGAAACTCGATCGTGGCGCTGGTGTTGTGGGCCGTGTAGTGCTTCTGCACCTGCATGTAGAAGTCGAACTGGGCCATGGCCGAGAAGTTGTTGATCTCCACGGCATCGGCGCCGGGCAGGTTGGCCCAGCTCACTTCGGTCGGAATCTCGACCAGCCATTCGGTGCAGCGGGGATCGAACGGGTCGTCCAGCAACCGTCCCTGTTCGTCCTTGTCGCTCTGCGACGGCACGATCGTGTAGCCGTAGTCCATGCAGGCCAGGGCCACCGGATCGTTCTTGCGGAAGGTGATGCGGCGGATGAAACGCTGGGCCTTAGGCGGGTGCCAGCCGGGCGAGGCGCCGGTCAGCAGGCTCTTGGTGCCGGCCGGTTGCACGGTGGTGCAGCGGTTGGGGCGGCGCAGACCGTGGCGGTCGCAGTAATCCCACACGGCTTCGTTGACGATCTGCTTCCAACGGCTCAGGTAGGCCGCTTCCTGGGCCTTGAACGCCTGACCTTCGGCGGTGTCGGGGCGGCCCGCCTCCCACCAGGTCAGCCAGGGGGTGCCAAAGGCATGGACAAAGAAGTCGAACAGACCGGTGAAGCTGACGCCCACGATCGGATCCCAGGCGCGGCTCTGGCGGTAGCGCTCCACCTCGAAACGGTGGTTCAGCAGACAGGCCACGGCCAGGCCGGCGGCCTTGAAGGCGTCCTCCTGGGCCTGGTGATCGGCGGGGTCGATCTGGTTGAGGTGGATTTCAGCCAGATTGCAGTGGAAGTCGGCGCCGAGAATCTCGCCGCAGGGGTTGAGGCCGTAGCGGCCCAGGCGGTGCTCCAGCTCGGCCGGCGTGATCTCGCTGTGGTGCAGGGTGAGCCAACGACCTGCCTCCTCGCGGCCCTGGTCGCAGTAGATGTCGACAAATTCGGCCCGCAGCTCGGGCGTGGGCAGCAGGTCGGCGTTGGAGCGGGCGATCGCTTCAGGGGCGAACTGGATGGCGCCCTCGCCGCTGTGGAACTGCTTGGTCACCGCCTCCAGCACGGTTTCACGGCTGGGCTTGGTGTGGAACACCCGGGTGTGGTTGGCCATGCGCAGGGCATCGCGCTCGGGGTCGATGCGCCAGTTGCCGTCGCTGTCCTGTTGCCACAGGTTGTCCTTGGCGCTGGAGGCGGCCGTGTCGTCGGCCGCGAACTGGCGCATGCCGGCGCTGCGGCGAATGTTGCCGGCCACGATCGTGACGGCGGCTTCGTCGATCAGCAGGCAGCACTCGACCGAGGTGAGCTGGCGGCCGATCGCCTTGCCCAGGATCTGGGCGACGCGGGGGTAGAGGTCCTTGAGCTTGACCGGATTGGCCATGCCGCCGAAGCCCTTGAGGGTTTCGCCCACCGGCCGCACGTCGGAGAGGTCGACACTGATGTGGATGTCGCCGTCGAAGCCCGTGTCGCTGCAGAGGTTGAGCAGCAGCTGGTAGCTGTCGACCCAGCCGCGGCGCGTGTCGCCCACCCGGATGCTCACCCGGTTGCCGTCAACGGTGTGGGTGGTGTGCTGCTGGCGGGAGCCCGCGGGTGTGGAGCCGATGTCGGTGACCCCATCGATCACCAGGCGGTTGCGCACCGCCGGCAGGCGATCGATCAGCCGCGGCTCGATGATGGCGCCGGTGCCGCAGCCCATCATCGCCAGGTCCATCATCAGACCGAAGGCATCCCAGTCGACCAGGTTGGTCGAGGTGCAGTTGTAGGCCCCCGAGAAGTTCTCGGACCGCTCGATCCATTCGGTGCCGCCGATCCACAGCCAGCGGCCCGAGGGGAGGGCCTTCTGCTGCTGCTGCATGCGGCGCAGCAGGGTCACCTCGTCAGCGTTGAGGTCACCCAGCTTGCGCAGGCCCTCGAGGTTGCGCTCGGCCACCTCGTGCCAGCTTTCGCGGCCTTGGGAGCTTTTGCGGCTGTAGGTCCGGTAGAAGACCGGATTGGCAGCCGGCGCCGTGGCCGGAAAGTCCTGGACCGCGGTGCTGCCCGGAGCTGCTGCGCTGGCCTGGTCGCGACTGGCCTGTTCGTTGCGTGAGGGGCGCGTGGCGGAGGCGGTCACAGGGCGCTCGGATCGTTCGGTCTCGGAACCATAACGCCACTGGTGGGGTGTGCAAGCAGGCGTTGCCACCAGGCACAGTGTGGGCCCTTGAGCTCTGGGTTGGTCGATGCAGCGCGTCTGTGAGCCCGAACTGATGGATGCCCCTGCCCAGGCCGCCGCCTATGCCGCCGCTGATTTCAGCGCCGGTGATCAGGTGGTGGTCGAGCGCGTGGTGGCCCTGCTGGCCGAGGTGCCGGCCCAGGCCCCGCCGTCGCTGATCGATCTGGGGTGTGGTCCCGGCAACATCAGCTTCGCGCTGGCCGAGCGTCTGCCGGCTGCCCGGGTGCTGGGGGTCGACGGGGCCGAGGCGATGCTCCAGATCGCCCGCCTGCGGTTGGCCGAGGCGCCGCAGCGCTGGCCGGGCCTGAGCGTGACCCGCGCCCTGCTCACCCCCACCGGGTTGCAACCAGCGCCGGCGGGCCGTTTCAGTGCGGTGGTGAGCAACAGCCTGCTGCACCATCTGCATGGGCCCCAGGTGCTGTGGACCGCGGTGCGCCAGCTGGCGGCGCCGGGGGCGCTGGTCTACATCAACGACCTGCGGCGGCCGGAGAGTCCTGCGGCGGTGCTGGCCCTGCGTGATCGCTACCTGAGAGACGCCCCGCCGGTGCTGCAACACGATTACGTGGCCTCGCTGCACGCCGCCTTCACGGCCGTCGAGGTGCAGCAGCAGCTGCTGGCGGCCGGCCTGGCCGACCAGCTGCAGGTGGCCGAGCGCGACGATCGCTACCTCGAGGTGTGGGGCCGCCTGGCAGGCTGAGCCGATGACCAGCACCAGCTCTCCAGAACTGGCGGCCCTGGCCGAGGCCGTGGCCCGGCGCCGCAACTTTGCGATCATTTCGCACCCCGACGCGGGCAAAACCACCCTCACCGAGAAGCTGCTGCTCTACGGCGGTGCGATCCAGCAGGCGGGCGCGGTCAAGGCCAAGGGTGAGCAGCGCAAGGTGACCTCCGACTGGATGGAGCTCGAGAAGCAGCGCGGCATCTCGATCACCTCGACCGTGCTGCAGTTCGACTACGCCGGCAGCACGATCAACCTGCTCGACACTCCGGGCCACCAGGATTTTTCGGAGGACACCTACCGAACCCTTGCGGCGGCCGACAACGCGGTGATGCTCGAGGACGCCGCCAAGGGTCTCGAGCCCCAGACCCGCAAGCTGTTCGAGGTCTGCCGCATGCGCCAGATCCCGATCTTCACCTTCATCAACAAGAT
>JBBASJ010000085.1:0-4584 GCA_040399325.1 Prochlorococcaceae cyanobacterium
TTTACGGATCAGTCTTTCTGGATCAGTCTTTCTGGATTTCGATCTGGGTCGGGAAGGGGATCTCGATGCCCTGGGCTTCGAAGCAGGCGAGTAGATCCTGGTTGAGCCTGTTGATGGCGTCCTTGAAGCCGCGGTAACTGCTGTGGCTTGATCGGAAATCGAAGACGTAGTCATAGCTGAAATCCGAGATTTTCATCAGACGGCATGACTTGAAGCTGAAGTCGGCGTCGCTGCACACCAGATCGCGCACCAGTTCGGGGATGGCTCGTCGCTTCTCTTCGGTGGTGTCGTAGGACACGCCGATCACGATGCGTGATTTGTTGACCACATCGAGCAATTCCTGCAGGCGGCGAAGGATCCGCTCGCGCACCTGTAGGTAGGCCTTCCAGCCATGGAGGGTCACGGTGGCGAAACAGATCAGACTCAGATCGTCACTGCTGTGTTGTTCGATGCTGACCACCGGATCCTGAAGGTCGGGATCCGCTGCAAGCATCTTGCGGGTGTAGTGCAGCAGATCGTCGACCTGGTCGGGTGATAAGTGGTCGTTGATCATCATGTTGAGGTCGAGCCCCTGGCTTGGGGTGGCCTCGGCCGAGTGGGTGCGGCGTGAAAAGTTGACGATGGTGGCTTCGTCGGCAATCGAGTTGGGGATCGTGATCCGGCTCTCCAGCGTCTGCAGTTCAAGCGAGCGCAGGCCGATGCGGGTGATGAAGCCGGTGTTGTCGCCCACCTTGCAGAACTCGCCGACCCGTAGGGGGCGGTCGGTCTGAATCGAAAGGCCGGCAAACAGGTTGCCCAGCAGTTTGGAGGCTCCCAGGCCGATCGCCAGGCCCGGCACCGCCGAGAACGCCAGGACCGTCGCCGAGGGCAGGCCCAGTTGGATCAGCAGTTCGTAGAGCAGAAACAGGGCTGTCAATACGCCCAGGCTTCTGCAGATCGGCATGAACAGGTTGTTCATGCGCTGCAGGGTGATCTGCGAATTGCTGCCGCGCACTTTCATCAACCACTCGGCGCCCGAGCGTCCCAGGGCTTCGAAGGTCAGGAAGCTCAGCAGACTTGCCGCTGCAAACCAGATGATGAAAAAGAGATAGGTGACCAGCTCAAGAGGTAGGCCGGTGAGATTGATGTAATTATCTAGAAATAGCCGACTGAGCCGTGCCAGCGGTAGCACTGGTAGCACCAGTAGCACCCGCAGCCAGGCGATGTTGTCATCTTCGGTGGTCGGAAGCCGCTGTTTCAGGTCGCCATTACGGAAGCGGTAGGTTCTGATCAGTAAGACTGCCAGGTATCCGCCGAGGCCGAGACTGGCGGCAATCAGGACGATGCTTGCCGTGATTTGCAGCAAGGTCTGGTTGAAGTAGCTGATTTCCAGGAAAGCCCGGGTCGTTGTTGGAAGCTTGAGGTACCAGAGTGGTGGTATCAGAAAGCCAGGGGTTAGGCTGAAATTGTTGTAGAGATTTGGAGTTGTGAATCCATTTGCTGGAACCTTAATGTGTGAAATTTCATTGTACATCTGCTCAACCCGTTTGGTTGATTCGGCCGAGAAGAAGAAGTCGCTATTTTCCGGATTGTTATCGATTTTGTTTGTCAGTGTAAGGGCTGTCCCAGGGATGCGCCAGGAATTGTTTGGGCTGCTGCGTGATTCGCTCAGTTGCTTGAGTTCGCTGCTATTCGGCAGGTTGATCGGGGCATTGCTGAAATTGAAGACATAGTCCAGAACCTGTTTCAGTCTCAGGGCTGATTCATGGGCCATGTCTTGCCGCACGCTGGCGGGAAAGTGGGACGCGTCCAGTGCGCCAACGGTCAGTTCAAACAGGTCTTCGACATCTTTGATGCTTTGTTTCGTTTCAGGGCTCCACGTCCACCCCGGTTGTGTGGCGGCGGTCTGCTCGATCGCCCTGCAGCGGGCGGCCACTTCGGCCATCAGCGCATAGAAATTGAGCACGGTGCCGCGGGGGCTGTCGGTGACCACCTGGCCGATCTCATGCTTCTGCCATTCGGCACGAATCTCGAGCAGTTCGTTGTAGAACGGCTGCTGCTCGAGGCGAACGCCCAGCCGGGTCAGCGCCGTGATGCGGCTGGGCCGATCGGGTCGCATCTGCCCGTGGCTGGGCAGCGCCATGAGCAGGCTGAGGCTCAGGCCGAGCAGCAGAGCCATGGCTGCCGCCAACCAGCGGCGCCGCGAGAGTCGAACCATGACACCCGTGAGGCGGTGGGCCGATGTTGACAGCCTTGGCCGCTCAGGGCTACCCGCTCAGGGCCAGCCGCTCAGAAGTTGCAGCACCACGCCGCCCATGGCCGCCGCGGCGATCACCTGCAACACACTGAATCCCAGTTTCAACTGGGCCAGCAGAGCCAGGGCGAGCACCAGTGCCGCCGCCGGGCTCCAGCTGCCCGCAGGCCACAGCACCGGCCCGGCAAAGAACACCGCCAGGCTGGCAATCACCCCCACCACTGCTGCGGTGATTGCCGTGAGCGGAGCCCCGAGGCGTAGATCGTCGCGGCTGGCTTCGACCAGGGGTGCCCCGGCCAGAATGAACCCGAATGACGGCACAAAGGTGAACCACACGGTCACCAGGGTGGCCGCCAGGGCTGCCGGCCAGCTGCCCGCGGTGCCGTCCAGGCCGGTGTTCCAGCCGCCCATGAAGCCCACGAAGGCCACCACCATGATCAGGGGGCCGGGGGTGGTCTCACCCAGTGCCAGGCCGTCGACCATCTGGCCTGCCGTGAGCCAGCCAAAGCTGTCGACAGCGCCCTGGGCCACATAGGGCAGCACCGCATAGGCCCCGCCAAAGCTGAGCAGTGCCACCCGGCTGAAAAAGCGCGCCATCGTGGCCAGCGTGCCGCCCCAGCCACCCCACTGCACCAGGGCCGCCAGGGGCAGCAGCGTCGCCAGCCCCCAGGCCAGCAGGGTCAGCGCCAGCTGCTTGCCCGACAGCTGCGCATGGGATGGTGTGGGCGTGTCGTCGTCGTGGATGAAGGCCGGTTGGTTTGCTGCGCGTGGCAGCGCTGAGCCAGTGGACGCACGTGCGGCGTTGGCGAGATCAGGGCGTTGGATCCACTGGGGGCGCAGTCGCCCAGCCAGCCCGCCCACCAGGGCGGCCAGGGCCACCACCAGTGGATACGGCAGCCTGAACAGCGCCAGGGCGGCAAAAGCCGAGGCTGCCAGCAGGTTCAACAGAGGTGTGTGCAGGGTGCGTCGCCCCACCCGCCAGGCGGCCACGATCACGATCGCCAGCACTGCCGGTTTGAGCACCGCAAACACCGACGCCAGCAGCGGCAGCTGCCCCCACTGCGCATAGACCGTGGCCAGCACGGTCAGCACCAGCACCGATGGCGCCAGAAACAGGCCGCCGGCGATGAGGCCACCGGGCACCCCATGCAGCAACCAGCCCAGGTAGGTGGCCAGCTGGGTGGCCTCGGGGCCCGGCAGCAGCATGCAGTAATTGAGGGCGTGCAGATAGCGACGTTCACTGAGCCAACGGCGCCGCTCCACCAGTTCGCGATGCAGCAGGGCAATCTGGCCAGCGGGCCCACCGAAGCTCACCAGCCCCAGCCGCAACCAGAAGCGCGAGGCTGTGGCCAGGGCAGGGGGCGGAGGCGAGGACTGCATCGGGGCAACCTATTCCCTACCGGTTAACCGGTGTTTGTCTGGCACAATGGTGGAGTGCGATTGGTGGCCATGGCGTTCAGTGCCAAGACCGAATACGGATTGGTGGCCCTGATCGATCTGGCGGCTGTCTTCGGTTCGGGTGAATTGCTGCAGACGGCTGAAATCTGCAGGCGTCATGGCATCCCGGAGCGCTATCTCGAGCAGATGCTCACCGCACTCCGCAAGGCGGGCCTGCTGCGCAGCATTCGCGGGCCCCGTGGCGGGTTTGAGTTGGCCATGGATCCGGCTCAGATCAGCGTTGCGGCGGTCGAAGCCTGCCTCGAGGGTGAGGGCCGCAGTGAGCGCAAGGGTGATCCGGATTCACCGGAGTTTCAGGTGTTGAGCGTGCTGACCCGCCAGGTCGATCAGGCCCGCGAGGCTGTGCTGGCGACCATGAGCCTGGCTGACCTTCTCGAGCAGCGCGACGCGCTGAGGCAACCCCAGCCAATGTTCTACATCTGAACGTCGAGCACACCTGGGGCGATCAGCAGCATCAGGCTGCGGCTCTCCAGTGGCGCACCGGGCGGTTCCCAGCGCTCGGGATGCTCGGGCAGATCGTCGCCGGCGGGCAGGGCCGTGTCGATCAGGCGCAGCCAGCCCGACGGTGACACCGGAAGATCAAAGTGCATGGCACGGTGGTAGGCGTTCATGCCGCACCACAGCAGCGGTTGACCCTGGGTGCCATACAGGCTCCATGCCAGGCAGTGCGACCAGGCCGCCCAGTCGGGCTTGTTGAGCTCGACGCCGTGCCAGTGGGGGCTGGGGTGGTCGGGGTTGAGCAGGGGCGCCAGCCGCTGGCGCAGGCCCAGCAGTCGCTTGAGGAAGGTGCGCAGGTCCAGATCGCCGGCGTCGGGTTGCCAGTGCATCCAGCCCAGGGGGTTGTTCTGGCACCAGGTGTTGTTGTTGCCCCCCTGGCTGCGGCGCACTTCGTC
>JBBASJ010000086.1:0-4481 GCA_040399325.1 Prochlorococcaceae cyanobacterium
GGGCGCCGCCGGCCTCGGACCCATGAGCTCTGCTGATCGCTGTGATCAGCGCTGCGTCACCTGGAGCCCGAGCGTCACGCTGGTGCCGACCCGGCAATGCTTCAACGCCTGTGATTACTGCGGTTTTCGCCTGCCGCTGGCGGCCGCTCCCCACGACTGGCTCGGCGACGGGCAGGCCCAGCTCCTGCTGCAGGGCCGCCCCGGGGCGAGCGAGGTGCTGTTGCTCAGCGGCGAGGTGGCACCGGGCTCACCCGGCCGGCGTGCCTGGTTTGCGCGACTGCTGGTGTTGTCGCGTCTGGCCCTGCAGGCCGGCCGTTTGCCCCATACCAACGCCGGCCCCCTGAGCCGCCATGAGATGGCAGCCCTGGCGCGGTTCAACCCATCGATGGGGCTGATGCTCGAGGGCCTGGGACCAGCCCACGATGCGGCGCATCGACACGCCCCCAGCAAGGCCCTGGCGGTGCGGCTCGCGCAGCTGGAGCAGGCGGGCCGGCTGGGCATCCCGTTCACGACCGGCCTGCTGCTCGGCCTGGGTGAATCGCGCCGGCAGCGCCGCGAAGCCCTGGAGTTGCTCGCCCTGTTGCAGCGTCAGTGGGGGCATCTGCAGGAGGTGATCCTGCAACCCTGGCGGCCCGCGGCGGCGGTTGCGGTTCCCCTGGGGCCTGCCGAGCGCTCCGCCATGGTCGAGACGATCGCCGAAGCGCGCGCGATTCTGCCGCCCGAGGTGCATCTGCAATTGCCCCCCAACCTGTGGCCTCTGGAGCATCTGAGCCAGGCGCTGGAGGCCGGTATCGATGACCTGGGAGGTATCGACAGCGGCGATGTCATCAATCCGCAGCATCCCCAGCCACACCCTGACCGGTTGCGCCAGGTGCTGGCAGCGGCCGGTTGGAGGCTCCAGCCCCGGCTCTGCGTGCACGCGGCCTGGATTCCCTGGCTGCCTGCGCGGCTCAGACGCTGCGCGGAGCGGCTGCGCCGGCAGCTGCTGTCCGCTGGCTGAGCGTGCTTGTTAGCGTCCCGGACCAGCCCCAGCGCAGAGCGATCCGGTGACGGCCCAGATGACGGCCCAGGCGACGGCCCCGAGCCAAGGTGACCGGCAGCGCCTGTTGTTGGTGCGTTTGCCCTGCAATCCGATCTTTCCGGTCGGGCCGATCTATCTGGCCGACCACCTTCACAAGCAGTTCCCAGCACTTGAGCAGCGGCTGCTGGATCTGGCGGCCCTGCCGCTGCTCGATGTGGAGCGCGTTCTGCTGGCCACGGTTGAGCAGTTCAGACCCACGTTGCTGGTCTTTTCGTGGCGTGACATTCAGATCTATGCCCCGGTTGATGGTCGCGGCGGCAACCCCCTGCAGAACTCCTTTGAGGTCTTCTATGCCCGCAATCCGCTGAAGCGGCTGCGCGGTGCTCTGGGCGGCCTTCAGCTCATGGCGAGCCACTACGGCGAGTTGTGGCGCAACCTGCGGTTGTTGCGGCGCGGCCTGCGTCGGGCGCGGCGCTTTCACCCCCAGGCCCGCGCGGTGCTCGGTGGTGGTGCCGTGAGCGTGTTCTACGAGCAGTTGGGGCGCAGCCTGCCGGCCGGCACGGTGGTCTCGGTGGGCGAGGGCGAAACCCTGCTTGAAAAACTGATCCGGGGAGAATCGATCGCGGCCGAGCGCTGTTACGTGGCCGGTGAGCCGCCGCGCCCGGGCCTGATTCACGAGCAGCCCGCACCGCTCCAAAAAACCGCCGTCGATTACGCCGCCATTGAAGCGATCTGGCCCCAGTTGGGCTGGTATCTCGATGGCGGCGATTTCTACGTTGGCGTGCAGACCAAACGCGGTTGCCCCCACAACTGCTGCTACTGCGTCTACACCGTGATCGAGGGCAAGGCGGTGCGGGTCAACCCGGTCGAGGAGGTGGTCGCCGAGATGCGCCAGCTCTATGACCGGGGGGTGCGGGGCTTCTGGTTCACCGATGCCCAGTTCATCCCGGCGCGCCGCTACATCGACGATGCCAAGCAGCTGCTGCGGGCGATCCTGGCGGCCGGAATGACCGACATCCGCTGGGCTGCCTACATCCGCGCCGACAACCTCGACGCCGAGCTGGCCGAACTCATGGTGCGCAGTGGCATGAGCTACTTCGAGATCGGCATCACCTCCGGATCCCAGGAACTCGTGCGCAAGATGCGCATGGGCTACAACCTGCGCACCGTGCTCGAGAGTTGTCGGCTGCTTGCCACGGCGGGGTTCGACGAACACGTATCAGTCAACTACTCGTTCAACGTGATCGACGAACGGCCCGAGACGATCGCCCAGACCGTCGCCTATCACCGCGAGCTCGAGCGCATTTTCGGTGCCGACAAGGTGGAACCGGCGATTTTCTTCATCGGCCTCCAGCCCCATACCCACCTGGAGCAGTACGGCTTCGATCAGGGTCTGGTCCAACCCGGTTACAACCCGATGAGCATGTTGCCCTGGACGGCGCGCAAGCTGCTCTGGAACCCTGAACCGATGGGGCGCACCTTTGGGCGCATCTGCCTCGAGGCCTTTGATACCAATCCCGGCGATTTTGGCCGCACGGTGATGCTGCTGTTGGAGCGTGACTACGGCTGCGCCCCCTTGGATCAGGCCCTGCACGCGCCGGTTCAGGGTCGTGGCGCGTTGGCAACGGCTGTGCGCTGAGGCTCACGCCAGCGGCGTCTGACCCAGAGCAGCACGGCCAGGCCGGCGATTCCGGCAAGCCCGCCGATCGGATTGGCGCCGGGGCCACCTGGTCCCAGGAGCCAGGCTGGGGCCTCAGGCGCGATGGCGATCAGGCCGTTCTGGAGGGCAAACCAGCCCCCCACCAGGCCCCCGTGCAGCCCGATGGCGCCCCAGATCAGACCGCCATCGGCACGGCGCTGCAGGGCCAGGCACAGACCCAGCAGGGTCAGGCCGCCCAGCAGGGCCAGGGCTGCGAGCCCCGGCAGGCGGTACCAGGGGTGCAGCAGGGCAAAGATCACCGCCTGGGCGATCAGGGCGCGCCGCGCCCCCAGCAGCAGTTCGAGTTCACCCCAGAGCCAACCCCGGAACACGAGTTCTTCGGCAAAGCCCACCCCCAGCATCAGGGCCAGGGCATTGAGCCCTTCACCAGCGCTCAGGTCACCAAGCCAGCGGGCCTGGCCGAGCAGCACCAGCAGCAGGGTCAGGGGGGCCAGCAGCAGCAGCGCTTTCAGCAGGCCCCGGATCAGGGCACGCAGCGACAGCGCTGACGCCAGGGGCAGCACGCCCAGCCGTCGCCAGGGCTGATTGTCACCCCACACCCGCTGCAACCGCAGCGGCAGCGTCAGCAGCAGAAGCAGCAGCGAGATGGCGAGCCCGGCGAGATCCACCTGGTCGGTGCGCCAGCCCGGGGCGAGCAGCTGCAGAGGGCGGCTGGCCAACCAGCCCAGCCCCAACAGCCCAGGCACGTAGAGCAGCGTGCCCCACCAGCGAGGTTTCATTCCTCGGGCTCGATCGTGCTGGTCAGGCCCTTGGCTTTGAGGGTCTCGCAGTAGAACTCGGCCGGCTCGAGATCGCAGACGATCACCAGGCCCACGCCGGTGTTGTGGGCTTCGAGCATCACGGCGATGGCGTCCTGCTCGCTCAACGACGGCACCACCTGGCGCAGGGTCATCACCACGTACTCCATGGAGTTGACCGGGTCGTTGTGCAGCAGCACCTTGTAGCGCGGTGAAGGCTTGCGCACCCGCTCGGGCGCCTTTTCCATGACGGCAGCGCCGCCGCCCTCGCGCGAGGGGGTCTGGGTAGCAATCACCGAGCTGGGCATCAACGCAGAACCGGCTTGCAGGACAGAGAGTTTACGGATCGCAGCAGGCGAGAGTGCATTGGGCCTGGTGCTCAACCGGCCAGGGCCGCTTTGATGCGGCGCATCGCTTCGTCGACGTTGGCGCGGCTGTTGAAGGCCGACAACCTGAAGTAGCCCTCACCGGCGGCGCCGAAGCCACTGCCCGGGGTGCCCACAACGTGGGCCTTGCCCAGCAGCCGATCAAAGAACCCCCAGGAGTCGATGCCCGCAGGCGTCTTGATCCACACGTAGGGGGCCTGCTCACCGCCGTACACCGCCAGGCCGGCGTCGCTGAGCTCGCGGCGGATGATCGCAGCGTTCTCCATGTAAAACGCAATCAGGGCCTTGACCTGGGCCTGGCCCTCGGGGCTGTAGACGGCCTCGGCACCGCGCTGCACGATGTAGCTCACGCCGTTGAACTTGGTGCACTGGCGCCGGTTCCACAGGCCCCACAGCTCGACGCGCTCGCCATTGGCGGCGGTGCCCATCAGCCCCTTGGGCACCACCGTCAGGGCACAGCGGGTGCCGGTGAAGCCGGCGTTTTTGGAGAACGAGCGAAACTCGATCGCGCACTCGCGTGCGCCCTCGATCTCGTAGATCGAGTGGGGCAGGCTCGGGTCCTGAATGAAGGCCTCGTAGGCGGCGTCAAACAGGATCAGCGCGTCGTTGGCGCGGGC
>JBBASJ010000087.1:0-4089 GCA_040399325.1 Prochlorococcaceae cyanobacterium
GGCATAGCGTTCCATCGCCTGGTCAAAGGCTTTCCCCGCGTCCAGAAAGCCGGCGATGGCGATGCGATCGCCCGAGCGGGCATGGGCCTTGGCCAGCACCCGGCCACACAGCTCGCCGTAGAGCTCGAGCCCTCTGGCATCGAGGGCGCCCAGGTCGACCGAGCCCTTCCAGTTGTGCAGCTGGCGCCAGTAGTACTGGCGCCCGGCCTGGTGGCCATCGCCCCAGCCCAGGAACGGATCGCTGGCGGTCTGCAGCAGCCGCTGGCCTTCGATCACCCGTTGGCCGTGGTGGCTGGGCGGGGGTGTGCTGGCGTAGGGCGCCAGCACCGAGGCTTCGGCCTGCTTGCTCTGCAGAACCAGCACGTCATCGGGGTGGGGCCCCACAAACAGGCCGATGGAGCAGCGGGTTCCCACCGAACCCACTCCCACGGCCTTGAGGGCGGTGTCGCTCAGGCGGTACTGCGACAGCAGGTGACGCATGTCGGCCGGCAGTGAGGCCAGGTAGCGATCCCGTTGTTCCTGAACCAGCTCCCGCCAGTCGATGCCGCCGGTCCACTGCTGCTCAAGCAGGGCATGGCGCCAGATCAGCGGCGGGTCGTGACGCAGCTTCAGGGCGCCATCGGGACCGATCTCGCAGAGCTTGCCGGCGGCTTCGCTGTGGGTGCGGGAGCGGGCCTTGGCGCCCACCTTCTCGAGGTGGCGCTTCAGTGGTGGATGCTCGACCTGCTGGATGAAGCCATCGGCATCGAGGCGCTCAGCCCAGACCTGCCGCAACGGTTGGGCAGCCAGTTGTTGCATCGCCTTGCGGTAGGCCCGGGCGGTGCGCCGGGCAGCTCGCAGCTGTTGCTCCGCTGCGAGCTGCAGGTCCCGCGCCGCCAGCACGGCACTGGCCACCAGCCGTTTGAGATCCCACTCAAAGGGGCCCCGCACGGTTTCGTCGAAGTCGTTGATGTCAAACAGGAGATGCCATTCGGGCGAGGCATAGAAGCCGAAGTTGGCCAGATGACAGTCACCGCAGAGCTGGACCTCCAGGTCTGTGCTGGGGGCGTTGCCCAGGTCATGGGCCATCACCGCCGGGGTGCCGCGGTAGAAGGCAAAGGCGTCCTGGGCCATGCGGCTGTGGCGCACCGGCACCAGCCAGGGCAGGCGATCCGCCTCCTGGTGCCGCAGCACCGCGATCGGATCGGGCCGATCGGCCGGGGGTGCCCACACGCCCAGGCCTGCGCCGGCAATCTCCATCGTCCTGGCTGCCACTGCCGTGGTGATTCTGTGCTGTCTGCAACCTAGATCTCGCCGCCCCAATTGGCTTCTGGCTCAGCTTTGGGACGGTCGCTCCAACGCGCGCAGCAACTCACCCACGAGCAGGGCGATCGCATCACTGCCGCGTCCGCCGCTGCCCGGATCCAGATCGCCGGGGTCGACGGCGACCCAGCCGCCGCTGCCCGGCAGCCGCAGCTCAAAGTGCAGATGCGGGCCGGTGCTGAGCCCCGTGCTGCCGACACGACCGAGCACCTCGCCCTGGCGCACCCGTTCGCCCGCTTTCACATAGAGCTCACTGAGGTGGCCATAGAGGGTGCGGCGGCGGGGGCGATCGTGTTCCAGCTCGATCGCCAGGCCGTAGCCACCGGCCAGGCCGCTGCTGATCACCCGGCCGGCCAGGGCCGCCACAACGGGGGTTCCTTCAGGCGCGGCCAGGTCCTTGCCGGCGTGCAGCAGCCAGTTGCCCAGAAGCGGATGCAGCCGCCAGCCGAAGCTGCTGCTGGTGGTGGCGGATCCGATCAGGGGAAACAGCAGGTTGCGGTTGCCATTGCCCAGGATCGGTGCCGGCCGCGGCGTTACGGCAAACACGTCACTGAGCCTGAAGTTGCCGCCAGCACCCGCCAACAGGGCCGACACCGGAACTGTGAGCGGCGGCAAGGGTCGCCCATCGCGTCCCAGTCGCTCCACCACAGTGCCGGCAACGCCTTCGCCACCGCCGTAGCGGCCGCGCCAGCGCAGCACCACGCCGGTGCGGCATTCCTGCGCTGACAGGGCCCCGCTGCTGCAGGCCTGCCGGTGCGCCGGTGCATCGAAGGGGGTGTTGATCGAACCGTTGCGAAAGCGCGCGCGCTCCTGCGGTGTCACCACCCCCTGGCGCACGAGGTCGTCAAGCGAGGCATCAAAACTGCGGGGCGGCTGATGGCGCAGCTGCTGCGGCTCGGCTCGCAGCGGTTCGGGCTGCACCGTCTGGACCGGGCTGCTCTCTTCGCCCGGCAGTCGGGGTTGGAGTGGTTGGTTGCCATTGGCCAAGGCCAGCCCCGCCCCCAGCATCGGAGCCGCCAGCACAAGAATCGGCGCGTGCAACCGGCGCGTCCGTCGCAAAACCCAGAAAGGCAGTAAGCAGGTCAGTTTAGAAACAGCCCTGCTGCTGTCCGGGCAAGGGAAAACCCTCCCCGAGGGGAGGGCGTTGGATCAGCAGTTGGAGCCTGTGGATCTCACCCTCGCTCAGAGCGCGGTTGAACCCCGTTCTCCGGTGCGAATGCGGATCGCTTCATCAACAGGGGTGATGAAGATCTTGCCGTCTCCGATGTCGCCGGTGCGGGCCGCATGGCTGATGGCCTCGATGGCGGCCTCCACCTTGTCGTCGGAGACGATGGTGGTGATCCGAATCTTGGGAATGAATTCAACGGTGAATTCATTGCCGCGATAACGCTCGACCTGGCCTTTTTGACGGCCGAAGCCGCGCACATCGTTGATGGTCATCCCGACCACATCGATGGCCACCAGGGCGTCTTTGATGGCGTCGACCTTGGACGGCCTGACCACTGCGGTGATCTGTTTCATGGTGGGGCGAGCCTCAGTAGGTCATCGGGTCGTAGGCCTCTTCGCCGTGGGCGACGAAGTCGAGACCGCGCTCTTCCTGTTCGGGGGTGACCCGCAGGCCGACCACGGCACCCACGATCCAGAGAATGATGGCTGTGCCGAGGCCCACAAACCCGTAGCTGATCAGCACGGCTTTGACATGGGCCACAAACAGGGCACCGTTGCCGCCGTTGGCCAGGATCTCAGCCGACTTGGGGAAGTAGTCGGCGGGCACCAGGGCTGGGGCGGCCAACAGGCCGGTCAGCAGGGCGCCGACCGTACCACCCACACCATGGACGGCGTAGGCATCCAACGAGTCATCAAACTGGATGGCCGCCTTGACCTGCACGGCGATGTAACAGGCGGTGGCTGTGGCCACACCAATGATGAAGGCCTGGGGCATGTACACAAATCCTGCGGCGGGGGTGATGCCCACCAGTCCCGCAACAGCTCCGGTGGCAGCACCCACGGCGGTGGGTTTGCCATCGCGGAACCACTCGATCAGGCACCAGGTCAGCAGTGCTGCCGAGGCCGACAGGGTTGTGGTCTGGAAGGAGAATCCTGCTCCTTTGGCGGCAAAGTAGCTGGCTCCGTTGAAGCCGAACCAGCCAAACCACAGCAGACCGGCACCCAGCAGAATGAACGGCACGTTGTGGGGCGGACGCTTGCTGCCGGGGAAACCTGTGCGGGGGCCAACGATGGCGGTCGACACAAGGGCGCCCACGCCGGCGGCGATGTGAACCACGGTGCCGCCGGCAAAGTCGATCGCGCCGATCTCACCAAAGGGTCCCAGGTAACCGCCACCCCAGACCATCTTGGCCATCGGGCAGTAAATGAACAGGCTCCACAGCAGGGAGAACCAGAACCAGGCCTTGAAATTGATGCGCTCCACCAGGGCGCCCGAAATCAGGGCGGGGGTGATGATGGCAAACATTCCCTGAAACAGGGCAAACGAGGAGGCCGAGATGGCGAATCCGTCGGCCAGGGGGGCATCCCCCAGTTCGCCACCGACACCGTTGAGCCACATCTGGCCCAGGCCGCCGATGAAGGGGCTCTTGAAGCCGGTGTCAAACGAGAGGGAATAGCCGATCACCACCCAGACAACACCGATGAGCCCCATCAGGAAGAAGCTCATCATCATGGTGTTGAGCACGTTCTTGGCGCGGGTGAAGCCGCCGTAGAAGAACGCCAGACCTGGGGTCATGAGCAACACCAGTGCTGAACCCATCAGCATCAGCAGGGTGTCAG
>JBBASJ010000088.1:0-4002 GCA_040399325.1 Prochlorococcaceae cyanobacterium
GCCCGCGTGGCCGGCAGTCTGGCACCCCCAGCCCCGGTCGTGGGTCGAGGGGCAGGGCACAGCATCCACTGCGGCACCAACAAGCGTCGGCAAGCTGAGCAGGTTGACCGCCTGAGACCAAAAGGCGGGCAGATGAATTGACCGGGCAGATGACCTGATGCGCGAGGGCCCGTGGTCTCGACGGCTGAAACGGCGAGCTGGGGGAGACATCTCAGGTGCTGGGGGCGACCAAACGATCAATGCCAACGCTGTTACACCGCTTCGCATGGATAGAGTTCTGCCCACCGCAGGCCCGGTAGGGATGAGCAGCGACACCCAGGCCGATCTCCCATCGGCCGACCTCACGCCCGAAACGCCTGAGCAGGCACCGGTGGAATCCGCCGAGCCCGATGCAGCGGTTGCGCTGCAGGCTCCAGAACCTGAGGCCGAGGATCTCGACAGCCACCGCTTCGAGTGCCGCAGTTGCGGCTTCGTCTACGACCCGGGCGAAGGGGTCAGGAAGCTCGGCATCGAACCGGGGACCCCGTTCCTTGAGCTGGATGCCGCCACCTTTCGCTGCCCGGTCTGCCGCAGCAGGGTCGGCGCCTTCAAGGACATCGGCCCGCGCAACAAACCCAGTGGTTTTGAAGAGAACCTCAACTTCGGCCTCGGGGTCAACCGGCTCACACCCGGCCAGAAGAATGTGTTGATCTTCGGGGGCTTCGCCCTGGCGATCGCCTTCTTCCTCTCGTTGTATTCCCTGCGTTGAGCACGACCGTGAACTCATCCGTTCTGCACCGTCTGCGTTCCCTGAGCCCGCTGCTGAGACCTCTGTTGAGCCTCGCGGTCTGTGTGGTGCTCGGACTTGGCCTCAGCGGCTGCGTCACCACCGGGCTGCCCATGGCTGCGACCAGCCCCTGGCAACCGGTGCCCCTCGACACCAAGTCGAACCCACTGGATGTGGCCTTCACCGACAGCCGCCACGGCTTCCTGGTGGGCAGCAACCGCCTGATCGAAGAGACCGACGACGGCGGCGCCAGCTGGGCCCCCAGGGCACTGGACCTGCCTGACGAGGAGAACTTCCGTCTGATCAGCATCGACTTCCAGGGCAACGAGGGCTGGATCGCAGGCCAGCCGGGTCTGCTGCTGCACAGCACCGACGGCGGTCAGAACTGGAGCCGCCTGCTGCTCGACACCAAGCTGCCGGGCGAGCCCTACCTGATCACCGCTCTGGGCAGTGGCACCGCTGAACTGGCCACCAATGTGGGCGCCGTGTATGAGACCGGCGATGGCGGCAGCAGCTGGCAGGCCAAGGTCACCGACGCCGCAGGCTCCGTGCGCGACCTGCGCCGCGATGCCGCCGGTCGCTATGTGAGCGTCAGCAGCCTCGGCAACTTCTTCGCCACCTGGGAACCGGGGCAGGAGACCTGGCAGGTGCACCAGCGGGTGAGCAGCCAGCGGCTCCAGTCAATCGGCTTCCAGCCCGAAGGCCCGCTGTGGATGGTCGCCCGCGGCGCCCAGATCCGCTTCAACAGTGATGCCAGCGATCCCGAAGCCTGGGGCAAGGCGATCATTCCGATCACCAATGGCTACGGCTATCTCGACATGGCCTGGGATTCCAACGCAGCCATCTGGGCCGGCGGGGGCAGCGGCACGCTGCTCAGCAGTGCCGACGGTGGCAAGACCTGGCAGAAGGACCCCGTCGGGTCCCAGCAACCCACCAACTTCACCCGCATCGTGTTCACGGGCGACGGCAAGGGGTTTGTTCTGGGCGAGCGGGGCTCGCTGCTGCGCTGGGTGGGCTGAGGGCCCTATCCCCTTGCCGGGGGCCGTTGGCTTGAACCCCGCCAACTTCTGTTACCAAGGGCGCCGGTGGCTCCCGGCGCCCGGAGCCCGACCCCTAGGATCACCGAGCTGAACGCTTGGTGCCATGGCTGCCGGCTCTACGGGTGAACGTCCGTTCTTTGAAATCATTACCAGCATCCGCTACTGGGTGATCCACGCGGTGACCCTGCCTGCGATCTTCCTGGCTGGTTTTCTGTTTGTGTCCACTGGTCTGGCCTACGACGCCTTCGGCACACCGCGGCCGGATGCCTACTTCCAGGCCAGCGAAAGCAAGGCACCTGTGGTGAGCCAGCGGTACGACGCCAAGTCGTCCCTCGATCTGCGCCTGCAATAAACGCCATGACCCAGACTCCCGCCCCCACCACGCCGCGCAACTACCCGATCTTCACGGTGCGCTGGCTGTCGATTCACGCCCTCGGCGTTCCCACGGTCTTCTTCCTGGGCGCCCTGGCCGCGATGCAGTTCATCCGTCGCTGACTTCCTGAGCGCCTGCCATGCAACGCAATCCAAACCCCAACAACCTGCCGGTTGAACTCAACCGCACCAGCCTGTACCTGGGTCTGCTGCTGGTGTTCGTGACCGGCGTGCTGTTCTCCAGTTACTTCTTCAACTGATCCGGAGGCATCCCGAATGAGCGGCAAGAAATCCAACCTGCCTGACGGCCGGATCCCTGATCGCCTCCCCGATGGACGCCCGGCCGTGGCCTGGCGCTCACGCTGGACCGAAGGCGTGCTGCCCCTGTGGCTGGTGGCCACCGCCGGCGGTATGGCCGTGATCTTTGTGGTCGGCCTGTTCTTCTACGGCTCCTACGTGGGGGTCGGTTCAGCCTGATCGGTTCAACCGAGACGGCAACACGACACCGGAAAGCCTTCAATCACCCAGCAGCGGAGCCAGGATTCCTTAGGCTCGGGCTATGGAACTGGTCGCCCTGCCCTGGATGCAGCCGACGCCCCTGCGGGTGCCGCCCGATCTGGCCCGCGGGCTTGACGCGGCGGCACTGCAGCAAGGCCTGGAGCGGCTGGTAGCCGATCCGGAGGTGAGAGCTGTCGTGGCATTCGGCTCACGGGCCCGCGGTGATGGGCGTCCCGATTCGGATCTGGATCTGGCGGTGATCAGCGCCCTGCCCAAGCTGGAGCCAGCCGACAAGCAGGCGGCCTGGAACCGCCACACCCATAGCCTTGGCCGCGTTGGCGTCGGGGTCGATCTGATCGTCAACGGCTGGCAGGACGCCGCCCATCTGGCCCAGTCGCGTTGGCACGTGATGGGCGATGTGGCCCGTGAAGGGCAGGTGCTCTATGTCGCCGGCTGAGGACGCTCTTCTGATCCTGGGCATCGTGCGCCGGCACCTGCGAGCGTTGGATCACACGCTTGAAACGGATTACCCGGATGAAGACTGGGGCTTCACCGCCCAGCAGGTGATCGAAAAAATCCTCAAGGCCTGGATCGTGCTGGCCGACCAGCGGCCTGCCCACACCCACGTGCTCAATGACCTGCTGAACCAGGCGGGCATCACCGTGCCCCCAGTGCTGCTGGAGCTGCAGGTGTTCGTGGTCGACGCCCGCTACGAAGAGGGCCCCTTCCCATTGCCGGCAATGCGCAACGAACTCTTGGACCTGCTCAAGGCCGAACTGACGCGGTTGGAGCAGGCGATTTCAGCCGCCCAGGCCTGACCTCAAGGGGCTGGGGCTGCGCTCGCCCAACGCTTGTACCAGGCCGCAAAATGCTCCACGCCGACCTCGATCGGGGTGCTGGGGCGATAGCCGATCCAGGCCGCGAGCCGCGAGCTGTCGGCCGCAGTCGAGACCACATCGCCGCTCTGCAAGGGCTGAAAGTCTTGAATGGCGCGCACGCCCAGAGCCTGCTCCAGCAGCTCGATGAAACGCAGCAGCTCAACGGGCTGGGCGTTGCCGATGTTGAACAGTCGATGGGGGGCCGCGGCGGTAGCGGGATCGGGCACCAATGGATCGAAATCGGGATCAGGCGTCGCAGGCTTGTCGAGACAGCGGGTCACCCCGTCGACGATGTCATCGACATAGGTGAAGTCGCGGCGCATTGCGCCCTGGTTGAACACCCGGATCGGCTCACCGGCCAACATGGCGCGGGCAAACAGCATCGGTGCCATGTCGGGCCGCCCCCAGGGGCCGTACACCGTGAAGAAGCGCAGGCCCGTCGCCGGCA
>JBBASJ010000089.1:0-3998 GCA_040399325.1 Prochlorococcaceae cyanobacterium
TGTCGAAGGTGCCGAGGCCAATGTCTTGAAGGGCGCCAGCCAGATCATCTCGCGTTCGCCAAACCTTGCCATGATGGTGGAATGGAATAAATCACGTTATAGCAACGATATTTTGGCATCTCTGGCGCAGTTCAGATCCTGCGAAGGCCTGCATCACAGTGGTCACTGGGTTGACCTCAGCGCAGCGCTCCACAATTCATCGACAGTTCAGGCCTTTGAGCAGGCCCTCACGACATGCCTGAACGATCCCACGCGCTCATCCCATGATCTGATCTTCAGAAAATAGTTCGGAGTCGACGTAGCTGGCTGAGCATCAAGCCACTTCGGCCGCAGGGGCCGGTTGGAACATGAACATCGAGTAGATCACGTTGCGGCGCATCTGGATCATCATCTCCAGGAACATGTCGTAGCCCTCGTTCTTGTATTCGATCAGGGGATCCTTCTGGCCGTAGCCCCGCAGGCCCACGGATTCGCGCAGGGCGTCCATGGCCTGCAGGTGCTCGCGCCACAGGGTGTCGATCTGCTGCAGGATGAAGAAGCGCTCGGCCTGGCGCATGAGCCCCGGGCTCACCTGCTCGATCTGGCCTTCCTTGCTGTCATAGGCATTGCGCATCTGCTCCTGCAGAAAGGCCTTGATCTCGTCGATCTGCAGGCCATCGAGCTGCTCGGGCGTCAGATCTTCGAGCAGGTAAATGAACTCTTTGACCTTCTCCACCAGGCTGGTGAAGTCGTTCTCCTCAGGCGGGAGATCGGGGTTCACATAGGCATTGACGATGTCGTCAATGGTGCGCTCGCCATAGCCCAACACCTGCTGCTTGAGATCAAGGCCCTCGAGCACCCGCCGCCGCTCGAGGTAGACGGCCTTGCGCTGGTTGTTCATCACCTCGTCGTATTCGAAGACCTGCTTGCGAATGTCGAAGTAATAGGTCTCCACCTTCTTCTGGGCGCCTTCGAGCGAGCGGTTGAGCATGCCCGATTCGATCGGCATGTCCTCCTCCACCCGGAAGGCATTCATGAGGCCGGCGACGCGGTCGCCCCCAAAGATGCGCAGCAGGTTGTCTTCGAGTGAGAGAAAGAAGCGGGTGCTGCCGGGGTCGCCCTGGCGACCCGAACGGCCGCGCAGCTGGTTGTCGATGCGACGTGACTCGTGCCGCTCGGTGCCGATCACATGCAGGCCACCCGCCTCGCGCACGCCCACGGCCTCGGGCTGCACCACGCTGTCGTATTCGGCCCGCACGGTGGCCAGGCAGCTGCGCAACGCCAGGATCTGGGGGTCATCGGTGGGGCCCTTTTCGGCCGCCTGGGTGAGGCGTTCCTCGAGCTCGAGCACCGTGAGTGCCCGATCACCCCAGGCCGTCACCAGCTCGCGGGCCAGCCGGCCCAGGGCCGCGTCGGCCTCGTCGCTCAGGCCGCAAGGAAACAGGCTGCCGGGTGCCCTGGTGGCCTCACTGGCAGCCTTGAAACCGGCGGCGCCGGCGCGCTGCAGGGGCACCGGGGGGCGGTGGCCCTCTTCGGGGCGCACCAGCCGGGGCAGCAACACCTCCCTGAGCTTGAGGCGGGCCATGTAGTCGCTGTTGCCGCCCAAAATGATGTCGGTGCCGCGGCCCGCCATGTTGGTGGCGATGGTGACCGCCCCGGCCCGGCCCGCCTGGGCGATGATCTCAGCTTCCCGCTCCACGTTCTCGGGTTTGGCGTTGAGCAGGTTGTGGGGGATCTGCTGCTCGGCCAGCAGGGTCGCCAGCAGCTCCGATTTCTCCACGCTGGTGGTGCCCACCAGCACGGGCCGGCCCTGGCCGTGCACGGCGGCGATCTCGGCGGCCACGGCCTGCCATTTGCCGATCTCGGTTTTGTAGACCTGATCGGTCCAGTCGGCGCGCTGGCTGGGCCGGTTGGTGGGCACCTGGGTGACCTCAAGCCGGTAGGTCTTCTCGAACTCCACCTCTTCGGTCTTGGCGGTGCCGGTCATGCCCGACAGGCGCTCGTAGAGCAAGAAGAAGTTCTGGTAGGTGATGCTGGCCAGGGTCTGGGTCTCGGGCTGGATCGCCACCCCCTCCTTGGCCTCGATCGCCTGGTGCAGGCCGTCGCTCCAGCGGCGGCCGGGCATCACCCGGCCGGTGCCCTCGTCAACGATGACCACATCGTTGTTGCGCACGATGTAGCTCACATCCTTGATGAACAGCTCCTTGGCCTTGAGGGCGTTGTTGATGAAGTGGGCCCAGGGATCGGCGGGGTTGAACAGATCCTCGACACCGAGCAGCTGTTCGGCCTTGGCATAGCCCTCGTCGGTGAGGGTCACGTTGCGCTGCTTCTCGTCGACCTCGTAGTCACCCTCGGGATCGATGCCGTCCTTGCCCAGTTCGGCGGCGCGCTCGAGCGCCACGGCCACCTGGCAGGCGCGCTCGTACTTCTCCTGGGGCCGCTCGACCTGACCCGAGATGATCAGCGGCGTGCGGGCTTCATCGATCAGGATCGAATCGACCTCGTCGATGATGCAGTAGTGGGGCTGGCGCTGCACCACATCGGCGATGTCGGTCGCCATGTTGTCGCGCAGGTAATCGAACCCCAGCTCCGAGTTGGTGGCGTAGGTGATGTCGCAGGCGTAGTTGCGGCGCCGCTCGGCCGGGGCCATGTCCTGCTGGATCAGGCCCACGCTGAGGCCCAGGAAGCGGTGCACCTGGCCCATCATCTCGGCATCGCGCCGGGCCAGATAGTCGTTGACCGTGACCACATGCACGCCGCGGCCCGTGAGGGCGTTGAGATAGGCCGGCAGGGTGGACACCAACGTCTTGCCCTCGCCGGTCTTCATCTCGGCGATCTGGCCGTCGTGCAGCACCATGCCGCCGATGAGCTGCACATCGAAGTGCCGCATGCCCAGCACCCGCTTGCTGGCCTCGCGCACCACGGCGAAGGCCTGGGGCAACAGCTCGGCCAGCACCTGCTTCTGGCGCTGGGCGTTGCCGGAGACCGCGTCGAGCTTCTGGCGGAACTCGCTGGTCAGCCCGCGCAGCTCCTCGTCACTCAGGGGCTCGACCTCCTCCTCCAGCAGGTTGATGTCGGTGACCAGAGGCTGGTAGCGCTGCAGCTTGCGGGCATTGGGATCACCCAGCAACAGCTTGAGCATGGAACGAGGGCCGGTCTGCGATTGGGGCAGCTTAACGACTGCGACCTGAGGCTCCCCACGGCACGAGGGCTGTCGGCAGGGCCTTCATGCAAACCATTGATAGAGTCCTGCCGCAGACAAGGACCGATGCAGCTCTCAGTCCTGGTGGTCTCGCGCACAGCACAGCTGCTCGGCACGCTGTTGTCGTCTCTCGAGCGCGCCTGCTCGCTACCAGCTGATGCGGTTGAAGTGCTCTGCTCCTGGAACGGCAGCGCCAGCGAGGAGCAGGCGATCTCCAACCCAAGCCGCTTTTCGTTTCGCGTCGTTCAACGGGATCCGTACCACTTCGCCAGCAACGTCAACGGGCTGATTGAACAGGCTTCAGGTTCCCTGTTGATGCTGGTCAACGACGACGTGATCCTGGATGCGGGCTGCGTCGACGCGGGGCTTCGCCTGCTGACCAGCAGCGACCAGATTGGCCTTGTTGGGGGCCTGTTGCGCACAGGTTCCGGCCGCCTCAGCCATCTGGGCATCGCCTTTGATCACGACGGCAACGCCTATCACGTGCTGGATCAGAAACTGGTCCAGCAGCAGTCGAACCTGGTGAGCACCCAACCGGTCGCCGCTGTGACCGGCGCGCTGCAATGGCTGCGCCGCAGCGATGCGCTGCCCCTCAACACCCAGTACCGGGTCTGCGGCGAAGATGTGGCGCTGTGCCTCGACATGCAGCAGCAGCGCGGCAAACAGGTCTGGCTGTGCAGCGAAGCCAAGGCCGTGCACAGTGGCGAAACGACCCGCCAGCGCTCCGAAGGCCAGGGAGCATCAGCTGATGACCAGGCCCGTGTGCGCCAGCGCTGGGATGGGTTCGTTGCCGGCGCCTCTGCGGCTGCACTGGCTG
>JBBASJ010000090.1:0-3794 GCA_040399325.1 Prochlorococcaceae cyanobacterium
CAGCAGGCAGGTCGCAAGGCCGTTGCTACGCTCCAGCAAATCAAGGCCGTCAATGGGTTACAAGCGCGTTCTGCTCAAGCTCAGCGGTGAAGCGCTGATGGGGGAGCAGGGCTACGGCATCGACCCGGCGATCGTGCAGTCGATCGCCCGCGATGTGGCCGCCTGCGTGGCCACCGGCACCCAGCTGGCGATCGTGGTGGGCGGTGGCAACATCTTTCGCGGGCTCAAGGGCTCGGCCGCCGGCATGGACCGGGCCACCGCCGACTACGTCGGCATGCTGGCCACCGTCATGAACGCGATCACCCTGCAGGACGGCCTCGAGCGGGCCGGCATTCCCACCCGGGTGCAGAGCGCCATTTCGATGCAGGAGGTGGCCGAGCCCTACATCCGCCGTAAGGCCATTCGCCACATGGAAAAGGGGCGGGTGGTCATCTTTGCCGCCGGCACCGGCAACCCCTTCTTCACCACCGACACCACCGCGGCCCTGCGGGCTGCCGAAATCGGCGCCGATGTGGTCTTCAAGGCCACCAAGGTGGATGGCGTCTATGACAAGGATCCCGCCCGCCACCCCGGTGCCGTCCGCTACGACAGCCTCACCTTCCTTGAAGTGCTGAGCAGTGAACTGGAGGTGATGGACAGCACCGCCATCGCCCTGTGCAAGGACAACGCCATCCCGATCGTGGTGTTTGATCTGTTCGGCCCCGGCAACATCGGCCGGGCCGTGGCCGGCGAACCGATCGGCACCCGCATCACCCCCTGAGCCATGGACCTCGAAGCCAGCATGCGCAAGTCGCTGGATGCCACCCAGCGCACCTTCAACACAATCAGAACAGGCAGGGCCAACCCTTCGCTGCTCGACAAGATCCAGGTCGAGTACTACGGCAGTGACACGCCGCTCAAGTCGCTTGCCAACCTGTCGACTCCGGATTCTCAGACCATTCAGATCCAGCCGTTCGACACCTCGGCCATGGCCGTGATCGAAAAGGCGATCGCCACCAGCGACCTGGGCCTCACCTGCAACAACGACGGCAAGGTGATCCGCATCAACATTCCACCGCTCACCGAAGACCGCCGCAAGGAGCTCTGCAAACTGGCGGCCAAGTACGCCGAAGAGGGCAAGGTGGCCCTGCGCAACATCCGCCGCGACGCCATCGACAAGGTCAAGAAACAAGAGAAGGACGGCGAACTCTCTGAAGATCAGAGCCGCGACGAGCAGGACAAGGTCCAGAAGCTCACCGACAAGTTCATCGCTGAACTCGAGAAACAGCTGGCCGACAAGGAAGCCGACATCCTCAAGGTGTGAGACAGCCGAGTGAGCAGTCTCTCGTGAACAGCCTCCCGTGAGCAGCCCCTTTGATGTGGCGGTGGTGGGTGCGGGCGCGGCCGGCGCCGCCTGTGCCGCCCATCTGGCCCAGGGCGGCAGGTCGGTGGTGGTCCTGGAGCAGGGGCCTTTTCCGCGCGGCAAGGCCTGCGGTGGGGGCATGGCCGCCTCGGTGCAACGCTGGTTTCCTTTCGATCTGAGCCCGGCGGTCGACCAGGTGATTCGCCGGGTGCGCTTCACCTGGAATCTGGAGGATCCGGTCAGCGCCGAGCTGCCGGGGGAAGCGCCCTTCTGGATCGTCCAACGCTCCAGGCTCGACGCCTTTCTGATGCAGCAGGCCACCGCGGCCGGGGCCGAGCTGCGGTGCGACTGGCCCGTGCAGCACCTGCAGCGCCAGGGGGAGATCTGGCAGTTGCACGGACCCGCCGGTTCGGTCAGCAGCCGGACTGTGGTGATCGCCGATGGCAGCGGCTCAACCCTGGGCAGGCCGCTTGGCCTTGGCGCCACCCGGCCCCGATTCGCCAGCACCGTGGCGGTCGAGCTCGACGCCCCCGTCGACGAACCCGACACGGCCCGTTTTGACTTTGGCCTGGTGCATCACGGCTTCTGCTGGGCCTTCCCGCGCCAGAACGGTTACAGCATCGGCGTCGGCAGCTTCATTGGCCGCGAAGCCGCTGATCCAGAGCTGGTGCTGCAGCGACTGCTTCCCGATCTGGGGCAGCCCAGTGACGCCGGACGTCGCCAGCTCAGTGTCCTGCGCATCTGGGATGGCCACCACCGCCTGCACGGCGACGGCGTGGTGGTGGTCGGCGACGCGGCCTCGCTGTGCGACCCCTTTCTGGCCGAGGGCATCCGGCCGGCCCTGCTGAGCGGCAGCCTCGCTGCCCACCGCCTGGGCGATTGGCTAGACGGCGACGGCCAGGCGCTGGCGTCCTACAGCGCCCAGATGCGTCGTGACTGGGGCGAGTCGATGGCCTGGGGCAGGCGCATCGCCCAGGTCTTTTACCGGGTGCCCAGGATCGGCTATCAGCTCGGCATCAAACGCAAAACGGCACCCCAACGGATCGCCCAGATCCTTTCAGGCGAGATGGGCTATGGCGACATCGCCCAACGGGTGATCCGCCGGCTGCTGCTGCAACAGGGTTGAGCAGCCGCTGGAGCTCGAGGCGTGCAACCCACAAGGGGGCAAGCCAAGGGTCATTGAAAGCGCGTGCTGTCCTTGAGCTGCCGTAGCCGCTGGTCGATCGAACCGAGCAGCTCAATCGCAAACATGGGGGACTCCTGCACCGCAAACAGGAACTTCTCGCGGTTCATCACCAGCACCCGGCAGGGGGTGATCGCCGTGGCGTTGCCGTAGCGGCGGTGATCTGAGGTCACCAGGGCACCGGCGCCAAACACATCACCGGCCTTGATCTCCTCATGACCGCTGTCGCCGTTCCAGCTGAGCTGAACCGTTCCTTCCAGGAGACCAAACATGCAGTCGCCGGATTCGCCCGAGCGAAAGATCACCTCACCGGGTTCAATGCTGATGACCTCGCCATTGCTGGCCAGAGCGCGCATGGTCTCCAGGGCGTTGACACTTGGCATGGCTCGTCTCCCTGATTCGTGGGTCCTGACCAGTGTGATGTGATCAGCCCCGGGCTGCCATCGCCAGGGGTGCACCCAGTCCGCCTCGCACGTCATCGGCGGCGACGCGACCGTCGTTATCGGTGTCGAGGGCGGCAAAGACCGCGTCGCTTCCGAGCCATTCCTCGCGGGTGATGCAGCCATCGCCATCAAGGTCGTTGAGCTGGAAGATCTCGTGGGCCGCATGGGTCAGGGCCGCACCGCCCTCGACTGCAGCGAGCCGATGGGTGAGCTGGTCCTCCAGAGTCTCAATCGCCTTGCAGAACCCGCGGATTCCCTCATCGAGCTTTTCGCTCGCCATGGAATCGGCGGCCAGCATCTGACGAAAGCCCGGTTCGTCGAGGTGAATCTGGTCCTGAGTGGGTGCTGGATCAAAGGCATTGAGCTTGCGTTCCAGCTCGCCGTCGCTGGTGCGCAACTGGTCGAGCAGAGCCGGCGAAATGGTCAGCAGATCACAGCCCGCCAGCTCGATGATCTCCTCGATGTTGCGGAAGCTGGCACCCATGACTTCAGTCTTGTAGCCATAGGTCTTGAAGTAGTTGAAGATCTGGGTGACCGAAATCACACCGGGATCCTCCGGACCTGGATAGTGATCGCGGCCCGTGGACTTTTTGTACCAGTCAAGAATCCGCCCCACAAACGGGGAGATCAGGGTCACACCGGCTTCGGCACAGGCCACCGCCTGGGCGAAACCGAAAAGCAGGGTGAGGTTGCAGTGAATCCCTTCCTTCTCGAGGCGTTCAGCAGCACGAATGCCCTCCCAGGTGGAAGCGATCTTGATCAGCACCCGGTCGTTGCCGATGCCGGCCTGGTTGTACAGGCCGATCAGCTTGCGCGCCTTGGCGAT
>JBBASJ010000091.1:0-3571 GCA_040399325.1 Prochlorococcaceae cyanobacterium
AATGGAGCAACGTCTGGAACAAAGTGGTGATCGAGCTCACCACCCATGACGCCGGCGGCCTGTCTTCACTGGACCTCGCCCTGGCCCAGCGGATCGAGACGCTGACATCAGGGCTTCCCAGCGTCTAAGCCGCGCGCGTTGATCCTGAAGTTGAAGTCGCCTCTGGGATTGGCTTCGGCGTTGGTGTCAAGCCGCGCCCGGCCGCGCACTGAGCAGCCCGGCCGAGCCCTTCGCAGGGGTTACATGCAATCACTGCCGATAGGTTGAATGAGGCCAAGGCCACCGGCCCTGATCGGATCAGCCGACCCGGCCGGCCCATCAACGCGCAGCAGGACGGGGAATGACCCGGGCGTTGCCGTCACGGTGCGCCTCGTAGAGCGGCGACAGAATCTCAACGTCGGCCGCCGCAAAGCTGTCCTGCACGGCGGCGATCAGGGCCGACTGGGCATGACGGACGTCATGTCCCACGGCCAGAGCGGCATTGAGCTCATAGCTCACATCCGAACTGTTGAGCGCGGTCTGCAACACAAACGGTGCAGGCTCGCCAGCGATGGCGGGGACGCTCGCCGCCGCTTCGAGCAGCAACTGGTGCACCTGCCTCCAAGGCACGTCGTAGCCGATGGTGAGCACCACCGCCAGCATCACCGGGGTCTGCAACTCACGCATCGGGAGGCTGTAGTTGATCACCGCTGAGGTGATCACCGTGGCATTGGGAATGCTCACCAGCTCGTGATGCGGAGTGAGAACACGGGTCACCAGCAGGGCCCGCTCCTGCACGGTGCCCACCACACCGTTGATGTCAACGCGATCACCCTCACGAAAGCCGCGGGTGTAGATCAACATCAGGCCGCTCAACACGTTGGTGGCGATGGCGCTCGAGCCCAGCGCAGCCAGAATTCCAAGGAACACTCCGGCTCCCTGGAAAGCGCGGCTGGTGGAGCCCGGGACGTAGGGCAGCGCCAGGGCCAAGGCAGCAACAACGATCAGGAGCGTGGCAATCCGTCCGGTGGGCCGCGCCCATTCCGGATAGAACCAGCTGAACTGAAGCTGCTGCTGCTCCAGCGCCCCAAACAGCCAATGGTTCAAGCGCAGCACAATCACCGTGAGCGCTGTGATCAAGGCGAGGGCCAGCAGATTGGGAACCAGCCCCACCAACGCTGTACCCAGCTGGAGCGCGACGGCCGCCATCTGACCGCGCAGCCCGGCTGCCAGGAGCATGGTCGGTGGGAAGGAACCCAGCAGCAAGGGCAACAGCAGGTACGTCAGCAACGCCAAAACGAGCCACAGGCACACGGCACGGCAGAACTGCACGCTGCTGAGCAACCAAGCGCTCGACACCAACCGGTTGGATCCAAGACACAGGTCCGGCAAGCGAGCCCGTCCATGGCGCTGGAGCCACTGGGCCAGGCGGCGATTGAGCTTCAGCACCAGCCGCATCACCAGCCCGTAGACAACCAGGACAACCAGGGCCAGGGCGGTGCCCCTCAGCCAGGCCACCGGCGATCGCTGAATGCGGTAGCGCTCAATGCCGGCCCTGATGCTTGTGGCGTAGGTCTCGGCCAGTTGTTGCTGGCTGATGCCGGCGAGGGTGGCGGCGCGCGAATCGACGGCGAACAGCGACCTGAACTCGCCCTTCGCTTCGCGGATCCCAACCATCACATAGGGCGCTTCCTTCTGCGTGCCGAGGTCAGCAGGGTTGAAGGAGGGCTGATCCGCCAGCTGGGTCAGCTCATGGGAGAGGTGATTGGCCAGGCGCTGGGGCGACTGGGCTCCAGCGGCCGAATGCAGCGTCAGGATCGGGTGGCCGTTGAGAGCCACCTGGGACCCGGCGGTTGCCGGGGCCGATGCCGAGGCCGGGGCATGGGGCGCCCAGCACCACAGCACAACAATCAGCATCCACGCCAGCAGCGCGGGCAGGCGGAGCCGGCGACGCCAGGAGCCCATCAGACCCGTTCTCCAGAACCGACCTCACTGTGCGAGGACGGCTCGGATTCGGCAACGGATCAGACCAACACCGGCACCTTGGCAGCGTCGCGCTGTGCAAAGCGCAGGCGCTCGTGCTCGACGTCGACCTCGATGTTGTGGCCAGGGGTGAACTGGCCCGCCAGGATGCCCTTGGCGATGGGAGTCTCGAGCTCACGCTGAATGGCGCGCTTGAGCGGACGAGCACCGTAGACGGGGTCGTAGCCCACACCAGCCAGCCAGTCGAGCGCGTCGGCGTTGAGCTCCAGACCAATCTTTCTGTCGTCAAGACGCTGGGCCAGGCGCCTGACCTGCAGCTCGACGATCTGGCGCAGTTCCTCCTGCTTGAGGCTGTGGAAGATGATCGTTTCATCAAGCCGGTTCAGGAACTCGGGCCGGAAGTGGGCCCGCAGGGCGTCGTTGACCCTGGACTCCATCTCGAGGTGACGCGCTGGATCGCCCGCCAGATCGAGAATTGAACTGCTGCCGATGTTGCTGGTCAGGATCAGGATCGTGTTGGTGAAATCGACCGTGCGGCCCTGCCCGTCGGTGACGCGGCCGTCATCGAGGATCTGCAGCATCACGTTGAACACGTCGGGGTGGGCTTTCTCCACCTCGTCAAACAGGATCACTGCATAGGGCCGGCGCCGCACCGCCTCGGTGAGCTGGCCGCCCTCTTCGTAGCCGACGTAGCCCGGAGGCGCGCCGATCAGGCGGCTGACGGCGTGCTTCTCCATGTATTCGGACATGTCGATGCGCACCATCGCCTCGTCGCTGTCGAACAGCTGCGAAGCCAGCGCCTTGGAAAGCTCTGTTTTGCCCACGCCGGTGGGGCCCAGAAACAGGAAGCTGGCGATCGGCCGGTTGGGATCGCTCAGACCCGCCCGTGAACGCTGGATCGCATCGGCCACGGCGGTGACGGCCTGGCTCTGGCCGATCACACGGGTGTGCAGCTCGTCTTCGAGGTGGAGCAGTTTCTCCATCTCGCTCTGCACCAGCTTGGCCACCGGAATGCCGGTCCACTTGGCGATCACCTCGGCGATGTCGTCTTCGGTGACCTCCTCGCGCAGCAGGGTCTTGCCCGCCTCACCGCGGGCAGCGGCCGCATGGAGCTGCTCCTCTTGGGCGGCGAGCTTCTTGTGCAACTCGGCCAGGGTGCCGTATTCGAGCTCAGCAGCCTTGTTGAGGTCGTAGTTGCGCTTGGCCTGCTCGACCTGCAGCTGCACCTGCTCGATCTCCTCCTTGATGGCGCTCACCTCATCGATGGCGCCCTTTTCGGCCTGCCACTGGGCGTTGAGGGTGCTCTGCTGCTCGCGCAGTTCGGCCAGCTCCTTCTCGAGCCGCTCCAGACGGTCGCGGCTGGCGGCGTCTGATTCACGGCCCAGGGAGAGCTTCTCCATCTCGAGCTGCAGGATGCGGCGATCGAGCTCGTCGATCTCCTCGGGCTTGGACGTGATCTCCATTTTGAGGCGCGCGGCCGACTCGTCGACCAGATCGATCGCCTTGTCGGGCAGGAAGCGATCGGCGATGTAGCGGCTGCTCAGCACCGCGGCGGCCACCAGGGCGTTGTCGGCGATGCGCACGCCATGGTGCACCTCGTAGCGCTCCT
>JBBASJ010000092.1:0-3425 GCA_040399325.1 Prochlorococcaceae cyanobacterium
ACTCGCGACCTTCGGGTTATGAGCCCGACGAGCTACCAGGCTGCTCTACCCCGCGGCACCTCTTGAACCTACACCACAGCCTGACGGTCCACAAGTCGGCCTGCGTTCAGCCCGGCCTCAGGCGGTGCTGCGCAGCTCTCCGACGACTTCGAGCCGCAGGTGGGGTGCCGGCGCCAGGAACTGGCGCCGCAGGTCTTCAAGGGTGATCGGGGTGAGCCAGTCGAGCTGCTCGAGCAGCTGCAGGGCCACCGCGTGCTTGGCCCGGGCTGAGCCGTCTTCGACCTTGATGGCCACCCCCATGCCCTCGCCCACGCGGCTGAGGCACTGGATGCCCTCGGCACCGCCCTTGCTGAGCACCTGGCCGTGGCCCTGGCGCATCAGTTCGGTGTCGAAGCGCCCCTCGCCGGCCACCAGCTCGGGATGGTTGAGCATGGCCCGCAGCAGCCGCTCGAGGTCGGGCTGCTCGCCTGAGCCCAGGTGGGCATAGAGCAGGGCCATCTGGGCCAGCTGCAGCTGCAGGGTGGGGGCGCCGCAGTCGTCGCGGGCGACCAGCAGCTCGGCGGGGGGCAGGGCCAGCAGCTCGGCCACCCGCTTGAGCACCTCCTGCTGCAGCGGATGCTCGCTCTGCAGGTAGCTCTCAGAGCTCCAGCCCAGCCGTTTGCAGGTGGCCAGAAAGGCCGCATGCTTGCCCGAGCAGTTGTGCTCAAGGGCGCTGGTGCCACATGCCGGGATCGGGCACTGCAGCTGTTCGGGTTCGATCTCGGCGCCCCACAGCAACCGAAACGCCTCGCGGGCATGGGCCGGGGTGCCCGCATGGGAGGCGCAGGCGATCGCCAGGCCCCGCTCACCGCAACCGCAGGCATCGGCCGCACCACTACCCACAAACACGGTGGCCTGGAACGGCTTGAGCGACGAACGCACAAAGCTGAGCAGCTGGGGATCACCGGCCCGCATCAACACCCGGCCGCGGCCGTCACAGACGACCGCATGCACGCGGTGGCGCGACTCGACGATGCCGTCGCGCAGCAGCCGCACCTCCAGCGGCGACACCGAGGCGCGCGAGGCACCACCAAGGCTTGCGGGCAGGCTCATGCGGGCAGCAGGCTGCCCAGAGCCTGACAGATGCCGCCCCCCAGCAGCAGCAGCGCCGCAACACCACCGGTGGTTTGCCGCAGCCGCAGCAGCACGGGTCGCACCTGGTGCTGGGCGATCAGCAGATCCTGCTGGCGCCAGGCCAGGGGCTTTTCCCAGACCTGGCCGTCATACCAGCCGGATTCTTCGTAGCTGATGCGCTCGGCCAGCAGACGGCGGTTGACATAACTCCAGCCCAGCCATTGGCGCAGCAGCAGCAGCAGCGGCAGCGCCAGGGCCGCCAGGGCGCCCAGCGCCGCCATCAACACGGGCGTGTGACGCAGGCTGACGCTGCCGCTGGCCACCAGCACCGTCACCGGCAGCAGCAGCAACCAGCTGACCAGCAGTGGTCGCAGCAGGCCGGCCATTCCGGCCTGGGGCCAGGCAAAAAACCACGAACGGCAGAGCTGGGTGTACTCCTCGCGCGGCCGCTGCTCGGGGGGCACAGGACAGCTGACCATCGCGGAGGTCACAGCGCTGGCCCAGCGGCAGGACTGATGTAACGCTCCTGCTCCCCGTGACCCCAGAACGATTCGAGGTCGTAGTAGGTGCGCTCGCTGGGGGTGAGCACATGCACGATCAACTCGCCGTAATCGAGCAGCACCCAGCGGCCCTCGGTCTGGCCCTCGCGGCGCAGGGGCAGCCGCTGATGCTCGGTTTCAAGACGGTCTTCGACCGAGCGGGCGATGGCGCGCACCTGCACATCGGTGAGGCCGCTGCAGATCACGAACCAGTCGGCCAGGGAGCTGACCTCCTCGACCCGGATCAGGCGGATGTCGACGGCCTTGCGGTCATCGCAGGCTTCGGCGGCGAGCAGGGCAATGGCCTTGCTGTCGGTCAGCAGCTCAGCCATAGACGTTCTCACTGCTGACCGATTGACGGGATCCCTGCTGCTGGGCCATTTCGGCCCGGGCGCGGCCGGCGCTCTTGCGCAGGGCCTCGAGCCGGTCTTCGTAGAAGGCGCGCTTCTTTTTCTTGCGGGTCTGCTCGACCAGGTCCTTGAGGGCGCCGCCCAGGCTCTTGTAAGCGTTGGGCAGGGTGTAGCCGAACCGGCAGGCCAGATCGATCGCCCGCTCATCGGCGGCGATGGCATCGACCAGACGCTTCTCTGAATTGTTCTTGAGATACAGGCGGTAGCCGGCAAAACCGGACAGCCCCAGGGCCATCACCAGCAACAGGCCGTCCTGCACCCACAGCTCACCGATCGCGCCGCCCAGGCCGATGGCCAGGGCCGCCATCTCCCAGCCGTCGCGGGGGATCGCATCGTTCTGGATGCGCCCCACCTCGTGCCAGAACAGCAGGTTGCGGTGGTCGAGGGCCAGGGCGTCCCATTTGTCGAGATCGAGCTGGATCTCCACCTCATCGCGTCCGATCTCCTCGATGGTGATCAGGGGGGGATCCACCGAGGCCGCCGCTTCGACAAACACCCAGCTCTGCATCTCAGGAGGCAACAACCCCTTCAGGCGCTGGAGTTCACTCATCGACGGGACAGGCGTGCCAGTGGTGGATCCAGGTTAGCCACTGCAGTCACGTCGCGGCCCATGAGAGGCTGAACAGGTTTGCCCGCAGCGCTCCATGCCCCGCCGGTCTGATCTCAAGCGCATTCTGCTGCTGGGTTCAGGACCGATCGTGATCGGCCAGGCCTGCGAATTCGACTATTCGGGCACCCAGGCCTGCAAGGCCCTGCGGGCCGAGGGCTACGCGGTGGTGCTGGTCAACAGCAACCCGGCTTCGATCATGACCGATCCGGACATGGCGGATCGGACCTACATCGAGCCGCTCACCCCCGAGGTGGTGGCCCGGGTGATCGAGCGCGAGAAACCCGATGCCCTGCTGCCCACCATGGGCGGCCAGACCGCCCTCAACCTGGCGGTGGCCCTGGCCGAAAACGGAACCCTGGAGCGCCATGGCGTCGAGCTGATCGGCGCCAACCTCGAGGCCATCAAGAAGGCCGAAGACCGCCTGCTGTTCAAGGAGGCGATGGCACGCATCGGCGTGATGGTGTGCCCCTCGGGCATCGCCAACACCCTCGAAGAGGCCGAGGCGGTGGGTGAGGCGATCGGCAGCTACCCGCGCATCATCCGTCCGGCCTTCACCCTGGGCGGCAGTGGTGGCGGCATCGCCTACAACCCCGACGAGTTCAGGGCCTTCTGCAAGAGCGGCCTCGAGGCCAGCCCGGTCAGCCAGATCCTGATCGAGCAGTCGCTTCTGGGCTGGAAGGAGTTCGAGCTCGAGGTGATGCGCGACACCGCCGACAACGTGGTGATCGTCTGCAGCATCGAGAACCTCGACCC
>JBBASJ010000093.1:0-3406 GCA_040399325.1 Prochlorococcaceae cyanobacterium
AGGGGGCTGGACTGCCACTGGTGGAGAGAGGGGTCGATCAGTCGGGCAGCAGGCCGCCACCACTGACCTGGATGTCGGTGATGGTTCCGCCCATGCGCTGAATCATCCGCATGGTTTCATTCATGCGGCTGTAGGGCACATTCATGGAGACATTCGCCGTACGCGAATAGTCGTTGTTGTTGAGGCCTGTCACAGTGAAGCAGACCTGACGGTCACTGGTGGACCCACGGGCTCCGGCGGAGACTTTCATGGCTGATGCGTGCTGGGAGACAACAGAAGTGGTCAGTTGACGGGAGAGATGCTGGCGATGCGGCCACCTTCACGCTGAACCTGCTGTTGCACAGTCAGCAGTTTGCTGTAGGGCACAAACAGAACACGGTTGCTGCGCTTGTGACGCGAGTAGTTGTTCAGCGCTGTCACTTCAATCCGATAGGTGCGGCCTTCGGAGCCTGCGCCCACGCCTTGGCGGGTGACCCCATCGGCCACCACCTTGCGGAAGACCGACCCCTTGGCATTGGGGCTGACCACCGCCAGGGGCTGCTCAGCGTGGATTGAAGGGTTGAGGCGTGACTGGTTGCGCAGGATGTCGCCTTTGACCGACGCTGCGGCGCCACGGCTCAATTGCAGCATGTAGGAGAACTGGAGTCCCTGCTGGCCAGCGGAGTAATTCCAGCCATGCAGGTAAGGAACCACTTCCTCGCCGAAGCGTTCCTGGTATTCGGCACTGTCGACGTAGGAGTCGATCTCTGCTTCATAACCCTGCTCCTGCAGGATCGTGAAGTGATGCAGCATCTCTGCCTTGTTCTGGGGAGCCCTGCCAAGGAGGTGTTTGAAGTTCAGCTCGATGAAGCGGTAAGGGTTGCTGTTCTCAAAGAACTTGGCCCTGTAGAGCCCACTCTTGGCGAGTTGACGCACAAACTCACGAACCGAGAGGTAGCCCCGGCGAAACAGGGATTCGGGACCCTCAAGGCGCTCACTGGCCATGATGTACTGGTAGCCGAAGACCTGCCGATAGACAGAGCGGATGAGTGCCTGGCGGTCGTTCTCGCTGGCGCTCTGCCAGTTCTCTTTATTGCCTTCGTTGGCATACCGTTCGATGCCCAGGTAGGCGGCGTTCGCAAGGGTCATGGTGAATCGGTGTTTGGGACTGCGTTGACAGAGGCGACCGGCTGATCCTATGGCGGTCTCCGACGCAACGGTTCCAGCATGGAGAATCGTTACGAGGTCCCTGCGGATGATGCCCTTGGGCGACCATCCGCAGGGACGGGCCATGGGGCGTCAGTTCACCGGCGTGACACTGGCCACGCGTCCGCCCTGGCGGTGGATGCTTTGCTGCACCTCGAGCAGACGGTCAAAGGTGACGAAGCGCACCGTGTTGCTGCGCTTATGCAGGCGGTAATTGTTCAGGCCCGTCACTTCCACTCGATAGACCCGCGCCTTCTGGCCGATGCCCTGGGCCATGGCGGTGATGCTGGCGTGGGGCTTGGGGGTGGGCTGGTAGCCGGCACCGCTGGCGCTCGGGCTCACCACCGGTACGGGCCGCTCCTGATGGAGGGCTGCCCCGAGGCGGAAGTTGCGTCCTGCCATGTCACCCTTGACCGAAGCGGCGACCCCACGGCTGAGTTGCATCAGCCAGGAGAACTGCACGCCTTTCTGGCCGGCGCTGTAATCCCAGCCATGAACGTAGGGGACGGTTTCCTCACCGAAGCGCTCCTGATATTCGGCGCTGTCGATGTAGGAATCGATTTCTGCCTCGTAGCCCTGGTCCTGCAGAGTCGTGAAGTGTTCGAGCATCTCGACTTTGCTCTGCGGCGCCCGACCCAGCAGATGCTTGAAGTTCAGCTCGATGAAGTGATAGGGGTTGCAGCTATCAAAAAAGCGGGTGCGGTAGAGCCCACTTTTAGCCACCGTGCGCACGAACTCACGGGTGCTGAGGTAGCCGTTGCGGAAGAGGGATTCAGCCCCCCCCAGGCGCTCGTTCTCCATCACATACTGGTTTCCCAGCACCTGGCGGTAGACGGCGCGGATCAGCGTTGACTTGTCCTGGTCAGATCCCGTGGACCAGTTTTCGCGGTTGCGCTCGGCATTGAAACGCGCTTGGCCAAGATAGGCCGCATTCAGAAGGGGCATGGTGTGACAGGGACGGTGGGTGAGCCATCCATCCCCGGGCGCAGCAGCGTGAGCGCCTGGGGGCTGGCGTCGGAGTCAGTCTATGGAGCCTCTTAATCTTGACCTCTGCGACACAGGATTTGTTACTTTCCAGGAGCGGGTGTGGGCCATGAAAAAACCCCCTGCCATTGGCAGGGGGTTGAAGTGATCGATGATCAACGACCTCAGACGAGGGCGTTGATGGCGTAGTCGATGTAGTTGTTGGCGATGACGCCGGAGTCGCCACTGATGCCGTGGTTGGCCTTGATGTAGTTCAGGGCTTCGACGTACCAGGAGGGGGAGAGTTCGAAGGCGCGGTTGATCTCGTCGAGACCGGCGATCAGGTACTCATCCATGGGGCCGGTGCCGCCTGCCACGAGGCAGTAGGTGACCATGCGGAGGTAGTAGCCGATGTCACGGGCGCACTTCTCCTTGCCGCGAGCGTCAGCTGCGTAGTTGTTGCCCTGCATCTGGGTGGTGTAGGGGAACTTGTTGTACACAGCCTGAGCAGCGCCGTTCACGAGGGAATCGGCGTTGGCGGTGAGGGCCTTGGCGGCAGCCAGTGCATTGGCAGCGCGCTCGAAACGACCGAAAGCAGCGTTGATTTCGGTGTTGGAGAGGAAGCGGCCCTGTGAATCAGCGGCGGCAACGGCCTCGGTGAGGGGGGTCTTCATGGTGGGAAGAGAAGAAGGGTGGACCTAGAAGTTGGATCGGGAGAGCTGTGTTGACCTGAGAGATCAGGCCACAGCAGCGGCAGCGCGATCGAAGTAGGTGCCGATTTCGCTCATCAGAGCGGAGCAGTCACCGGGGGTGATGCCGTTGCGATCGTTGGCGATGGAGATGGCGGCGTCCTTCATTTTGCGGATGCCTTCTGCCACGGAAGCGCCAGGAACGCCGAGGGCGAGGTAGGTCTCACGCAGGCCGTTGAGGCAACGGTCTTCCAGCACCGAAGCGTCACCGGTGAAGGCGGCGTAGGTGATGTAGCGGAGAACGATCTCCATGTCGCGCAGGCAGGCAGCCATGCGGCGGTGGGTGTAGGCGTTGCCGCCGGGGGCGATCAGCGCAGGCTGCTGAGCGAACAGTTCGCGAGCAGCGTTGGTGACGATGGCGGAAGCGTTGGAGGTGATGCGGTTGACGGAATCCATGCGCTTGTTGCTGTCAGCAACCATGGCAGCCAGAGCGTCGATCTGACCGGCATTGATGAATTCGCCGCGGGCATCAGCCTGGGCAACGACCTTGGTGAAGGCGTCGAACATGG
>JBBASJ010000094.1:0-3250 GCA_040399325.1 Prochlorococcaceae cyanobacterium
GCCGACTACGGCATCTGGGAGCGGGGCGACAAGGGCAACCACGGCCTGCCCGAGCGCAACGCCAGCTCGATCGGCCTGGTCAAGGCGGCGCTCGAGGCGCTCGAGGGGCTCGATCTCTATGGCCCCCATGGCGACGGCAGCGCCACCCTGGTGATTCCGCACGACGCGATCGTGCGGCTGCGGCGCGCCCTGCGGGGTCTGCTGCCGCGCGAATCGGCCAGCAAGGAGGTGGACTCTGCCTGCCTGGCGGTGATCGGCTACCCCGCCTGGGCGGTCGAAGATCCGCGGCTGGTCGAGCGCACCCGCAGCAAGATCCGCAGCGAACTGGGCGGGGCCTACGGCTACAAGCGCTTCAGGCGCGACGGCCACCAGACCGTGATCGAAGACCACACCCGGCTGCACTACGAACGCGAAGAGCTGGCCCAGTTCGAGCACATCGAATGCGAATGGCCCCTGTTCTGGGCCTATGAGCTGATCACCGCCTGCTGCGAAGAGCGCTGGGCCGAGGCGCGCCAGTGGCGCCAGCGCCTGGCCGGGGTGAGCGTGATGGTCGGCGGCAACGCCCTGCTGCCCGAGCTCTACCGGGTGCCGCGCGAGGCGATCGCGGCCGAGCGGCGCCAGCCCGGCAGCCAGCCGCGCGAGGCCAACGAGAACGTGCCCCTGCTCTGGACCCAGAGCCTGACCTGGCTGGCCGACCTGCTGCTGGCCGGGCTGATCACCCCCGCCGACCTGGACCCCAGCAGCCGGCGCCAGACCGCCAGCCTGGGAGCCAGCGAGGTGCTGGTGGCCCTGGTGCCCGCCAACCCCGAGATCGGTGCCGCCCTGGAAGCCGCTGGACTGCCGCTGGCCGGTGATGGACTGACGGTGGCCAGTTCAGCCGTGCTGGCCGCCCGCATGGCCCGGGTGGGAGCCAACGGACGCCTGGGGCTGTCGGGCCATCCGCCGGTGCGCATGGAGACCATGGCCACGGCCCGGCTCTACCGCAGCAGCGACGGCAGCGAGCGAATGGCCTTCCTGCCGGCCGTGCTCGAGGAGAGCACCTTCTACCTGGCCGACGACGCCGAACAACTGATCGACAGCGTCAGCGCCGAGCTGCGGCTACTGCAGCGCCATTGGCGCGGGTCGGGCGCACCGCTGCTGCTGATCCCGGTGGCCGAAGGCGCCTACCGCAGCGACCCCGACGCGTTTGTGCGGCTGGGCCAGGAGCTGCGGGGGGGCCTGCTCGACGGGGTGCCGGTGCAGCTGGCCCCGCTGGCCGAGCTGCAAAGCCAGGCCTGCTGGCAGACCCTGCCGCCCGAAGCCTGCGGTGCCGCACCCCTGGCCGAACCGCACGGCGCCTCGCCGCTGCGGGCCAGCACCCAGCGCACGCCGCTGAGCGCCGAGGAGGAGCTGGAACTGGAAGACAGCTCCATCGGCGATCTGCTCGAGCGCCTGTGGCAGAGCACCTCCCTGCAGGAGCAGGCCGAGGTGCTCGCGCTGCTGAGCCTGCGGCTGGGGCCGGCGGCCCAGCTGCAGGGCCCCCAGCAGCAGCAGCTGTCGCTCAAGGAGCTGCTGGGCGAGGTCTACCGCCGCGCCCTCGAGCAGGGCGACTGGAGCGTGGTGCGGCGCACGGCCGCCGCGCTCGAGCTGGTGCATCCCCAACTGGAAGACGCCCTCACCGACCTGCTGCTGCGCCAGAGGCAGCTGGTGGTGGGCCGCAACTACACCCGCGACTCGCTGATCAGCGAGCCCCTGGGCAGCCGCGCCATCGCCGCCATGATCCGCCGCTTCAGCGGCGACGACGGCCGCGAATGGATGCTGCAGCAGGAGCTGCTGCTGGCCCTCGACTGCCTGGCCCGCCACGAGCCCGACTTGCTGAGCGGCAGCCTGACCCTGCAGCTGGGCCAGCTGCTGCTGCTGCTCACCGGCGAGCTGGCGGCCGAGCAGGAGCGCAGCCCGATCGAGGCCTTCGAGGCGCTGTGCAGCCTGCCGCCCCACGCCATTCGCCGGCAGCTGCGGGCCGTACTGGCCGACCTCGAGCACGCCCGCGATGCGCTGCAACGCAAGGAACAGCTGCATCTGAGCGGGCGGGTGCGCTGGATCGCCAGCGCACCGCTCGAAGACCATCCCCGCGGTGGCTGCTGGCTGCAGCACCGCGCCCGCCTGGGGGCCCTGGGCCGGGTGCCGCGGGATTTCTACCCCGGCATCTGGGAGCTGCTGCACCACTGCCGCGGCATCGTGATCGGCGACAAGCTCGACAAACGCAACCGGCTCGAGAGCAAGCCGCTGCTGCGCGAAAAGACCCCCGGCGAGCGCAACTTCGCCAGCCAGGTGGACCACCTGCTCAGCAGGATCGAGGCCCCCGACTACCGCCAGCTGTGCAGCGAGACCCTGCTGACCCTGATCGCCTTTGTGGCGGCCAACCCCCAGGTGTATCTCGATGACGACCTGGCGCTCGATGTGGTGATCGGCCATGCGGTGCGGGTGGGCTGGCAGCAGCAGCACCCCGACATCGCGCCGGCCGACTACGGCAGCCACAAGGCCGAAGCCTGGGACAGCTTTTACCGCGCCTCACCGGCCGACTGCCGCCGCTGGCAGCTCGAGGCCCTGCGCCAGCTCACTGAGAGTTAAATCGGCTGGTCCAGGCTCATGCAGAGGCTGGGCTGCTCGACGCACTGCTCGATCAGGTCGGCCAGTTGCAGGGCCCGCGACGCCTGCAGCCCGTCGACCGCCGGGGTCTCCTGGCCCCGCACGCAGCGCAGAAAGTGCTCGAGCTCGGCATAGAGGGGCTCGATCGAGGTGGTGCTGACCTCCTCGATGAAGCCGTCGTTGCGGTACACCAGCTCGCCGTGGTCGGCGCTCACCGACTCGTGGGAGCGGCGGTGAATGCGCAGGTTGTGGTTGAGGAAGTCGGTCTCCATCAGGCTGCTGCGGCAATGGCAGTAGAGCCGGCGGATCTTGCGGTGGGCCATCTTGCTGGCGGTGAGGCTGGCCACCACGCCATTGGCGAAGCCCAGGGTGGCGTTGACGTAGTCGATCGGCCCCTCGGCGCTGCGCCCCCCCGCCGCCGCCAGCCGCACCACCGGCGAAGCCGCCAGCTCGAGCACCAGGTCAATGTCGTGGATCATCAGGTCGAGCACCACCGACACGTCGTTGGCGCGGTCGGCGTTGGGGCTGTGGCGGCGCGCCTCGAGCACGACCACCTCTTCACCGGCGACCACCTTGACCAGCTCGCGGAAGGCGGGGTTGAAGCGCTCGATGTGGCCCACCT
>JBBASJ010000095.1:0-3124 GCA_040399325.1 Prochlorococcaceae cyanobacterium
CGGCCTGCTCGCTCAGGTCTGAGGCCTTGAGAATCACCAGGTCGCTGGCGCAGCGGGCGCCGTTCCACACCGGTACCAGCACCCAGCCGTCGTCTTCGGCTGGGGCGGCCCCGCCGGTGGCGGGGCGGGGCACCATGATCGGCTCGCTCACAAAGCCCCGCGGGGCGGCGCTCCACACGTGGCGCTGGCCCGTGTGCAGATCGAGCTTCTCGATCGCCTGCAGGGGGTCGTTGCCGCGCTCGCGGCCAGCCACGGCCATCCAGGCGTAGCGGGCATCCAGCCCCTGGCGGGCGGGGTTGACCATGGCGAATTCGCAGCAGCGCTCCTCCAGCACCTCGACCGCAACCGCCGCCGTGGCGGTGTCGATGCGGCAGCGCTGCAGCCTCCCGGCCGGAATGGTGTCGAAATCGATCTCCCTGAAATCGGTCTCAGGCCCGATTGAGGGGAAGTCGTCATAGAAGATCGAATCGACCACCAGCTGACCGGTGGCCTCATCGTCGAAGGCGTTGAGGTGGTGAAACACGAAGCCCTCGGGCGCCGGCACCTGCACGGGCTTGGCCTTGGCATCGCCGCGCGGCACCAGCCAGAACTGGCCCGCCTCACCCGGCTTTGAGGCCAGGCACTGGGCTGCACCCTTCTGCCCCAGCACAAACGGCAACGGGTTGAAGCTCACCGCGTTCTGCAGAAACACCGCCCAGTTGGGGGTGATCGCAAAGTCATGCAGAAAGGCGAACCCCTTGAAGCTGTCGCGTCGCTCGCTGAGCAGGCGGCCATCGGCGCACGAGAACTCCATGAGCCGCACGGTGCTGCTGGGCCCCGTTTTGACGCCGAAGGTCACCATGCGGCCGTCGCCGTGGTGGCCGGGGTCAAAGCGCGGATGGGCGCTGAAGGCTTCGCCCTTCTTCAGCACGCCGCCCAGCAGACTGATGCCCTCGGTCTCCAGGGTATCGGGGTCGAGGGCATGGGGTTCGGCCGCCTCCCACAACGCCAGCAGCTGATCGCCCAGGCGCACCACGTGGGTGTTGGCGATGTTCTTGAGGCGCAGATCGAAGGCATTGGCGGCCACCCCACCGGGCTTCTGGGTGCCGAACACGCCGCGGTACACAAACCGACCCGCCTGCTCTTCGGCCAGCCAGCCTTCGGTGCGCACAAAGCGGTTGCGCAGCACGGCCTTGCCGCCGGCAAAGCGCAGCGCCGCGATCATGCCGTCGCCGTCAAACGGGTGGTGCACCCACTGGCCGCCACGCTCGAGCCGGCCCGGACCATTGCGGTAAAGGGTGCCGCCCAGCTCGGGCGGAATCGTGCCGCGGCTGGCTGCGAGTTCGACCCCGTCGAGCTCCACGCCCACGTTGCGAAAGGCGCTGGCCCAGTCGGCCCGGTCATAACCGGGAGCAACGCTGGGGGCGACAGTCATGGGAGCGGGCAAGAACAGCCTCCATCATCCCGTAACGGTCTGTGAAGCTGTGGGTTGCGGGTTCAGGCGAGCATCTGCCGGCACCAGGCCTCAAACGCAAGTAGCTGATTCGAAAGCTGGGGCCAGCTCGACACCGCCAGCGACACCAGCCGGTGCACCTGCTCCGGCCTGAGCTCGTAGGCATACAGATGACGCACCACATGTCGGAAGCGCAGCAGCTCTGCCATGGCCTCGGCCGTGCCGTGATCCAGCAGCGCCGGACGCTGTGGCGTGTCGAGCGCCATGCGCTCCAGCAGCCGGCGATGCCAGTCATGGCCTTCAGGTGGAGCGCCGTTGAACACCCGCACGATCTGGGTGAAACATCGCTCCATGCCGGTGTAATAGCTCTGCAACCGCAGCGCAGCTGCATCGACCCGCTCAGCCTGGCCTGGCGTCTCGTCCCAGAGCGGCAGCAGGCCTGCCAGGCTGGCCATGAGCTGCTCGAGCTTGCGACGCTCGATCAGCAGATCGGTGATCAGATCGTCGAGGGCCTGCTGGCTCGGGGTCTGGGGGTTCATGCGGCCTGGTTCAGCAACTGCTCAGCCCGTTGGCGGATGCGCTGCTGCCAATGGGGATCGAGATCCTCGAGCCGCACCAGGTCGAGGGCGATGCCACCAGGATCATCGGCTCCCTGGAGTGGTTCAAGCAGCGCCATGGCCTGCAGCAGGTCCGTCTCGGGCAGGCCCTCCAGGGCCAGATCCACATCCGACGCCAGACCGAAGCGACCGTTGTTGAGCGAACCGAACAGCCACACACCCACCAGCTCTGGCCAACGCACCTGCAACTGCTGCGCCGCCGCCAGCGCCAACCGCCGTGCCCCCTGGCGGCGCTGGGTGACCGCAGCCACCTCGGCCTGCAGACGCTGCTGCCAGAGCCGACGCTGAGCGGGCGTGACGGCCATGGCTCAGCTCCCCGCCCGCTCCAGCACGCCCTTGCTGCTCGGCACCGCTCCGGCGCGGCGAGGATCCACCTCAACGGCCAGCCGCAGGGCGCGGGCAAAGGCCTTGAAGCAGGCCTCAACGATGTGGTGGCTGTTCACCCCATCGAGCTGGCGCATGTGCAGCGTGAGGCCGGCATTGTTGGCCACCGCCACAAAGAACTCCTTGACCAGCTCGGTGTCGTAGCTGCCGATCTTCTGGGCCGGGATCGTCAGCCCGTAGCTCAGGTGCGGCCGGCCGCTGCAGTCGAGCGCCACCTGCACCAGCGCCTCATCGAGGGGCGCCACGAAGTGGCCAAAGCGGTGAATGCCGCGGCGATCGCCCAGGGCCTGCGCCAGGGCCTGGCCCACGGCGATGCCCACGTCTTCGTTGGTGTGGTGGTCGTCGATGTGGGTGTCGCCCACAGCGCTGATCTCCAGATCCAGCAGACCGTGGCTGGCCAGCTGGTGCAGCATGTGATCGAGAAACGGCACGCCCGTACCCACCTGGCAGCGGCCGGTGCCGTCCAAGTCGAGCCTGACGCGCACATCGGTCTCGCCGGTGACGCGGTGGATCTCGCCTGTGCGCATGGTTCTGACCGGCGGACCGGGTGGGATCAGCTCACCCGATCATGCCGAAGGCGGCTGGACCCTGCCCAGCTGTACCTCAGGTGACGCATCTTGATGCCATGCGCACCACGCCGACCATTGCCCAACAAGTTCTTCGTGATCGTGGCGCCGAAGCGATTCATGGA
>JBBASJ010000096.1:0-3083 GCA_040399325.1 Prochlorococcaceae cyanobacterium
GCTGCTGGTGCTGCATCGCCAGGGTCACGACCAGGCCTGCGCCCAGCAGAACTGCCAAGCCGATCAACAGAGGGCGGCGCCGTTTCGACGGCTGACTCGCGGTCATGACGCTTGGCACGACGTTCAGGCTAGGCAGGACTGCCAGAGATGATCAGCCTGTGCCCTCCCCTGTGCCGATGATCCAGGTCGAAGGCCTCAGCAAGACCTACCGGGTTGCTGCCAAACAGCCCGGGTTTGCCGGCACCCTGCGTCATTTCGTGCGCCGCCGCCGCCGAGAGGTGGTGGCGGTGCGGGGTCTGAGCTTTGCGATCGAGCCGGGCGAGATGGTCGGCTTTCTGGGGGCCAACGGCGCCGGCAAGACCACGACTCTCAAGATGCTGTGCGGGCTGATTCACCCCAGCGCCGGCCTGGTGCGGGTGGCGGGGTTCGAGCCCCGGCGGCGGCAGCGGGCCTTTCTGCAGCAGATCACCCTGGTGATGGGGCAGAAGCAGCAGCTCATCTGGGATCTGCCACCGCTGGACTCCCTGCGGGTCAATGCTGCGGTTTATGGCCTGGGCGACAGCGAGGCCCAGCGGCGCATCAACGCGCTGGCGGAGATGCTCGAACTGGGCGAGGAGCTCACCCGTCCGGTGCGCAAGCTGTCGCTGGGCCAGCGCATGAAGGCCGAGCTGTTGGCGGCCCTGCTGCATCAGCCCTCGGTGCTGTTTCTCGATGAACCCACCCTGGGCCTCGATGTCAACGCCCAGGCGCGGGTGCGCAGTTTTCTGGCCGAGTACAACCGCCGCACCGGTGCGACGGTGTTGCTCACCAGCCACTACATGGCCGACATCACTGCCCTGTGTCCGCGGGTGCTGCTGATTCACCAGGGCGCACTGTTCCACGACGGGCCGCTGGAACAGCTGGCAGCCCGGCTGGCCCCCTGCCGCCAGGTGCGTCTGGAGCTGGCCGAACCCCCGACGGCCGAGGCCCTCGCGCCCTTTGGTGACCTGGAGTGCCTCGAGGGTCGTGCCGCCAGCCTGCTGGTGCCCCGCGACCGCCTGACGGCTGTGGTGGCCCAGGTTCTGGCCCGTTTTGAGGTTCTGGATCTGGAGGTGAGCGATCCGCCCATCGAAGAGCTGATCGGGGGGTTGTTCCGCGATCAGCCATCAGCCACAGGCTCGGGCTGATGGCCGCGGCGAATAGGTTGATCAGACGTCTCTCACCTTGGCAGCCATGGCCACCGAAGCCCACTGGAACGGCACTGTGATCGCCAGCAGCGATGACATCGTCACCGTTGAAGGGAACGCCTACTTTCCGCCTGAAGCTCTCGCCGAGGGTTGCTTTCGTCCGTCAGACCATCGCAGTGTGTGTGGTTGGAAAGGCGAAGCCCACTACTACGACGTGGTCGTCGATGGCCAGGTGAATGCCAACGCCGCCTGGTTCTATCCGGAGCCCAAGGACGCTGCCGCCCAGATCAGGGGGCGGGTGGCCTTCTGGAAAGGGGTTCAGGTTCGCTGAATGCGGCGTGTCGCCCGGGCCCTGCTGGGCAGCCAGTACGCCCTGATGCTCGAGTACCGGGCCGAGATCGCCCTGTGGGCGCTGTCGGGTCTGCTGCCGTTCATCATGCTGGCCCTGTGGCGTCAGGCCCCTGCCGGGGCACAGCTGGGGCTGGGGGCCGGCGGGCTCGATCGCTATTTCCTCAGCGCCTATCTGGTGCGCCAGTTTTCGGTGGTGTGGGTGGTCTTCGCCTTTGAAGAAGATGCCCTGCTGGGCCGGCTCTCGCCCTACCTGCTGCAGCCCCTGCACCCGTTGTGGCGCTACCTGGCCGCCCATTTGGCTGAACAGCTGACACGCCTGCCCTTTGCGGCGGCGATTGCCGCCCTGTTCTTTGCGATCAATCCCGGCGCCTTCTGGCTTCCCTCGCCTGGCCGGTTGTTGCTGGCCTGGCTGGCCACCCTCGGCGCCTTTGCGATCAGCTTTCTGTTGCAGAGCCTGATTGCGGCGCTGTGCTTCTGGAGCGAAAAGGCCAGCGCCCTCGAGCGCCTGCTGTTTGTTCCTTACCTGTTTCTCTCGGGCCTGCTGGCGCCGCTGGCGGCCTTTCCGCCGGGGGTGCGGGCCCTGGCCCAGTGGACGCCTTTCCCCTGGTTGATCAACTTTCCGGCTCGGCTGCTGGCGGGCCTGCCGGTGGATGCCGCCGCCGGGTTTGCCGCCCAGTTGGCCTGGATCGCCCTGCTGCTGCCGGCGGCGCTGCTGCTGTGGCGCGCCGGGGTGCGCCGCTACACCGCCATGGGGGCCTGATGCGGCGCTATCTGCTGACGCTGCGCCGGTTCTGGGGTACGGCCATCGCCGGCCAGCTCGAGTACCAGCTCAATGTGCTGATCGAGTTGCTGGCGGCGGCGGCCAACCTGGCCGGCAGCCTGTTCATCCTGTCGTTGTTCTTCCGGCAATCCAGCAGCCTGGGAGGCTGGAGCTGGCAGCAGGCCCTGGTGGTGCAGGGGGTGTACACCCTGCTCGATGGCGTGGCGACCACCTGGCTGCGGCCCAACCTCGGGGCGATCGTCAGCCATGTGCGCGAGGGAACCCTCGATTTCGTGTTGCTCAAGCCGATCGACAGTCAGTTCTGGCTGTCGCTGCGCACCCTCTCGCCGGCCGGTCTCAGCGAGCTGGTGCTGGGTCTGGGGTTGATCGTCTGGGCGGCGCCCCGGGCCGGTGCCGCTCCCGGGCCGCTGCAGCTGGCGCTGGCCCTGCTGACCCTGCTCACGGGGGTGGTGATCCTCTATGCCCTGTGGTTTCTGTTGGCCGCCACCAGCATCTGGTTCGTCAAGACCTGGAACGCCACCGAGGTGCTGCGGGCCGCCTTGACCGCCGGTCGTTTCCCGATCGCGGCCTACCCGCCGGCGTTGCGGTTGTTGTTCACCCTGGTGTTGCCGGTGGCCTTTCTGACCACGGTGCCGGCCGAGGCGATCCTGGGCCGGGCCACGGTTCCGTGGCTCAGCGCCGCCCTGCTGATGGCGGTCCTGAGCTTTGCTGCCAGCAGGACCTTCTGGCGGTTTGCCCTGCGCCACTACACCTCGGCGTCCAGCTGAGAGGCGTCCAGCTGAGAG
>JBBASJ010000097.1:0-2945 GCA_040399325.1 Prochlorococcaceae cyanobacterium
CCTGGGGTCATGAGCAACACCAGTGCTGAACCCATCAGCATCAGCAGGGTGTCAGCGCCATCGGTGGGCACCTTCTGCAGTGCAGCCTTGGCGGATCCCGCCATCAGGGGCAGCAGACCGGCACCGAAGGCGAGCATCATGACGGCATAGCGCCTGAGCTCGGGCTCCTGCACCTTCGCCAGCACCCTGGTACGAAAGCGATCAAAAACGGCCAGTGGCGTGGGACCACCGCCAGCCATGGGGACTTGGGCCATGAAGGAAAGGGCCTCCAATGTTCACCAAGCCACAATCCGGCACGAGGATGGCCCTGGTCGTAACAACCGACACACTTTTTTGATCCTTGCTGAGCGGTGCGAGTCGCTCAGCAAGGAGTTGGCGTGGTCGAGGTTGAGAGAACGCCTGACAAAGAAGCACCCACGTTTGGGGTGGGTGCTTCAGCAGTGAGCGCTGGGGCTTATTTGGCAGAGGCGAAATCGGGATAGGCCTCCATCCCGTGCTCGCCGATGTCAAGACCCTCTTTCTCTTCGGCCTCGGTGACACGGATGCCGCCGAAGATGGCGCCGATGATCGACCAGGCGATCCAGCTGGTCACGATCGCGAAGATGGCGAAGGCCACCACGCCCACGATCTGGAAGCCCAGCTGGGCAAACCCGTGACCGGTGAACAGGCCCTTGTCCATGTTGAACAGGCCCACGGCCAGGGTGCCCCAGATGCCACAGGTGCCATGCACCGAGAAAGCACCCACGGGATCATCAATGCCGAGCTTGTCGACGATGGCCACCGAGAACACCACCAGGATTCCGGCAATGAAGCCGATCACCCAGGCAGATGGCATCGAGAAGGCATCGCAACCTGCGGTTACACCAACCAGGCCGGCCAGGATGCCGTTGATGGTCATGGTCAGGTCAGGCTTGCCACCGGTGAACTGGCTCAACAGGGTGGCGGCGATGCCACCGCCGGCAGCACCCAGGGTGGTGGTCACGGCGATGTAAGGAACTTCGGGGGCCAGCGACAGCCAGGAGCCCGGGTTGAAGCCATACCAGCCGATCCAGAGGATCAGGCAGCCCAGGGTGGCGATGGCGAGGTTGTGACCGGGAATCGCCTGCGGTTTGCCGTCAACAAACTTGCCGATGCGGGGGCCCAGCAGCATCGCTCCCACAAGACCTGCCCAGGCACCGAAGGAGTGCACCACGGTGGAACCGGCGAAGTCGATGAAGCCCAGTTTGTTGAGCCAGCCCTCGCCGACGTTCCACTGCCAGGAGCCCGAGATCGGATAGAGAACACCGACCAGAACCAGCGAGAAGATGATGAATTCGCCGAACTTGATGCGCTCGGCCACCAGGCCTGAAACGATGGTGGCTGCAGTGCCGGCGAAAGCCAGCTGGAACAGGAAGTCAACGCTCGGCACCAACTTGCCTTCGGTGACCATCTCAGGGGTCACGGTCGGGTCAAAGAACAGGCCGCCGAACTTGAACCAGCCTGGAATCACCCAGCTGGCGTTGTACATGATCTTGTAGCCGATGAACCAGTAAGCCGTCGCCGCCAGGGCGAAGACGATCAGGTTCTTGGCCAGAATGTTGACGGCGTTTTTCTGACGACACATGCCCGCTTCGACCATGGCGAAGCCGGCGTTCATGAAGATCACCAGGATCGCGCAGATGAACAGGAACAGGTTGTTGGCCAGAAAGGCCGGCGTCAGTTCCGGAAGTTCAGCGGCATGGGCCGCCAGGTTGAACAGCCCCAGCCCAAACAGCGCGATCGGTACGCACGCGAGCCAGGCGATGGTTCTGGACGAGGTCAGTCCACGGATCTTGCGCATCAGCAGCGCAGGGGCTTCAAGCAGGCTGGCCTGCTGAAGACTCCTCGGCTGGCGCCGCCGCGGAAGCGGGGAGGCAACGGTCATGTCGAGCGTTTGTGTGGACGGCGGCAGGGTCCGCCGATCACCCGATGATTTGTGACAACGGGGGCCGATGCGGTCGCCGTTGCTACGAAACCAAAAAGTTTCCCAAGGCGTTGGGCCTGCCTGGCTTGCACTTTGGACGGCCGAAGTCTGGGCCGATACACAATGTCCGCCGCGCAATGTTACGAAAAGCGCTGTATGTTCGCTGTGAACATTTTTCTTGCGGTAATTTTGCATCGAAGGACAAAACGTTGGGTGAGCCGCCTGCCGGGCCCTGGCTCATCGGAAGTAGCCCCCCGCAAGGCGAAGCAACGCTCCTTCCCACGAAGCGGAATTCACAACCCGACCCTTCGAGGCCCGATTCCATGACCAAACTCCAGTACCGCGGTGTCAGCTACGACAACGCCACCCACGAGCACCTCGCGTCTACCCCTGTGGAGCACACCTACCGGGGCCAGCACTTTGAGGCACCCCTGAACCATGAAGCGGCTCCGGTTGATCCCAGCCAGGAGCTCCACTACCGCGGTCACGTCTACCACCATCAGGCGGCTACCGCTGCCGATCAGGTCAACCAGGCCTGATGGGCCAGCACTGAGCAGCCGCTCAATCGGTTGCAACGGCGACATCAGCCGCTGGCTCCCTCCACTCCAATGGGGGGAGCTTTTTGATGCCCCTTCGTGGATCTGGTGCTGCTGGAACTGGACGGCGCTTATTTGCTTCAGCCCCGTTCGATCCTGGGCCTGCTCTGGTTGCAGACACACTTCGAGCCGAGCGCCTGGAATCGCATTGCCGCAGGTTCACTGCGGTTGAGTGCCGCAACCCGCCAGGAGCTGTGCCGCGATGCCCTGGCCGCAGGATTGCAACTCAGCTGTCTGGCTGCACCGCTGGGAGTCTGAATTCTCTCAGCCAGGTACGGCCAGGCACAAAAAGCCCCCGGAGCTCGAGCGTGCTCCGGGGGTCGTGCCGATCACATGCGTTCAGGCCAGACGCTCAGGCCACAGCAGCGGCAGCGCGATCGAAGTAGGTGCCGATTTCGCTCATCAGA
>JBBASJ010000098.1:0-2692 GCA_040399325.1 Prochlorococcaceae cyanobacterium
CCCGCAAGGCAGTCACCCGCAAGGCAGTGCTCAGATTCGGGGCAGGCGGCAGCAGGCGCATGTCAGAACGGCGCTGGGCGGGGCGGCAGACGCCAGACGCTAACCCAGCTCAGCCGGCCGAAGCCTGACGCAGAAAGTTGGCCAGCAGGTCGTGACCGCTCTGGGTCAGCACGCTTTCGGGATGGAATTGCACCCCTTGCAGGTGCCCGTGCTCGCGGTGCCGCAGGCCCATGATCGTGCCGTCGTCGAGCCAGGCCGTGATCTCGAGGCAATCGGGCAGCGAGTCCCGCTCGGCGATCAGGCTGTGGTAACGGGTGGCGGTGAGCGGGTTGGGCAGCCCGGCGAAGACCCCTGCGCCGCTGTGATGCACCGGTGAGGTCTTGCCGTGCATCTGCTCGCGGGCCCGCACCACCCGACCGCCATAGACCTGGGCGATCGCCTGGTGGCCGAGGCACACCCCCAGGGTGGGGATCGTGGGACTGAGCTCCCGCAGCACCTCCAGGCAGACACCCGACTGGTCGGGATCCCCCGGCCCCGGGGAGATCAGGATCGCAGCCGGCGCCAGGTTGCGGATCTGCTCGAGGGTCAGGGCGTCGTTGCGCTCGACCCGCAGCTCGGCCGCCAGGGTGTGCTCGCCGGCGAGCTCGCCCAGGTACTGCACCAGGTTGAAGGTGAAGCTGTCGTAGTTGTCGAGAACGAGAAGCATGTGCGGCCCTGCCTGCACACCATTCAAAGGCCGAGCCGGGCCAGCAGTGGTGGCAGCAACAGCAGCAGGGCGATCAGCATCGAGGCCAGGGCGGCCACCAGCACCGCGGCGGCGGCGCAGTCTTTGGCGATGCGGGCCAGGGGGTGGAACTGGCGGCCGATGGCCAGATCCACCACCGCCTCGGTGGCGGTGTTGAGCAGCTCAAGCACCAGCACCGCGGCCACGGTGAGCACCAGCACCGCCATGCGCTCGAGGCTGAGCCCCAGCCACAGGCCAAGGCCAAACACCACCGCGCCGGTGATCACGTGGATGCGGAAATTGCGCTGGCTGCTGAAGCCGTAGATCAACCCCTTGGCCGCATAGCGAAAGCTGCTCGGCAGATCGCCCGCCACCTTCCAGGCCCCGATGCGCCGGAGTCGGCGCCGCGGACCGGGGGCCGCCTGCAGGCTGACCGACGTGTTTTGGGGGTTGGGCGTGTTCATGGCTGGCCCGCGACCGAGCCGCTGGCCTGCACGTTAACGCTGCTGCACAGGTCCTCCTGGCATTGCAGCATCGCCGCCAGGCTGGCGTCATCGGGATGGTCCCAGCCCAGCAGATGCAGCAGGCCGTGGCTGGCCAGAAACAGCAGCTCCTGCTCAAGGTTGTTGCCGTGCTCAGGGGCCTGGCGGGCGGCGGTCTCGAGCGACATCACGATGTCCCCTAGCTCAAGGCAATCACCCTGCTCGAACGCGTTGCCGAGAGGCCTTGCCGGCGCGCCATCGAGGTCGTCGTCCTGGGCGGCGAAGGCCAGCACGTCGGTGGGGCCGGCTTTGTCGCGCCAGTCGCTGTTGAGGGCTGCGATCTCGGCGTCGTCGACCAGGCTCAGCCCCAGGCTGTAGGCCGGTGCGCGCAGCGGGGCGGGCAGCTGGGCCTGCAGGTGTTCAAGCCAGCCGGCCAGGAGCTGCCGCCACCGCGCTTCAGCGGCTTCAGGGGGTGCGCACCAGGGGCCAGCGGCCGCCACCAGATCGGGCGCCAGAGCCGGGTCGGCTGAGAACGCCAGGTCCAGATCGATGCCGCCGTCCTCAGACAAGGGCTTTGGGCTGGAGTCAGCCACCCGGAATCTGGGGCCGGCCGAGGCTGGCGATCAGCACCAGAAAGCCCAGCAGACCCACAGCCGTCAGGCCGAAGTGCAGCAGGCTCTGGCGTCCCTTGCGCACCATGTTGCGCATGGCCAGCTTCACAAAGCTGGGGTTTTCGCCGGTCTGTGGGCCGGTCTGCGGGCTTGTTGGCGTCTGCTGCTCAGTCATCGCTCGCTCCTCCGCCCACCTCGACGCCCGCGTGCAGCAGGCTCTGGATGAAGGGGTCCAGGTCGCCGTCCATCACGCCCTGCACGTCGGTGGTTTCGTGCTGGGTGCGCAGGTCTTTCACCATCTGGTACGGGTGAAAGACGTAGTTGCGGATCTGGTTGCCCCAGGCCGCCTCGACGATGTCGCCGCGGATGTCGGCGATCTCGGCCGCCCGCTGCTCCTGGGCGATCACCAGCAGCTTGGCCATCAGCAGGGCCATGGCCTTCTCTTTGTTCTGGAGCTGGGAGCGCTCCTGGGTGCAGCGCACGAACAGGCCCGTGGGGATGTGCAGGATGCGCACCGCCGTTTCCACCTTGTTGACGTTCTGGCCGCCGGCGCCGCCCGACCTGGAGGTGGTGATCTCGAGGTCCTTCTCGGGGATGTCGAGCTTCACCTCCTCCTCGATCTTGGGCATCACCTCAACGCCGGCAAAGCTGGTCTGCCGCTTGTCGTTGGCGTTGAACGGGCTGATGCGCACCAGGCGGTGGGTGCCTTTTTCGTTGCGCAGGTAGCCGTAGGCGTAGCGGCCCTCGATCTCGATCGTGCAACTCTTGATGCCCGCCTCTTCGCCCTCGCTGAGCTCGTCGACCGTGACCTTCATGTTGTGGTCTTCGGCCCAGCGCGTGTACATGCGCATCAGCATCAGGGCCCAGTCCTGGGC
>JBBASJ010000099.1:0-2641 GCA_040399325.1 Prochlorococcaceae cyanobacterium
CGCTCAATGCTGCGGATCTGCTGCAGGAATTGCCGGCCCACCCCCCGCGAGAGGCTGGTCATTCACTGAGCCGAGTCTGGTCCTGGGATCGTCTTCAGACATCAGCCTGTGGTCATCAACAGTCACCAGCTCGTGGTCTGGTGGCGGACTGTCACCCCATCGAGGCTCGGCTGCTGGCAGGCATCGACCAACGTCTGGGACCACTCAGCCGTGGGCTCCAGATACACAACCCTGCAGGTGTAACGAGATCGCGAAAGCGGCGTTGCCGCGGTCGCTGCCGCGATCGAAGCATCGACCTGTGCGTGTGCCACCTGGGTTTCGCCTGGATCCACAGCTGCAAGACCCGCTCTCGACAGACGGACGCTATGGAGCAAGGAAACCCTCGAAACGTCTTGATTGCTACCGATTGAGCGATTCGAGTCGAAATACCCAGATCAATCAGGCCAGACCGCAACCGATGTTTCAAGCAGCACAAGGTCCTGCATCAGCATCAGCAGTGACACACCCATCAGCGCCAGAGCCTCAGCCTGCTGGGGTTGGCCTCCAGCTGCATGGGTAGCTGGGGATGCCATGACTGACTGAACCAGCCGGGCTACGTGTTGATGCTGGGCCCAACTGAATCGCAAGGATCGCGCGGCACCCACAACGATGCCTGATGACTTGATTCAATTTTCCTTATCAATATCCTCGTGCCGCAGTGCTTTTCACAACATGAAACACTGACAGTCCTGGGAATGGGTAGTCATGGTTACGACCGGCTGGTGAAAGCTCGATAACTTCAGCCCACCCGCAGACAATGTTTGCCATGTCGACACCGATCGCCTTGACAATGGGCCAGCAATTTGAAATCGAACGCTTCAGTCGCGCGATTGATGCAACAGCAGATGCTGCCCAACTTCGCAGCATTGCCAAACAACTGTTGCAGGCCTGGCACACGCAGAAAGCTGCAACAACATGGGTGATCAACCAACAGATGACGCCGTCAGGGGCTGTCAGGCCCGAGATGCTGGAATCCGAGCATCCTGTCGAGTGAGCGGAACTCAGGCTGGCCTGACATCAACACGGCCATCAGCCCTTGAACACCCCGATGAGCTCGGCGACATTGCGTCGCATGGTGCGCCAGTAGGTCTGAGGATCCTGTGAGTCCTGGACAGTGCCCGTTTCGAGTGGATCAAACACGCTGATCTTCACGCCCAGGTCCCGGGCCAGGGCATTGAAGGAACGTTGGCCTTGCTGGGGTTCACTGAGCAGTGCCTTGAGCTGACTGCTTCTGACCTCCTTGATGACCCGCTGGAGATCGGCGGGGCTGGGACTGATCTCAGGCACATCCACCACAAACACCGCACGCAGCCCGTAGCGCTCGGCGAAGTAAGGGGCGACATCGTGGAAGGCGACAAAGGTTTTGCCCCGATAAGGCTTGAGTTGCGACGCGATTTCATGGTTGAGCGCCTGCAACCGGGCAATGGTGGTCGCGGCATTGCGCCGGTACGTGGCTGCGCAGCCCGGATCAGCCTCGATCAGCCCGTCGCGGATGGTTGCGACCTGCTCTGCAGCCCGCAGTGGATCAAGCCAGATATGGGGGTTTCGAGCCCCGTGGCCACGGGCATGGTGGTGGTGGTCGTGGTCGTGACCCGTGTGAGACGCCTGCCCGTTGGCGGCAAGGGTGGCGATTCCCCGACTGCTGTCGATCACCCGCAACCGGGAATTGCCTGCCGCCTCAAGCAGGCGGGGCAGAAACGCCTCCATACCCAGGCCGTTCTTCACCAGCACGCGGGCCTGCCGCAGGGCCGCCAGATCGGCCGGCCGGGCCTGCACATCGTGGGGCCCCTGCTCAGGCGGTACCAGAGCCGTGACCGTGGCGCAGTCAGCCGCCACCGCCCTGGTGAACAGGGTGATCGGAAAAAACGTGGTGACAACGTGAAACCCCTTGCCTGAAGGGGGGCGCGGCGCCGCGCAACCTGCCAGCGCCGCCAGCAGGGCCAGCAGCGCTCCCGCAGCACCGACACGCGCCACACCTGCACCCGCTGGCACCACCGACACCAATGAAAACGATTCTCAGATTAACCTGGTCAAGGGCTCTGAAATCGGCAGGGTTCCCCTAACGTCACAGGCCAGTCGCCCAGTCCCCACTGTTGAGCACGGCCTGGGCGCTGTTTCAGGGACTGTTGATCGAGGCCCTGCCGTTTCTGCTGATCGGCGTGCTGATTTCGTCGGTGGCCCGCTGGCTCGCACCCGGTGGCCGCTGGCTGCGCCGGCTTCCAGGCCATCCGCTGCTGGGGCCTCTCAGTGGTGCGGCCCTGGGCTTCGCCCTGCCGGCCTGTGAGTGCGGCAACGTGCCGGTGGCGCGGCGCCTGTTGGTGGCAGGGGCGCCACTGGGCACGGCGCTGGGTTTTCTGTTTGCAGCACCGGTGCTCAATCCGATCGTGATCGCCAGCACCTGGGCCGCCTTCCCGGATCAGCCCTGGCTGTGGCTGGCCCGGCCGTTGGGAGCCGTGCTGGTGTCCCTGGCCCTGTGCCTGCTGTTGCGCATGATTCCAGACGAGCAGCTGCTTCAGGCCGACGTGCTTGCCGAACGGCGGCTCAACCAACCTCTCTCTGCGGTGACCCTGCTGCAACGGCGAAGCGGGATCGTTGGCCTCAG
>JBBASJ010000100.1:0-2556 GCA_040399325.1 Prochlorococcaceae cyanobacterium
CCCGCCGCCAAGGTGAGCGTCAAGCTGGTGGCCGAGATCGGCATCGGCACCATCGCCGCCGGGGTGGCCAAGGCCAACGCCGATGTGATCCAGATCTCAGGTCACGACGGTGGCACCGGTGCCTCACCGCTCAGCTCGATCAAACATGCCGGTAGCCCCTGGGAGCTGGGCCTCAGCGAGGTTCACCGCGCCCTGCTCGAGAACGGTCTGCGCGATCGGGTGCTGCTGCGGGCCGACGGCGGCCTCAAGACCGGCTGGGACGTGATCATCGCCGCCCTGCTGGGCGCTGAGGAGTACGGCTTCGGCTCGGTGGCGATGATCGCCGAGGGCTGCATCATGGCCCGCGTCTGCCACACCAACAATTGCCCGGTGGGCGTGGCCACCCAGAAAGAGGCCCTGCGCAGGCGCTTCACCGGCATCCCCGAGCATGTCGTCAACTTTTTCCTTTATGTGGCCGAAGAGGTGCGCCAGCTGCTCAGCGTGCTGGGTGTTGCCCGGCTGGAGGACCTGATCGGCCGCAGCGAACTGCTGCAGCCGCGCCAGGTGGCTCTGGCCAAGACCCAGGCCCTCGATCTGAGCTGCCTGCTCGAGCCGATTGCCGCAGCTAGCGACCGCCGCTGGCTGCAACACGAGGCCCAGGCCCATGGCAATGGACCGATCCTCGAAGACCAGCTGCTGGCCGATGCCGAGGTGATGGCCGCCATCGACGGCCATGGCCACGTCGCCCGCACCGCGTCGATCGTCAACACCGACCGCAGCGTCTGCGCCCGCATCGCCGGTGAGATCGCCGCCCGTCACGGCAACAGGGGCTTCAGCGGTCAGCTGGATCTCACCTTCGAAGGGGCCGCCGGCCAGAGCTTTGGCGCCTTCGTGCTCCAGGGCATGAACGTGCGTCTGGTGGGCGAGGCCAACGACTACGTCGGCAAGGGCATCAACAGCGGCCGCATCACCGTGGTGCCCCCTGCTGCTGTGCAGGACCCCAGTGATCAGGTGATCCTGGGCAACACGTGCCTCTACGGAGCCACCGGTGGTGAACTGCTGGCCCTGGGCCGCGCCGGCGAGCGCTTTGCAGTGCGCAACAGCGGCTGCCACACCGTGGTCGAGGGAGTCGGTGACCACTGCTGCGAATACATGACCGGCGGTGTGGTCGTGGTGCTGGGCAGCACCGGCCGCAACGTCGGTGCCGGCATGACCGGTGGTGTCGCCTTCATCCTTGATGAAAGCGGCGGTCTCACCGAGCGGGTGAACCCCGAGATCGTGGCGATCTGCCCCCTTGCCACACCCGAGCAGGAGGCCGTGCTCAAGCCCCTGCTTGTGGCCCATCTGCAGGCCACCGGCAGTGCCAAGGCGGCCGCGTTGCTGGCCGACTGGCCCAACGCCAGGAGCCGCTTCAAGGTGCTGGTTCCCCCCAGCGAGAAGGCCAACATGGGTCTGGTTGACAAGGCCGCGGTGGCCGTCTGAGCTCGGCCGCGGTGCCCTGGTTCGTCAAGACCGAGACCTTCACCCCAGCGTTTCGGGCCCTGCCGGGGCCCGAGCGCGCCGCCCACCTGCAGGCCCACCGCGATTGGGTGCAAGCCCAGCGTGCTGCGGGCGTGGTCATGGCCAGTGGCTTTCTGGTTGATGGGCAGCGCAGGCCCGGTGGCGGCGGATTGCTGGCGCTCAAGGCCGGCAGTTACGCCGAGGCGCTGGCACTGATTCAGCAGGATCCGCTGATCGCCGCCGGCTGGGTCGACTGGCAGCTGCACGAATGGATTGCTGCGGCTGGCGATCTGGCCCTTTAACGCGGGTGCTCGCGCATCAGCCGCTGCACCTCGCCGGCGTGGTAGCTGCTGCGGGTCAGGGGGCTGCTGACCACCTGCAGAAAGCCCAGCTCGGCTTCGCCCTGGCTGCGGAAGCTGGCGAACTGCTCGGGCGTCACAAAGCGATCGACCGGCAGGTGTTTGGGGCCCGGCGAGAGGTACTGGCCAATGGTGACGATGTCGACCTGGTGGCGCCGTAGATCGACCATGACCTCAAGCACCTCCGCGTCGGTTTCGCCCAGGCCCACCATCAGCCCCGATTTGGTGTAGCAGCGCGGCCAGCCGTCGTGCACCCGTTGCAGCAGCTCCAGGCTGCGCTGGTAGATCGCCTGGGGCCGGGCCCGCTTGTAGAGCCGCGGCACCGTCTCGATGTTGTGGTTGAGCACGTCGGGGGCGGCGGCCATCACCGCCGCCAGGGCGTCCCAGTCACCACAGAAATCGGGAATCAGCAGTTCAATGGTTGTTAGGGGGCTGCGGGTGCGCACCTGCTCGATGCAGGCCACGAACTGGCTGGCACCGCCATCGGCCAGGTCGTCGCGGTTGACCGCGGTGATCACCACATGGCTGAGGCCCAGGCGCGCCACCGCCTCACCCAGGCGCTCGGGCTCGCTGGGATCCAGCGGCCGCACGCTCTTGTCAAAGTCGATGTCGCAGTAGGGGCAGGCCCGGGTGCAGCCTGGCCCCATGATCAAGAAGGTGGCCGTGCCGCCGGCGAAGCACTCGCCGATGTTGGGGCAGCTGGCCTCCTGGCAGACCG
>JBBASJ010000101.1:0-2508 GCA_040399325.1 Prochlorococcaceae cyanobacterium
GCGCCAGAGCGGCAGCTGCCGGCTGCTGTGGCAGCGCCAGAGCGACCAATACCTGGTCGGCGCCTCACCTGAACGGTTGCTGACGGTGCGCCAGGGCCAACTGCGCAGCGATGCCCTGGCCGGCACCGCCGGATCCCATGACAATGGCGCCATGTTGTTGGCATCGAGCAAGGATCGCCACGAACATGAGCTGGTGATCGACACGATCAGCTCTGTGCTCAGCCAACTGGGGCTGCAGCCCCGCCGGCCCCGGCGCCCGCAGGTGGCCCGGCACGGCCATCTGCTGCACCTGCACACCCCGATCACCGCAGCGATCGGCCCCCACCACCCCCTGGCCCTGGCTGAAGCCCTTCACCCCACCCCGGCGGTCGCCGGCCTGCCGCGACGCCAGGCCCTGCATTGGCTGCGCGCCCTGGAGCCGTTCGAGCGCGGGCACTATGCCGCGCCGATCGGCTGGATCGACAGCGAGGGGGATGCCGACCTGCGGGTGGCCATCCGCTGCGGTGTGGTGCAGGGCGCCCGGCTCGAACTGTGTGCCGGCGCCGGCCTGGTACGCGGCTCGACCCTGGAACGCGAAGCCCAGGAAGTGGGCCTCAAGCTGCGGGTGCTGCAGGACCAGCTGAATCTGCCCGCAAACCTGCTGCCCACAAAGCCTGCGCAACACCACCGCAGCCCAATGAGCCGATGAGCCCTTTGCCCCTCGCTTCGAGCCTCATGTCCACCATCGGTTTCAACGCCGACCCTTCGGGTTTGGACGTGCTGATCCTGCTGGTCCTGGCCCATTGGCTGGCCGATTACCCGCTGCAGACCGACCGCATCGCGGTCGAAAAATGTCCTGGCTGCGACAAGGTGCTCAACTGGCGCTGGTGGCTCACGGCCCATGCCGGCACCCACGGTTTCTTTGTGGCCTGGATCACCGGCGTGCCGCTGCTGGGTCTGGCCGAGTGGGGTGTGCATACCCTGATCGACTGGGGCAAGTGCCAGGGCCGCTATGGCATGGCCATGGATCAGGGGCTGCACATCGCCTGCAAGCTGCTGTGGGTTCTGCTGCTCAGCACCGCCGCCGGTTGAGCCCACGCCTGGTGACTCAGCTCTGGTGACTCAGCGTTGCAGCAGACGCGCCAAGGTCTGATCAGCCAGGGGGATACCTCCGAGGCGCTCGACCTCGCGAATGCCGGTAGGGCTGGTCACATTGATCTCGCTGAGACGGCCGTCGATCACATCGATGCCCACAAAAAACAGGCCCTCGGCCCGCAGCGCCGGGGCAAGCTCGGCGCAGATCGCCCGCTCGGCAGCGCTCAGCTCGGTGGCCTGGGGCTGACCGCCCACGGCCAGGTTGCTCCGAAACTCGCCGTCGCCGCCGCTGGGAACCCGGTTGACTGCGCCAAGGGGCTCGCCGTCGACCAGCAGGATGCGCTTGTCACCGGCACTCACCCCCGGCAGAAAAGCTTGCACCATCACCGGCAGGGTCTGCTGGGCGGTGACGAGCTCCAACAGGGCCCGGAGCCCCGGAGTGCCCGCTGCGGCAAACACCACCCCCTGACCGGCACGCCCCCCCAGGGGCTTGAGCACCACCTCGCCATGCGTGGCGGCAAAGGCCGCCAGGGTGTCGACCTGGCTGGCCACCAGGGTCGGCGCCATGAGATGGCTCCAGCGCAGGGAGCTCAGCTTTTCGTTCCAGGCCCGCAGCGCCGCCGGCCGGTTGAGCACCCGCACCCCCTGGCGCTCTGCCAGCTCAAGCAGGTGCGTTGCATAGAGGTAGGCCTCATCGACCGGTGGGTCCTTGCGCATCCACACCGCCGCAAACTGCTGCAGGGGCAGCAACTTGGGCTCACCGGTGGTGTACCAGGGCTCGCAGCAGATAACCGGCGTGGCCCACACCCAGCAGCTGTGGCCTGCAACGGCTTCGCTTGCAGCCGGCCCCGCCGAGAGGTCCGCCAAGCTGGCGACCCAAACGGCGACCCCAGCCCGCTCGGCGGCCTGCATCAGGGCCACGCTCGAATCTTTGAGGGGATTGAGCCGCGCGATCGGATCAATCACAAACAACTGGGCGCCAGCACCGGCTGCTGCTGCAGTGCTCACCACTCAGCCCGCCAGCAGGGCATCGAGGCGGCCGCTGCGTTCAAGCGCATGGAGATCGTCGCAACCACCCACGTGGTGGCCGTTGATGAAGGTCTGGGGAACGCTGCGGCGACCCCCACTCTTGTCTGCCATCGCGGCGCGGGCGCTCTCGTCACCATCAATGGCGTACTCGGTGTAGGCCACCCCCTTGCGATCCAGAAGGGCTTTGGCACGCACGCAGAAGGGGCAGGCCCGCCAGGTGTAGATCTCGACCTTCGCGGCCATCACAGGTCCATCAGCGTTGTCGAATCCTAAGGACCAGCACTGTGCGGTCTGTTCACTCCTGGTCACTCCAAGTCACTCCCGGGCCAACGCCAACACGGGGTCACGCACCGAGCTGTCGCCCACAGCCAAGGACCTGCAGCAGCGTGAGGTCGCTGCGTGAGG
>JBBASJ010000102.1:0-2384 GCA_040399325.1 Prochlorococcaceae cyanobacterium
AGCTTCATCAGGCCATCGCTCTCGAGCTCGGCCAGGGCCTTGGAGTTGGCCTTGAAGTAGCTGCGCACCACCCCCAGCTCAAAGCCATCGCTGGCGGCCAGCTCCTTGGCATCGGCCTCGCTGAGGCCCACCGAGCTGATCTCGGGGTGGGTGAAGGTGGCCGCCGGGATCGAGCGGTAATCGATCGTGCGGGGGTGCCCCAGGATGTTGTCGATCGCCACGGCCCCCTGGGCGGCGGCGGTGTGGGCCAGCATCATCTTGCCGGTGACATCGCCCACGGCCCACAGGTGGGGTACGGGTTCGCCGTTCACCAGCACCTGCATGCGGTCGTTGACGGGAATGAAGCCGCGGTTGGTTTCCACACCCATCGAGGCCAGGTTGAGCGAACCGCTGCTGGGCACCCGGCCGGTGGCCACCAGCACCGCATCGACCTCGAGGGTTTCGACCGGCTCACGGGTCTTCATGTCGACCAGCTCGATCTTGACCGGGCACCCCGGGGTGATCGTTTGCGCCAGCACGCCGGCGCGGGCGTCGATGTCGCGTCCGTCAAGCAGATGGCGTGCGGCGATCTTGGCGATGTCGGGGTCAAAGGTGGGCAACACCCGGTCGAGCGCCTCGATCACGGTCACCTCGCAGCCCAGGGCTGTATACACATCGGCAAACTCCAGGCCGATGTAGCCGCTGCCGATGATCGCCAGCCAGCGGGGCAGCCACTCCAGGCTCACGGCTTCATCGCTGGTGAACACGGTGCGGCCGTCGGTCTCGATGCCGGGCGGCACAAACGGCTCGGAGCCCGTGGCAATGATCACCTCGTTGGCGCGGTAGGTGCGCTCGAGGCCGCTGCCGCTCTCGCGCACCACCACCTGCTGCGGGCCGGCCAGGCGGCCCTCGCCCCGCAGGATCGTGGCCCCTGCCCGCTCGAGGGTCTTGGTGAGGTTGGTGCGGATGGTCGCGACCAGCTGGTTGGCGTGGTCAGCGATCTTCTGACGTTCAAAGCGCACCGGCCCGGCGTGGATGCCGAACTGGGCCAGGTGCTCCCTGTCGGCCAGCTCGCGCACCCGGCCGCTGGCGGCCAGCAGGGCCTTGGAGGGCACGCAGCCGCGGTTGACGCAGGTGCCGCCCATGTCGCGGCTTTCGACGATGGCCACCTTGAGGCCGTGTTCGCAGCCGTGCTTGGCCGCGTCGAAGCCGCCGTAGCCGGCCCCGATCACGAGCACATCGAAGTCAAAGCTGCCGTCGCTCACGGGCCCCGGATGCATCAGTTGCCGGGCATTCTCTCCTGCCGCCAGCGCTCGAGCAGCAGCGGCGCCGCCGCCACCGCCACGTTGAGCGATTCGACGGCGGCGCTGTGGGGGATGCAGACCCGGTGGGTGGCCAGCTCCAGCAGCGCAGGCGAGAGTCCAGGCCCCTCGGCGCCGAGCAGCACCAGGGTGGGCCGGCGCCAGTCGAGCTGCCAGTAGGCCTGGGCGCCTGCCACCCCAGGCGGCACCGCTGCGACCACCTGCTGACCGGCGGCCAGCGCCTGGCCCACCAGCTCGATCACGCCCTGCCGTTGCAGCCGCCGCTGGGGCAGGGCCAGAGCTGCCCCGGCTGAGGCGCGCAGCACCTTGGGTTGCAGCGGGTCGGCACCGCCGGCCAGCCACACCTGCTCGATGCCGGCCGCCAGGGCCGTGCGCAGCAGGGTGCCCAGGTTGCCCGGGTCCTGGATGCCGTCGAGCACCAGCACGAACGTGCTGCCGTGGGCCGGCGGCTGGGGGGGCTCCAGCGTCAGCACGATCCCATCGGGATGCTCGGTGGTGGCCACCGCGGCCAGCACCGCCTCGCTCACCAGGGTGTGGTCGCTGCCGGAGCGGTCCATGCGGGTGACCAGCTCGCTCAGCAGCCCGGGGTGGGCCTCACCCCAGGCGGGCGTGCAGAGCAGCTGCCGGGGCTGCAGGCCCAGGCGCAGCACCTCCTGGGCCAGGTGGGTGCCCTCCAACAGCACCAGACCCTCCTGCCGGCGTCCGGCCGGGGTGTGCAGTTGGCGCAGCTGCCGGACCAGTGGGTTGCGGCGGCTGCTGATCAGCTGGGGTTCAGAAGGTCTGAACGCGGCGCACATGCAGGCCGTCGTCGATGGTCAGTTGCTTGCCGTCGAGGTTGAGTCCACGGACGGCCGCGATCTCGCCTTTGAGGCCCTCGGCCTGCAGGTTTTCGACCATCTTCTTGATCAAAACGTCTTCGACCGTGGCGGCGTCGAGACCGTCGGGCGTCAGGCTCTCAAGGAACTTGCCGAGCTTGGCTGCGACGAGCTCGGACGCATTGCTGATCTTGAGAACGATCATGGGGAAAGTGCGGATGGGGAGACTTGAACTCCCACGACATTGCTGCCACTAGTACCTGAAACT
>JBBASJ010000103.1:0-2118 GCA_040399325.1 Prochlorococcaceae cyanobacterium
CGCTGACCCAGGCCATGCGCCTCAGCCAGCCCTAGAGTTGGTCATCCAGATGGTCATCCAGATGCTCGAGGTCAGCGTTGCCGAGGCCAAGGCCCGCCTGTCCAGCCTGCTCGATGCGGTCGAGGCGGGTGAGAGCGTGGTGATCACCCGCAGGGGTCGATCGGTGGCCCAGTTGGTGCAGCAGCGTCCCGTGCAGGATCTGCTGCCCAGGCTTGAAGCCCTGCGTGGATCCCTGCCCCGGCAGAGCCGGTCTGGGGTGGAGGTGATGCGCCAGTTGCGCGATGGCGAACGCCTCTGATGCTGTACCTCGACACCTGTGTGTTGCTGGCGGTTCTGCTGCCAGAGGTGCATTCCGAGCGGGCCACCCGTTTTCTGCAGGACGCCACCGATCCGTTGGCCATCAGCCCCTGGACCGGTACCGAGGTGCATTCCGCTCTCGGCCTGAAGGTGCGCACCGGTTCCCTGACCCGGGATCAGGCCGACAGGGTTCTGCAGGCCTTTGAGCAGGAGCTGGCTCCGGCTCTTGTGATGCAGGAGTTGCTGCCGGTTGATTTCCGCCATGCGGATGCCTGCCTGCGCGGCTGGACCACCAACCTGCGCGCCGCAGACGCCCTGCACCTGGCGGTTGCGGCCGGGCGTGGCGCCTGCCTCTGCAGCCTGGATCAGCCGTTGGTCCAGGCGGCGCTGCAGCTGGGGCTGGATGCCCGCTTGATCGCTGACTGAGCGCGGCTGACCGAGCGCCTGCCGTTCACACCTCCGCCAGCACCTGGGCCTCCTGCTCGGCGGACACCACGCGGCCGCTGTCTTCGAAGCCGGCGATCTGATCGAAGTTCAGGTAGCGGTAGAGCTCGTCGCCGAAGGGATCGATCTTTTCGGCCGCGATCGCCAGGTAGTCCTCTTTGCTGGGGATGCGGCCCAGCTGGGCGCACACCGCCGCCAGTTCGGCGCTGCCCAGGTACACCTGGGCACCGTTGCCCAGGCGGTTGTTGAAGTTGCGGGTGCTGGTGGAGAACACGGTGGTGTTGTCCTCCACCCGGGCCTGGTTGCCCATGCACAGCGAGCAGCCGGGCAGCTCCATGCGCGAGCCGGCCGCTTCAAAGGTGGCGTAATAGCCCTCGGCCTTGAGGGTCTCTTCGTCCATGCGGGTGGGCGGGCAGACCCACAGACGTGCGGCGTTCTGCCCCTGGCCCTTGAGCACGTTGGCGGCGGCGCGGTAGTGGCCGATGTTGGTCATGCAGCTGCCGATGAACACCTCATCGATGCGCTCGCCCGCCACCTCCGAGAGGGTTTTGACGTTGTCGGGGTCGTTGGGGCAGGCCACGATCGGCTCGGTGATCGCATCGAGGTCGATCGTGATCACGGCCGCATACTCGGCATCGGTGTCGGCTTCGAGCAGCACCGGGTCGGCCAGCCAGGCCTCCATCGCCTTGATGCGGCGCGCCAGGGTGCGGGCGTCGCCGTAGCCGCGGGCGATCATGTTTTTGAGCAGCGCCACGTTGCTGCGCAGGTATTCGCTGACGGTCTCGACGCTCAGCTTGATCGTGCTGCCGGCGCAGCTGCGCTCGGCGGTGGCGTCGGTGAGTTCAAAGGCCTGCTCGAGCTTGAGATCGGGCAGCCCCTCGATCTCCATGATGCGGCCGTTGAACACATTTTCCTTGCCCTCCTTGGCGACCGTCAGCAGCCCCTGCTGAATGGCCACATAGGGAATGGCGTTGACCACATCGCGCAGGGTCACGCCCGGTTGCAGCGAGCCGGTGAACTTGACCAGCACCGACTCGGGCATGTCGAGCGGCATCGCGCCGATGGCCGCGGCAAAGGCCACCAGGCCCGAACCCGCCGGGAAGCTGATCCCAAGCGGGAAGCGGGTGTGGCTGTCGCCGCCGGTGCCGACGGTGTCGGGCAGCAGCATGCGGTTGAGCCAGCTGTGAATGATGCCGTCGCCGGGGCGCAGGGCAACGCCGCCTCTCGAGCTGATGAACTCGGGCAGCTCGGCGTGGGTCTTGAGGTCCACCGGCTTGGGATAGGCGGCGGTGTGGCAGAAGCTCTGCATCACCAGATCGGCGGAGAAGCCCAGGCAGGCCAGCTCCTTCATCTCATCGCGGGTCATGGGCCCGGTGG
>JBBASJ010000104.1:0-2040 GCA_040399325.1 Prochlorococcaceae cyanobacterium
GCCGTGATCGGTGACACGGTCAACTGCGCCTCAAGGCTGGAGAGCATCGACAAGACCCGCCACGACAACCTCTGCCGGGTGCTGGTCTCCAGCGCCACCCGCGACCTGCTGCTCGAGCAGGCCAGTGCCGAGGAGCGGCTCTGGTGCGAACGCCTGATCTGGCTCGACTGGGGCAGCCTTCAGGTCAAAGGGCGCCAGGTGCCGCTGCAGATCTGGGAGCTCAGGGGCATCGCACCGGCAGCTGCTGGGGCCACTCGGGCGTGATCGCATCGCCCAGGTCGAAGGTCTTGGCCAGCGCCGCCGTGGCGACGGTCTTGCCGCACTGGCTGCGCAGCTGCCGCAGGGCCGCAGCCAGGGTTTTGTCGACCGGCTGGGCATCGGGCACCAGCAGACTGACTGCCGGCGGCGAAGCCGTCTCGACAAAGCTGAGTGCATCAGCGGCGCCGCCGGGCTTGCCCTCATCGCAGCGGTAGCCCGACTCCCAAATTGTGGCCGTCTTGACCGCCGGAATGGTGAGCAGCACCACACCGGCCGGGGCTGCCGGCAGGTCCCGGCTGGCGGTCCGGCCCTGGGCTGCCGCCGCGGTACCGGCGGCATTGAGCGGGCTGAACGACACCTGCACCGGCCGGGGCTGGGCGGTGGGGCCCTCGAGCAGGCCGATGGTGGCCTCGGCGCCCGGGGCGTACACGCTGTTGGCGGGCACCAGGTTGGCCAGCAGGCGGGCACTGCACTCGCCGCGGGTTCCCCCACCCAGGCGACGCCCCGGGAAGCTGTTACGCAGATCGGTCTGCGCCATCGCCGCCAGCGGCGCCAGGCTGAGCACCACCGCGCTCAGGCAGCCGAGACGCTGGCGTGCAGCGTGATTCAAGGCCAGCATGGGGAGGGGGTCATCTGGGCCCAGGATGGAGCAACCGGCGCCCCATTGACAACGCCCCATTGACAAGGCCGCACCTGTCAACGCCAACACGAACAACGCCGCAATCCTGAAGCGATGACCTCGGCCATGCCCCCGCACGCCCGACCGTTCAGCGGCGACGAGGCAGCCGGCAGGCGCTTGACCAGCGAGGGGTTGATCAGCCAGGCCCTGGTCGCGCTGGACCTGATCGGCCCCGGCGAGGCCGAGGCGCTGCAGCCCCTGCTGGCGCGCTGCCGCCGCGTGGAGGTCGCGGCCGGAACTGTGGTGCTCGCGGGCCACAGCGCCAACAGCTGCGCCGCGATCCTGCTGGCGGGCCGCCTTGCGGTGCAGCTGCGCGCCGGGGCCGGCCCCGACATGGGCAGCGTGGCGGTGGGTGAACTGGTGGGCGAAGTCTCAGCCCTCACCGGCAGCCCCACCTCGGCCTGGGTGATCGCCAGCGAGCCCTCGGCCCTGCTCGAACTGGAGCGCGACACCCTGCTGGAGCTGGCGAACCGCTCCCATCAGTTCGCCGTGCGCATGCTCAGAACCGTGTGCGAGCGGCTCTACAGCTCCAACCTGCAGGCCCTCAGCAGTGACGACGCCTCACGGGAGTTTCGCCGCAAAGCGTTCTTCGACCAGCTCACCGGTCTCAAGAACCGCACCTGGCTGAGCCAGCATCTGCCGCCCCTGCTGGCGGCCCAGGCCGAGCACGACGAGGGTCTGCACCTGTTCATGGTCGACATCGACCACTTCAAACGCTTCAACGACACCTGGGGCCATGCCGCCGGCGATCAGGTGCTGGTGGCCGTGGGCCAGGCCCTGACCTCGGTGGTGCGACCCGGCGACCATGTGGTGCGGGTGGGCGGCGAAGAGATCCTGGTGATAGCCCGATCGGCGACGGTGGGCGAGCGCCTGCGGCAGGCGGTCGAGCAACGCCAGGTCGCGCTCGAGGGCAGCGCAGAGCTGCTGCAGGTGACGATCTCGGTGGGTGGGGCCCGCCACCAACCCGGCGAACCGGGGGAGACCACCCTGGAGCGGGCCGACCAGGCCCTCTACCGAGCCAAGAACGGAGGCCGCAACCGGGTGGAGCTCGACGCCTGACTCAGGCGAGGGCGGCCGACAGCTGCTCGCGCGCCTGGGCCAGG
>JBBASJ010000105.1:0-1945 GCA_040399325.1 Prochlorococcaceae cyanobacterium
GACCACGGCCATGGGGGGCCTCCCGATCGTGAGAGAAGAAAAAGTCGCCGTGGCCGCGACAGCGAAAGGCCTCCCTCCAGTTTGGTGGCCAGGAACACCGCTGCGGTGACGATCCGAATCGAGCGGCCGCTCGCCAGCGCCACGCTGCTCCGTTGACGGGCCGAGGGGACACCAGCAATTGGAGAAGCCCAGGATTTCGCCCTGGGTTGGCATCAGATCGAGCACGAGCTCACCTGCGCACCACCAGCCCAGGGAACTGCTCCAGGATCCTCTGACCCAGGGGGCTGACGGAAGCAGTGGCAGAGAGGGGTATCACCAGAGGGTGCGGCAAGGAAAGGCGGAGAGCTGTTGATCGGCGGTGAGCAGCACCAGTCGCTCGATTTCCGCCTGGGCGGCGAGCATCCGGTCAAAAGGATCGCGGTGGGGATGGCGGTAGGCCCCGGCTCGAGCACCGTGGGCCAAGGCGATTGGCAGGGGTTCAAACCCATCGGTTTGCAGCAGGCCTGGCAGATCGCCAATGGCCTGCGCCAGCTCCGGCAACTTGCCTTGGTGGTGCTTCAGGCTCAGCTCCCAAACCGTGGCCGCACTCACCAGTACCGGGGTCTCTGGGTCTGCGATCAGGGCCTGCACAGGGCCAGACAGGCGATCCGGATCGAACCACCACCAGAGCAGCACGTGGCTATCCAGCAGGTAGCCCACTGAATCGCTCATGGTTGTGGAGCCTCCGGCAGCAGGTTGCTCTCGTCCCAGCTGGCGAGCTCGTCTGCGGCCATTGGCTCCAGCAGGGCATCGGGGTTGGCGAGAGGGCCATGGCTGCGCAGGCGCCCAGGGATGCGCTGGGGCGGTGCTGGCGCCAGCGGCATCAGCCGCGCCCAGGGTTTTCCAGCTTTCGCAAGCAGGATCGTCTCGCCCGCATGGGCGTCGTCGATCAGGCGCGACAGATGGGTCTTGGCCTGATGCACGTTCACAACGCGTTGGGGTTGCATGGAGCCACGACCAAACGACTTGCTTAGCTTAGGCAGGAACTAAGTTTGACAAAGATCGTCGACGTCGCTGCCGAAGGGCCGCTGCAGCCCCGGCTCCGCACTCTTGTAGGGCTGGGGCGCACTGGCACCCTCCAGCAGCTGCTCAAGGCGGAGGGACGATCCGAACCATTCGATCCGGTCCTCCCTGCCAGGGTTCAGAGCACCGAAACGCCAAGGCGTGGCCACCGAAGCGCGACGGCTACGGGGACGAAGCCGCGTCGGCGCTCCTGCCACCACTGCGTTGACCGCGTGATGTCTTCTGGTTGGCCTTGACGGGCAGGAGGAAGTCGCCCCCTGCGCCTCGAGCTGCCGAACCACGGGCGCTGGTTTTGGAGCGCGTCCGCCTGGATCAGCACACCCTCGAGATCCAGCTCGCCAGGCAGCTGTGACCAATCTCTGTCACCGCTTGGATCAGGCAAGTGCGATGGCCTCCTGTTCAATGCGCTGTCGCAGCTCAGGCCACTAGTTGGCAAATCTTGAGACTGTTTTGCTACATCTGCCCACGGGAGGGGGCTGGATATCACTCCTGCGCGCCCAAGCTCGGCAGCGAGGGTCACAACGCGGCTCTCGGCTTCGATCAGCTGGGCGGGGTGAGTAGGAAGGCCAAGCGATATACGGCTTGCGGACTCCGTCCGCGTCAGTGGCCGTGCACTGTCAGAACAGTCGGTCGTTGACGTTGATGAGGCTGCCTTGGATCCCCCTGTTTCGGAGGCTCAAGGTGACGGGATCGAGAGGCAGGGCCTTTGCCAAGTTTTTGCCAACTTTGCCGCCGGAATCATCGCGCAGCTGCCAGAAGCTCGCTGACGGCCGACGCCACAGCACGAACCGACCGAAAACCCAGAACCCTCTTCCAGGCTGGGATTTCAGGCTCTCAAGGGAACGGAGGGGGTGGGATTCGAACCCACGGTGCCTTTCGGCAC
>JBBASJ010000106.1:0-1825 GCA_040399325.1 Prochlorococcaceae cyanobacterium
CTGGCCGAGATGAGTCCTGAAACTGTTCGCGAGGTCTACAGCGAAAGTTTTCCCAGCCTGCAGACGGTCGCACAACTTGGTCTGTTTGCCTTGCTGTTTCTCACTGGCCTTGAAAGTGAGCTCGACGAGCTGGTGGCCGTGGGCGTGCAGGCCAGCACCGTGGCCGTCACGGGGGTGCTGCTGCCGTTTGCGCTTGGAACCGCAGGGCTTTATTACGTGTTCCATGTGCCGTTGATCCCGGCGGTCTTTGCCGGCGCGGCCATGACCGCCACCAGCATCGGCATCACCGCCAGCGTGTTCGGCGAGCTGCGCTGGCTCAAGCGCCGCGAGGGTCAGATCGTCATCGGCGCAGCCGTGCTCGACGACATCTTGGGCATCGTGATCCTGGCAGTGGTGGTGGCGGTCGTGGGTGGCGGCGCCTTCAGCGTTGGCCCGGTCATCAAACTGTGCTTCGCGGCCGTTGCCTTTGTGGGCGTGGCCCTGTTCTTGAGCCGCAAGGCAGCACCAGCCTTCGACTGGGTGGTGGACCAGCTCAAGGCCCCCGGTGATGTGGCTGTGGCGAGCTTTCTGGTCTTGACGTTGTGCTGCTTTGCCGCCCAGGCCATCGGCCTGGAGGCCGCACTGGGAGCCTTTGCCGCTGGTCTGATCCTGAGCGCCTCCAAGCACACCCATGACATTGATGCGGCCGTGAAGCCGCTGGTGGCACTGTTCGCCACCGTGTTCTTTGTGCTGATCGGCACCAGCATGGATCTTTCGGTGCTGAATCCCTTTGATGCCGCCAACCGGCAAGGCCTGATTGTGGCTGCGTTTCTGCTGGTGGTTGCCATTGCCGGCAAGGTGGCGACAGGGTGGAGCTATCTGAGTGCCGAACCCACCAACCGACTCGTGGTGGGTCTGGGCATGATGCCGCGAGGCGAGGTGGGCCTGATCTTTCTGGGGTTGGGCAGCCAGGCGGGCATCCTGACGCCCGCCCTTGAAGCGGCCATTCTGTTGATGGTGATCGGCACCACCTTCCTGGCGCCGATTCTGCTGCGACTGGTGATCCCGAGCGAAATGTCGCCGGCGATCGATCAGGCCAGCTGAATCTGGCCGCAATGGCGATCAGGCGGCCACCAGGGTCGCCTGCGTCATTGCATACAAGCCTTCGATGCCCTGCCAGCCGAGGTAAACGCCCAGCAGCAGTGCAAAGACGCCGACCAGCCATTCGGCCCGGTGCACCATCCAGTCGTTGAGCCTGGTCAGTGGTTCGCGCAGCTGACCGCGACTGAGCATCCAGGCCAATGGCGGCAACAGCAACAGGGAGGTGGTCACCGCCACAAACACGGCTCCCACGGTGAGATCGCCCTGGAGACCTGTGTGGTTGGTGAGCAGCATGCTGCCCTCCTTGACATAGAAGACCAGGTTTTCGGGGCTCACCAGGGCACATCCGGCGCCCAGGCCCAGCAATGGAAGCCAGTCGAGTTCGGGCAGCTGGGCCATCAGCTGCATGGCCCAGTTCTCCTCGCCCATGGCCACCGCCGGGGTGAGTTGGAACAGGCCCAGGCCCACCAGGGCTCCGGCACCGATCAGATCCATCAGCACCTGGCCGCGGCTGCCAACGTGCAGGGCAGTGCTGAAACGACTGCCGATCAGCACCACGGCGGCGAGCGCTCCGCCGTTGGCCAGCACCCACCCCCCCAGATAGGTGGCACAGCGCCGCAATGGATTACGACCCAGCAGCAACAGGGCCACCAGGGCAATGTTGATCGGACTGAAGGAAATCCCCAGACCCAGGGCGATGGTCTGAGTGAGCCAGTGGAAAGGAAGCATCGGGCGATTGTGGCGC
>JBBASJ010000107.1:0-1788 GCA_040399325.1 Prochlorococcaceae cyanobacterium
ACCACCTTGACCAGCTCGCGGAAGGCGGGGTTGAAGCGCTCGATGTGGCCCACCTGCAGCAGCCGCCCGCCGGACTCGGCGGCACCGATCAGATCGGCCGCCTCCTCCTGGCTGGCGGCGATGGGCTTTTCGATCAGCACATGCACGCCGGCCTGCAGGCTGGCCATGCCGACGCGATGGTGCAGCAGGGTCGGCACGGCGATGCAGACCGCCTCCACCTCGCTGAGCATGGCGTTGTAGTCGGCAAACCAGCGGCAGCCGAACTGCTCGGTGGCGAGGCGGCCGCGGGCCTCGTCGGGATCGGCCACGCCCACCAGCTCGGCATCCTTGAGCAGGCTCAGCACCCGGGCGTGGTGCCAGCCCATGTTGCCGATGCCGATGACACCCACACGCACAGGGTTCATGGCTCGGGCCCCAGCAACGGCCGCATTATCAGCGATTACGCGTCACCGTTGACTCTCTGGATCTGAACCCGCTCGATGCGGGGGCCGTCCATGACCAGCACGCGGTACTGATGGCCCTTCCAGCGCAGGCCTTCTCCGGGGGCGGGGATGTGCTGCAGGCGCTCGAGCAGAAAGCCCGCCAGGGTGTGGTGCCCCTCGGCCTCCGGCAGCTGCAGCGCCAGCTGGCGGTTGAGCTCGAAGATCTCCAGATCGCCCGCCACCGACCAGCCGCCGCTGCTCAGGGGCTTGAGGTCCTGGGCCGTCTCCAGGGTGGGATCCTCATCGCCCACGATCTCGCTGGTGAGGTCGGCCACCGTCACCAGGCCCTCGGTGCCGCCGTGCTCGTCGACGACCACCAGCAGGGGCTGGCCCGAGCGGATCAGGGGCAGCAGGTCGGCCAGGGAGGTGCTCTCCTGCACCCGGGCCACCGGGGTGATGTAGGGCGAGAGGGGGGTGTCGGCCGTCAGCTGGCCGCGGGCGATGGGGTCGGCCAGGCGCCGCAGGTCGAGCAGGCCGCGCACATCGTCCAGGGAGCTGCCGATCACCGGAAAGCGGGCGTGGGCGGTGGCATCGACGGCGCGCATCATGTCGGCGAAGGTCACCTCCAGCGGCAGGGTGACCATGCCCGAGCGGGGCACCATCACCTCGCGCACCAGGGTGTCGCGCAGCGAGAAGACCCCTTCGAGGATGTTGCGCTCATCGGGCCTCAGCCCGGTGACGCTGCCGGTCTCGATCAGGGTTTCGAGCTCACCGGCCGACAGCACCGGCACCAGCTGGTCCCAGTTGCGCGGCAGGCCCAGCAGGCGCAGCAGCACGCCCGACAGCCGCTCGATCGCCAGCAGCAGCGGGGCCAGGCTGCGGCTCACCGCCTCGAGCAGCGGCGCCAGGGCCAGGGCCGACGGCTCGGGCCGGTGCAGCACCCAGGCCTTGGGCAGCAGCCCACCCAGCAGGGTGGCCACCAGCACCAGCGCCACAAACACCGCCGCATCGAGCCACGCCTGGCTCTGCAGCCGCAGCCCCAGCTGGGCCGCCAGGCCGCGGCCGGCCCAGCCCAGGGCCACCAGCGCCAGCACCGCCCCCAGCTGGGTGGCCACCAGCACCCGCCGCAGACGGTGCTGCAGCCGCGCCACCGCCTGCGCCCCGGGCACCCTGGCCTCCTGCAGCTGCTGCACCCGCGAGGGCCGCAGCCGGATCAGGGCAAACTCACCAGCGGCAAAAAAAGCCAGCAGCGCGATCAGAACAGCGAGGGCCAGCAGAGCAGACATCGGCGACGGGGGGCGATGGGCTCAACGCAGGGTTCGCACCGCATCGAGACCCTGATTGAAGCGGCTGAACACCAGCTGCA
>JBBASJ010000108.1:0-1508 GCA_040399325.1 Prochlorococcaceae cyanobacterium
GCCAAGGTGCTCAAGTCGATGGGGGTCAACCTCAAGGACGCCCGCGTCGAGGTCGAGAAGATCATCGGCCGGGGGTCCGGCTTTGTGGCTGTCGAGATTCCCTTCACGCCCCGTGCCAAGCGCGTGCTGGAGCTCTCCCTGGAGGAGGCTCGCCAGCTCGGCCACAACTACATCGGCACCGAGCACCTGCTGCTTGGTCTGATCCGCGAAGGCGAGGGCGTCGCCGCCCGGGTGCTCGAAAACCTGGGTGTCGACCTGGCCAAGGTGCGCACCCAGGTGATCCGCATGCTCGGCGAAACCGCCGAGGTCGCCGCCGGTGGTGGCGGTGGCAAGGGATCCACCAAAACGCCCACCCTCGACGAGTTCGGCAGCAACCTCACCCAGCAGGCCTCTGACGGCAAGCTCGACCCGGTGGTGGGCCGCCAGAACGAGATCGAGCGCGTCATCCAGATTCTGGGTCGCCGCACCAAGAACAACCCGGTGCTGATCGGCGAACCCGGCGTGGGCAAGACCGCCATCGCCGAGGGGCTGGCGCAGCGCATCAACAGCGGCGATGTTCCCGACATTCTTGAAGACAAGCGCGTTCTCACCCTCGACATCGGCCTGCTGGTGGCCGGCACCAAGTACCGCGGTGAGTTCGAGGAGCGCCTCAAGAAGATCATGGAAGAGATCCGGGGCGCGGGCAACGTGATCCTGGTGATCGACGAGGTGCACACCCTCATCGGTGCCGGTGCCGCCGAGGGCGCCATCGATGCCGCCAACATCCTGAAGCCGGCGCTGGCCCGTGGTGAGCTGCAGTGCATCGGTGCCACGACCCTCGACGAGTACCGCAAGCACATCGAACGCGACGCCGCCCTCGAGCGCCGCTTCCAGCCGGTGATGGTGGGCGAGCCCTCGGTCGATGACACGATCGAGATCCTGCGCGGCCTGCGCGAGCGCTATGAGGCGCACCACCGCCTCAAGATCGCCGACGAGGCCCTGGTGGCCGCGGCGACCCTGGGCGATCGCTACATCTCCGACCGCTTCCTGCCCGACAAGGCCATCGACCTGATCGACGAGGCCGGCAGCCGCGTGCGCCTGCTCAACTCCAAGCTGCCCCCGGCGGCCAAGGAGATCGACAAGCAGCTGCGCGCCGTGCAGAAAGACAAGGAAGACGCCGTGCGCGAGCAGGATTTCACCAAGGCCGGTGAGCTGCGCGACAAGGAGGTGGAGCTGCGCGAGCAGATCCGCTCGATCCTGCAGACCCGCAAAGACGACGAGCCCGCTGCAGCCCAGGCCGACGAGGCCGGCAGTGCTGCCACCGCCGTCGCGGCACCGACCGGCGCTGAAGGCGCCGGTGCCGAACCGGTCGATGCCGACAAGGCCCCGGTGGTCACCGAAGAGGACATCGCCCAGATCGTGGCCTCCTGGACCGGCGTGCCGGTGCAGAAGCTCACCGAGAGCGAGTCGGTGAAGCTGCTCAACATGGAGGAGACCCTGCACCAGCGCCTGATCGGCCAGGACGAGGC
>JBBASJ010000109.1:0-1402 GCA_040399325.1 Prochlorococcaceae cyanobacterium
ACCTCCATCGATGACCTTGGCCCCCGCTTCCTGCGGGGGCTTTTTTATTGGTGCCCCCTGTCTGTATCCCAATGAACGCCCGCCTGTAAAGAAGCTGTGCAGAGGCGCAGAAGAGCCTGGGTCCATTCATACGCTTCTGGCCGAGAAGCTGCATGCCGACAGTTTTCTCAGATGACTCCCTCTCCCGCCCCCTCTGTTTGCCATGGCTTTGGTCAATGCGCCCTATCTGGGCCACGAACGCTTCAGCAACGAGCGCAACAAAGAGCACTGGAGCAATGCCAGTGACAATGACAAGAACACCATTCTGCGCGCCGTCTACCAGCAGGTTCTCGGCCATCAGTACGTGATGAAGAGCGAGCGTCTCGATGGAGCCGAGTCGCTGTTCAAGACGGGCTATCTGAGTGTGCGCGAACTGGTGCGCACACTGGCCAAGAGCGGCCTGTATCGCAGCCGCTTCTTCGAGAACTGCAATCCGTATCACTTCATCGAGCTCAATTTCAAGCATCTGTTGGGCCGCGCGCCGCAGAACAAGGCTGAAATGCTGGAGCACTTCACGACCCTGCAGGAACAGGGCTACGACGCTGAAATCGACTCCTATATCGACAGCGCCGAATACCAGGAACGCTTCGGGGAAGACACCGTGCCCTTCCTGCATGGCTGGGACTATTCCAAAGGCCAGCAGGGCCGTCAGTTCTCCTGGCTGATGCAGCTGGCTCGAGGTGCCGCTGCCTCGGTCAAGGGTGACACCGCCGGCACCCAGTTCCGGCTGGGCAAGGCCCTGCATCAGGACCGTCCGGTACCGGTGGTCAGCCCGAATGCCGCCGGCTCGGCTTTCCAGCCCACCCAGGTGGCCAATGAAGGCATCACCACCATGGCCCAGGGCATCGGCCAGAAGGCGCGGGTCTACCGGATCGAAGTGACCAGCCTGACCAACTACCGGCTGCACAAACGCAGCAACACCGTTCGCTTCGTCACCTTTGACAAGATGCTGGAAACCCAGCAGATGATTCACCGCCAGGGCGGCCGCGTGGCCAGCGTCACTCCGGTGAACTGAATCCAGAGACAGCCCTGACGGTTGGCCGCCAATTCCGAAGCAATTGTGAAGGCAATGCCGCTGAAGATGCGGCCTGATCGCTAGCTATTCGCAGCGTTTCGGGCCCAGGTGCGGTTCAGACTCGGGGCTCATTGTTCAAGCTGTTACCGCTGCGGTGACCCTTTGTAAAGGACCTCCCAGGAGGTCCTTTTTTTTCTGAAGAATGGCTCGGTGCCCAGCACACGAAGGCAACCGACTGTTGACCCACGTCAGCTGACCCAGCCTTCACACCCTTGTTCACCCCCTCTTCGACACTTCGTCGAGAACAGGAGCCCTTCAATGTTCGACGCCTTCACCAAGGTCGTTGCC
>JBBASJ010000110.1:0-1251 GCA_040399325.1 Prochlorococcaceae cyanobacterium
AGCGGATTTACAGTCCGCCCCCATTAACCACTCGGGCACCGACCCGAACCACACCGCAAGAACTTACCAGCCGGTGTGACCGCTGGCGGCCCTGCCTACGATGCCCCCCATGCGCGTGCTGCTTCTTAACGGGCCCAACCTCAACCTGCTCGGCCAGCGTGAGCCGGGGCTTTACGGCGCGGCAACCCTGGGGGCCATCGAGGCCGATCTCAAGCAGCAGGCCGAGGCCCTGGGGGTGGTGCTCACAACGTTTCAGAGCAACCATGAGGGGGCGTTGGTGGATCGCATCCACAGCGCTGCCGGCGAGGTTGACGGCATCCTGATCAATGCCGGGGCTTTCACCCACACCTCGATCGCCCTGCGCGATGCCCTGCTGGGGGTGGCCATCCCGTTTGTGGAGCTGCACCTGAGCAATGTGCATGCCCGCGAAGACTTTCGCCGCCATTCCTATCTGGCCGACAAGGCGATGGGGGTGATCAGCGGCTTTGGGCCCGCCAGCTACCGGCTGGCGCTGCAGGGGCTGGTGGAGCGGCTGCGCCAGCCATGAGCGCCGCCGCCCCCATGGCGCCGCCAGCAGCAGTGGCCCGCGTGCGCTGGCTCGCGGCCCCCAGCAGCGACGCCTGGCTGGCCGCAGCCTGCGAGCGGCCCGATCTGCTGCTGATCGATCACGCCCATTGCGAGCGCAAGGCAGCCGGTGCGGCGCTGCAGCTGATGTTTCGCTACCCCAGCGACGCGGGTCTGGCCGTGGCGCTGAGCCCTCTGGCCCGCGAAGAGCTCGAGCACTTTGAGCTGGTGCTGCAGGTGCTCCAGCGCCGTGGCCTGGCCCTACGACCCCTGCCGGCGCCGGCCTATGGCGCCACCCTGGCGGCGGCGGTGCGGCGCCACGAGCCGCTGCGGCTGCTCGACAGCCTGCTGGTGGCCGGGCTGATCGAAGCGCGCAGCCACGAGCGCATGGCGCTGCTGGCCAGCAGCGGCCCCGACCCCGAGCTGCGGGCGCTGTATGGCGACCTGCTCGCCAGCGAAGCGCGCCACTTCGGCCTCTACTGGGTGTTGGCCGAAGCCCGCTTTGGTCGCGAGGCCACCATGGCGCGGCTGCAGGAGTTGGCAGTGGTGGAAGTGCAGGCCCTGACGGGGGCACCGCTCGACCCTGCCGTCGTGCGGATGCATTCGGTTGGGGTCGTTTCTGCTTAGCCGGCCCGGCTAGACGTTGGAGGCGACCAGCAGGGGCGCCACATTGTCTGACCCTCCGAG
>JBBASJ010000111.1:0-1215 GCA_040399325.1 Prochlorococcaceae cyanobacterium
GCCACCAGGGCGTTGTCGGCGATGCGCACGCCATGGTGCACCTCGTAGCGCTCCTTGAGACCGCGCAAAATCGAAATGGTGTCTTCGACCGTGGGTTGGTCGACAAACACCTGCTGGAAGCGACGCTCCAGCGCCGGGTCCTTCTCGATGTGTTGGCGGTGCTCATCGAGGGTGGTGGCGCCAATGCAGCGCAGTTCGCCACGGGCCAGCATCGGTTTGAGCAGGTTGCTGGCATCCATGGCGCCGCCGCTGGCGCCGGCCCCCACCACGGTGTGGATCTCGTCGATGAACAGCACGATCTGCCCCTCAGAGGCGGTCACTTCCTTGAGCACCGCCTTGAGCCGCTCTTCAAACTCGCCGCGGTACTTGGCGCCGGCGATCAGGGCGCCCATGTCGAGCGAAACGAGCTGCCTGTTCTGCAATGCCTGGGGCACGTCACCATTGACGATGCGCTGGGCCAGCCCTTCAACGATGGCGGTCTTGCCGACGCCGGGTTCGCCGATCAGCACCGGGTTGTTCTTGGTGCGGCGGCTGAGGATCTGGATCGTGCGGCGGATCTCCTCGTCGCGACCGATCACCGGGTCGAGTTTGCCCTCGCGGGCCGCCTTGGTCAGATCGCGGCCATATTTTTCCAGCGATTCATAGGTGCCTTCGGGGTTCTGATCGGTCACCTTCTGGGAGCCGCGCACGGCGTTGACAGCGTCCTTGAGTTTGGCGGCATCGGTGCCGGCCTGGCTCAGCAGCTGCTTGCCGCAGCGGTCATCGATCGCCAGGGCCAGCAGCAGGTGCTCAATGGCGATGTAGCTGTCGCCAAAGGCCCCCTTGAGCTCAGCGGCCTGATCGAGCACGGCATTGAGCCCCTTGCCCAGATACACGTTGTCAGGTGGAGCGCTGAGGCTCGCCTGAGCGGCAATGAAGGCCTCAACCCGTTGGCTCAGATTGCCCACGTCAACGCCGGCCTTCTCAAGAATGCGACTCGCCAGACCCTGCTGGCTCAGCAGGGAAGCGAACAGGTGCTCGCTCTCCATCTGCTGCTGGCGGCGCTGCTGGGCCAGCTGCTGGGAGGCCACGATGGCGGCCCAGGCCTTTTCGGTGAACAGCTCAGCGGTGGGATGCATGGTGTCGCTCCCGGGGTTTCAACTGATGGAACCGTATGGGCCCTGCACGGGAACCCCTAGTCCGGCCAACCGAACCAAGTGGTGGGGCCAGCCGTCC
>JBBASJ010000112.1:0-1042 GCA_040399325.1 Prochlorococcaceae cyanobacterium
CCGGCTAGACGTTGGAGGCGACCAGCAGGGGCGCCACATTGTCTGACCCTCCGAGGAGGGCGGCAAAGCTGTTGGTCGGTGGGGCATCAAGCAACGACTGGGCGCGGTAGTAGGCCTGCTCGCCGCGCGAGCGAACGGGATCAAAGGTTGGTGTTGATGCACCGCTCGACGGTTTGAAGTTGACGTTGTAGGAGGTCAGCGGATCACCGTTAAAGCTGAACTGCAGCGATTCGGGTGAGGTGGGCAGCTGGTTGACGTAGCCGAACCAGCTGCCGTTGCGCAGGGTGCCCGAAACGATCGGTGTCTGGTTGCTGCTCAGACTGAAGTTGCCGCCCTGGGCCATGGTGCTGAATGCCTGGGCGCCGGTTCCCGAGTAGCCGGTGGTGGGCGCCAGGCTGTCGCCAAGGAGCTGGCGGGTTTCGGCCCCTCGGGCCTGCATCTGCACCTGAAGAAAACCGGGATTGCCAGGGATGCCGTGGTAAGTGATCGCCGCGTCGGTGTTTGCGATCATGTACCAGTCGTTGTAAAGCGAGTTGTCGCGAACCTGGTACTGAATCTCATCGAGGTTGTAGTTGATCGCGACAAGAATTGCCTGATCTGCTGTGAGAGTGTCAGTGGTTGTGGCGTCGTTCCGATCCGCCGCTGATTGAACGGCCAGTTCGTAGCCTTGACCCCCATCGGTGAGGTCAACCTTGGTCAGGCTGCCGCCTTCGAACGTGAGATCGACCTGGGCGGTGCCAAGCCAGGGCTGCACAAGGTCAACGTTGTTGCCGTAGATGTTGAAACCACGCACAACATGATTGCCGCCCTTGGAGCCCATGTATCCAGCTCCGCCTGTTATTTTGTCGGCATGAGTGACAATGCCGTTGGTGATTGATAGCTTGAAGATCGCCAGGTCTTTGTTGAAATCGAACGTGCCGTTAGGGTTGGGAATCCAGTCGTTCTTTGTGGTACCAGCAAAGCCTGCTTCCGGTGCGATCCCGGCTGGTAGATGGTTGGCGATGGCCGGATCGATCAGGGGTGCTTCTTCGTAGGCCAGCAG